>JAJWJX010000055.1:0-24763 GCA_021623045.1 Segatella copri | reverse complement strand
CAGCTGTTACTGCTTTTTTTGAATTATGCAAGGTATAAACGCGGAGACGCTTACAAATCCGTGGCAATAGGTGGCAATAGGTGACAATAAGAATACGTCTTATTGCCACCCATTTCTTTCTGTGTATCAAATACTTACAATCTGCGTGGCAGATATGGCAATAAAATAGAAAAACTTTTTCCTACATATACTGCAAAATCATATCAACCATCGTTTCCAGATAGCCTTTATCATCCTTAAACAGCACATGATTCTTTTGGAATTCACCTTTTTCAAATGGATTCTTCAACCAAAACTCAACCTGCTCCATTGGCGTATTGCTGATAATGAAACTGTTCAACATCAGATGAGCGTTGCCCAACTGAGAAGCCACTTCTGTCTGTAAATACTTGAAGAGTTGAATCTTATCATCCTCCAATCCTTTAAGATTGCGAATACCTTTCGGGTCGATGAAGGTGATATATTGCTTCTCTCCATCCAATATCCATAAGATAAAATCAGGATAGAAGTTGTTCGCTTCAAAGAAACCCAACCCCCTCTTACTCTCATTGCGAAGCAGATAAACCTGCTTACCAGCCAGCACATCGTCTTGATGAGCCTTACAATATTCACGGAAAGAAGTAACAAAGTTCTGTTCTCCCAAGTTTAATGCCACAGGAGACACCTTCAACTTTGGCTCACCAGTTACAACATCTACATAAGGACGATTACCATTGGTATTTTTCTCTGCAAGGAAGACCAAAGGCTTATACAGATGTTCCTCCACATTCAATGCCTTGAAATAAGGAGCATCAAGAACTAAGTCTTTACCAAATTCATTGGCCTCCACCTGCTCCTGCAATGTTTTCAAATGATCCACCACATTAAGCAGGTCGTTACGAACCTCTATTTCATATTCGTCAGGCATACCTATATTATAATAGGTAACGCGTGTCTCCTTCAGATGCTTTTGCTCTTCCTTCGACTTGGCCTTTTTGTAAGCCATATCCATATAGCCACGGAGCAGACTGATTGTAACATCCTGCCACAACTCCACATTCTTTCCGAAATCATGAAAGTTCAAACGGTCTTCAGGAATTGACAATTCGTACCAGGAAGGATTTGCCATCAGATACTTCAAGTCTTCCAATCGCAATTCCAGATTATACCAACCTCGCTCTGCCTTCATACCCTGCAAGGCAAAGAACACTTCCGTCCAGTCTATCCAATTCAGATGCTCCTGTCCCAAAACACCTATATAGCGACTTGCAGCAGTAGCAGTTTGAACATTCTTGCTTCGCAGCAAATCCACCTTTGGATATTTGTCCAGTTTTACATTCACCTTTTTCATCAGGCTTTCATCGGCAGGTTCCACCACGGCAGACTTCTTGAAGTTATAGCCATCTACGACTTTCGGCAATGAGAGATGAAGAGCATCTAAATCAACAGACTTAATGGTTTTGATGACAATCTTCTCATAGTCTATCTCATTAGTTGGCAAACCTTCATCCTCCAAATATGCCTTGAAGGCTTCCATATAATCAGCCCGCACGCCAAAGATATTCAGAGTCTCTATGGTTGACAAATTCTTTGGAATCATCTCGTCCTGATAGCAGGCATCCAGCATCTTGCTTCGCTTCAGGGAATATCTGTATCCTTTCAGACGAACACCACGACCGAAAAGCTGAATAATCTCAGAACCTTCGCTGCGTCCCACATTCATCAACCCCATCACGGAAACTCGCCAACTACTCCATCCTTCAGTAAACTTCTTGGATCCAATCAGGATGTTGACGGTTGAATCTTGAGAATTGATATTATTGAAGAGGCTGGAAGTTCCGAATGCTTTCGTTTCGCAAAGGAATCCTTTATCCTGCAAGAGTTTCAGCAATTCCTTACCATCACCCACATTG
Organism: Segatella copri; assembly: GCA_021623045.1. GTDB lineage: Bacteria > Bacteroidota > Bacteroidia > Bacteroidales > Bacteroidaceae > Prevotella > Prevotella copri_T. The sequence goes on along the minus strand of JAJWJX010000055.1, from coordinate 22,871 downwards.
ATGACGCCGAAATAATCCTTAGTACTTCCTACTCTCAATCCAATCTCCTCAAAACCTCCTTTTTGAAGATCGATATGAAGTTGGGCACCATGGATATTGGAGTGGAAAAGATTCCGCAAGATAGCATCGTAGATGTTCTCGGCAAACTTCTGTTTGTCATCTTCTACGAGATAACCACCTTTAAGCGCCAGAAAAGAGTTGCCAAATACAGAATAACCATTCTTTGTTTTCAATCCATCTTCCGAACTGAGCAAACGACGGATATAACCTGAAAACTCTGTACGATTCCGGATAAAATCCTGCAAGAACAAGAGTATCTGAGTTACATCCGATACCTGATTCTTATTTTCCTTGCTCACAGCCTTTACGCTACTTCCCACAAATATTCCCAAAGGCTTTTCCACCAGAAACCTGTTATGAATCCGCACATCACTCTGATAGATTTTTGTCTGCTCATAAAGACATAGCAAATATGCCGTGAGATACATATTGAGCAAATCATCATCATTCCAGTCGTTCATATTCATGATACGGTAATCCTTGCCATATCCATCGGCATAGAAATAACGATAGGAATAATCAAAAAGTGTTGCCTTACCATATTGGTCGAACATCGCCTTCCGGTCTTTGGCATTACTTTTTGCAGAAATGGCTTGACCAAAGGTAGCGGAATACTCAAAAGAGAAGCCTTCCTCAGTCAACTTCTGGCGATACCCCATCCAGACATCACCACTGGAACCTTTGTGACCTTCATCTACCAATACCAGGTTGTTGCCCTCGAAAGCCTCAACAGCTACCGTTTTATCTCCATCCTTATCTGCCAATTTATTGATGTCAATGATTTCTACTGCCTTGCCTTGAAACAAACCACCAACACCTTGCTTGCTGAACATAGCAACATCCATATTAGAAGCCTTCAACTCTTCATAATGCTGACGGCTCAATCCTTCATTCGGAGTCAATACGATGATGCGGTTGAGTTTCTTGGCATGATGAATCCTGGCATACTCCTGATATTGCTTGATGTTGACATGCATCAGCAGAGTCTTGCCCGAACCTGTTGCATTCCAATAAGCCAACTTATTCAAGTCATCAACCGTAAAGTCGGGCAACTCGTGCCAGGTTTCTGCACGATGATTGAAGTCATCATGCAGAAAACGATTTAAGTTGTCGCAAAGAGCCTGCGGATTACTGAAATACTGGTCGAGATAGATTTCCGTGAACAAGAGGGATAGATACTGGAAGTACTTCCACTTGATAGGTTCACTTCGCTTCTCGTTAATCTCATCAGTAAACTTCACGATATGCTGGTCGTAAAAGTACAACTGTTCTATGGATAAAGGACCTGTAGCATAGAGCTTATGACAAAGCTCATGATAGAGTTTTGACTCGTGGTCATCATTCAATCCTTCGTATGCTGGATCCTTGAGGTCACGAGACAAAGCCTCCAAGTCCTTACAGCCAAACAGCTGCAAGATATAATGAAACAGGACCAGTGCCTGCTGCAGTTTTCCTTTCTTCTGTATTTTCTTAGCCATAATAAGACCTATTCAAACATTCTTTTCTTAAATTCTTCCTCAATGAGTACTACTTTCCAATGCTCCTCATCCGTCTTGATATTCGGTAATGTATTATCACCATTTACATAAATCTTATCGAACTCTGAGTCTGTGGTGCAGTAGGCTTGCTTACGGAAGAATTCATTCAAGTCTTCGTTGTTCACCTTGTTGCAGTTTCTCCAAATCACGAGAGTTCGCTCATTGCCGATATGGGTAGTTCCTTCCACCACACAGTAGCCATCCTTAGGATAACGGAGCGTCTCTACATTCAGACCGATAAGGTAGTTGAAGGTTTCCACCATATCAACATGGGTATCTATCAACTCATTATCCTTGGTTGTCTTGATAGACATGGCAAACGGATTCTTAAACCATTCCAGGTTGAAGAGATCTCCCTTGGTTTCTGTATCGAGCATATAACGGAGGAAATAGGTTTCCTCGAAATCTCCCTTGCCATTCTCGTTATCGAAGTCGAGTCGCTGGTTCTTCGGCTGCAAATTATTTAGGGTATCCTCGTATTGCTCCAGACGAATGTACTTGAAGCATTGAGAAATGCCTTTACGGGAAACAGGTTTGCCATTCTTCCAATCCTCGGAATAGATTACTTTTTCGATGCGAGGCTTGGTTACAGAATTGAAGTATTCCGCCATTTCGCAGAGGATATACTTGCGATTTCCGGTGTCTTCTCTGTTGAGATTGATGACCGCATGACCTGTTGTACCAGAGCCAGCAAAATAATCCATTATTACAGATTGTTTGTTCGCACCTATAAGCACTATCTGCCTTATCAATCTAGAAGGTTTGGGTGATTTAAAAGGAGGCTGTCCAAATAAATCTTTAATTTCTTTACGAGCTTCATCATTATGTCCACATTCTTCATAACTCCAATAAGAAGTAGGAACAACACCTTGCTGAACTTCATTTAAATAGCGCTTCAACTGTGGTGCTCCATTTCCATCTAACCCAAAATACACTCTTGTTTCTTTTATCCATTCTTGAATTCTCTCTCTATTAGTCATCCAAGAACGACCTTTAGGAGGATAATATATTTTATTTGTTTTAGGATTTTCTATAGGAAAATCATAATTAGCAGAATAAGTTCTAACAGACAAATTATCCGGACGCCATCTGCCTTTACCATCATTACTATCATATTTATACAAAGAGTTTTGCTTTTCTGTTCTTGGCAAAAGATTCCTTATAAATGATGAACTTCTTCGATAAACTAATATATAATCTAAAACACTAGAAAATGTTTTCGAGTCATTAGCTGAAGCATAATTTTTATGCCACATTGATTGCGAAATAAAATTACCTTGTCCAAAAATTGAATCCAACAACTCTTTATAATTTGACTGTTCATTATCGTCGATAGAAGAAAACAGCACGCCATCTTTTGCAATAAGAGACAATCCACTAATTGTTTTATTAGACAACATTGTCAGCCAGGATGAATTTTTCAAACTATCCTTATACATAAAATCGTCACCATCAGTATTATAAGGCGGATCAATATAAACACATTTCACAGTCTCACGATACTTCTCCTGCAACAATTCCAGAGCCTGGAAGTTCTCACTATTAATCAGCAATCCATTACACTCCTCATCTACTTTCTCCATACTTCCCACGAGTTTATGCTTGAACTCGGCACTAAAGAACTTAGTGTCAAGCACAAGGAACGGATTGTCTTCCAGGAACTTTTCTGTTAATGGTTCACTATAGCCCTCGGTCATCATATCCCCTTTGATTTCATCGATGGCAAAGAGGCGAACCCATTCTTTACGCTGCTCATCATTAGCAATAATCTCTGGGTAAAGGGTACGAGGAATGCGGTCGAGCGTGATACAATAATCACAACCGACTACAAACTTTTTCTTGAGCCACAACTTCTTTTGGAAGTCTTCGAGCTGGGCAAGGAAGGTGATAATCTTCTCTCCTACCAACTTGATGGCTTTCACTTGTGCCAAATGCTCCATGATATGAGTGGCATCCAAATCATCCAAAAACATCACCTCGTTTTTGATATAGAAATCAAGTTCTCTACGAAGGAAACCGCCCAAGTCTTTGTGGATGAAATAATCAAAATTGTTCTTTGCCGTATAGTCTTGCAGATGCTTCATCAGCAAAGTGCGTTCCTTATTCTTTTCTGTTGGCACCTTTTCATTAACCAACTCCGCAAAGTCGGCATATTTTCCTTCTGCAAACGAAGAAATAATCTTAGCCTCAGCATCCTTGATAAGTGCATCCTGCTTGGTAGTCTTCGGCATCAACTCATAAGTAAAGAAGATGTTTAGCTCACCATCTTCCTCTGCGATACAGTCCTCTTCACAAAGTTGGAAACGGCGCTCCATATTGTTGGCAGCCTTGTTGTTGTTCTGCTCTGTATCCGCATCACGAAGAACAAAGTGTACCTTTCGACGGCTGGTCGGCAACACGAACGAGTAATTCTTGAAATACTCAGAAGTCTTGATGTAATACTGGTCGGCATTTGCCCAATACAACTTCACTTCCTCTCCGCTATAAGGAATGGCATAGGCATCGTCCTTATAGCGACGTTTAGAGATAAAATCGCCACCCTCATAATAACGGCTAAAGAATTTAGCCAAATGAGAAAACACCTCATTCTCCATGGCAGAAATATCTGTTCCTGCAGAAGTTTGAGTCTTCAAAATCTTTGTAATTTCAGGAACAAGGCGATTGTTCAAGAACGCCTCGATATCCTTACGCTTCTGATTCATGATGCGATATATACCAAAGTCGAGTTCGGCTTGGTCGAGTTGCAGTATTTCTGCAAGTATATCTCTAAATTTCTGTTCGTATAGTGTCATTGTTTATTCCTTAGTTATATTATTTTTGCTTTGATTCCGATTCATTTCTTTAAAGTCCAATGCACGCAGAAGAGTTCTTCTTCCGTAATATGCTGCTGGATAAATGCCTTCACTTTGTCTATCATTCCGTCTCGCTTCTCTTCTATCTCATCTTCGAGATTAAAGATTTCGGCTCGCTTACGCTTCTGCTGACGAGTAAGGGTATTCAATTCCTTTTCCAGGGTCAATGTTTGCTGTGCATTCTCCGAACGACTCAAAAGTTTTTTCTTTTCCTTAATTTTTGCCTTGATGTCTTTCAGTTCATTCTCCAAAGTGAGCTGCTGGTCTTCTGCCCATTTCTCGATATGCTGAATTTCAGCATCAAGCAAAGCCTTGTTTCGTTCTTCTATCTGAACGGTCAAGGCTGCTCGCCGGTTATCATACAGTGAAGCTAGCTTCTGGCTTGCTTCCTCCTGCACACGAACATTTCCGGTACTTATCGTTGGAACATTCAATAGTTTTTCTGCAAACTCCTGACCCAAAGCCGTTCCATCTTCCGCAAGTGCCGTCAGCACAATGTGCTGTTCCTGTTGTCCTTCGGATATAAAAGAAACAAGATGAGCCTGTAGCCATCCACTTTCATTAACACATTGTTCTATGTCTGCCACCTTATAACGGTATAGGCTATAATCGAAGAGGAGATTCTGCTGGCTTTGTATATTCTGCTTACACAAAGCAATGACCTTTTGAGCCAAAGGATGCGACAAACGATAATTGATGTATTGCGATTGCAGCGTAGTTATCTGATACATGCCACATTCTGCTGCCACATCAGGATAAGGATTGTGCTTCAAGCGAAAGACGAGATTGGTTTCATCTACCACTTCTACATTCTCCTTACCAAGCGTAGCAATGGTTATCGTCCAAAGCCAGCGATGGAACTTATTCAGATTTCCCATATCCTTGCCTTGGCGAATCTTCAGCAATCCCACCACATCCTCATCAAAGTTTTCAAGCAGTTGCTTACGGGTATCTTGCATCGTTGCCTTGATACTTGCATCCATCTCTTGCTGAATCTGGTCGAAGGCAGCATTGATTTCTTCAGGAGTACGGCACTGCTGATAGATATTGAGCATCCGCTTCTCGAAGTCAACACCCGACTCGATGCTACCCAACACCTCATCACTCGAACCGAAGACACCATCAAAGAGATGGAATTTCTCAGAAAGCAGTTGGAACACACGCACATCAGCAGCATTTGCCTTGTTGATGAAGTTGAAAACCACAACATCATTCTTCTGTCCATAACGATGGCATCTACCTATGCGCTGTTCCACCCTTTGAGGATTCCACGGCAAATCATAATTCACGATAAGCGAACAAAACTGAAGGTTGATACCTTCGGATGCCGCCTCGGTAGCAATCATGATTTCGGCTTCGTCTCTGAAATAATCTACAATAGCCTGGCGCTTGTTTGCCGACAAAGAAGGGGTAAAGGCTGATGTGCCTATATTCCGCTCTTTCCATGCCTTATATATCTTCCGGGAAGTTTCATCATTGTTGGAACCATTGAAGAGGACTATCTTGCCCACATAACCATTCTCCTCTAAAAGCTGTTTCAGATAGAGCTGGGTACGGGTACTTTCCGTGAATATCAATGCTTTGCGATTGGCTCCCAACTCTTCCATCTTCTGAAAGCCGGTATGGAGTGCCGACAAGAGGCAATCACCTTTTTTATTGCTACTGATACTATTGGCTAAATCATATAGACGTTGGAGTTCCTTGATTTCATCCTTGATACCTTCTATCTCATCGGAAGTAAGGATTTCTCCTTCCTGTTCGTTCTCATCCTGCTCATTCCATTCATCCCAATCATCGCCCAACATATCTTCGGCAACCATAGCTATTTTTCCATCTTCCCCATACCAGCCTTGCGGTTTATCTGCAGAATATGGAGCTATCTTGGTCTGCAAACGGTCGATAAGCGTTTTGAGCGTATAGCCGATGGCAAAGGTAGATGAAGACATGAGTTTGCGGAATATCAGCGTAATCAACTGACGTTGACTGGTTGGTAATCCATAAGTATCATCCCGGCGAAGATACTCGCTGATTTGATTATAGAGTTTCTGCTCTTCAACGGCAGGATAATATTCCTGCGCCATCGGGATACGGGAAGTATATTTTACATACTCCGTAACCTGTTTGCGAAGCGTGCGATGCACGATGGGGCGAAGACGCCTGCGAAGATCACCAAAAGCAATATCATCGTTTTTGTTACTATAACAATACTGAGCCTTGAAACTCTTCAAGTCACCAAAGTAATGGTCATCGATGATACTTACCAGACCATATAATTCCTCAATGTTATTCTGGAGCGGAGTGGCGGTAAGGAGGAGTTTATGACTATCAGAAAAAGCTGATTTCAGACGGGAAGCCATCGAAGGGGTTGACTTATAAACATTGCGCAGTTTATGAGCCTCATCATAAACCACCAGGTCCCAATGAGTGCGCGACAAGATTTCGGCTTGTCTGGAAGCAAACTGATAAGAGCAGATATAGATTTGCTTGCCATCGGAAAGATGGTCTAAAGAAATCCCCTTTTTCTTTTCGAGAATAAAAGAATCCAGAAAGAACTTTTCCTCCAGCTCCATGCTCCACTGTCGGCGAAGGGTAGCTGGAGCAACGATGAGGATACGACGCTTACGTTCAGCCCAAAACTGGCTGATAACAATACCAGCCTCTATTGTTTTTCCCAATCCCACCTCATCGGCAAGGATAACACCTTTGGAGAAAGGAGATTGGAATGCAAAAAGAGCCGCCATCACCTGATGGGGGTTCAGATCGACACGTGCCTCCGACAAGACACCCGTCAACTTATCATCATCTGCACCGCCCCTATTACGTGACAACTGCCAGGCATAATACAAGAGCTGCGCAGATGAATAAGGGATTTCCTGTTTCATCGTCGCTATAGAAAAAAATGAGTGTTGAACTTTATTCTGGAAGTACGAGCCACAAGCAAAAAATACCTGAGAGCATGATACAAAAGAAGCGTGAGCTTCACTTATCATACTCTCAGGCATTTGGCGTGGCCCGTAAAACCGATAAGTTCCGCCCACGCTATAGCGCAGGCGTTCACTTAATCTCGGTTTTACATCTTTTAATCGCCAAATTTCGAGAGTATTCCGAATATCGTAAACGCTTTGTATATTAATATGTTATATGTCTAAAGTTTATTCTTTCTGTTTCTTATTATTCTATTTTATTTGTTCAACTTATGTTACAAGGGAGCAGCCGCCTGCGGCAACCTCTCCCCTTTCGAGGGCAAAGTTACAAAAAATAAATGAAATTTGCAACTTAATACCTCAAAATATCTTTTATCGAGTAAATTTTACTTGAAGCATCAAAGGAGAAATACTGGTTCCATAATCATATAATCCTCTCTCTGCTTCTTGCTCAGACTCTTAATGAATCTATACGACACATATCAAATCAGCTGAAGATAACTTATAGCCTTCTCTGTACCGAAAAAATACTGGCGATTCAGCTTTCTGTAGGTCAACTCTTTTGCCAGTTGCTCTAAAGTCATTCCTCCATACAAATATCTTTCCAACTGAAAAGCGACACCATCATCAGCAACGGGACCTACCACTATATCATAGTCATGAACAAATTTTTCCTTACTTCTTTTACGGTTAGCTAAGATAAATTTTGCCCATTCTATTGATGGACTATCAAAAGTCAACACTTTCAGACTTCCATCAATCAACAGTTTCTCGTCAAACAAGAATTTTGTTACGACAGGAGAACCTGAGCCAACAATACGAGTTCGCTTGATTGCCATCTCCATTGCCTGCGGAAAAATATCCGTCAGATAAAAACCTTGTCCAAAATCCTTATAAGGCTTACACTTAGTAAAATCAATCTTGTCTATAAACAGATTGGATCCATGATACAACTCTATCATACCAATGCCCCTCCATGCCTATGGCAAATGACTGACAAATCATCCACTGCATCATCTAAAGAAAGAAGATGCTCCGCTCCATAACATTCATACAAAAAATCCAATCCCTTATGCCTTTTCAGATAAGCATAGGATTGCTTCAAAGATATGCCAAACCGCTGTGCAAATTGGCTCACACAATATATAATGTAATAAGTCTTATTTTCTAATTCCATAATTCTCAACCTACCTTTCCATATTTAATTTCCTCCTTCAGCAACTCATAGTTGTAGCCAGAACTCTGATAATATAGCCCTGTCTCTAAATCCTGAAGTTTCTCGAATAACTCTGAATTATAAACACAATCTAAAGCTTCTTCAAGAGAATACTTGAAGTCTTCCATCAGCCACATTGCCATATCTTTGATACGGGCATTAATCAATATGCCTATCTGTCCGGCTGAAAGTTTTGTTTGTCCTTCCATAATTATATATTTTTCTTTTGTGGGCAAATTTACAAAGAAATATCGAGAATACCACATATTTTATATATAAAAGTTTGGAGAATACAAAGAAAACTTGTAATTTTGCCTGAAAGAATGGATTTTTAGTGACACGAACAAAATAAACAGAAGAAATCATGATAAACGACAGAAGACAACTGGCTGACGTGTATCAGCAAACTATAGATATTGTACTGGAGGGACATTACACATCTGAGAATGGGGAGAAAGTGAAACTGCCCGACAACACGAAGATGCTGAAGGGAAGCAGATTCTATACCAAGCCACTGGATGCTTCAAACATACCTACCCTTGCAGAAGGTTCCACCAAGATTATTGTGAAGAATGACGACAGCATCCATTGCGGTCATCAGTTGCAACAGGAAGGATACAATCCCGTGGTTCTCAACCTGGCAAGCCGTCGCAACCCGGGCGGTGGAGTGAAGAACGGAAGCCGGGCTCAGGAGGAGAGCCTCTTCCGCAGCACCAACCTCTTTCTCTCTATGTATCGTTATGCAGAATATGCCGAGGATTACAGTTTGGAGAAAAGCAAGTTCCAATATCCGATGCCTGTGAGATTCGGAGGCATCTATGTGCCAGATGCTACCGTGTTCAGAGCTGGAGCTAAGGATGACTTCGCCTTGCTCGATACTCCTTATTATATGTCGTTCGTGGCAGTAGCTGCCATCAATTATCCTGATTTAGATAGAGATGGGAACATCTGCGAAGAAGATGCCGCACTGATGAAAAACAAAATGAGGACGATGCTGCGCATCGGTTTGCTGAACGGACACGACAGCATCGTACTCGGTGCATTCGGTTGCGGCGCCTTCCACAATCCTCCGAAACATATCGCAAGACTTTTTCACGAAGTCATCGACGAGAAGGAGTTCAAGGACAAGTACAAGCTCATCGCCTTCGCCATCCTTGAAGACCATAACTCGCCAAGAGGTGGAAACCTGCAACCCTTCATCGAGGAATTCAAGTCATAAACTTCCACAGATTTGGCTTTCCCTTCGGCCGCCGATTTTCAATTCACAGATTCACACAGATGGGGCTTGATTAGCAGTAATCAATGCCCCGTTTCTCGCACTCACCTCGCAGGGCGGCGAGGAAGTAGCTGCGCTCGCTGCCCCAACCACGAACCTTGCGCTCATGATCCACGATTTGCTTCAAACGCTCATCGCTGTATGCAGCAAAGCGGGCTGCATACTCTGAAATTCTTGACTCGGCATAGCCTGCATCAACAGTTGATGACTCAGCATTAGCTGCCTTAATTGTTGATGACTCGGCATTAGCTGCCATTACATTCTCATTGTTCTTTAAATCTGAATTTGGATTCATAAAGATAATTATTTTAAGTTGTTAAACACTTACACATTCTTTTACCACCGTGGTTATCTCTATGCGAAACTCGGTTGGTGTGCCACAACTGGGCAACTCTTAATGCTTGATTTCGGGTGCAAAAGTACATCATTATTCTGAAACCACCAAATTTTTTCGGGATTATTTTTCCTGTTTTTTTCCTTCTTCTAAAGAAGAAGTTTTTTCGGGGTAGCAGATAGTAAGGAAGAGATATCCTTTAATGGTTAAACTTTCCTATATTTGCATTATAATAGTATTATAATAATAAAATTATAATTACCTTTGTAAATTGACAATCAGAAAGATACAAACAATTGAAATATAAAAACAAAGAAGAATATGATACAGCAAGTAGAATTTTCATTGCGCCCACTTCCTCGCGGCTTTCACCTCGTAACCAACGAGGTGATGAGGAACTTGCCGGCGCTGCCTAAGACGGGGATACTGAATCTCTTCGTAAGACATACCAGTTGCGGATTGTCGCTGAACGAGAACTTCGACCCGGATGTGAGACATGACTTAAAAGGTATCTTCGAAAGACTGGTTCCAGATGGCGACCCAAGGTATCTGCACCAGGATGAAGGACCTACGGATATGTCGGCGCATGCCAAATCGAGCATGGTAGGTGTATCGCTCACCATTCCTATTACCAATGGCAGATTGAACCTTGGTACATGGCAGGGTATTTACCTCTGCGAATTCAGAGAGGGAGGCGGAAGCCGACACCTCATCGCAACGATTATCGGGGAATAAAGATAAAAACGAGGATGTTCGCACATCCTCGTTTTTACGTTAACATAATCATTTATTCTATCGCGTCCAATTCCGCTTCATCCTCTTCCTTCTCCTCTTTCTTTCCGAAATTAGGATCAATCTTCAGGAAAGCAGTAACCAGGAAGGTGATGGCGCAACATGCCATCACGATGATGAAGAACATGCGGTAACCTACCATATCCTTCAGATATCCAGAAACCATGCCCGGCAGCATCAATCCGAGATAGGAGATGCCCGTACAGATGGAATAATGGGAGGTCTTGAACTTTCCCTGACTGTAGAACAGCATGTAGAGGGTAAGAACCGTGAAGCCCAGACCATAACCCAACTGCTCGACAAAAAGACAGCTGGAAACCACGATAAGGTTGCTGTTGAGCGAATAACTCAGATAGATGTAAACCACATCAGGCAAGGTGATGGCGCAAACCAGAGGCCAGAGCCATTTCTTCATTCCATCCCTGCTCACCAGAATACCACCAAGAATTCCACCCAGCAGCAAACCTATCAATCCCACAGTACCGTTGGCAAAGCCATATTCCTGAGGTGACAGTCCCAGTCCGCCCTGCGAATTAGGACGGAGGATGAAGGTCTTGGTCATGGTGTTAAGAAGTGCCTCTGGGAATCGGTAGAACAGGAGGAAGAGCATCACGCAGATGGTTTCTCCCAACCCGAACTTCACGAAGAAGGTGCGGAACATGTTCTTCAGTTCATGAGCCACTTCACCCACCGTTCTGTCGGTCTGCACATCATCCTTCGGGCGCGGCATGAAGCGGCTGTGGTAGAGCCACAAACCGATGAAGATACCTGCCAGTCCGTAAAAGATAAGCGCCCATGAGAAGCGAATCTGGTTGCGGAAGAGAACCTGAAGCACACCTGCCAGCATCACCAGAAAACCATTTACAAAGATGATGGCGAGGCGGTAGAAGGTATTTCGCAAGCCTACAAACTTAGTCTGCGTATGTTCATCCAGCTCAATCATGTAGAAACCATCTGCCGAAATGTCGTGGGTGGCACTACAGAAAGCGATGAGGAAGAAGAAGCACATCGTTGCCTGGAACCAGAAGGCGGTAGGCAGCGAGAAGGCGATGCCGGCAAGGGCAGCTCCGATGAGAGCCTGCATGGTGAGCACCCACCAGCGCTTAGTCTTCAGCAAATCTATGAACGGACTCCACAAGGGCTTGATGACCCAGGGAAGGGCGAGCCATCCGGTATAGAGACCCACCTCAGCATCGGTCAGCCCCAACTGCATGTACATCACCACAGAGAGGGCGGTTACGATGACGTTGGGGAGTCCTTCGGCAAAATAGAGGGTCGGAATCCATGCCCATGGACTCCGACTGTTTTTCTTTGTTACCATTTTACATCACTATTTATAAAGTTTCTTGATTTCAGCACCCTGATAGTAATGCAGCAGGATGGCATCATAATGATAACCCTGCTCGCCCATCACGGCAGCACCAATCTGGCAGAGGCCTACTCCATGCCCCCAACCGGCTCCAATGAGTTCGAAACGCTGAGGCACTCCCTGTTCATCCTTATCATATTTATCCACCACGAAGGCTGAACTCAGCAGATGACTGTCGCTCAGCGTACGGCGGATTTCGAGTTCCTTACCGATGGTAAAGGTCTTCTCTGTTCCGATGATCTGGAGTTTGCTGATTCTTCCACTCTTTCCGCGCTCCACGGCCTTCATGTCAAGGATGGCACCCAGGTCCATCTTCAGTTTGTCGGCGATGAGCTGCTGCAACTTCTCCTGGCTGAGCGTTTCCTTCCAGCGGTAGAAATTGGCGGTTTCCTGATCATAGTCGTTGAGCACTTCTGACAGGATTTTCTTGTCCTGCGTGTTGCAGAAAGCTGGCGGATTGAAGCGGATCCATTTCTCTGCCTCCTCCTCATTGGTCAGATTAGGCAGTGTATGTTCCACGCCCAGGGCGATGTCGCGAACCGCCGTGAGATAAGTCTTCGGCGTATCCTCCCAGCAATACTGGAATTCCTCGGTTATTCCGCCGCAGCATTTCGAGAATCTTGCATCGCAGATTTCTTCGCCGTCCATCAGAATCTGTCCCTTGGTCTGGCGGATGGCTTCAGCAACATGGGGCGATGTTTCCTTGGTGATGCCCTGGTAGCGCTGGCAGTGGTCGTCGGCACATACATCAAAGAGGGTGTGGTCTTCGCGGTCGTACCAGCGGATGAGCGTATCTTCCTTCTTGGTGAAGGAGAAGAAGTTGTTGCCGCTCTCAGCCACCTCTCGACGCTTTTTCATCTGTGCCAGGAGCCATGAACGGGAGATGACGGCGTGCGCCTTCAGGAGTTCGAGACTCGAAGTGGCACTCATCTCACTGCTGATGACGCTCTCCAGATATTTTTCTACAGGCAACTCATTGATTGCCACAATCTTATCCGATTCTACAACAAAGCGGAGCGTGCCCAGGAAGGTTTGGGTTTCCTTGCGCTCCCAGTGGAAGTTGACACCGATGGTTACGTCGCTCAACGAAAACGAGGCGTCGGCACTCTGCGGATGGAAGGTGAGCTGGCTGTACTGGTTGCCGTTCCAGAGCACACCGCCCTCTGAAAATTCTACCACCTGTTCGCCCAGCACCTTTTCGCCCTTGGCAAGATAAGGTTTGTTGAGCGAGAAATGAATCTTCTGCGCACTCACGATGCCCACCGTTACGTCGGGCTGCTTACCTTTATTATATAAGGAGGAAGAGGCTTCGGCTGCATCCTCGGCATCCTTAGATGCCTTCAGTTTAGCGATGATGGCATTCATCTTTTCTTCCGAAACGCCACATTCCTGCAGCAGCGAGAGGGCTTTCTCCTCGGTCAACTTTCGGAAATCTTCCTCACGAGGGGTGATGATGAGTCCGCTCATATCCAGTGCTCCCGGCGAAACCACAAACTGGGCGTCGCCTTCGGCAAAATAGGCTTCCGGACGGTGCTTTTCTCTCGGAATGACCACGCTGATAAATTCCTCGCCCTTGCGCCAGGAGATGATGTTCATCATCGGTTCGGTTTCGTCGCCACGCTGAGGCATTGCCTTGTAGAGACGGCGGAAGAGGGCCTCATCGCTCTCAGCACTCTTCGAGATGATGACGAAGGCGGGAACGATGAAGTCGCGAACCACTGAGATTTTCTCCTCATCATTGAGAGAGATGATGTCGGTCAGGTTGCGGGAGAGACGCTGCCAGTTGGTCTGAAGAGGAAGGATGCCATTGGTTCCTGCCTGGAAATGAAGATGGTCTGGAGCCGATGCACCACACTTCGGACCGTTGTAGAACACCATCAGGTCGCTGTGCAGACTGATGAAGCGGTGCATCTCGCCGTAATTCTTGTAGATGAGCTGAGGCTGATGCTTGCGTGCCGGAATGGTGAAGTGGACTGGCAGAATCGGGAACGGATTCACCAGAAGATGGAATTTTTCGTCTATCTGCTTCGACATCTGTTCCTTAGGACGGTTCTTGTCGCAAAGGAAACAAGGGCGCTCGCCCAAGGTTTTCTTATCTATCTTGGCGCCCGTACTTACGATGCGGGCTGGGTTCCACTGCAGTTTCAGCTGGTCGGAGAACTGGCGGGTTTCTACATGCTTGAGGTCGCGGAAGCGGTGGCGCGCATCGGTCCAAACCTCCAGCTGACGGTTGAAGAAACGCGAGATGCTGCTATCTTCCATAATGTCGGCCTTGCCCTGCAGCAGGTGCTGGCGTGCCTTCAGTTCCATGGTGCGCAGGCGGTCCTTATACAGGTTGTTGGCGTTCACCTTCTCTACGCTGAGGGCTGCATCGCTGTTACCTCCCCAGCGGCGGCAGAGGTAGAGTTCGTCGTAGATTCTGCCGATGCGGTAACGGCGCGAAAATGCCAAGCCGAGCGCGTAATCCTCACCATACGAGGTGTTAGGAAACTGGATCTGTCTGACCAGCGGAGTGAAGAAGGCGCGCGGAGCACCCAATCCGTTGATACGCAGCGCATTGTTGCATCCGTTTTCATCGGTCCACTCCTTGTGGTCTATCAGTCCCGGTGGCAGGGTATTGAGGTCGAAGTCGCACATGCGGTACGAGCCTATAATCATGGCAGCCTTCTGCTTGTAGAAGGCATCTACTATCTTCTGGAGTGTCTTTGGTGAAGAATAGAGGTCATCGCTGTCAAGCTGTACAGCAAACTTTCCGCAGAAACTGCTGTTGATGGCTTCGTTCCAACATCCACCTATTCCCAGGTCGGTTCTCTCCGGCACAATCTGTATCAGGTTGTCGGCTTTAAGTTCATCCAGTATTTCGCCGGTGCGGTCGGTAGAATGGTTGTTTACCACGATGACGTTAAATTTGAAGTTGGCCTTCTGTCCCAGCGCACTCTTCACGGCATCAGCCACCGTCTTTTCGCGGTTGAAGACGGGGATGATGACAGATGCCTCGTATTCGAAATCCTGCTCACCGAAATCGGGCTGGCGGTAGAAGGTGGTGTCTATCAGGGCGCCCACCTTGCCCAGATGCTGGGTGCATGCCTTTTCCATCTCAATCTGCACCTCGCGGTTGCGCGGGTTTACATAGTCAAACTGCTTCTCGCCGCTCTTACGGGTGTCGAGTTCGGCTTCTGAATAGAGGAATTCGTTGAGATGGAAGATTTCACCCACGCGGCTCAGATAGAGACGGAGGTCGTAGAGGGCGGCAAACTGATACTCTTCGCGGTCGGGTTGGGCGATGTAGTCGGCCAGCGCCTGTGCCTTGATGCACCAGAGGCTTCCAAAGTCGAAGTCATCTCGCAAAGAACCTGACTGGTAGTCAATTACCGGATGTTTCTCCATTTTGCCTTCCACCATCTTGTAGTGGTCGGCGTAAACCATGACGGCATCCGTATCATCTGCCACTCTGAGGAATCGCTCCAGCGTGTTGTTTCCCCATCCTATGGTGGTGTGGCGGGTACAGATCATCACGTAGTCGGCATCTGTATTTTCAGCGATGCTGACAATGGTGTTACTGCTTTCCAGGCGGTCGGTGATGACAAACGTACATCCTTCGGGCACCAGATGATGAGCGGCAAAATCAGCACTCACCAGGAAGTGGATATGCTGTACAGTCTTGTACTCATGAAGCACCGACAAGGCTTTCTGCGCATCGTCGATGTATTCGCAAGGCAAGAAAAGGTCTATTTTTTCTCTCATTTTCTTACGTTATTTTTGTTCACTTCAGCCCTTTTCGGGGGGCTAAATCTGTGTTTTTTATCTTTATTTTATCTTATTATATTAAAATATGTGGCAAAGATACTAATTTTTCGGCAAAAAACACTATCTTTGCAGTATGAATAATGAAAAAAAATATCTTTTGGGCCTTACACTTGCCGAATTGAAGCAGGTGGCAAAGGACTTAGGCATGCCCGCCTTCACCGGTGGGCAGATGGCGAAGTGGCTCTATGAGCAGCATGTGAAGAGCATTGATGAGATGACCAACATCTCGAAGGCGAACCGTGCCAAACTCGCTGCCGAATACGAAATAGGATGCTTCGGATATTCCGATGCGCAACATTCGGTGGATGGTACCATCAAGTACCTCTTCCCTACCCGAAGCGGCAAATTTGTCGAGACGGTTTACATCCCAGACAAAGACCGCGCCACGCTGTGCGTTTCTTCGCAGGTGGGATGCAAGATGAACTGCCTGTTCTGCCAGACCGGCAAGCAGGGGTTTGAGGGCAGCTTGCCTGCAGGCGACATTCTGAACCAGATTTACTCGCTGCCGGAGGTGGACAAGCTTACCAACATCGTGTTCATGGGTCAGGGCGAGCCGATGGATAATCTCGACAATGTGCTGCGCGCCACAGAGATTCTCACCGCCGACTACGGCTGGGCATGGAGCCCGAAGCGCATCACGGTAAGTTCGGTGGGCGTGAAGAACAAGCTGAAGCGGTTCCTGGAAGAGAGCGACTGCCATGTGGCCATCAGCATGCACGACCCTATCCCTTCTGAGCGCGCTGAACTGATGCCTGCCGAAAGGGGCATGGGCATTGAGCAGGTAGTAGAACTGCTGAGGAACTATGATTTCTCTCATCAACGCCGCCTGAGTTTCGAATACATCGTCTTTAAGGGCGTAAACGACAGTATGCAGCATGCCAAGGCCATCATCAAACTGGTGAAGGGACTTGACTGCCGTTTCAACCTGATCCGTTTCCACCAAATTCCAGACATTCCTCTGCAAGGTGTGGATGATGAGAAGATGGAGCAGTTCCGTGATTACCTCACACAGCATGGTGTCTTCACCACCATCCG
The DNA here is from genome assembly GCA_021623045.1 of Segatella copri. Taxonomy (GTDB): domain Bacteria; phylum Bacteroidota; class Bacteroidia; order Bacteroidales; family Bacteroidaceae; genus Prevotella; species Prevotella copri_T. The sequence goes on along the minus strand of JAJWJX010000055.1, from coordinate 5,668 downwards.
TGCCAGCCGCGGCCAGGACATCTACGCCGCCTGCGGTCTGCTCAGCACCTCGAAGAAAATCGGAGAAATCCGTGAGCACGAGGATGAAGAGAAGATGAATAAGTAAGGAAAGGTGGGGGAGAAATGGTTAGAGAATCTTTAAAGATCCTACTTGCCGGCTGTCTTTTGTTCCTTTTTCTGGCAAGTTGCAGCCCGGGAGGAGGAAGAAACAGAAAACTGCCCAAGAGCACAGGACAGCCTTACGAGGTGGTACTCGAGGGAGATACTGACAGCATCGTTACGAAGATACTGACGGAAGAGGTGCCTGCCCTGCCCCAACCCGAACCGCTCTGCCGGCTCATCCAGGTTAAGAAGGGCAAGATCCACGGCAGCTACCTGCTCGTAAGAACTCGCATCGTAGTGAACATCCCGGCAGCGGAATTCTCAGTCAGGCTGAGCCGCAACGAGAATGCTTCACCGCAGACTGTCATCCGCATCTCAGCCCGCTCGCCGCAGCAACTCAAAGAGAAACTCAACCCCGAGAAACTGCGCCAGCTCGTAGATGAGACTGAACTGGAGCACCTCGCCTCCATCATCTCCACCAACCCGAGCAAGCAGAACCGCGAGATGCAGCAGCTGGTAAAGAAGAACTTCGGCATCAGCATGATCATCCCTGCCGAAATGCAGGCAAGCAAGAAGGCCGGGAACTTCATCTGGATTTCAAACAACGCCAGTTCGGGCATGAAGAACCTCATCCTCATGAAAGTGAAGAGGGAAGAACGAAGAGGGAAAGCCAATTCTGATGCTTTTCCTGCTCAAGAGAAGCAGCTGATTGACAGCATGCTCCGCACAAACATGCCCGGCGAAACCAACAGCATGTACATGATAATCCCGGTCCTTTCTGAAAAAGGACTCTGGGAGATGAAGGGCGACGCCATGGGAGGCCCCTACGTGATGAGGCGCATCCGCCTGAGAAAAACGGGGGATGAAATCATCATCATCGGCTTCGTCTATGCGCCCGAAATGAAAAAGAAAATATTAATCAAGCAGCTAGAAGCTGCGATTTCTACTATAAAATAAAACGATAAATGGACAGCAAAAAGATTAGAGTGGCCATCACTCACGGAGATACCAACGGTATCGGATACGAACTCATTTTTAAGGCATTCAGTGAGCCAGAGATGTTGGAGTATTGTACCCCTATCATCTACGGTTCGCCTAAAGTGGCAGCTTATTACCGCAAGGCGATGAATCTGCCTGCCCAGTTCTCCATCATCCAGAAAGCAGAAGATGCTGAAGACGGAAGAATCAACCTCCTGCCAGCCGTAGACGAGGAGGTAAAGGTTGACATGGGCATGCCTACTCAGGAATCGGGTACGGCAGCCATCAAGGCACTTGACCGAGCCATGACCGACTACCGCGACGAGCTCTTCGACGTACTCGTTACCGCACCGGTAAACAACCAGAACGCACAATTTGAGGGCTTCCAGTTCAAGGGCCACAAGGAATACATTGAAACTTGCCTGGGCGAAGGTGCCAAGGGCCTTTCCATCCTCTGCGGCGGCGACCTTCGCATCGCATCCGTAACCGGAAAGACTCCGCTCAAGGACGTGCCGGCAGCTATCACCCAGGAGCTCATCATCGAGAAGGTGAAGCAGATGCACACATCACTGAAGCGAGACTTCATGATTACCAACCCGCGCATCGCCGTGCTCGCCCTGAATCCTAGCAACAACGGTGAGGAGAGCTGCGGACCAGAGGAAGCCAGCATCATCATCCCAGCCATTGACCAGCTTGCCGAGCAGAAAATACAAGCTTTTGGTCCTTACCCTGCTGACGAGTTCTTCGGCAACGGCCATTTCGTAGAGTTCGACGGCATCATGGCCATGTATCATGATCAGGCTACTACCCCGTTCCATTCTCTCTACACCGAGGATGGCGTACTCTTTACTGCCGGTCTGCCACTCGTGCACACCGCCGCCAACACCACTCCTTGCTACAGCATCACGGGCTGCAACGAAGCCGATGCAATCTCCTTCCGCCACGCCATCTACTTGGCGCTGGATGCCTTCTGCAACCGCGAAGACTATGATGAGGCCTACGAGAATCCACTGCCTAAACTCTACCACGAGAAGCGTGACGAGAGCGAGAAGGTAAGATTCTCCATCCCTAAGAAAAAGGGATAAGAGAAAGATTCCCTATTCCCGAGAAAAAGCGGAATAAAGAAAGATTCGGGAGGGCAGATGACGCAAAAAAGGCAAATCTGCCCTGTAATCAGACCTCCCGAACGTTAAAATTAAAAAAAAATGCAGATAATTCAGAAAAAATGAGTAATTTTGGCAGCTAAATGGATACTTCCGAACTACAAAAGATAAAACAACGCTACAATATCGTCGGTAACAGCGACGGATTGAACCATGCGCTCGACGTAGCCCTACAGGTAGCGCCGACCGATCTCTCCGTGCTCATCATCGGCGAGAGCGGTGTGGGTAAGGAAATCATTCCAAGGGTGATTCACGACAATTCGCCACGCCGCAGAGAGAAATATTTCGCCATCAACTGTGGAAGCATTCCGGAGGGAACCATTGACAGCGAACTCTTCGGACATGAGAAGGGTTCCTTCACTGGAGCCATAGGCGAAAGCGAAGGATACTTCGGTATTGCCAACAAGGGTACCATCTTCCTCGACGAGGTGGGCGAACTCCCGATACAGACGCAGGCAAGACTGCTGCGAGTGCTCGAAACGGGAGAATACATCCGCGTGGGTGGAACTGAGATAAGGAAAACGGATGTTCGCATCGTGGCAGCCACCAACGTAAACATGCGCAAGGCTGTGAGCGAAGGCCGCTTTCGCGAGGACCTCTACTACCGCCTCAACACCATCCCGATACAGATGCCTGCATTGAGAGAGCGTGGCGACGACATTCTCCTGCTCTTCCGCCTCTTCGCCATGCAGATGGCCGAAAAATACCGTCTGCCTAAGATTTCACTCTCAGATGAGGCCAAGCAGATCATGCTGAAATACAAGTGGCCGGGAAATGTGAGACAGCTCAAGAACATTACCGAACAGATGTCAGTGCTGAGCCGAGAAAGAGAAATCGATGCACAGACCCTCACCCAGTTTATTCCGAGAGATGAGGAGTCTACACAGCTCGCCACCATACAGAAGGATGGCAAGGACGACCATAGCTACGCCAGCGAGCGCGAACTGCTATACAAGATTCTCTACGAACTGAGGGGCAACGTGAGCGACCTGAGACGAGAGATGAACAGCCTGCGCAAGCAACTCGATGAGGCACGCCAGTTGGGCGGTACAGGCGGATATGTTTCTCCGGTTCAACCGAATACCCAGGTAGCTCCAGTATCATCCGTATCTCCGGTTTCATCGGTTTCTCCGGTTCCGTCCGTACCATCCGTTCCATCGGTTTCTCCGGTATCTTCCGTACCTCCGATTACCGATCTCGACGAGCTACAACACATCCGTCAGGAAATAGCTACAGGAGGCATTAGGGGCACTTACAAACCCGAAGCCGAGGATGCTGAAATTGAGGAGATCAAGGAAGAAAACGAGAATCTGAACCTCAGCGACCTTAGCAAGCAGATGATAGAAAAGGCATTGGAGAGAAACAACGGAAACCGCAAGAAAGCGGCAGAAGAACTGGGAATCTCCGACAGAACTCTGTACAGAAAGATTAACAAATATAAGTTATGAAGCATATACGCGCGTACCTATATATAATAGGAGTCACACTGATGGTGGCGATCATGGCAGCATGCTCCGTGAGCTACAAGTTCAACGGTGCCAGCATCGACTACACCAAAACCAAGACCATACAGATAGCCGACTTCCCTATCAGAAGTTCGTATGTGTGGGGGCCGATGGGTCCGATGTTCAACAACGAACTCAAGGATAAGTTTGCCAGCAACACCCAGCTCATACAGGTGTCACGCAACGGAGACCTGAAGATAGAGGGCGAAATCACCCAATATTCTCAGCGCAACAAGTCGGTTAGTTCTGAGGGATACTCAGCACAGACCGAGCTCAGTATCACCGTAAACGTACGTTTCACCAACACCAAGAACCATGCCGAGGACTTTGAAAAGCAGTTTACATCTGCCAAGACCTACGACACCACTCAGAGCCTTGCCTCGGTGCAGGAAGAACTGGTAACCCAGATTATCAAAGACCTGGTAGACCAGATATTCAACGCTACGGTAGCTAACTGGTAAAGTAAGTGAAGAACGAAAAGTGAAGAGTGAAGAATTCAACGGCTTTACTAATCATAAAGTTCAAAACTCAATGTTCAAAGTTCAAAGTTCAAAGTAAAATAAAATAAAGTAAAAATATCGTGGAATTAAGCAGATTGATACAACACCCGGAGGAAATGAACCGAGAGACGCTCTACGACTTGCGCGCCCTCTTGGCCCTATATCCGTATTATCAGACGGCACGCCTGCTGATGTTGAAGAATCTGTACCTGCTCCACGACCCGAGTTTCGACGAAGAACTGCGCCGTGCAGCCATCTACATCACCGACCGTAAGATTATCTTCGAGATGGTAGAGGCAGCTCACTATCAGATAAAAAACGCCCCTGAAGAGGCTGAATCCAACAAGCAGCAAGGGGTAAGAGGAATAGGAGCAGAAAAACACGGAGACCGTACTAGCGACCTCATCGACCACTTCTTGGGATCCATTCCTATGGAAGATGACGAAGAAGAGAAGAAGGAGAAACGTAAGCCTACACCTGCTGACGCGGCTGTAGACTATGTGGCTTATCTCATGGAGACCGAAGACCAGCAGGAGCCAGAAGATACTTCGCGCACCATGAGTCTCATCGACGACTTTATGGAGGATGGCGGTTTCAAACTGCCTAAAATCCAGCAGGACGAAGATTACAAGCCAGAATTTACTCCCGAACTTCAGACCGATTCCGGCAAGGATGGCGAAGAGGAAAACAGCGGTGTATTCACCGAAACCCTCGCCCGCATCTACATCAAGCAGGGCAAGTATCAGAGGGCTTACGAAATCATCAGCCGCCTGCATCAGCAGCATCCTGACAAGAACGGATATTATGTTGACCAGCTCAGATTCCTTGAGAAACTGATGCTGAACAGCAAGAAGAAATAAAGAAGAATAATAAATAAATAAAACTAGTTTTAAAAAATGGCTTACACATTATTAGTAGTATTAATCGTCCTGGTAGCTATCCTGATGATTTTCATCGTGCTCATCCAGGAATCAAAGGGAGGTGGACTTGCAAGTAACTTCTCTTCAACCAACTCAATCATGGGTGTTCGCAAGACCACTGACATTGTTGAGAAATTAACATGGGGCCTCGCTGCAGCCTTGGTTGTCATCAGCGTGGCATGTGCTTATGTAGCCCCTCAGGCAGCTGGCGAAAGCAGTGTTTTAGAGGGAGCCACTCAGGAGCAGACCGCTCTTCCTGCTATGCCAGGTGCTAGCAAGGATGCAGCAGCAGGTGCTCAGAAGGCTGTTCCTGCAGCTGGTGCAGATGCCCAGAAGGCAGCTCCAGTTGTTCCAACAAGCCCTGCAAAATAAAAAATAAGAAAAAAGGTACGAAAAAATTTGGTAGAACCATTTTTTTTTCGTACCTTTGCACCCGCTTAACAAGAATATGGTGGACGTAGTTCAGTTGGTTAGAGCGTCAGATTGTGGTTCTGAATGTC
>JAJWJX010000054.1:0-24851 GCA_021623045.1 Segatella copri | reverse complement strand
ATATAAATATATATAAAAAGGAGGGTAGGAGGGATATGCTGAAAAATTAATTGGAAGAACTGGAATCTGGAAGATTTTCTAATTTGCTTTCTTCTAAAAGGCTAATAATCAAATAGTTAAATAAGTTCTCTACTTTCCAAAATCAGAAAAAAGAAAATATTTCTTCCAAAAAAGGGGCGTTTTTCGGGATTTTATTCGTATTTTTGCCCTGTCGTTTGATACGATTTCAACAACAAACAATTCAAAACCTAAATAAACTGTTGAATTATGAACATATTGAAAAAGCTATTTGGTGGGCAAAAAACTACCGAAGAAGTGAGAGAAACGAAGGAAAAGGGCTTCGACAAGGTGAAATATGAAGGTGTTCGTGCTCTCCGTATGCATCAATTTGACCTTGCTGCCAAGTTTTTGGAACAAGCTCTGCAGCTGAATGCTGAAGATTTGGAATGCCGCGACTATCTCTCGCAGGCTTACATCTCTATGGGTGATCTGCAGAAAGCCTATGAGCAGTTGCAGATTCTCTCGGAAGCCCAGACCGACAACGTGGCGGTGTTGCTGCGTATGGCGGATGTGGCGTATATGATGGAGAACTATACTGCCATGTCGGAGGTATGCGATAAGGCTCTTCACCTGGACACATCGAATCTGCAGACCTATCTCTATTATGCCAAGGCTTGCCGGGGATTGGGCGAACCCATCCGTGCCGTGTCTATGCTGACTGAGGCGATAGGCAAGCGTGAGGATTTCTATGCCGCCCGATTGCTTCGTGGCAGCATCCTGTTGGATCAGGCTCAGCTTTCCGACGCAGAACTCGATGCAACTTTCCTCTATGAGCATATTCCGGACAACGAGGATGTGCTGTTGCTGAAGGCGCGTGTAGAGAAGGCGCAGGGAAAGATGGAGGAGGCTGAACAGACCTACGGTAAGGTGATGAATGTAAATCCTTTCTCTATTGATGCGTATCGCGAGCGCAGCGAGGTTCGCAGAAGTCTGGGTGATAGTGCCGGTGCTGCCGAGGATGAGGCTGCAGCCAAGGAAATGGGTGCCGAAATTCCGGAACCATCAGAGGGAATAGAGCAGAAAATAAAGGAAAAAATGCAGCAGATGGACCCCTACAAGGTTTTCCATAACGAATACTGAATAATAGAATTTCATCTTTCTAACTGGAAACAAATATTTTCCCAGTTAGAAAGATTATTTTTTATAACTACAAGTCGTCTTTTTCATCGTCTATAGACGACAAAATGCGGGTGTTTTTGTCGTCTATAAACGATAAAATGTAATACAGGAATTACTTGAATGCGCCAGCATCTGAATCGTAGTTGTTGATGTTCTTCCGGATGTTCTTCTTCTTTCCGGAGAAGAAGTTGTAGCTGACACCCAGCATCAGCATGCGGCGATTATCCTTGATGATGTGCTGTTCCGTCTGGTTCATAATCGGATTGTCGAACGACTGGCTCTCGTGCTTGGCAGGAGCAAACATCCACATGCCATAGAGCGAGAAACGCCAGGCTCCCTTCTGATAAAAAGCAGAGAATTCACTCTTAGGCTCATCCGCCTTGCGATAGTCCAAGACAGCCATCTTCGAAGGAATATTTCCCTGGTAAGATGCTCCCCAGTTTCCCTTCCGGAAGTTGATGCCATATTTGAATGGACTCCACCAGTAGCAATGGTGACCATAGGAATTGCTGATTACCTCTCGTTCAAAACCTCCACCCACCATCAGTTTCAAAACCTCGTTCTTGAACGGCTTGAACTGAAGATAATAGCCTGTGCCATAACGCCAATAGAAACTGCCGTTTTCATAGGTAGAAACAATACTGCGCCTGTCGTTCACCGTTGTCCAATAATAATAAGGTGTAATTACCTTGTCATTATAGATTCCATAAAGTGCTACTTGCAGGTAGAGCATCGCATCATTATAGGTGTATCTGAATATCGGTCCCCATTCCATCGTAGCCTTTACATTTGGGTTGCCTTGCTTCATCAGTCCGGGGATGACAATCGTCATGTTCTCGCTCAATGTTGAGATGGCGGGATAATTGGTGCCGCTGGATGATAGCAGCTGCAACGAACCGTTCTTCAGCTTATAAGATAAATACAGTAACGGATGAATATAGTTGTTGTTATAGGTGAGATCCTGATAGCTCTGGGTTCTCCACGTGCTCTTTACGCCTATACGATAGGTAAACTTGCCGATATGGTTCTGGTATTGGGCATAAACCGTATTGATCTTGATGCATGAAGAATACTTGGATGGCTCATAGCCGGAAAGGATATTGCGCACATTATAGTCGCTCCACTTATTCCAGGTATAAACTCCTGCCGACAGCTCTCCCTGCTCCCATTCTTTGGTATAATCAGCTTCTCCTATCAGGGAATAGATGTGGCTCCTGGAGTGCATGTCGTCATCGGTCAAGATGCTATCCTTGTCGGAAGTCCATTGCCGGTTGAGCATTTGCTGCCTGGTGTTGAAGTAAGAACCGAGCAAGTCCACATCGAGTGTCTGCTTATGGGCAAACTGCTTGCTGAGATAGAGATCTACTGCTGGTTTCACGTAATCTACAATATCCTTCGTGTTTCCGAAACCATCCTTCCAAGCCTCGTTTCCTTGCGTTGCAACCTCGCTATTTCCCCGGTTGAACTTATGTGACAATTCTGGCGAAAAGGTGACCTGGAAGGTTACGTCATCTGGCTTGCTGTAAGCATACTTCAGGTTGAACTTGTTGTCGGTATAGCCAAAACGTTTGTGCAGATGGTAATCATAGACAGCCTGTTGGTTGTCAAGCGTAAAGGAATACTGGTTGTCTTCTATCCAGTTACGATAGTTTCTCACGTTGATGTTGTAATCGAAGGAAAACTGATGATTGCCCTTGTTGTACTTGAAATACACATTGTCATCGCTAAACCCTGTGGTCAAGGCACTGGACACGTCAAAACCGGTAGTATAACCCGTATCAAGCGGCTTGGTAATGATGTTCATCAAGATGCCCACATCGCCGTATCTGATAGGAGGATCTTCGTAGTATTCCACCTTCTTTATTTTATTGGCGGCAATAGCCTTCAAGTCGTTCTCGCTCGTCATCGGCACGTTGTTGATGAGAATCTTGATGGATTTGCCGGTCATACTGGATGTCTTGCCGGTCATCGGATCGGTATAGATTCCCGGGAGTGTTCCCAGGAGATCCTGTGAATGGCGTGAGTTCCTGATCTGTTCGTCAGAGAATGTATAAGAGGCATGGTCGCCGTGGTCGATACGCAGCTTGCCCTTTACTTCCACCTTGTCCAGTTGATAGGCATTCGCCTGCATCTTTACATTTCCGATACGGGCAATAGGTACCAGCTTGCAAATCGTCTTATAGCCTACGAACGAAACCTTCATGAGAGCCTGCTTCTGCTGGCAGGGGATGACGAAATCGCCATTGGCGTTGCTCACGCCTCCACAGAGAAAGGAGGAATCCTTCGGGTTGAGCAGCTGGATATTGGCGAATTCTACAGGAAGATTGTGATTGTCTATCAGTCTGCCTATCAGCTTGCGCTCGCTCTTGCGTATGCATTCCACGGTGATGAGGCTGTCGCCCACGGTCATCTGCATCGGATAGAAACCGATTACCTTGCGGATAGCATCGGGAATATTGGCTGTCTTCACGTTCTGGGTAACTGTGAAATCCTCCAGTTCGTTGTAGATGAAACTGATTTTGTAGCGCTTGGAAGCCTTGTCGAGGTCGATGAGGACGTCCGACATGCTGCGGTCATGATAGTTGCGCTGGATGTGCTGTGCGCTCATCGCCAGGGCGAACGTGCACAGCAGGAATATGATGGCTGAAAATCTTCTCATAATTCTTTTTTCTATGTTTCTAAACTTCATTTCAGGCGACATGAACCTGTGTTTTCGCCCTGTTTTGTCTATATTACAATCGAGTTTTCTTTTTCCTAACCCCTTAGCAGATTTTTTTAGTGCAAAAATACGAAAAAGCGCCAAATGGCAATCTTTTCCCAATGCGAAATTGCGTTAAAAATGCTGTTTGTCGTCTATAAACGATAGAATTGATGCATTTTTATCGTCTATAAACGATAAAAAGTTGTTGCTTTTGTCGTCTATAAACGATAAAATGCGTATCTTTGCACCGGATTCAGTAAAAAGAAAGGGAATTATGACGAAGGATTTAATTAAATTACTGATACTTGAGTATCAGGCTTATGTTACTCAGGTAGAACTGGTTCATCGTGACGTAGAGCTCATGGATGGACTGAATTACGTGTTTGTAGGATTGAGACACGCAGGAAAATCGTATCTGATGTATCAGCGAATAGCACAGCTGCTGGAACAGGGGCATAAGCGGGAGGAAATCCTGTACTTCAACTTCGAGGATGACCGTATAGACTCCTTGGATGTGACCGACCTTGACCTGATAAAAACCTGTTATGAAGAAATGTATGACAGTCGTCCTATCTTCTTTCTCGACGAGGTTCAGCTGGTAGATAGATGGGAAAAGTTTGCCCGCAGGTTGGCAGATCAGAAATATCAGGTTTACATTACGGGTAGTAATGCCAAGATGTTGAGCAGCGAGATAGCGACAACTCTCGGTGGCAGGTACATGATACATGAGGTGTATCCCTATTCCTTTGCCGAATATCTGAAGGCTAGCGGTATTGATGTACAGGCAAAGAATGCCCTCTATGCTTACGCTAAGGATATAGTAAGACTCTCTAATATCTATTTCCAGCATGGAGGTTTGCCCGAGACGGTGGGGATGAAGGAGCCAAGGTCGTGGATGAGCAATCTCTTCAGTAAAATCTTCTTTGGTGATTTGGTGGCCCGATATAAGATTCGCAACGACTATGCCCTGCGGGTAATGATTCGCAAGATGGCGGAAAGCGTGAAGCAGCCATTATCTTACAGCAGAATAGCCAGCATCGTGAGCAGTACCGGGAAAAAACTCAGTACGGATGCCACGATAGATTATGTTGGCTACATGGCTGATACCTGGCTCATTTTGCCGTATGAGAATTTATTCGGAAAGTTGCAGGACAAGGAATCCAACCGCAAGTATTATTTTACGGACAATGGTTTGCTTCATCTTTTTCTTGTAGATGCAGACACTTCGTTGCTGGAAAACATAGTTGCCGTCACGCTCAGGCGGAAATATGGTGACGGCAGCTATTTCTGGAACAGCAGGAATGCCGAGGTGGATTTTGTGATTCCTGAAGAAGAATTGGCCATACAGGTTTCCTACTCTATGGCAGATCCCGATACCTCCCGGCGGGAGACAGATGGGCTGATCAAGCTTTCTTCTGTCCAGAATGTCAAGCGGATGATTGTTGTGACAAAGGACGAGGAGGATGTTGTAGAGAAGGATGGTTGCCGCATAGAAATAATCCCTCTATGGAAATGGCTGCTGGAATTCTGATATTCTATCTGATACCATTATCTCTATCGCTATTGTTCAGCTTACGGCTGCCTGTATGGTATCTGCGGCCATGGCTGAAGTTGAAGCTGGCAGCAAAGACAAGCATGTTGCCCTGGTCAGCAAGGCGTACCTTGTTCTTCTGCTGCACATACTTGTTGAAAAGTTCATCCTTATACACGCAGCCATGAGGATAGAATACGAATAATCCGAGAACGCCAAACTGCCAGTTCTTATAACTGTAGGTTACGGCAAGATTGGAGGTTGGCTCTCCGCCGTTTGTCTTTTCTCCCCAAAAACTCTTTTCCACCTTATAGGCACCATAGCCAATGTTCCAATTGCCCGTCATGTACCGAATTTCTGCTCCATAACTGAAGTAATTGAACTCGTGGGAATAATCCAAACCCTTTGTCTTGACATTCTGATACTCGCACATAAGGTTCAAATCCAGATGATCCTTGATGAGGTGAACTTCAGGAGTCAACAGCAGGTGCTTGTAATTATGACTCTTCTGATTCTTAGGTTTGCTCACAAAGAGATAAGAGCCATCCTCCCGCTTTTCGGGCAAGATAGAGGTAGCTATAGGCTTGTCGTAATAAGTCCAGTTCCCCTCTAGATACACAGACATCAGCGGAATGTTCCAGGAAGCCGACAAGGTATTGTTGTAGCCAGTAAATGGCTTCAGACCGCTATTGCCGTCACGCGCCTCAAAGCTGTTGGAATATTGGCGCAACTCGCTCAAGTCGGAAAGGCTTGGGATGTCTGACGTGATTTTGCTGCTCCATTTAAAACTCAGACGGTCGCTAGCTTTTGCCTGTAAAGTTACCTGTGGGCGAAACAGCCATTTGCTGTATCCGTTCTCCCCCTGATGGATGGAAGACCTTGTTGCGCCAACTCCCACCTGATAACTGAACCACTTCTGCTGTCCCTGTAGCTGGGTGAAAAGATAGAGATTACTGTATTTCAATTCCGTATCAGCATTACTGCTTCCCACATAGATGTTATCTGTGTGGCTGATATTATATTGTCCACCTACCGATAAAGCCATCTGTTTCCAGTTCTTGCTGTATGTTCCTTCACCAATAAGAGAGCGCTTTCTACCAGTTGCATCATAACTGTAATCGGTCAGCGGAGCGTTCTTTACAGATTCATCCGGCGATTTGTTAAATGTATATTCCCTCATACGATACTGGTAATCTGTACCGATGTAAGTACCCACCAGGTTCAGAGCCAGGTTCTGGTCATGGGGCATGTTGAGCGAATAATAAATATCCAGGGATGGAATCTGCTCCAGCATTTTTCTGTTGTTTTGCAGATATTGATTCGCCTTGCCGCTTTCCTGATAAAGCTGGTTCATACCTCTCACCGGACTGTTGTGATTGTAGAAATTCAACCGTACATTCAATGTATATTTGTCTGGTTCACTAAGATTATAACCCAACTGTACATTATTGGTGGTGTATAGGAACGGAGAATCATAACCTAAATAATTGCGATGCAGAGTTTCTCCGTTAGGCAGATGATAAGTACCGAGACTCTCATAGCTTCGTTCCTCTACCGAGCGATAGGAGAAACTGTAGTTGATGCTGAATTCCGATTTCTTCACATTGTATTTGAAATAACCGTCGCTATTATTGAAACCTGACTTGGTACCTTGCATCGTAGAGACTCCACCCACATAACCGGCATAACGTCGGCGGACCTGGTAGTTGATGACTGCATCCAGATTGCTGTCTCCATATTTGAGTCCTGGAACATTGATGAATTCCACCTTTGTAACTTCATCTGGCTGCAAGGCTAAAACATCCTGCATGCTAGCCTTGACATCGTTGATGCGTATTTGCACGTCTCCGCCCTTTAGTGATAGAACTTTGCGTTCTGCTCGATTTACGATAATGGTAGGCAAAGACATATTGTCCAACAGATCATAACCATTGGAAGCCGTTTTCACCTGCTCTTTTGTAGGAAAGATGATTTGTCTATCTACTTTTTCCACAACCCTTGCGGCTTCAACGGTCACACCTTTCAACAGGTACGAATTCGCCTGCATCCTCACATTTCCGATGCGGGCAATAGATACCAGCTTGCAAATCGTCTTATAGCCTACGAAGGAAACCTTCATGAGGACCTGCTTCTGCTGGCAGGGGATGACGAAATCTCCATTGGCGTTGCTCACGCCTCCACAGAGGAAGGAGGAATCCTTCGGATTGAGCAGCTGGATATTGGCGAATTCTACAGGAAGATTGTGATTGTCTATCAGTCTGCCTATCAGCTTGCGCTCGCTCTTGCGTATGCATTCCACGGTGATGAGGCTGTCGCCCACGGTCATCTGCATCGGATAGAAACCGATTACCTTGCGGATAGCATCGGGAATATTGGCTGTCTTCACGTTCTGGGTAACTGTGAAATCCTCCAGTTCGTTGTAGATGAAACTGATTTTGTAGCGCTTGGAAGCCTTGTCGAGGTCGATGAGAACGTCCGACATGCTGCGGTCGTGATAGTTGCGCTGGATGTGCTGTGCGCTCATCGCCAGGACGAACGTGTACAGCAGGAATATGATGGCTGAAAATCTTCTCATAATGATGTTGCTTTTTATTTGTTATTTTACAATCAGCTCGTTTTGTTGCAATTCGATGTTTACATTCTCGAATTGGTTCAGTTCTTTTACGATGTTCTCGATGCTCGAATGACTGTTCCATTCGTAATAGAGGCGGAGGGTCTTGTCCTCGTTATTCTCAAACTTCACTTGTAAATCATAATAAGAAGCAATCTCAGAAATCATCTTCTCGAAAGCCACATTCTCGAAAGTCTTGTGAATGGCTGGCTTTTCTGGTTTCGGATGAGTCAGGGAATCCGTTGCTGCTACCTGCTTTGCGGAATCTGATTTTATGACTTCCGGATGAGTATCAGCCGTTACCTGGGTAGGTTCCTGGCTGCGCTTGATGTAAGTATGGATTGCGGCAAAGGCAATACCCGAAATCAAGACAAAGCCGGCGATGGATGCTGCCAGCTTGCGCCAGGAAGTTATAGGATGGGATACTTCCTGAAGTTGATGTTTCTGACTGAATTTCTCCCATTCCTCATCTACATTAATAATAGGAGAGGGGCTTTCAAGTGCAGAATCCACTTCCACCATCGTCTGATAGAGTTTTCGGCATTCCTCATCCTGCAATATTTCACGAATCTCCTCATCAGAATACTTCTCCTGATGGTCGATGATATCCAGTATTTTTTCAAACTTGTCCATAATAAATCTGCTAAGGGTTAAACTTTTGCTTTAATTTTCTGATGCCTTGCGCCAGATGCTTATAAACTGCCACTTCGCTGATGCCCAATTCCGTAGCAATCTCCCGATATTTCAGTTTCTGCCGAAAACGGAGATCGAGTACCTTGCGGGTTTGTGGCGTGAGTTCAGTATCCATATAAGCCAGAATTGCCTCGTACTTTTCGGTCTCCCTGTTTATTTCGGCAATCGTCGCTTCCAGGGGAACTATCGAAGGCGAAGTATCGGCTTTCAGGAGGTGATGAACCCGGTCTTTCATCTTCTGTCGGCTCAACAGGTTGAGGCATTTATGGCGCACACACACCAGAAGATAGCTCCCGGCGTTGGCGGAAGGCAGGGGCGAATTGCCGGCTATTGTCTCGTTATCAAGACCCAGTTGAGTCTTTCCGTCGAGCACATCGGCAAAGACTTCGCTTACCACATCCTTGCTGGCTGCATCATCCTTCAGAAGTACCCTGGCCAATTGGTACATCCTCAGATAATGCTGCCGGAAGAGCTGTTCTATCGTTTCTTTGTTTATTTGCATTACTTTATTTTCTTTTCTTTTGCCTATATTACAATCGAATTTTCATTTTCCTAACCCTTAGCAGAATATTTTTTAATGCAAATTTTTAAAACGTCAAAAATACCCTATCGGACTTGCTCCTTCTTCAGATGCTTGTAAAGCCACAGGAAGGCGGGAATGAGGAAGAGATCTGCCATGACCCACGCTACAGGGTCGCCGAAGCAGACTCCCGTCCATGCCAGGGCTGGCACCAGCCAGAGACTCACGCCGCATCTCGCTATCATTTCCATTACGCCACTCAGCATCGAGAGGTTGCTGTAACCCAAGCCCTGGATGCTGTATCTCAGGATGGTGAGCAAGCCTAAACAAGGATAGAAATAGTTGGCGATGCGCATAAACTGGGCAGCATAAGTTACCACCTCAGCCTCGCCTTTATCCACGAAGAGCATCATCATCTCATCGGCAAACGGATAGATGAGCAGGAAGGTGAAGACGAAATAAACCACCATCATCCTGATGGCAGCCCTTACGCCCTGACCGATTCTATCCAGCTTCCGGGCTCCCAGGTTCTGACCGCAATAGGTAGCCATCGCCACTCCGATGTTCTCGAATACGCAGGTAAAGAGATATTTGATGCGCATAGAGGCTGTGAATGCCGCCACATAAACCGTTCCCAGAGCGTTGTTCGCACTCTGGAGCATGATGAGGCCGATGGCAGTAATGGAGAACTGCAATCCCATCGGGACGCCGTTGTTCAGCAGAATGCTTATTTTCTTATTATCGAATTTTCTTTCTTCTCCCTTCGGAATCAGAATCTGCATTTTCTTCTTGATAAACCAGATACAGAGCAGCACGGAAATTCCCTGTGAAAGCCAAGTGGCAATACCCGCTCCCTCTACGCCAAGTCCCATGCCGAGAATCAGAATGCCATCGAGAATGATGTTGATGACCGAGGCTGTGATGAGAAAATAGAAAGGCTGCTTCGAGTTGCCCAGGGCACGAATCTGACCGGAGAGCAGGTTGTAGGCGATGGTAAAAGGAATCGCCGCAAACTGCAGCATCAGGAAGATGTAGGCATCATCGAACACCTCCTTCGGCGTATTCACCAGATGCAGAATCTTTCCGCAGAAGATGCAGGAAAGAAAGGTGATGACTACGGCAAAGCAGATGGCGATGCGGATGCTGTTGCTTACGTAAGCCCGCATCTTGGCATAATCCCTGGCGCCGAAAGCCTGGGCGACAGGGATGGCAAAACCGGCACAGGAACCGTTGCAGAAGCCCATGATGAGAAACATGATGGAGCTGGATGCGCCAACAGCCGCAAGAGCTCCCACGCCAATCCATCTTCCCACGATGGCGGCATCGATGATGAGATACATTTGTTGAAGGATGTAGCCCAGGATTAGTGGAATCGCAAATTTGATGATGGCTCGCAAAGGCGAGCCTACTGTCATGTCATTAGTAGACTTTGAACTTTGAGTTTTGACCATTGAACTTTATGATTAGTTTTTGTTATCCTAAAAATATAAGGAGGATGCACTCTTTATTTGAGTGCATCTCCTATCTTCTGTCTGATTTGTGCCATTTTGTTGCGGCGCTCGATGGAAAACGTATCTCCGTGGGTTTCCACATAATCGAAGAGCATGAAAGCCTTGTTCAGCAGTTCATCTCTTGTGGGCTGCCCCACCATATCCGCCTCGTGATAATAGAGTTCGGCAAGCATGTCCATCTTGGAGAGTCGCTTCTCCTCGTCGTCAATTCCTGCCATCGCCTTCATCACATCCTCGATGGTGGCGATGCTGTAGAAGGCGTAAGGACCTACGTATTGGTTGTAGAGCTCCTTGATTTTCTCACGTCTCACTTCAATCTCTTTCTTTTCGAGCATTCTTTCGAGTGCCGCCATAAACTCGCGAATCAGTCGCTGTATGTAGTCTCGTTGTAGCATATTTTTTTATTTTGTTGTTATTGTTGCGTTATCTAATAGACTCATTGGTATTGCCATGACTAAGGCAAAGTTCAGGGAGTATTGTGAGAAGAGTTCCTAGAAACTCTCCTCTACCCCGTACAATGGAACATTCTTCATCCACTCTTGCTCCTTGTATGGCGACATGGAGAATTGTGAAGTTCTTGTATTTCATCCTTACATACATTTTGAAGTTGTTAATGATGTTAATAACTTGATGCTATGATGTTTAAACAGCTCTGTCGGTTGCAAAGATACACTTTTTTACACGAACTTTCATCGTGCGCATACACTTTTTTACACGAACTTTCATTGTATGCATACACTTTTTTACACGAACTTTCCTCGTATACTTGCATTTCTTTACACGAACTTTCCTCGTATTACGTTCATGACAACCGCTTTCCCATCTTATTCATAATTATTGATTGCCTCCACATACTCCCACAGTTTCTTGTAGAAAGGATGTTTCGTCATCGTGTCCTTGTTGCCCAGGATGATGAGTTTCATGCGGGCTCTCGTCATCGCCACGTTCATGCGGCGGAGGTCTTTCAGGAATCCAATCTGGCCCTCGTCGTTGGAGCGTACCAGAGAAATGAGAATCACGTCTCTTTCCTGCCCCTGGAAACCATCTACCGTATTCACGCTTATCAGGCGGCGGTAAGGCTTGAAGAACTCATATTTCTTGATGAGCTTCTTGAGATATTGTACCTGGGCACGGTAAGGCGAAATGATGCCTACATCGATTCTTTCCTCCAAAACGCGCTGTTTGCCTATCTTGGTGAAGTATTCCGCCAGAGTCAGCAGGGTTAGCTCGGCTTCTGCCTTGTTGATGCGCCCGAAACTCTCGCCCACAAACTGCTCCTTGAAGTTCAAATCAGAATTCTGATTGGCTGCAGATACAGAAGATGCTGTGGAAGCAGAATCCTCAGGAGCATCTTCTCCTTCTATCGTTATCTGATTCTCCTCGTTTGATGTATCAATCCACGTTATCGGATGGTCGTAATCCAATACGCTCCGGTATTTGATCTGAGGCGCACTCTCCACCTTGCCCTCGTAGAACCAGTCGCTCGAGAATCGCATGATTTCGTCGTTCATGCGGTATTGGATTTTCAGCAGGGTTACTACCTCGGGCTTGTTTTCGGCGATGCGCTCCATCAGGGTCTTGCCCAGTCCGGCTCTTAATGCCGCAATACTCTTTACGGTAGGCGGCAGCTGACAATGGTCACCTGCCAGAATCACCCGGCTGGCTCTTCTCATCGGAATCCAGCAGGCTGCTTCCAAAGCCTGGGCAGCCTCGTCGATAAAGAGGGTACCGAACTTCATGCCTTCCAGCAGATGATGGGCTGAGCCTACCAGGGTACAGGCGATAACACGCGCCTCGCCAAAGAGTTCAGAATTGATGCGGATTTCTATTTCGGCAGCACGGCTCTTCAGCCTGTCCATCTTCTGATGATAGTTTTCGCTACCCTTCTTTCTGTTCTTTCTTAATTCCCTGATTGCCTTGCGGATTGCCCAAAGCTGAGGGTAATCAGCATGGCTCTCAAAGCGGCGCTCGTAGGTGAAGCCCAGCATCTTGTCGTTCACGCGGGTCGGGTTTCCGATACGGAGCACGTTGATGCCTCTATCCACCAGTTTTTCTGAAATCCAGTCTACCGCCATGTTGCTCTGTGCACACACCAGAACCTGACTCTCACGCATCAGGGTTTCGTTGATGGCTTCTACCAGGGTTGTAGTCTTTCCGGTTCCCGGAGGTCCGTGAACGATAGCCACATCCTTCGCCCAAAGCACCTCGTTTACCGCTCTTTCCTGGATAGGATTGAGCCAAGGGAACTTCATCGGTTCGAAGGAGAATCTTCCTGCCTTCTGATGGGAATAGAATAAATCGCGGAGATAAGCCAGACGGTTGTTCTTCGCCTTCATCACGCGGTCCAGGGCCTCGAACATCAGTTTGTAGCTGGTTTCGTCAAAGGATAGCTGTACGCCGACAGGATCAGTTGACTGCTGAAGTTCGAGCAGAGGGGCAGAATCGGGTACGGTAATCACCATTCTGTCGCCATCTACATAACTCACGGTTCCGGTAAAGGAAAAGTATTTTATGCTTTGAACTTTGAGATTTGAATTTTGAACTTTATGATTAGCGTCTGAAGCGTTTTCTGGCTGCTGAAGGGCTGTGTTGCCCTGGTTCTCATTCTTGCCCATCTTCTTGACCATAAAGAACATGACGGGGCGACCGAACTCAAAATTGTGCTCGATATCCTGGTCAGAGGTTCGGAAAACCTCTATGGCTGTCTGGTTCAGCGAATTATAAAAGCTCTTTCCCACCTGTAGCGGGAACCAGGCATCACCTCGTTTCACCTTCCGCTGCATTCCCATCTGTTCGGTAAGCTTGCGGAAGGCTTCTTTCTCGGTATAATACTCCAGCTGGAGCAGGGTGCGTTGCTGCAATAATGCCTGAATTGGTGAAATCTGTTCCATAATTGGATGCAAAGTTACACCAATTCAGGCAAAAATAAGAAGATAATAGGATAAATTATCTAAAATTTATTTCATGATGCGTTCTACATCTTCGATGGTGCGGTTGAATGGTCCGTTGTGCTCCAGTTTGATGGTACACATGGCTGCCGCAAACTTGCCGGCTTCTACCGGATTGGCTCCCTGCAGGCGCTTGTAGAGATAGCCTGCCGAATAGGTATCGCCGCATCCGGTAGCATCTACTACTTCATGAGGAGGATAGGCTGGAATGTCGTAGAACGTATCATCTACATAAACCAGAGAGCCCTCGCTACCTAGGGTGATGATAACCTCGGCTACGCCCCAGGCATGAATCAGCTTGGCGGCTTCCTTCGGGTCCTTCAGTCCGGTAATGGTCTCCATTTCGGTCTCATTCACCTTCAGATAATAGGTGTTCTTGAGCACATCGAGCTTATCCTTCCAGTCGATGGCGTAAACTTTCTCGTCTCTCACCTCGCGCAGATATCCCTGCACATCGATGGAAACTTTTCCCTTCTTGGCAAGAAAGGCAACCACTTCTGGCGAGAAATCATCGCTCAGCAGACTGCCCAGGTGGAAGACCTTGGCCTCTACATGCTCCAGCTGCTGGATGGTGAAAGGATCTGCCTTGGCAAGCACACGCTGCTTACGGTCGTTAGGATTATCGCCATAAATATTCTCGAAGAAAACCGTATTGCGCGATGGGTTCAAGGTGACGTCTATTCCAGCCTTGAGCATCTTTTCAACCGGTTCCTTCTCGGTAGGATCCATCGCCGTAATGAGCGAGAAACTTACATCCTTTGGCAATTGGTTGATGGCGTAGGCAAAATAAAAAGAGGTGCCGCCAGCCATGTAAACTGTACTGCTCGGGGTCACGATTTTATCCTTTGTTACGTGCCCAATACAACAAATATCTTTCATTTTTATTACATTTTGCGGATGCAAAGGTACTGCAAATCGAGAATAATACAAAAAAAAATGGGAATTATTTTGTTTTGTTCGCATTTTAATGTACCTTTGCATCAAGAAAAAGCAATTTTAAAATATTATCTAGAATAGATATAAAGAAACATTATGTGGTTTGATAATTTAATCAACGTGCATTCGGCGGTGCAAGGCATCGTCATCCTGTCTTTGATTTGTACTTTGGGTCTTGCCCTCGGCAAGATTCATGTCAAAGGAATCTCCCTTGGCATAGCCTTCGTATTCTTCGTGGGTATTATAGCGGGTCATCTCGGACTCTCTATTGACCAGAACATGCTGGAATTTGCAGAAAGCTTCGGCCTTACCATGTTTGTGTATGTGCTGGGTCTTTATGTGGGTCCTAACTTCTTCGGTTCGATGCGTCACGAAGGCATTTCGCTCAATCTCTGGAGTCTGGCTGTCATCCTGGTGGGAACCTTGTTCTCGCTCGGCTTGTGCTGGATTTTGCCAATCAGTCTGCCTGATATGATGGGCATTCTGTGTGGCGCCACAACCAATACGCCTGCCCTTGGTGCTGCCCAGCAGGCGTTGCAGCAGTTGGGCTTGCCTAGCGAAGGTGCGGCTCTGGGCTGTGCCGTTACTTATCCGTTGGGTGTTGTGGGCGTTATCCTGGCGATGATGCTCTTGCGCAAACTCTTTGTGAAACCGGAAGATCTGGAGATTCGCAATAATGATGATGACGACCATACGTCTATCGGACAATACGTAATCGTGAATCCTGCCCTGAACGGCAATACCATCGCAGAGATTACGATGATGACGCATCGCAAGTTCATCATCTCCCGTGTGTGGAGAGGCGAACAGGTGATAGTTCCTCAGGCTGATACGGTTCTTCATACGAATGATAATGTACTCGTGGTTACCAATAAGGATGAGGTTTCGGCGATGCAGATTCTCTTCGGAAAGAAGGTGGATAAGGAGTGGAATAATGATAAGGTAGACTGGAATGCGATTGATGCGAAGGTAGAAAGCCGCATTATCGTTGTTACCCGTCCGGGACTGAACGGCAAGCGCCTGGGCAGTCTGCAGATGCGAAATTCCTATGGCGTGAATGTGAGCCGGGTACTTCGTGGTGATATCCGTCTGCTTGCTACAGATGACCTCCGTCTGCAGTACGGCGACCGACTGACGGTAGTTGGCGACCCTACGAGTATCGACCATGTAGAGCAGTTTCTGGGTAATGCCGTAAAGACCCTGAACGAGCCGAACCTCGGCGCTATCTTCCTCGGAATCATTCTCGGTCTTGCCGTAGGAACCATTCCTCTGGATATTCCTGGAATGACGGCTCCTGTGCGTCTGGGTATTGCCGGTGGTCCTATCGTGATGGGTATTCTGATTGGTGCGCTGGGGCCTCGTGTGCATTTCATCTCTTACATGACGCGAAGTGCGGGTCTGATGCTGCGAGAACTGGGTCTTGCCCTCTATCTCGGTTGCCTGGGATTGGCGGCTGGTGGACAGTTCTTCGAGACGGTAGTCCGTCCGGAAGGTTTGATGTGGGTAGGCATCGGTTTCCTTATCACGGTTGTGCCTGTGGTTATCGTAGGTCTCATCATCCTGAAGACCAAGAAGTATGACTTCGGCAGTATCTGCGGAATCCTCTGTGGAAGTATGGCGAATCCGATGGCTTTGACTTACGCCAACGAGACGCTGGATGGCGATACGCCAAGTATCAGTTATGCTACGGTTTATCCGCTCGGCATGTTTATCAGAGTGGTGATAGCTCAGGTTATCGTGATGTTCTTTGTCTGATGTTACGATGTTTTCATCTGTTTCTGCGGATTCTGTCATCCGCAGATATGAAGAAAGGCTGGTTTCGGTTAGAAATCAGCCTTTCTTGTTATAGTCATCTTCTTTCCCGTCATCGGGTGCTCAAATGTGATTTCCTCTGCATGAAGATGCAGTCTTGTTGCAGGCTCGTTGCCGTAGAGCGGATCGCCGATGATAGGGGCATTCAGACCTTCCTGATGAGCACAATGCACTCTCAGCTGGTGCGTTCTGCCCGTTTTAGGATAGAGCGCCAGGCGAAGATGGGTATCGTCAATACGCTCTAGAACCTCGTATTCTGTAATGGCTTCCTTGCCCTGTTCGCGGTTTACCATCTGGCGTGGACGGTCTAGAAAATCTGCTATCAGGGGGAGCGAGATGTAACCTCTTCCGCCTTCAGCTTCTTTCAGAATCCGGTTGCACGATTCCTTGTCTTTTCCGCAAACGATGGCTACGTACTTCTTCTGAACCCGATGATTCAGAAACTCCTTCTGCAGGCGATGATAGGCAAACTCGGTCTTGGCAATAATCATCAGTCCGCTTGTTGCCATGTCCAGACGATGGACGATGAGCGGACCGGCAGCTTCCTGATATTTCCTGCGCATCAGAGCGTAGACGGAAGGCTGGGCTGCATCTTTCCCCGGAACCGAGAGTAAACCTTCGGGCTTATAGATGACTGCCAGTTCACGGTCTTCGTAGAGCGTTTCCACCTTATTATATATAGTAGTTTCGGTCTGTTGGGTTTCAAAGACTGTTTTAGGCAGCATCCAATGTAGTATCGGTTTGCATTTTCCGTTGCAGGCAGGATAAAACTGAAGATGATGTCTGATTTCTTCTTTCGGACTCTCTCCCCACCAGAACATCGCCATCTGCAGAGGCTTGTAGCCATGTTGGTAAGCGTATTGCAGGAGTTTCGGCTCGCAGCATTCTCCACTTCCGGCAGGTGGAATCTTAACCGCCTCGTCCTTGAAAATCTCCAGCAGGTCCTTGGTTTCTCCTTCCGCATTCAGCATTTGGAATTTCGAAAACAGCCATTGCTGAAGTTCTTCAGATAACTGTTTGCGGAGCTGTTTCGCACTTTTCAAATCCTTTTCGTAGTTTTCATATAGCGTTTCGTACGCCGTCTTTTCGTTTATCGACTTTTTCAGCCTCTTCAGTTCTGCCTTCATAAACTGGCTCTCTTTTATCATCGCTTTCTCCTCTTCCTCGCTCAGGGGTGTTCCTGCCGAAAGGGCTTCCTGGCGCCTTGCATCTCGCTTTTCCTTTGCTTCTTTTATCTTTGTCTGATAGTTTGCGATAACTTCCTGGCGCTTTTGCTGTAAATCATCAATCAGGCTTTTCGCCTTTATCAGGGCTTCGTTGGCTTCAAACTGTCTGATTTGCTGGTTCATTTCCGAAATCTCAGCCTCATGTACCTTGAAATATCCGTCGGGTTGAAGATAATCGAAAACGGCTGGCACAAAACCTTCCCAGTCGCTTCTGCCGCCAATCTGTCCGCTATAAGCTCTCAGATAGCCAATCTTACTGTTGTCGGCTTCTACGATAAGTACGCCGAACATCTTTCCACGATCTATTTCCTCCCGCCAGTCGTTTCGCTGTGAGAGTTCAGCCTGCAACTCTCTGCATGCTTCGATGCAGAGCGGATGAGGTTCGTAGCTGAATGGATTGTTCATCCTTTCAGGCATGTTTTGGGGGGCGATATTTTTAAATAAATGCATTTCCATGCTACAAAGATACACATTTAAACGCGTTTTAGTTCATATTTTATATAAAAAATGAGTTTTTCAGTTATTTTTTTGTCTATTTGGATTTTTTGTTGTACTTTCGCAACTGAAACATAAATTCATTTAAATAGTCTATCATGGTAAGTGTATATAGAAAGATAATGACGATGCAGATTAAGAACGGACTGTGCCTTCTGTGGCTATTCGTTCTGATGCTGTTGCTTGCCGCTTGTTCTCATCGGCAGAAGGATGATGAGTTGTGGCATAAAGATATCGATGAATTTGTGTCCGGTCACCAATCTCTCATGCAGAGTCATCCTGATTCGATGATTATGCTGATAAGAAATTTCAAATGTGAAGGTAATCCTGATAAAAGCGATCAATGGAAAAAATTATTAATAGCTAAATGTTATTATATGAAGGGGGCTGATGCCCAATGCCAGTCGTTGATAGATTCGGTTAACGCTTATTGCAAACAAACTCCTGACAATAGAATTCTTTCTTATGCTGATAATCTGCAAGGCATACTTTTGCTGGTTTCCGGCAAGAGGAAGGAGGCTTTAATTTATTATGAGAAAGCTTATCATGAAATCATGAACCTTGACAGTTGCGGCGAGGCGATTGATGTATGTATCAATATTGCCGATGCGTCCAGACAGATGGGTAAGCTGGCGGATGCTTCTTCCTGGTATCGCCGTGCCTATTTCCTGGCAGATTCTCTGAATCAGCATGAAGCCCAGAACAGTATTCTCTCAGGACTGGGACAGGTTTATAATGATTTGCAGAACTATCAGCTGGCGCATCATTATTTCCAGAAGGCTGAACGCCTGTATCCGCCAAAGAATCCGAAAGATGTTCATTTCTTTTACAACAGTTGGGGAAATGTGTACAGCAGTCAGGAAAAACCGGCTGAGGCTCTGAAATGCTTCCTGAAGGCTCAAAAGGCTACACGGCAGATGGAACAGCCCCTGGCGGCGGCTATTGTTGATGCTAATCTCGGACAGACTTATCTGGAGCTCAACCGGTTGGATTCTGCACAGAAATATCTGACTCTTACCACGAAATTCTTCTTTGCCCAGCCCTCCATGCAGAGCGATGTGCAATTCTATGTGGATGGGTTGAATGCATCTCTGGCTCTGAAGCAGGATAGTCTCGCGAAGGCTACTGAGATTTTGAACAAGCCATACGATCTCTCCAAGATGTCGCCTAATTATCTTTACCTTTATCATAAGGGACTGGCGGCTCTTTGTGAGCGCAAGGGACAATATGCCAAGGCTCTGCAATATCAGAAACTGATGAATCAGTACGACGATTCGCTCCGTAACGCTACGATGGTTTCGAATGTTCAGGAGAATGAATTGAGATTCAAGCAGGATACGGCCATCGTTCGCCGTGATTTATCCCTTAGCACCACGCAAGCAGAGGTAAGATCCTTTAGAGTCATCCTGCTCCTGATTATCGGCTTGCTGGTAATGAGCGTGTTGGCTCTCATCGCTTTCATCCGTTACAAATGGATGCGCAGCAAGCATCAGCATCATGAGGAGATGAACCGGATGATGGCTCTGAAGATGGAGAATGTGCGCAATCGTTTCTCGCCTCATTTTGTATTTAATGTGCTCAATATCTTCGTATCTAATCTTCCGAAGGGGGTTAATGTCAAACCGCTTCAGCTCCTGATACAGGTACTGCGTGCCTACTTGCTTTCTTGCGATAAGATGGCGGTAAGTTTGGAAGAGGAACTGCAGATGGTGACGAGCTATTCTACTCTTCGCCATGAAACCAATCCGTTCCTTCCGATGCCTCAGTTCCATGTTGCCAAGGATGTGGATATGAAGCTTATGCTGCCGTCTATGATTATCCAGATTCCTGTAGAGAATGCCTTGAAACATGCTTTTGTGGGAATGGAAGAGACGGAAGATAAGCCTTTGCTGGATGTAAACATCTGGGTTGAGGACGATATGCTCCGCATAGATGTTACAGACAACGGATGTGGAGTTTCGGGTACCGTTGGCAAGAAAAAGAAAAATTGTGCTGCCAGTACGGGAACCGGATTGAGAATTCTGAACAGTACCATCGAAATGCTTAATGCAAGCAACGAACGCAAGATGTTTTTCAAGATGCAGAGCAACAGAGGAGCATCAGAAGAGGAGGGTGGTACCAGGAATAGAGGAATATGTGTAAGTATCGGAGTTCCATGTAATTACGATTATAATGTCTTTAAGTAAGAATCTTTTCATAAGAATTTAAAACGAAATAACATGCAAGATAGAATTAAGGTTGTGATTGTGGACGATGAACCACAGAGCATCCACAGGTTGCAGGATGATTTGGCAACTCTGGAAGATTTTGAGGTGATTGCCACATCCTCTTCGGCGGTATCGGCAAAGAATCTGGTGATGAGCATACAGCCCGATGTGCTGTTCATCGATGTTGAAATGCCTGGACAGACGGGTTTTGAGGTGTTGCAATCTCTGAGAGATGAAATTCCGATGGAACTTATCGTAGTATTTTACAGCGCCTTCGATAAGTATATGATTGATGCGCTCAGAGCCTCTGCCTTCGATTTCCTGTTGAAACCTTATCAGCAGGATGAGTTTGAACTGGTGGTAGACCGAATCCGGCAGAAAATGAAAGATGGAGATGATGTGGATGAAGATGCTTCTTCCGTTCCTGAGTCCTCTTCCTGTTCTTCTGAATCAGTCTTGGCTTCTCAGAAGGCTCAGGATTTTTCGGGAATGAATGGGATGCTGGGAACAGCAGCCAAGCGTCTTGCCATTCAGACCATTTCGGGTTTATTGATGTTGAAGCCCGATGATGTGTTCAGTTGCACTTTTGATGAGGCTACTCATCTTTGGCAGTTGAAGTTGTCGAATGGGCAGGTTTATAAATTGAAGAGGCAGGCCACGGCAAAGACCATCCTTTCCATGTCGCCTTCTCTGGCTCAGGTTCGTCAGGATTGCATCATCAATCTCGATTATCTTCTCTGCATCGAGAATTATACGCTCCGCTGCATCTTTTCTCCTCCTTTCGACCATGAGGAAATCACGGTTTCCCGCCGCTGCTATAAGGCGGTAAAGGATCAGTTGGAGATATTGTAGGGATAGGGAAAAAAAGAGGGTGTGCAAGATATAGTCTTTGCACGCCCTCTTCTTCTATGTTTTTATTCTTCAGTAATTCCCCAATCCAATAGCCCTTTGCCTTCCTCGTCCAGTTCGATGCCGAGGCCTATCACCTTTCGCTTGTCTGCTTGGAAAGGCTCCAGGTATTTGTTATCCAGTATCTGCTGAATGGCAGCCTTCTTACCACCATTATTTTTCAGTTTCAGTTCTATCACGTAGATGTAGCGTGAAGTTTGGGCGATGAGGTCGATTCTTCCTGTTGCAAGCATATGCTCTACCTCCACTTTCAGACCGATGGCATTCAGAATAGTACTGATGATGAGACGGTAGCGCTCTTCCATATCCATCGAGGCAAGTTTCTTGTTGCTGTAAGGCACATCGGCAACCAATGCTTTCAACGTTTTCATGGCATCTGCGATTTGCCCGGTACCCAATTGGCGGAACAGACTGCCTTGCAGACTGATAATATCGCTTTCTGATTTCATGGTCAGGCTTGGCAGCACAACCTCGTAAAGAGCCTGTTTCACTTCTTGGTTTGGGAAACCTAAGAAATAGCCAAATTCATCGCTGCTTTTGATGGTAAGGTAACCCGTCTGATAGAGAAAGAGTTCGGCACCACCATTTATGACATCAGAACTCTCAAGAGTCTTGCGTAAAATCGGACAATTTTCGAAATTTCGTAAGCGCAGTTCCATGTTGTCCACAAACTTAGGTAGCATGGATGTTGCTCCTGATGAAACCCAGAAACAGCTCAAGTCTTGTGCGTCGAGTGCATTAAGGAGACTGAAAGGATTGTAGATGTCCACCATGTTTCTGCGACTGAAATGGTATCCATCGTAGTAATCCTTCAGGTTATCATGAGTTTGCTGCAAGGTCCACTCGTTCACTTCAGCCATTCTTTCCAGTTCCGGCTTGAAGTTCTCCCCGATTTCTTCTTCTGTAATACCGCAGATAGCTGCATATTCAGGAAGGAAACTGATATTGGTCAGGTTGTTGAGAACAGAGAAAAGAGAAATCTGCGTAAACTTGGTGATACCCGTAATGAAGACGAAACGTTGGTACGCATCATCAGCTTTCAAGATGGAAAACACGCTTCTATATACTTCTGTGCAACCCTCATGCTCGGGAGTTTTCCACGAGTGCTGGAGAGGAGAGTCGTACTCATCGATAAGAATGGCAACCTTGAGCCCTGTTTGCTCATAGGCGGTTTTAATGATTAGGTCGAAGCGGTTTCCTAGTGAATCTGTTGGTTTGATATGGATGCCATATAATTGCTCATAAACATCAAAAGTTCGATCCAGGTATGCCTTAACTTCATTTGCAGTCGCTCCCCCTCGGCTCATGTCGAATCGAATAACCGGGTACTGTTTCCATTCCTTCTCCAACTCCATGATTTTCAGTCCTTCGAAGAGCTCTTTTCTTCCTTCGAAGTAAGCCTGGAGTGTATCAACAAGCACAGACTTACCAAATCGGCGAGGACGGCTCAAGTAATTATATTGTTTGCCGTTGTTCGCCAATTTCCAGATGATGTCACTCTTATCTACATAGAGATAACCTTCTTCTCTGATTTTATTGAAAGACTGTATGCCTACCGGCAGCTTTCTGCATTCATTGTTTGCCATAATCTTTTCTCCTATTCCTATCTTTAGCCGCAAAGATACGGCTAATTTTTGAATCATGCAAGTTTTTGGCAATTAAAAAGATGTAAATAGATACCTGATAAAAGAATATATTGTACATGCTCTAGAAAAATGCATTTTTTCTTGGTTTTTTCACGGAAAAAACTTACTTTTGCACCATAATAGAGGAGAATTATAACAAAAAGGTGGAATGATTTGCTTATCACCACAACATTTAAACCCCATTAGTTATGACGGAAGATATTAATATATTGACATTCGATAGCTTTATTCAAAAGATAAAGACTATCAAGGTGTATTGCAGTAATGCCTATAAGGAATACAAGGTGGTAAAGGTTAACAAAACCACGTTGGTACTTAGAGATCAGCGCACCAAGACTGATTTTGAAGTGCCGGCTGCCCAAATATTCTGTGCCATGCATGAACTTGGCATTGAAAACTGTACGGTTCCTAAAATGCGCCAGTATGTAGGAACACATGCAGCACCAGCCTCTGCCGCCCTCATCTTCTGGGCTTTCGGACGAGGACAGGTTCAGGCAGCAATAAAAAAGTTTGCCGATTTGACGGTTAGGATAATAAGAGAACAGCAAAAACGGAAATAGTAAATCTGGCAACCTGTACGGTTGAAAGCGCTTCTATTGACAATATATACGCAAGTTTGCTCCACGCGCCCTGGGCTAGGAGCTTTTGAGCCTTCAGCCCGTACTTGAACCACATGCGAAAGTTCTGTTAATAATTGATTGTAGATTTTACGTTTCATAACTTCCTGGTATTCTTGTTGTTGCACGTATCCTAGCTTTCAAAGTGCTAGATTTTACACGTTTTCTCTTTTTAAATCTTTAAACGTTTGATAATGAGGTAATTATCTCTCCTGTATAGCGTGATGGATATTCCCGTTTTCGGAGTATCTATCACGCTATTTAAGTATCTGTATATTAGAGTATTAATGTGCGTGGTGTATGTAAATCGTGATGGATGATAGATAATTATCTAAAACTTATTCACGAATATGGCTGCGTTGTAAGCGGCTCCGCGTTTATACCATTGTAGTATTCTCATTTATTCGTACCTTTGCACCATCATTTTAAAATCAAACAAATTATGACAGCAAACGAACGTTTTGAGAAGGCTTGGGATTCCTTCTTAGTCTATCTGAATCGAAACCCCAAGGCTCAACTTACTCCTTTCTTGAAGGAAAGACATATAAATCATCGCACCATGATGAACTGGATGTGCGAAAAAGGACATTCAGTTTTACGTGCCAAGCAGGAAATCCGCCAAGCCCAGGAGGCAGCCCGCAGAGAAAAAGCAGAAGCATCTGCATCAAGTACTGGCATGATGTTTGTGCCAATGGAACCTCCTACCATAGATCTGCCTATGGAAGACCTCCTTTATGGCATAAACATAACCTTTCCAAATGGAACTTTGGTTTCCGTTAAAAAAGGATGTGCCAAGTCTGTTATGGCGTTGATGAAACTTTATGAGAAGGAGGATGCAGGATGTTTGGATTGAATGAGAGTACCCAGTACTATGTCTGCCAGAGATACGTACGAATGAACATGGGCATAAATGGCTTGTATCAGATAGTGAGAACCGAGATGGAACTTCCGCCACTTGGTGGTGCGGTATTCATCTTCTTCTCCAAGAACCGCCAGCAGGTAAAAATGCTCAAGTGGGATGGCGATGGTTTCTTGCTGTACCAGAAGCGATTGGAGCGAGGAACCTTTGAATTACCATTCTTTGACCCCAAGAACAAACAATGCAAAATGCCGTACAGGACACTATCGGCCATCATGAGCGGAATTTGCCTAAAAAGCATGAAATATAGAAAGAGACTCAATCTATAATAGTAGCAAGATAATCATAATATGTTGTGTATCAACAAAATAACTAAAAATAATATATAAGAACATTTGCATATCTCGATATTTTTTCGTACCTTTGCACTATGAAAAAGGACGAAATTAT
>JAJWJX010000102.1:0-4909 GCA_021623045.1 Segatella copri | reverse complement strand
TGAAAATAGGAGGCAAATGCCTTTTATGATTAGCATTTACCTCCTACCCGATTTTCAATTGAACTTAACTTTCGCCTGTGGTTCGATTAATTAATTGAATAAATGTAAATAAATGCAATTTTATTTTGTAATCTCTTCGTTTATGCGTATCTTTGCAGACAATTTGGGTCATTGTGCCCTTTTGGTTTTAAGTTAGTAAAGATTTTTAAAAATGAGAAAGAAACAATATAAGCCTAGCAATCATCGTGGATTGCAGGTCATTACTTTGTGTATCAGTACCGCTATGGTGCTCATTTTGTTGGGATTAGTTATCTTCTCTGTTCTCATGGGACGCAATCTCTCTTCCTACGTGAAGGAGAATCTCGTGGTACAGGTGATGCTCGAACAGGATATGACTAACCCGGAGGGATTGCAGATGTGTAAACGCCTGAATGCAAGACCTTATGTCAATACGCTGACTTATATCACCAAGGAAGAGGCTCTGAAAGAGGCTACCCGTGATCTGGGCACCAACCCGAGTGAGTTTGCCGGTGTCAACCCTTTCCAGCCTTCCATAGAGATTACGACGAAGGCAGATTACGCGAACAATGATTCATTGAAGTGGATTGCCAAGGAACTGAAGGCATATCCGCGTGTTACCGAGGTTACTTATCAGCACGACCTGATAGAACAGGTGAACAATTCGTTGGCAAAGATCAGTATCGGATTGCTGATTGTAGCAGCCCTGCTCACCTTCATCTCGTTCTCGCTGATTAATAATACGGTTCGTCTGGGCATCTATGCCCGCCGTTTCTCCATCCATACGATGAAGCTGGTAGGTGCATCCTGGGGCTTTATCCGCCGTCCGTTCCTCCGCAAGGCTATGCTTGTGGGCGTTGTTTCTGCATTGCTGGCAGATGGTTTCCTGGGCGGTTGTCTCTATGCATGGTCGCTCCACGAGCCGGAGCTGATGAATGTGCTGGGCTGGCAGGAACTTGCCATCACCGGTGGCTCTGTCTTCCTCTTCGGTATCATCATCACCGCCTTCTGCGCCTGCATCTCAGTCAATAAGTTCCTGAAGATGAAGGCGGGAGACCTTTATAAGATTTAGTTAATAGTTAAAAGTTAATAGTTTATAGCAATCTTGCTATCAACATTCAACATTCAACACTCAACATTCAACATTAAAAAAATGGATAAGAAGAATTTAGCATTCGACAAGATGAACTTTATCTTGTTAGGCATCGGAATGGCGATTATCATCATCGGTTTTCTGCTGATGAGTGGCGCCGGTTCTAACGAACATACCTTCGATACTGATATTTTCAGTACCCGTCGTATCGTTGTAGCACCAACCGTTACGTTGATAGGTTTCCTTTCTATCATCTATGCGGTGATTCACAAACCGAAGGACAAATAATAAGAGTTAATAGTTTATAGTTAATAGTTTATAGGGGCGTTATGCCATCTATTTCTATATTCAACATTCAATAATTTACATTTCATTCAATGAATTGGTTTGAAGCATTAGTATTGGGACTCATCCAGGGTCTCACAGAGTATTTGCCTGTAAGCAGTAGCGGTCATTTGGCTATCGGCGCTTACCTTTTCGGCATCAACGGAGAGGATAACCTTACTTTTACCATCATGGTTCATGTTGCAACCGTGCTGAGTACGCTGGTTATTCTTTGGAAGGAAATCGACTGGATCCTGAAGGGACTCTTCAAGTTCCAGATGAATGAGGAAACCAAGTATGCCCTCAATATTGTCATTTCTATGATTCCTGTGGGTATCGTAGGCGTATTCTTCAAGGATAAGGTGGAAGCAGTTTTCGGTTCAGGCTTGCTTATCGTGGGCTGTATGCTCCTCGTAACAGCTGCGCTCCTTACCTTCTCTTATTTCGCCAAGCCACGTCAGAAGGAGAATATCTCTCCGCTGCATGCTTTCATCATCGGTCTCGGTCAGGCGCTTGCCGTATTGCCAGGTCTTTCCCGCTCTGGTACTACCATTGCCACCGGTCTTTTGCTGGGCGATAAGAAGGAGAAGATGGCTCAGTTCTCATTCCTCATGGTGATTCCTCCAATCCTGGGCGAGGCATTGCTCGACCTTCTGAAGGGTCTGAAGGGCGAAGAGGCTCTGGGCGGCATCGATGCTTTCCCTATGATTGTAGGCTTCGTTGCTGCATTCGTTTCTGGCTGTCTGGCTTGCAAGTGGATGATCAACATCGTGAAGAAAGGCAAACTGGTTTACTTCGGTATCTATTGTGCCATCGCAGGTGCTGTAACCATCATCTGCTCATTATTATAATAAACGCATACTTTGTCCCCTTGTTTCAGGGGGGCAAGGCTTAAATATTAAATATGGATTTCAGAAAAGGAGAAATTATTGCCATCGACAAGCCTTATCGCATGTCGAGTTTCGGAGCCCTGGCGCATGTACGCTATCTGCTCAGCAAGAAACTCGGTTTTAAGGTAAAGATAGGACATGCCGGTACGCTCGATCCCCTTGCTACTGGCGTGCTGGTGCTCTGTACCGGCAAATGTACCAAGCAGATAGAACAGCTGCAGACCCATACCAAGGAGTATACAGCTACCCTGCAGCTCGGTGCTACCACCGCCAGCTATGATATGGAACACAGCGTGAATCACACCTATCCTACGGAGCATATCACCCGCCAGCTGGTAGAGGAGACTCTCAAGCAGTTTGTAGGCGAGATTCAGCAGGTTCCGCCTACCTACAGCGCCGTAAAGGTGAATGGCGACCGCTCTTATGCCTTGCGCCGCGCAGGCGAAGAGGTACAGCTCAAGCCGAAGACCGTGCGTGTAGACGAGATAGAACTCACCGATTATAACGATGAGCAGAAGACCGCCAGCATCCGTGTGGTTTGTGGCAAAGGAACCTATATCCGTTCCCTCGCCCGTGATATCGGCAGAGCTCTGGATAGCGGTGCCTATCTTACCGCCCTCCGCCGTACCAAGGCAGGAAGTTTCGCAGTAGAAAACTGCATCAGTTTTGAACATTTCCAGGAATGGCTTGATGAGCAGCCTCTCGAAGACAGCCTTCAGTCATCCAAGTAATAAAAAATATAACATGAAGCTATCACAATTTAACTTTAAGTTGCCAAAAGATCAGGTGGCACTTTATCCACATAAGGCAAAGCACGTGGTAAAAACGGCTAGTGGTGAACGTACATTCGAGATTACTCGCCGCGACGAGTCCCGACTCATGGTTCTCCACAAGAAGAGTGAAACCATCGAGATGTACAAGAAAGATGAAAACGGCAAGGATATGGTTGATGCCGATGGCAATCCAGTATTCCTGCAGTTCAAGGATATCGTGAATTTCTTCGAAGAGGGCGATACCTTCATCTTCAACAATACCAAGGTTTTCCCAGCCCGTCTTTACGGTACCAAGGAGAAGACCGATGCCAAGATAGAGGTGTTCCTGCTCCGTGAGCTCAATCCTGAGATGCGCCTTTGGGACGTATTGGTAGAGCCTGCCCGCAAGATCCGTATCGGCAACAAGCTTTTCTTCGATGATGTCAACGAGATGGTTGCCGAGGTTATCGACAATACCACCAGCCGTGGCCGTACCCTCCGTTTCCTCTATGATGAGGATGGCAGTCATGATGTCTTCAAGCGTTCGCTCTTCGCTCTGGGCGAGGCTCCGCTTCCTCGCTACGTCATCGATGCCCGTGAGGATCATCACGCTACTGAGGATGATATGGACGATTTCCAGTGTGTTTTCGCTGAGGTAGAGGGTGCTGTTACTGCTCCTGCTACCGGTCTTCACTTCTCACGCGAGCTGATGAAGCGTATGGAAATCAACGGTATCAACGAGGCTTATATCACCCTGCATTGCGGTTTGGGCAACTTCCACGATATTGAGGTGGAGGACCTTACCAAGCACAAGATGGATTCTGAGCAGATGATGATCAGCCAGGAGGCATGCGATCTGGTTAACAAGACCAAGCTTGCCGGCCATCGCGTCTGCGCTATCGGTACCAGCGTGATGAAGGCAACTGAAACAGCTGTAGGAACCGACGGTATGATGAAGGCATTCGACGGATGGACCAACAAGTTCATCTTCCCTCCATACGATTTCGGACTTGCTGACTGTGCCGTAGCCAACTTCTATCATCCTGAGTCAACTCTGATGATGAGTACCGCAGCCTTTGGTGGTTACGACCTGGTTTACGAGGCATACAAGATGGCAGTGAAGAATGGCTATATGTTTGGCTGCTATGGTGATTCTTTGTTGATGCTTCCAGATTAAACAGTGGTATAAACAGTTTATATGCACATAGAAGTTGTTGATATTCTGGGTTTTAGCTTAGTTATCCACAATTTTATAAAAGTGTGAATAAGTATGTATCAGGTATATTTAAGTCTCGGTACGAATTTGGGCAACCGAAAGCGCAACATTCGCGAGGTAATAGAAAAGATAGGAGAGCAGATTGGTGTGGTAGAGCGCCAGTCTGCTCTTTACGAAACCAAGCCTTGGGGTTATTCATCTCCCAACGACTATATCAATGCCTGTGTGCTGGTTCTCACCACGATGGCTCCGCGCCAGGTGCTGGAGGCTACGCAGCGCATAGAGCGCGAAATGGGGCGCACTATGAAGTCGGTGGATGGCGAATACCAGGACCGCATCATCGACATTGATATCCTGATGATAGATGACTTGGTGATAGATGAACCCGATTTCAAGGTTCCCCATCCGTTGATGGAGGAGCGTGATTTTGTGATGAATCCTTTGAAGGAGATACTAAAGTAATTTTTACAGAACTTTCGCAAGTTTTGCCCCATACGCCCTGAAAGGGCAAAAGCTCCTAGCCCAGGGCGTCGCCCTGGGTAATTGCGGACGCAAACCTGTCGCCCTGTTTTACTCTAATTGAGCAAGCTTTGAGCGTATTTTTTAACGTTAATTA
>JAJWJX010000101.1:0-4961 GCA_021623045.1 Segatella copri | reverse complement strand
ATAGGGAAGTTCTCAGAGAACACCTTATACAAACCGTCATTCTTGCGTTCCTCAGGCGGAGTATCCAACTGTAAGAAGTCCTTGAAAGACTTTAACTGCACATCGAGGAAATCCGGATATGGATACGGATTATGCACGCTGGCAAAATTTACTCTGTTATCAACAATTTTTGTAGCCATTAGAAGTTATTAAATGGGTTTTATTAATAATATAATAAAAGACACAAAAAGGTTAGGACTCACCTACTTGGAGAATCCTAACCATTTATATAAAAAATGTATTACTCTAATTACTTGAGCTCTACCTTAGCACCAGCCTCTTCGATAGCCTTCTTAAGGTTCTCAGCCTCGTCCTTAGCTACACCTTCCTTGATTGTAGAAGGAGCACCGTCTACGAGATCCTTAGCCTCTTTCAAACCGAGACCACAAGCCTCCTTAACAGCCTTTACAACCTGGAGCTTAGCGCCACCAACCTCAGCGAGGACTACGTCGAATGTAGACTTCTCCTCAGCTGCAGCTGCACCACCAGCAGCAGGACCAGCAGCTACAGCTACAGCTGCAGCAGCAGGCTCAATACCATACTCGTCCTTGAGGACTGTTGCCAACTCATTAACTTCCTTAACAGTAAGATTTACTAACTCTTCTGCAATAGCTTTGATATCTGCCATTTTATTCTAAATTTTATTTTTGTTTATACTATAATTAATGATAACATTGTGATTGATTACTCAGGACGCTCGCCCAATGTCTTAAGCACACCATGAATAGTGTTGCTTCCTGATTGAAGAGCTGAAACAACGTTCTTTGCAGGTGACTGGAGCAAAGCAACAATCTCTGCGATAACTTCGTTCTTGCTCTTGAGAGCTGAAAGCTCTGCAAGTTTGTCTGCGCCAACGTAGAAGCTTTCCTCTGCATAAGCAGCCTTCAATGTTGGAACATCTTCCTTGTCATATTCCTTCAACAACTTAGCTGGTACATTAGCTGTATTAGCAAACATTACAGCAGTAGTACCCTTCAAGCAGCCATAGAGCTCAGAGAAATCGATATCTGAAGCCTCGAACGCCTTGTGAAGCAAGGAATTCTTAACAACAACCATCTTAATCTCGCTCTGGAAGCACTTACGACGGAGTGCGCTTGTCTTCTCTGCATCCAATCCTGTAACATCTACAAGATAGAAATGAGGAAACTCCTGCAACTTCTGTCCAAGTTCTGCGATAATAGTATCTTTAACTTCTTTCTTCATTTTACAAAACTTTTAGAGTTATTCAACTGATTTAGGATCAATCTTGATACCCTTACTCATAGTGCTAGAAATAAAGATACTCTTGATATATGTACCTTTAGCAGCAGCAGGCTTCAGCTTGATAACTGTGTTGATGAACTCCTTTGCATTTCCGTAGATCTGCTCAGGTGTCATGCTAACCTTACCGATTGAAGTATGGATAATACCAGCCTTGTCAACCTTAAAGTCAATCTTACCTTGCTTAACTTCCTTTACTGCCTTAGCAACATCCATAGTTACAGTGCCACTCTTAGGGTTAGGCATCAAACCACGAGGACCGAGTACACGACCCAAAGGACCGATCTTACCCATGCAAGAAGGCATTGTGATGATGACATCAATATCTGTCCAACCACCCTTAATCTTCTCAACGTATTCGTCAAGACCAACATAATCAGCGCCTGCTTCCTTAGCAGCAGCTTCCTGATCAGGAGTACAGAGTGCGAGCACGCGAGTAACCTTACCTGTTCCGTTTGGCAATGAAACAACGCCACGAACCATCTGGTTAGCCTTACGTGGATCAACACCTAAGCGTACATCAATATCAAGAGATGCATCAAACTTGGTAGTGGTAATTTCCTTTACCAACTCTGAAGCCTCCTTCAATGTGTATGCCTTCCCTGCTTCAACCTTATCAGCTACTGATTTTTGATTTTTTGTCAGTTTACTCATTTTTCTAATTGAAGTTTTAAATTATTTACCAGGGAAGTCCCCTTTTACAGTAATACCCATACTTCTTGCAGTACCAGCGATGAGCTTCATAGCTGATTCTACAGTAAAGCAGTTCAAGTCCTTCATCTTATCCTCAGCGATTACCTTTACCTGATCCCAAGTAAGAGAAGCAACCTTCTGACGATTAGGCTGAGCAGAACCTGACTTGATTTTGGCAGCCTCTTTCAATTGAACTGCAGCAGGTGGAGTCTTGATAATAAAATCAAAAGACTTGTCAGTATAATAAGTAATAACTACTGGCAACACTTTACCTGCTTTGTCCTGGGTACGGGCGTTGAATTCCTTGCAGAATCCCATAATATTAATACCCTTAGAACCCAGTGCAGGTCCTACTGGAGGTGAAGGATTCGCAGCGCCACCTTTAATCTGTAATTTGATTAATCCAGCAACTTCTTTAGCCATTTTCTTGTTAATATTTAAAATTGAAACTTATAAAAGGATCTAAAATTCTCGTAACAGAATCCTATTCCTTTTCTACTTGCATAAAACCTAATTCCAACGGAGTTTTACGTCCGAAGATCTTAACCGTAACTTTCAGCTTATGCTTTTCAGCATTAACCTCTTCAACGATTCCGCTGAAACCACTGAATGGACCTTCCATAACCTTAACGGTATCATTAACCAAGTAAGGACAATCAAGATTCTCCTCAAACTCAGTCTCCTCTGCAGAACCCAACATACGATTGATATCGCGTTGTGGAACTGGTGTTGGTTCATCCAAACCTCCAAGGAAACCCAAAACATTAGGGAGGAAACGCAACGTATGTGCGACATCACCCTTCAGTTTGGCCTCCACAAAAACATAACCTGGAAGAGAAACCTTTTCTTTAACGACTCTCTTTCCATTACGCACAGTTGCATGTTTCTCAACTGGTATCAACACCTGAGAAACATTTGCTGCTAGTAAGTCATTGTGCTTCATTTCAGCTTCGATGTATTCTTTCACCTTAGCCTCTTTGCCACTAACGGCTTTAAGCACATACCATTTATTTCCTGCGTCTGCCATTTCCTTAAAAAATTAACCTGGATAAACTACACCCATAAAGGCTTTGAAAATAGAATCCATCGCGAACACAACAAGTGCAATGACTAGGGAAGCAGATAATACAACCATTGCACTATGAGTTAGTTCGGCACGTGATGGCCAAGTAGTCTTATGCGCAAGTTCATCGTAACATGCCTTGCAATAATTTACTATTTTATTCATATTATCTTCTATTTAGCACGGGTTGAAGGGCTCGAACCCTCGACACCTGGTTTTGGAGACCAGTGCTCTACCAACTGAGCTAAACCCGTAGGAAGACTCCCTCTCCCTTAGGAGGGGAGTCTAATATATATAGCAAATTAGATAAATCTAAATTACTTGATATCGTCGAGAATTGTTGTAATCTGACCAGAACCTACTGTACGACCACCCTCACGGATAGCGAAACGAAGACCCTCGTTCAAAGCAACCTTGTAGATCAACTCTACCTCAATCTCTACGTTATCACCAGGCATTACCATCTCAACTCCCTCTGGAAGCTTGATTTCACCTGTACAGTCCATAGTACGGAGATAGAACTGAGGACGATACTTGTTACCAAATGGAGTGTGACGACCACCCTCTTCCTTCTTCAATACATAGATAGAAGCCTTGAAGTGATCGTGAGGAGTAATAGCACCTGGGTGTACAACTACCATACCACGCTTAACCTCAGCCTTATCGATACCACGGAGAAGCAAACCTACGTTATCACCAGCTTCACCCTCAGCAAGGATCTTACGGAACATCTCAACACCAGTAATAACTGACTTCTTGTCCTCACCAAGACCGAGCAACTGAACTTCGTCGCCTACCTTGCAACGACCTGTCTCAATACGACCTGTAGCAACAGTACCACGACCTGTAATTGAGAATACATCCTCGATAGGCATCAAGAATGGCTTATCAATCTCGCGCTCTGGCTCCTGAATCCACTCATCAACTGTATCCATCAAAGTCTCAACAGACTTAACCCACTTCTCAACACCGTTCAAAGCACCGAGAGCAGAACCACGTACAATTGGAGTATCCTCCTCGTAACCATACTGCTCGAGGATCTCGCGAAGCTCCATTTCAACGAGCTCAAGCATCTCCTCATCGTCAACCATATCGCACTTGTTCAAGAAAACAACCAAGCGAGGTACGTTTACCTGACGTGCAAGAAGTACGTGCTCACGTGTCTGTGGCATAGGACCATCAGTAGCAGCACAAACCAAGATTGCGCCATCCATCTGAGCAGCACCAGTAACCATGTTCTTTACATAGTCAGCGTGTCCAGGACAGTCAACGTGTGCATAGTGACGCTTTTCTGTCTCATACTCAATGTGAGCAGAGTTGATAGTGATACCACGCTCTTTCTCCTCAGGAGCATTATCAATCTGATCGAATGACTTAACTGCCTCAGATGTACCGAGCTTCTCGTTCAATACCTTAGAGATAGCAGCGGTCAGAGTAGTCTTACCATGGTCAACATGACCAATTGTACCAATGTTAACATGCGGTTTGGTACGCACGAATTCTTCTTTAGCCATAGCTTTTCTTTTTATTTATATAAATGAATAATCTGTTCCTCTACCATCCTAAGCATCTAGAACGATAGAGCTGTAACTGAGAGTTGAACTCAGGACCTCTTCCTTACCAAGGAAGTGCTCTACCACTGAGCTATTACAGCAAGTTAATAAATTGAGCGGAAAACGGGGCTCAAACCCGCGACCCCCAGCTTGGAAGGCTAGTGCTCTATCAACTGAGCTATTTCCGCTTATCAAAGAAAGTGGGTAGTGATGGATTCGAACCACCGAAGGCATAGCCAGCAGATTTACAGTCTGCCCCATTTGGCCACTCTGGTAACTACCCAAACTTTTCTTTTTCTGAGCCTCTTGTCGGATTCGAACCAACGACCCCGAGATTACAAATCACGTGCTCT
>JAJWJX010000100.1:0-4964 GCA_021623045.1 Segatella copri | reverse complement strand
TTACAACGAAAAATAAAAACAAAAAATATAGGAGATATTAACTATGGAAATGAAGGACATTTTGAACAGAATGTTGAACCACGAGGAACTTTCTCGTGAGGAAACCCGAGACATCATTGTAGGAATCACCAAGAGTGAATTTCCTGAGGAACAGATTACAGCCCTGCTCACCGGTTTGCAGATGAGAGGCGTAACGGTAGATGAACTGCTCGGTTTCCGTGACGGAATTCTTGCCACAGGCGTGCCAGCCATCCTGGATTGCGACCGCTACATTGACGTGGTGGGAACCGGTGGCGACCGCAAGAACACCTTTAACATTTCTACTACTTCCTGCTTCGTCATTGCGGGTGCGGGTTACAAGGTGGCAAAGCACGGCAACTATGCGGCTACTTCGGTGAGCGGTGCCAGCAACGTCATCAAGAACCATGGTGTTCAGTTTACCGATGATATAGACAAGCTGAACCGCAGCATCAACGAGGCAGGCATCGTTTATCTTCATGCCCAGCTCTTCGCCAAGGCAATGAAGTTTGTGGGTCCTATCCGCAAGGCTTTGCAGTTTCCTACCGTGTTCAACCTGTTAGGTCCTCTTGTAAATCCTAGTCAGCCTAAGTGCCAGTTGCTGGGTGTAGCCAATCTCGACCAGATGCGCCTCTACAACCAGGTTTACCAGAATTTGGGCATCGACTACGGCATTGTGAACAGCATCGACGGATATGATGAAATATCACTCACCGGCGACTTCAAGGTAACCACCAACAACTATGAGAAGATCTTCAAGCCTCAGGATCTCGGTTTCGAGATAGCCAAACCGGAAGAGGTGCGAGGCGGAGCAACCGAGGAGGAGGCCAAGGACATCTTTGATGCAGTGCTTGAAAACCGTGCCCTCCCAGCCCAGAAGAACATCGTTCTCGCCAATGCAGCCTTCGGCATCCAGGTAATGGAGAAGGGACAGAAGAGCATAGAGGAATGTGTGGAGATAGCAAGAGAGAGCATTGACTCGGGTAAGGCACTCGCTACCTTTAAGAAATTCGTAGAGATCAATAGTTAAAGGGGCTTTAAAGGTAAAAAGGTAAAAGGGTAAAAAGGTAAAAGGAGCCTTAACCCCTTTGTCCCCCCCCCCGTTCCCAGCGATTCCATCGCTGGTTCCCCAGTCTTTATCTTAAATAAAAAAAACGAAAAAAATGGCTGATATTTTAGAGGAAATTGTGGCTCATAAAAGAATTGAGATTGAGCAGCGCAAGCGCTTTATCCAGCCACGGCAGATGATAACCCTCACCGAGCAGAAAATGCAGGAAGATGGGGGAAAGGTGCCGGGCGGAAGCATGAAGGAGTCGCTGATGAACTCGGAGACGGGAATCATCGCTGAATTCAAGCGCAAATCGCCTTCCAAGGGCTGGATCAAACAGGAAGGTAAGCCGAGCATCATCCCGCTCGCCTACCAGCAGAACGGAG
The DNA here is from genome assembly GCA_021623045.1 of Segatella copri. Lineage (GTDB taxonomy): Bacteria > Bacteroidota > Bacteroidia > Bacteroidales > Bacteroidaceae > Prevotella > Prevotella copri_T. The sequence continues at coordinate 3,512 of JAJWJX010000100.1, read as the reverse complement.
CCTCGGCGCTCAGCATCCTCACCGACATTGATTACTTCGGAGGATATGATGAGTATATTCAGGAGGCGCGCCATGTGGGCGTTACCCTACCTATCTTATATAAGAACTTCGTGGTAGAGGAATACCAGCTGCTGCAGGCGAGATACTGCGGAGCTTCTGCCGTGCTGCTCATTGCGGCCTGCCTGACCAAGGAGGAGTGTAAGCAACTCATGAACATGGCACACCAGCTGGGCATGGAGGTACTGCTCGAGATGCATAATGACCGCGACTTCGAGTATGCTGAACTGGAACCGGATATGTACGGCATCAACAACCGAAATCTCGGAACCTTCTTTACGGATGTGGAGAACAGCTTCAGATTGGCAGAGAAACTTCCGAAGGATGTGTGCAGGGTGAGCGAGAGTGGTATCTCCAACCCGCAGACGGTTCTCCGGTTGAGAGAAGAAGGCGGCTTCAGAGGTTTCCTGATGGGCGAACAGTTCATGAAACAGGCAGATCCAGGCGTGGCGCTTGCAGAATTTATTTCTAAATTATAGGATTGTTTGCTCCTAACGCCCTGAAAGGGCAGAAACTCCTAGCCCAGGGCATCGCCCTGGGTATAAAGGCAATCAGCAAGGCGCCCTGTAAGGGCAAAAGCTTTAATGAAGAATAAACAATAAAGAAAATGTTAGTAAAGGTTTGTGGAATGCGTGAACCTGATAATGTAAAGCAGGTTGCGCAACTCGGCGTTGATATGATGGGATTTATCTTTTATCCTAAGTCTCCACGGTATGCCAGTCATGTGCTGGCTCGCTCTGATGCTGACCGCAATGTGTGCCGAGTGGGAGTTTTCGTAAATGATTCCATTTCCAATATGTTGGATAAGATTCATTCATTCTCTCTGAATGCGGTGCAGATGCATGGAAGCGAGAGCAGGGAACTGTGTGAGCAGCTGCGTGCAGCAAAGGGGAATATGAAGATAATCAAAGCCATTAGTGTTTCCAATGCCGGGGACATTCAGAAATATAAGGAGTATGTAGGCGCTGTTGACTACTTCCTTTTCGACACCAAATGTAAGACGGTGGGCGGAAGTGGTCAGCAGTTTGACTGGCAGGTACTGGATGAATATGATGGCGATGTTCCATTCCTGTTGAGTGGCGGCATCGGTCCGGAAGATGCTTCCCGCATCCTGTCTTTCCATCATCCCCGATGCGTAGGAATCGACCTCAACTCCAGGTTTGAGATAGAACCGGGACTGAAGGATGTAGAGAAACTCAAGGAATTCCTTTTAAAGGTAAAAAAGTAAAAAGGTAAAAAAATAAAAAAGTAAAAAAATGAATAAGATAAATGCATTATTTGCACACAATAAAGACCGCAAGCTTTTGAGCTTGTATTTCTGCGCCGGATGTCCAACTTTGGAAGGTACCGGTGATGTAATTAAGGCGATGGAGCGCAAGGGGATAGATATGATTGAGGTAGGAATCCCTTTCAGTGATCCGTTGGCTGATGGTCCTGTTATCCAGAGTGCCGGAACCGTGGCTCTGAAGAATGGAATGACGGTGAAGAAACTCTTCGCTCAGTTGAAGGAAATCAAGGATGAAGTGCAGCTTCCACTCGTGCTGATGGGATACCTGAACCCAATCATGCACTACGGTATTGAGGCTTTCTTCAAGAGCTGCGTAGAGAGCGGAGTGAGCGGCACCATCATCCCAGACCTTCCCTTTGATGATTATCTGAAGGTGGTAAAACCCATAGCCGACAAGTATGACATCCGTGTCATCATGATGATTACGCCAGAAACCAGCGAGGAGCGCATCCGTTTCATCGATGAGCATACCGATGGATTCATCTACATGGTCAGTTCGGCAAGTATCACGGGCGCCCAGAGCAGTTTCGGCGATGCCAAGTTGGCTTATTTCAACCACATCAACGGCATGAATCTGCGCAACCCACGCATGATAGGTTTCGGCATCAGCAACAAGCAGACCCTTACCAGTGCTCAGGATAATGCGGCGGGAGCCATCATCGGCAGCAAGTTTGTAACCCTGCTCAATGAAACCGGTGATCCGGATAAGGCTTTAGAGGGGCTTTTTGAGTGCCTCGAAAAGTAGTTGATAGTTAACAGCGGCTTCGCTGTATAGCAGGCTTGCTCTATAAACTATAAATAATAAATTATAAACTAAGTATTATGTATCAAGTTGACGAAAAAGGATTTTTTGGAAAATTCGGAGGAGCTTATGTTCCTGAGATATTATATAAATGTGTAACCGAGTTGCAGCAGGCTTACAAGCCAATCATTGAGAGCGAGGAGTTCAAGAAGGAATACCGTGCGCTGCTGAAAGATTATGTGGGCCGTCCTTCACCTCTTTATTATGCTAAGCGCATGAGCGAGAAGTACGGATGCCAGCTCTATCTGAAGCGCGAGGACCTGAACCATACCGGTGCACACAAAATTAACAATACCATCGGTCAGATTCTCATGGCCAAGAAGATGGGCAAGACCCGCATCATTGCCGAAACCGGAGCCGGACAGCACGGTGTGGCTACCGCTACGGTATGCGCCCTGATGAACATGAAGTGTGAGATTTTCATGGGTGCCACCGATGTGGAACGCCAGCATACCAACGTAGAGCGTATGAAGATGCTGGGAGCCAAGGTGAACCCTGTGCGTACCGGCAATATGACCTTGAGCGATGCCTGCTCTGAGGCCATACGCGACTGGTGCTGCCACCCACAGGATACCTTCTACATTGTAGGTTCTACCATGGGTCCGCACCCTTATCCAGACATTGTTGCCAAGATGCAGAGCGTAATCTCTGAAGAACTGAAATGGCAGCTTGAGGAGAAGATTGGCCGCGACTATCCTGATTACCTCATCGCCTGTGTGGGTGGCGGAAGCAATGCTGCCGGAACCATCTACCACTACATTGATGATGACCGCGTGAAGATTTACCTGGCTGAGGCTGCCGGTCACGGAATAGATACCGACTACACCGCTGCCACCATGCACTGCGGTACAGAGGGCATCATCCACGGAGCACGCACCCTCGTGATGCAGACCGAGGACGGACAGATAGAGGAAGCCTTTACCATCAGTGCCGGTCTCGACTATCCGGGCATCGGCCCTATGCACGCCGACCTTGCCACATCGGGCAGGAGCCATGTGCTCGCCATTAAGGACGATGAGGCCATCTACGCCGGTTACGAGCTCACCCGCATGGAGGGCATCATTCCGGCTATTGAGAGTGCGCACGCCGTGGCAGCCCTGAAGAAGATGAAGTTCAAGAAGGATGATGTGGTGGTGCTCACCGTATCAGGCCGTGGCGACAAGGATGTAGAAACATATTTGAGCCATAAGGAAATGGCAGGAGAGTACGGCAATTTTTAAATAGTTAATAGTTTATAGTTAGCAGAGGCTGCGCCGTTGAGCACGATTGTCAAAGCGGTTCATGCTATAAACTGTAAACTATATACAGTAAATCACTACTGTCCAATAAAAAAGGGCAATTCGATCTTTGAAACAGTTGAATTAT
>JAJWJX010000008.1:0-82209 GCA_021623045.1 Segatella copri | reverse complement strand
TAGAGCACAACCTTGCCAAGGTTGGGGTCGCGGGTCCGAGTCCCGTTTTCCGCTCGATCATTTTTGTATTAAACCAAGATAGGTTTAAGTTTAGGGCCCAAGTGGCGGAATTGGTAGACGCGCACGTTTCAGGTGCGTGTGTTTCACAACGTGCAGGTTCGAGTCCTGTCTTGGGCACAATGTTTAATTAGCTTAGTGTTGGAGAGGTGGCGGAATTGGTAGACGCGCTACTTTGAGGGGGTAGTGACAATTGTGTCGTGGGAGTTCGAGTCTCCTCCTCTTCACTGGTATTGTTATCTTACAAGCGGAAATAGCTCAGTTGGTAGAGCACAACCTTGCCAAGGTTGGGGTCGCGGGTCCGAGTCCCGTTTTCCGCTCTTTTTTTTAGAACTCGAGAAACATACCCATTTATGAATTTATATTTAAGATATTTTGATCAGGAGACATTAGTTACTAGTGTTGATGATGCTATTGGTTTTTTAAAGAGTATTCCTGAGATTGAGATGGATGCGGAGCTAGAGGCAGATGTTCGTGAATATGCCGCTAGCGATTTGACGTATCCAAAAAGATATAAGGTACGCCCACGTGTTTATTTTATTGTGATAAAGACTACGGCGCAAACTATGCAGGATTTTAAGGATAAGAAAGCATTGCGTACTCCTACTCCTGCAGAGAGAATGGAGAATCCTGTTGTTGCCAGTTTGGCTCAAGAGGCTCCAGGCTGGTATGAAGGATCACTTGATTTCAAGCGTGTTGTGATGGTACCGGCTACAGGAAAGTTTGAGTACCGTGATACTCATTTCGTTGCGGATGTTAAAGCTGAATCAGGTTTGGATTGTTACAATCGCATCGTAGATTATCTGCGCGATTGTGTAGATTCACGCAGCCAGTTCCCATCTGCAAAAGGTAAGAATTTCCATTTCCGCTATCTGGGAATGTGGAAATAAAATATTCAGAAATTTAAAAGATTCGTGTCATGAACAAGGTTATGCTAATTGGTAATGTAGGTAAAGATCCTGACATTCATTATTTTGAAGCAGATCAGGCAGTAGCTCAGGTCTCTCTCGCAACTACAGAGAAAGGATATACTTTGCCTAATGGTACCCAAGTGCCAGACCATACAGATTGGCACAATCTTGTTTTTTATCGTGGGCTTGCAAAGGTAGTAGAGAAGTATGTGCATAAGGGTGACCGCCTTTATGTGGAAGGAAGAATCCGCTACCGCTCCTATGATGACAAGCAGGGTAGAAGACAATATATTACGGAAATCTATGTAGATAATATGGAGATGTTGAGTACTCGCCCTGCTACTAAAGAACAATAATTATTAATTTTTAGCTCAGAAATTGGATATATCCACTATAACTGATGCCTTCGGTGATGTGATGCTGATGCAGCCTTCCGCCGGGGTTATTGTAGCTGCTATACTTGCAGCTATATTGTTAGGCATGTCTGCTTTTGCCAGTGGTTCCGAAATTGCTTTTTTCAGTTTATCACCAACTGATGTTGCGGAACTTGAGGATGAAAAGACTGATGCCGATAAGAAAATACAGATGTTGCGTGATGATTCCGAACGTACGTTGGCTACTATTTTGATAACCAATAATTTTGTGAATGTCACAATCATCATGCTCCTTAATTATGTATTCGCAGGAATCGTAGAGTTTGGTCCTAAAGCTTATTGGCTTCAGTTCCTGATTATTACGGTTATTCTTACTTTCTTGCTTTTGCTTTTTGGTGAGATTATGCCGAAAGTGTATGCCCGCCAGGATTCTCTGAAGTTCTGTCGCCGGTGCGTAGGGGGAATTCTGTTTGCCAGAAAGTTGTTTTGGCCTTTAGAAACTATCTTGCTGAAAAGTGGAATTCTTGCAGAAAAGATTATACAGAAGGAAAATCATGTGCTGAGTGTTGATGACTTGGAACAGGCTCTTGAACTGACTGATAAGAATGATATCAAGGACGAGCAGAGCATGCTGAAGGGTATCATCCGCTTTGGCGATGAAACAGCCAAGGAGGTGATGACCAGCCGACAGAATATTGTTGACCTGGATATCCGTAGTTCTTATCCAGAAGTATTAAAGTGCATTGAAGAGAATAATTACAGTCGTATTCCTGTTTATCAGGATAATACAGATAATATTCGTGGTGTACTGTATATCAAGGACTTATTGCCTCATCTTACGAAGTCTTCCAACTTCCGTTGGCAGAGCCTGATTCGTCCTCCTTACTTTGTTCCTGAAACCAAGAAGATAGATGATCTGCTTCGCGAGTTCCAGGACAACAAGGTTCATATCGCCATTGTGGTAGATGAGTTCGGAGGTACATCGGGTATTGTTACTCTCGAAGATATTCTGGAGGAAATTGTAGGTGAAATCAATGATGAATACGATGAGGAGGAGAAGTTCTACTCGAAATTAAATTACAACACCTTTATCTTTGAAGGTAAAACGCTTCTTTCTGATTTCTGCAAAATCCTGAATGTAGATGACGAAGAGTTCGAGGAGGTTGAGGGTGATGCTGATTCTCTGGCTGGTCTGCTCTTGGAAATCAAAGGCGATTTCCCAAGTATGCACGAGAAGATAGATTATAAGAACTATACTTTCGAGGTTATGCAGATAGAGGAGCGTCGCATCAGCAAGATTAAGGTGACGGTACATCCTTTGAAAGATAACGTGGAGGATTCTTCTAAGTAATCATCAGTATTCATCAATATCAGAATATAAAAAATATGGCAGTTGTCAATATACGAGAAGTTTATCCGGGAGTGAGTCTTGGTTTATGGCAGATGGATGAAACTGTAGAACAGTTGTTCGAGCAGTATCCTCATCTGCAGGCTTACCGCTCTCAGGTGGAAGAGAAATATAAGAACGATGGCAGGAAACTGGAGTTTCTTGCCATTCGTGCATTAATGTATGAGATGCTCAAGACGAACGGGGCTTCCAAGGGCTTGCTTTCTCATGCAGGTGACATTACCCACAACGAGGCTGGCAAGCCATTGTTCCGTGGTTATCATATCAGCGTTTCGCATACCAAGGGTTATGCTGCGCTTATCCTTTCCAAAAATCAGGAAGTGGCGGTGGATATCGAATACTTCAGCGATAGGGTAGAGCGCATCGCATCCAAATTCCTGCGCAAGGATGAGAAGGCGGAAGATCTGGATGCCAAGCTGGTGCATTGGTGTGCCAAGGAAACGGTCTTCAAGTTATTCTCTGAAGAAAAACTGATGTTTGAGGATATGCGGGTGAAGCCGTTTGATACGATGGCAGACTGGTCGTGTGATGTGGAGAATCTCAAGAGCAGAAAGACGGCGCATGTAGATTTCGAATTAACCATGGAGTTTGTTCTTACCTATGCTGCGTTGTAGTATCCTGACTATCTTCCTGGCATTCAGTCTATTGGCTGGGGCACAGGATTGGAAAGTAGTGAGAGAGAATTCTCAGAAAGCTTTTCCGAAAACCGTGACTGCGGGCAACTACAGTGGCATTGCTCATCTGCATGATGATATCTATGCGGTGGTAAGCGACAAGTCGGATAGTGCTCTGTACTTCAACTTCCGGATTCAGGTGAATCCCAAGACCGGCGAATTGGAACAGGTAGAGAACCTTGGGTTTACCGAGAGAACAGATGGAACGCTGAACGACGGAAAGTTTTGGCAGGGGCAGGAGAAAGGCTTTGACCACGAAGCCATCGTAAAGGCTTCTGATTCTACCTTGGTGATAACAAGCGAAGGATATTGCCGTTTAAAGGAGTTTCCTGTTCTGTCTACTTCGGCTAATGCTCCCAAGATTAGCTATCAGCAGAACCTTTGGGAGAGCAGATGGCCTTCTTCTGATTTTTATCCAAATTATAATTTTGAGTCTTTGGCTTTTGATTCCGTCCGTCAGTATCTCTGGACGATTCCTGAGAGCATGCTCCGCAAAGACGGACAGCCTGCTACTCCTCAAAACGGATTGGCTAACCAGCTTCGTTTGATGAGGTATGATTGGGGAAAGATAAAGGAAAATCGTAACAAGGAAAATAATGGCAAGGAAGACTGTAGCGAGCAAGTGAGTAGCAAGAAAGCCTCTCGTTACATGACAGCCTATGCCTATCAGATGGATCAACCTTCTACCCATAAGAAAGCAGATATCTATGTGATGGGTGTGAGTGAGCTTTGTGCCTTGCCCGATGGTCAGCTTCTGGTTCTGGAGCGTGAGGCCTTTATCCCGAAGATTAAGATTGGGGCTTTCTGCAAGTGTAAACTCTATCAGATTAATCCTTTGAATTCTGAGGAGTTTGCTTTGAAAGAGAAGTTTTCATCAGATACTCCTTTCTTGAAGAAGAGATTGCTCACGGAATGGAAAACCGGCTTGTCACTTTCCAAGCGTTCCTTTGCCAATTACGAAGGTATGTGTCTGGGACCCAAGTTAGAAGATGGTTCCCAGGTTGTCATCCTGCTGTCTGATTCGCAGGATCAATATGCGGGAGTATTGAAAGACTGGTTCAAGACGATTGTCATCAGAAAGGAATAAAGTTGTTATGTTGTAATCTTCAATCTCGTCCATAACCATCTAGGAATGAGTCGCCAGAGGAAGACGAGGATATCATATCTCCAGTCTATTACCTTAACTTCCTTTCCGTTTTCGATAGCATTCACGATATGTTTCGCCACATCTTCCGGTTTGAGTTGCAGCGGATAGCTGCTGCCTGCGATGAGGTCGGTCTTTACGAAGCCTGGTCGGATATCTGTGATGGCGATAGGGAGATGACGCATCCGTGCCTGCTGCGACAGGCATTCCAGATAATGGTTCTGGAATCGCTTGGTGGCAGAGTAGGCAGGTGCAGCACCAAGACCTTTGGTTCCGGCAATGGAAGTGATGCAGGCAATGCGGGCTTTTGAATTGTTCTGATGATGAGTAGCAAACCAGTTGAATGCCGTATCCACCATTCTTGTGAATCCCAAGCCGTTGGTTTCCAGGGTCTTCATTTCCTTTTCTATATCCAGCGAGTTGTTCTGCCAGCCAATGCCGGAACTATGGAAGTAGAGGTCCATGCCTCCCAACTTATCTATGAGCTCGAGAAGTTGGGCAGGAGCATCGGGAGAAGTCACGTCTATTTGCTGGTAGCAGGTAATGCCGCCCTGCGAAATCAGAGCCTGCAATCTTTCAATTCTTCTTCCGGCAATTCCGACCTGCCATCCTTTTGCAGCAAGCAGTTTTGCCACTTCCATTCCGATGCCCGATGTGGCACCCATTACAATTGCTTTCTTTGCCATATAGTCCTATTATATAAGGTGAAATCTTGATAGTTCTATTTATATAAGGTGAAGTTTGGTCTAACTCTATCTCTATCTAAATTTAAATATCTGAATCTGTTTTGCTTTTCAGCAAATCTTCCGCCTTCTTTACGCTTCCAGCTTTCAGTATCAGTTGCTTCACTTTCTCGTAATCCGTATATTCCGGATTGCGTTCCATGAAGATGCGGCAGGCGCGGTCGATGAGTTTATGATTGATAAGCTTGGCGTTCACCATCTTGTTGCCTTCCACCCGTCCTTGTCTTATCTGAAGGGAAGTGCTGATCATATCCAGAATCATCTTCTGCGATGATCCTGCTTTCATACGGGTACTTCCCGTCACGAACTCCGGTCCCGTGATTACTTCTACGGGATAATCGGCTGCTTGGGCGATGGGAGCATGAGGATTGTTGACGATGCATCCCGTAGGAATGCCAGCCTCCTTGCAATGTTTCAGGATGGCGAGCACGAAGGGTGTGGTGCCGCTTGCCGAGAAGCCCAGCACGAAATCCAGCTTTGAGATATGTTTATCGCAGAGCTGGTGCCAACCATTTTCCAGGTCGTCTTCTCTTGATTCCCTGGTTTGCGTAAGGCAGCCGATGCCTCCGGGGAAGATGGCTTGTATCTGTGAACCGTCGATGCCATAGGTGTTCTGCACTTCGATGGTATCGAGCGTAGCCAGTCTTCCGCCCGTTCCGCAACCTGCATAGAAGAGTCTACCACCCTTCTTCAGCTGCCCTTCAATGGCGGAAATCAGTTGGTTGATGGTGGGTAATGCTTCTTCTATCGCCAGAGCCACCTTCTTGTTTTCTGCATTGATATGAGCGGTAAGTTCTTCCACGCTCATCTTTTCCAGATGTTCGTAGAGCGAGCTCTGCTCTGTTATTCTCTTTTCTTCTTTATTTGGCATATTACTTTATCTTTAGGGTGTAGATTTAATGTAATGAAGCCTAGATGGTCGCGGAGGCTATGGCTTGCAGTCATCTAGAGAGTTCTATCATGATGAGACCTATCATCCGATGGGTTCCTATTCTTCAGCCAGGAAATAAACCGGCGCATTTCGGGAACCTTCTTTTATCAGAAATCCGGATTTTTCCAGTTTCTTCAGCCAGTTGAGTGCTGTCTGTTTACGGATATGAAATTCCGCTTCCAGTACTTTTCTGTTAATGGAACGGTTATGCTTCAGATACTCTCTTATTTTCTCCTTCAATGCATCTTCAGAGAAAGGGTAGGAGCGGGAAGTATATTGTGATTTCTCGAAATGGGTATTATATTTCACCTGTTTCAGCAGGTCTGCATTGGGGCGAAACTTGATGCCTCTTACGCTTACATATTCAGCTCTCACTTTATTGTCTGGCTTCAGTTCATCCATATCCAGATCTACCGAGAGCGAGAGATAACCTATTTCCGGAATGTTGACACGTCTTCCATCCTGCAGGTCTTCTTCTATGATATCACGCAGTTTCATGAGTACGGACGAAACTTCTCCTTCTCCCAGACAGCTATGTCTGGCGATTCGGCTGATCATCTCCTTGTCTGTCATAGCTGTTTGCTCAAAGATATGGGCGAATCGGCGAGTCTCTTCATTTCCTCCTGCATTGGGAAGATAATGGATTTCATATTTTATAGCCATCGTTTTCTTCTTTCTGTTTAGCGATACAAAGGTAATCTTTTATTCTTAAACTACCAAATAAAAATGGCACTAATATGGATGAGCGGTTTGATTGATATGAATGAGCGGTGTTGTTGATGTGGGTTAGAACAGCATATCAATAGGAATAAGCATCGTAAGAAGCCTTTATAAGTTGTCGGAAGAAGTAGGATAAGTTGTTGGAACAGTAAGTATATGTTGCTGGGAAAGTCACTTCCGTCAGTCGCACAACAGCTGTTGTGCGCTTGCATATCAGCTGTTATGCGCTCGCACAACACGTGTTGTGCGAGCGTAACACAGTTGTTGTGCAGTAAAATTTGTAACTTCCTTCATCATATTGCAATTCCTTCCCTTGTTACATTATGATTAAACCATATCTATCAATTAGTATATGTGTTGCAAAAATACATTAATAATACGAAACTGCAAGGACTTTTTATAACTTTTTACGGTTAATTTTCTGTAATTATATAATGTGGCATTATCGTAATTGCAAAAAAAAAATGTATTTTTGTAGGCAAGAATCGTATAAAAACAAGACCCGATAGCTTGACGAATCAGAGGCTACCGGGAATCAACGCTACAAAGATAGTGCTTTTTCTTGTTATAACCAAGTAAATGAACGAATTTTTATGGAATATTTAGAATTTGAACGAATCTTGTCTGCCAAGCGAATGCAGAGATATAAGGATGCTGCGAATGGTGACACTCGCAAGGCTATGGCTTTGTATCGCTACAACTTACGTCTGTCGCAGGAAATGTTTACAATAGTCAGCTGCTTTGAAGTGGCATTGCGTAATGCAATTGATGGTCTTTTGGTGACGACCTTGGGAGAGAATTGGCTGAAAGATTCTGTTCAAATCAATGGAATATTCACCAACGGTCGCATGAACGAGACAAGAAAAATAATAGAAAAAGCATGCAACCGATTGGATAGACAAGGCATATACTCACATTCTAAACTGATAGCTGAAATGGAATTCGGAGTATGGAAATATATGTATTCCTCTCTACAATATCGTGCGACAGGGCAATGTCTGTTAAGGGCATTCCCAAACAAACCCCGTTCATCGGCTGCCATTCAATACAATAACACCTATATATTCAATGAACTTGACAAGGTGAACAGTTTGAGAAACAGAATTGCGCACCATGAACCTATCTGTTTCAGACTTCATACATCGGAAATAGATACAAGTTACATTGTTAATGAATACCAGAAAATTCAGACATTATTCTCTTGGATGGGAATAGATTCTCGTTCAATGTTATATGGACTCGACCATGTGCAGAGTGTCTGTGCCAAGATTAACAGTTTAAAAGAGTAATATTCAGAATAGCTTATGAATAAAGAAAAAGACGATTTCTTCCTCCATTCCAATGAGGTGAATCATATCAACAGAGAAGATTACGAGAAGATTGAATTATTGGTGAATGCGGCAAAAGCCTTTGCCCGCAGCACCTACCAGTGCGTCTATATCATCGATTATTTTCATCAGGACTTCATCTATACATCAGATAACCTCGCTTATCTCTGCGGATTGGAACCCGAGCAATTGATGGAGGCTGGCTATCAGATGTATATCGACCATGTTCCGGATGCCGACCTGCAGATGCTGCTCGAAGTGAACAAGAAAGGTTTTGATCTTTTCAACGAATTGCCTGTGGGCGACCGTTTGGACTATACCATCTCGTACGACTTTCATCTTACCAATGGCAGACATAGCCGATTGATTCATCATCACCTCACTCCGATACTTCTTTCTGATGATGGAAGAATCTGGCTTGCCCTCTGCACTGTATCGTTGGCGGCAACCGATGAACCGGGACATATCATCATGCAGAAGAATGGTGTGCGTAGCTATTTTGAATATTCCACATTGCGCCACAAGTGGGAAAAGAAAGAAGGCATAACCTTGAGCGAGACTGAGAGAGATGTTTTGAGATTGTCTGCCCAAGGTTACACGATGAATGATATTGCCGACCGACTATGCAAGTCGGTGGATACGATAAAGGCTTGCAAGCGCAACCTTTTCGCCAAGATAGGCGTGAAGAACATTGCCGAAGCGCTGTTTCATGCCACGAACTATCAGATGATATAATCGCAATCATATCTCTTCCAACAATGGCGAGAGATAGAACTTGGGGAAGTATTTTACCTCCTTGCCTTCCGCAAGGTTTGCGAGAATGTTGGCACAATAGCCGGCGGCAATATATGCCCCGATGCCCAGTTGCGGGAAAGACTCATTGGAATAATGCCTGATGGCTTTATCTATCCAAGGCACAGGCATCTGCCAGAACATACCGTACTGCGAGATATACTTGCCCAATGAGCACCGGAAATCATCCGAACTTTTTTTCACTACTTCGCTGAATGGATAGCCTTTCGGTTTCTCTACAGCGAGAAAGGCAGCCTTGCCAAGATTGACGGCATGGATAACGGGGATGCCCTGCTCCTTACATTTCTCATCGAAAGCGAAAGAGGCTTCGTTGTCATGCAAGGTTGCATTCACCGCATACCGGATGCCCGACAAGTCGCATGCATCCACATCTTCCACCGTCAGCGTATCCTTTTCTATGCGATAGATTTGAAATCTATCTTCCTGCCAAGAGCTTTCATGGAAGTCATGGCGCAAGGCACAGGAGGCTATCAAGCCTCCCATGTCTGCGCCACTAATCAACAATTTTATTGGATTGTTCATTTATAGAGAGATTTATTGTCATTACACCATTACCGGATGCTGCAGACAGATTACATTCTGTTCTTCTGGCTTTCTCCAGCACCCGTACCCTTATACATGCTTCTTGCTGTGTTGAATTTATATCGTATAGTAAGAGATACTTTGCTGGTTGACAGTCCATCATACACCATTTCCTTTATTTTGCCAAAATGAGCAATCATGTGGCTATCTTTTGTCCCGAACAAATCATAGATGAAGAGCTGAAACGACAAACGGTCTTTCAAGAAAGCCTTATATGCGGAAACATTCGTGCAGAACATAGGCTTGTACAGATACAGATTCTCTTCATGGCCTTTCGTGATATACGACATCATCAACGTAAACATTCCTAATTTGGTGTTGAGCGTATTGTCAAAACGGAATGAAGCCATTGGCTTATTGAGCGATTTTCCATCGTGCGTCTCCATGTCAAACCATTGCTTGTCAACGGATGCAGTAAGCGAAGGATACCAGATGCCAAACGAAGGGCGCAAGTTGATGGATGCCTCTACGTCATTATACGAATTCCCATTCACAGGCTTCATCAAGCCTATTGCTGGATTATCCTTATAAGTCTCCACTGTTGACATAATTGGATGTGAAGTATGACTGTAGGTCATGTCGAATGTCAACCATTTGTAAGCCAACTCGTAGTTGAGATTTCTACTTATCTGAGATACCAGAAATGGATTTCCCGTTTCATACGTGTATCGGTTATCATACTGAATGCCGCTGCGCAAATTATGATAGGAAGGACGATTAATGTCGGCTGCATAGCTCAGCTGCATCTGTACCTTGCCCACAGGCATCGATAAGCTGAGCGATGGGAACCAATTGCCATACGACTTGCTTTGCCCAGGCACATACTTGCCATATTCATAGTAATTGAAGTCGATGTACTCGTATCTCATACCTGCCTCCAAACTCAGATTACCGAAATCTCTTGAATAGGTCAAGAATGAAGATGTCATACTTTCTGTAATACGGCTGTTGTCATCCGATACCAAGTTAGTTGGCACCACTTGATACTTTGAGGTACGATGGGTATTGGAATATTCACCACCCAAAGACAAATTACCTCCTAATAATGGGTAAGAAAGCACCAGTTTGGAAGCGAGCAGATGATAGTCCTTGTTAGTCAAGCTATGAGCCGTTTGGCTTTGTGCATTCATCCCCACTTCCTGGTATTGCTCTTTGGTAACATCGTTCTGGTATTCCTTCGACCATAGCCAATCTGTATTGAAATCGATGCTGAGCTTACCAATCTTTCCTACATAGTAAATATTGCTTGAAAGATTATTCTTCTGCCAAAAGAAATCAGCATGACTATCAGAATTTTCAGACAATTCTTCGTCTTGCAATATAGAAGAACTCATATCGCCGTTCCATGTTTGCTTAGGATTTCTAAGAAAACCAAAGTTGGCACCTATAGAGTTGTTGGCATCCAACTGGTAGCTGGCATCCAAGCGAAAGTTCATGGCTTCGATAATACCTACTTGTCTTATCTCACTTTTCTGGTTCCAAGTCTTGTCAAGATAAGTCTTCTGCTGAAAGTCTTTATTGTCTGGCTGGTATTGTCTTGCTCCAAAGGCGTATGCGCCTAACTCTAATCCATTCTTGCGATAGTTCATATTCAATTGGCCAAATCCACCGAAGTTTTTCTTCTCATCATATTCACTAGTAGTCTTCGCATCGAATCCGAATCCTTCGCCCTGTATCTTCTTCGTTGTGATACGGATGACCGCCTTGGTGCTGGCTGCGTAACGGGCACCCGGGTTAGTGATGATTTCCACCGACTTGATGTTATCGGAATGCAAATGGTCCAGCTCGCTCTTGTCTCTCATCTGTCGTCCATTGATGTAGATGACAGGCTCACCGCGACCGAAGACCTTGATGCTGCCATTCTGGGCAGATACGTTAGGGATGCGGTCGAGCAGGTTCTCCATGGTACCTGCCTTCTCAAGTACGGATTCGACAACGGTTGTCGTCATTCCGCCATTCTTCAGGATAGTCTTAGGCAGGGATGATTTCACGACTACTTCGCCGAGCATCTTACTGTCTTCTTCCATCTTGATAATGCCTATGTTCTCGCCCTCGCAATCCTTGCAGATTGTCTTATAACCTACGGATGTCACCTTGATGATTCCGCCGTTGCAGGAAGAGTCGATGACAAAGCTGCCATCCTCTCCACTCACTGCGCCCTTGACGAAAGCCGAGTCTGTTCTATTCAATAATACTACATTGGCAAACGCCAAAGGTTCTCCCTTGGTATTCATCACCTTGCCGGTGATATTCTGCGCCATCATCGGAGTCATAGCCGAGAGGCACAACACTGTGGTAAAAATTACTTTTTCCTTCATATTGCTACAGTTTTGCTTGATTCTTTTATTTTCTGCTGCAAAAGTATAGCTTTTAAGGAAAAAGCCTTTGACACAAAAGTGTATTTCTCAAGAGTGCGGCTTAAGAATTACACTTTTGTGTATAAAAAGAAAGGATAAATAGCGTTTTGTGATAGATTTTTGATGAATTTACCTTATTTTTCCATCACCAAATCAGCGAGCACGATGGCGGATTCCTTCTCATCCCTCGGTGCATCCTTTGACTTCCATGCCACGATGAAGCGGATTCGGGCAGCAGTTACCTTGTAGCCTTTCAACTCCCATTTGCCTAGTTTCTTCTTCATCTTGATGGAGAGCTGGGCTATGTCTCTGCCTGTTGATGGGAGACAGAGGCAATGGTCGTGATAGGTTAGCGGCATACCGCTTCTCAAGGAAAGAATAGCGTCCTTGTGAGGCTTGGAGAAGCCTAGGTTTACATCCTTGTGTGAGAGCTGAAGCACTATTTCGTTGGGCTCATCGTAGGCACGGGCATCATAGAGATGCTGGGCACTTTTCAGGCTGTCGAAGAGATTGCCGTTGGTGTGGATGGCAAGCGTACGCTTGGCACGGGTCATGCCCACATAGTATCGGCGCAGTATGTCATCGGTAGGATGCTCGGGATGGGTAATGAGCATCAGTACATGGTCGAACTCATGGCCTTTTGCCTTGTGGATGGTGCTGACCACGATGTCTGATTTCGAGATGTCACAGAAGTCTTCTACTGATGATTCGAACACGAACTCCCTCAGGTCGCTGTAGTACTTGGCACGATTGGTCTGCTCAAATACCTGGAGGCTGCGGCGCAGGTATGGCAAAGCCTGGCTGGTGGCATACTTTTTGAATGTCTGCTGCTTGGCTGCTTCCCAAATATCATCAGGGATGATAGGGGATTTCGTCTCCTTGATGCCTTGGTCTATCTTCTTTAAAAAGTATCTTACCTCTGCCAGATTCCAGAAGCGCAAGCCGTCCATTGATTGCACCAGCTTGGCCATGATGCCATGACTGTGAAGAAGAGCCAGCATGATGACAGCCTCCTCATTGGTCTGCGTAAGGATACTGATGGTTTCGTTCTTCTTGCGGGAAGATGCATCGGATTCTTTTGAAGCGTTACTTCTTAGTAATCGCGTAACATCTTCTAGGATAGGCTGATACATATAAACCTTTTTCTCCTGAATCTCGTATGGATGCTTCACGATTCTTACCTCTCCATCTTCTTGACTCATGGAGATGATAGGGGTAGATTTGATTCGCTGACGGATGTTGCGGGCGAAGTCGTTGGCAGCATTCACGATGTGGCGAAGGCTGCGGTAATTCTCCGTCATCTCGATGAAACGGCTGTGCTCTGTCTGGGTCAGTTCATAGAGATACCGCGAGTTGGAACCTCTAAACTCATAGATGTTCTGGTCATCATCTCCTACGGCAATCACCCTCATCTCTTCGTTGGCTTTCATCAGAGCAGAGACAAGGGCATAGTCATCCTTGCTCATGTCTTGTGCCTCGTCAATAACGAGCACGGTCTTGCTGATGCGATTGGGCTCCACTTCTCCATTGTTGATCATTTCGGCGGCTTGCTTAACCACATCTCCAGCCTCATCCAGATTGCCAACTCTGCCCAGTAGGTCGAAGCAGTAGGAATGGAAGGTCTTGATTTCTACGAAATGGGCGGCATTGCCGATGAGTTGCATCAGGCGCTGCTTGAATTCGGTAGCGGCTGCACGCGAGAAAGTGAGCATCAGGAGTTGTTCGTGCTTTACATCTTCCAGCAGCAGGAGAGAGGCAAGTTTATGTACGAGCACACGTGTCTTGCCGCTGCCAGGACCGGCAGCGACTACGATGCAGCGAGACTCGTGGTCGTCGATGATTTCCTTCTGTCGCTTGGAGAGCATTCCGAAGAGTTGTTTGTACTTCGAAGGTGTTACGTTGCGCTCTATCTCAGTCTCCCGGTTGCCCTTGAAGTACTTTGAGATGAAGCGATGGTAGTCCATCTGGAAGTAATCCTGCACATATTGTAGGGCGGCATCGTAATCCCTTACCATCAGGTTGGCATATTCGCCCACGATGTGAATCTGCTGAATCTTCTGCTTGTAGAATTCATTGAGCATGCGATAATCCTCCTGCTTATAGCGCAGGCGAAGTTCCTTGGTACGCTTAATCGCCATTGCATTGTAGAGTACCAGGAATCCTCCTTCCAGCTTCATGGCTCCTATCTTGGAGAGATAGAGCAAGGCTTCCTCCACGTCTTCCAACTGTAGGGAAGAGAAGTCGGAAAAGAGTGACTGGTTGCTGGATTTCAGATCGTTCAGAAGTTCGACTACCGAGAATTGAAGAGGCTTCTCTCTTGAATCTACAGAAGAGCTATTGTTGCTCTCTTCTGTTACAGTTTTACTGTTTTCCTCAGCCAGGCTGTATAGTCTTTCGATAATGAATCGGCAAACTTCAATTCGTCTTTCGAATCGCTTGATGATGGTCTCTATGTCCTTGTCTCTTGTCACGATAAGATTGCGGACGCCATCTTCCTTCTTGTGCGCATATCCCTTCACTGCCAGGAAGTATAGCAGTGTGCGGATTTTCTTTTCGGTTGAAGTGTTGATACCGTCATGTACGGCATTGTCATTGAGTTGCTTGTATGTGATGTGCAGCGATTCATCCGGGATATGTTCCAGGATGTATCTTTCCAGTTTGGCGAAGTTCTCCAGCATCTGCTGAGGCTTGCGCTGCTTGTCGCTGATGTCTTGCAGATAGGCTGAGATATCACGGGTATCGGCAAGGATGCCTTCCTGTCGCATTCGGTCAACGGAGGAGATGACGTCTCGCTTGCTGAGTCCTAAGATGTCGGCGAGGTAATCGATGCGGGATTCAGCCTCGCTATCCTGTGCCTTGGCTATATGCTTCTGGGTGATGAGCGACTTGATGATGCGGATGGCATTCTGCATCTCATCTTCCGAGAACAGGGGTGATTCGGTGAGGCGCAGTCTTGCCTCGTCCATGTTCTTGACAGTGATACCTGTGGCATAGACGTGCGGAATATTGTTGCCACGCTCTATGTATCCGCTCTGTTCTAGAGCAGATAGGGCGGTGCGAACACGGGTTTCTATGTCGGATACCGAGTCATCCCAACCGGCTTGGCGGGCTATCTCCAGTGCCGAACAACTTACATGTGGACGCTGCTTGGTAAAATCCTTAATGGCTTTCCATACCTGTTGTATCTCGCTGATGCTCAGCTTGGTTTGGTTGAGCAGAATGAAGTGCTTATCCAAGTCCTCGTCGCTATAGAGTACATAGCATTTGGCATCGAGGTGTGGATCTCTTCCTGCACGTCCAGCCTCCTGTACATAGTTCTCCAGAGAGTCGGAGATGTCGTAGTGGATAACCAGCCCCACATCGCTCTTATCTACTCCCATGCCGAAGGCGGAGGTGGCAACAATGATTCTAACCTTATCGCTCATGAAGGCATCCTGATTGTGTATCTTCTCATCGGCATCCATCTTGCCATTATAGGGCAGGGCAGATATGCCGTCACGTGTCAGTTTCTGGGCGAGTTCCCGGGTTCGCTTGGTGCGTGATACGTAGATGATGGTAGGGCAATCTGCCTGCTCTACCAGTGAGCGCAGGAGATTGTATTTGTTGCCGTCACTATCTACGTGGATAACGGAATAGTGCAGGTTGGTACGTGAGGCTGATGAGGCGAAGAGCTGGAGGTCGGTGCCCAGCCAATGCTTGAAATAGTCGCAGATGTCCTGTACCACCTTCTGTTTTGCAGTAGCGGTGAAGCAAGATACGGGTATCAGGGGTTGACCATGATTGCGGGCCATAGCATCCTTGCCAAACTTGCGTTCCTGATATTCCTTGATAAACTTGCCGATGTATAGGTAATCCACCCGGAAGTCTTGTCCCCATGCAGAGAAGCAGTGAGCTTCATCAATGACGAATCTCACCACATGCCGTGCCATCAGGATGCGCTCGATGGTTTTGGAGCGCAACATCTCTGGTGCTATATATAATAAGGTGGCATCTCCGCTCTGCACTCGTTCGATGGCTAGGGAGCGGGAGATAGGGTCTAGGAGACCGTTGATGGTTACGGCATCGGTGAAACCGCGGTCTGCGAGATTATCTACCTGGTCTTTCATCAATGATTGCAGAGGCGAGATAACCACGGTGAGTCCATGAATGGTTCTGCCATCCATCAGGGCTGGCAACTGGAAGGTGAGCGATTTGCCGCCACCCGTAGGAAATATAGCCAATAATGACTTGCCATCTACTGCTGCCTGCGATGCCTGTTCCTGCAGCGGTTCGCCGTCATAGGTACGGAAGGCATCATAGCCAAAGAGTTGTTTCAGGTTGTGATGAATGTCGAGCATGCGGTTGCAATACTCGCAGCCATCGGTGCATTGAGTATGGCAGAGCATATAGATGATATGTTCTACTTCGGGATAATGGCAGAGTACCCAACCTGGGGTTACAGATTGATAATCGTCTGTGCCTATGAGGGCCAAGGCGTATGCCAAGCCGCAAGGCGACTGGGCTGCAAGAGCCGGAATATCGGCATGGGCGCAAATATGATTTTTGTATTCAGAAAGAATGAATTCAGAAACGTCTCTGATTGCATCATCCTTTTCGATGGCTCCCACATACATCAGAAATCCTCTGAATTCCTCTTCATTCTGGAGCAGCAAGGTGAAGATTTTCCTCTTCCTTTCTGATAATTGATTCCATGCAGCGATTTCATCCATCAAAAGCTCCTTGGCTTTCTCGCAGTCGTTGACAGGATTGTTCATCTGCTCGCTCATCAGTTTGTCGTCCTTTACCAGATGATGGTAAGGGCGCTTGGGGAAGAGGAGTGGGGAGAGATAGAGGGTATCTATCAGTATGCCGTTGAGTTGGAGATAACGGGCATCGTGATGAATGAGATTATGTCCGCAGATATAGTCAACCTTTCCTTCTTGCAGGAACTTGTTCAGTGCCGTCTGTGATGCTTGGTGAAAGGTAGCTCCATCATAACGCAATGCTCCGATGTCGTGTATTTTATGGTCTTTCAGTCCCACTTCGGTATCTACGAAGGCAATGTTCCTGCTTCTGGCATCTTTCTTCTTGATGTCAGAACTTACGGTGAGATTGTTTTTCCTTTCAAAGAGGCGACTGAATATTGACATAATCTTCGATGTTTATATTTCCACCGCAAATGTACAATTATTATTTGATATATGCAAATAATCAAGCGCTTTTATCTTCTTTGAAAGCTGTTTTTATACAATTCCAAGAGGCTCGTGAGGATATCTTCAAGGCAGATTAATATGCCCCTAAAACCTTCCAGTCGTCTATGAGTTTGAACAGTCGGGGCATGGCTGGCTTGTAGCTGTCGGGATAGGTGAGGGAATAAACGAAGAGTATTCTGCCACTCTTGATGAATTTATCATAATGACTGTAGCCATCTATTCTTACTCCGTTTTCAAAGACAGGACCGGAGAGGATGAATGCCTTATTCGATGCCTGCATCGTCCTTTCCGAATGAAGCTTCTGGGCTAGAGAATCGGCACAAGCCTGAAGGGTGTTGCTATAGTTGGGGGTAACGTAACTCTCCAGGATGATGTTGGCATGATTGGTGAATGAGAAGCGGGCATAGCCCTGGTATCCCGATACCGAAGTATCCTCCTGCTGGAAGAAGCAAGGATACTTGACAACATAGCCGAAATCTGGGTCATTGTATTCCTTCATAGGTGCCATCTCTACCTTTGTCTTGAAATCCGACATGGGGGTATGCTGCTCTTTCGTAACCTCATGATGATAGTTGATGATGAAGTTTATCATCATCAGCAAGATAACTGCTATCAAAAAAATCTTCTTCATATCTTTACTTCTTTTGTATTTTAGCTGCAAAGGTATGAAGAAGATGGGAAAATGCCAAATAATAAGTATGACATTTGGCTGACATTTCTGAACTTATTTGATAATCAGTCGGTAAGACTTGCCTCTTTCCGACTCAATCATGAGGTTGCTATTCTGCTCAATCACCGGTTTGATACGGCGAATCAAGGTATAGAGCGTTTCGCTGGCATCCGGTTTCTTGGGCCAAAGAGCATCACAAATCTCCTGTTTGGAGAGTTGATGATGCGTATTGTTGAAGAAGAGTTGCATCAGCTGGTGCTGCATCGGAGTAAACTTGATGGCTTGTCCGCTTTCCTGATTGTAGAAGGAATCCTCGTCTTGAGAATAGCACATGGTGCCGAACATATCGGCCTCATGATTCCAGGGTTGTTTTCTGCGATGATAGTATAGCGATGCAATAGCCCAAATCATAGCCATGAGAGTAAGCGTCAAAGGTGTCCGCTGGTTGCTCATACTCAAAACATCTGCCATCGAACAGTTGGCATAACTTTGGATGGAATGTTCGTTGAGGAGCATCTCTTTGCTGCTGAGCTGGTTGGCGCTATTTACCAACTGGTAATTGTTTCTTCCTCTTCTTCTTTCTTCCATCACATAGCAGAGATTACTGGTCGACTTCAGCAGGTCGATGCTGAGATGTGAGCGATAGCTCTGGATGGTATCAGGCGTAATCCATTGATATTTATTTTCCTGAAGAGTCTTCGCCAAAGCTTTGTTCATATCTTGTACAATGGCATACTGTGCCTTGCGGTAGTTGCTTACGCTGGAGAATGCCGCAGATATCACAAGGATGGCAAAGATGAGGATGGAATGATATGCTTTCAGTTTCATATTATCTATTCTGTTTAAATGATATACTTTTTAAAGATTCAAATGCAAAAGTACAGAAATTCTATGAAAGATGGTATAAAACTAGATATAATATTCGTTAATTGATAAATGTCAGACTCATGTCAGCCATATTTTTCGCTTCGGTCTTCTCTTTTTGATACCTTTGCAGCAGAAAACAAGTTTTAGAAAAAGTATATGATGACAATGAAGAAAAGTAAATTGTTAACAGCTATGGTGATGCTGTGGGCATTGATCTCTTGTGTAGAAATACGTGCCCAGGAAATCCAGAAGGTATCGAATGATTCTATAGCCTTGCAAGAGGTTGTTGTGAAGGCGGCACGAGTAGTCAACAAGGAAGATGGCAAGTTGATATTCCCAAGCGATATACAGAAGCAGCGTTCTTTTTCTGGTTTTTCGCTTTTAGGAAAGTTGGCTTTGCCTCATATCAGGGTTGATGAGGCTGGCCGTTCCATTTCTGCTACCGATAATAAAGGAGAAGTGCAGATTCGTATCAATGGCATTCTCGCCAATATGCATGACGTGCAGATGCTGGATGTCGCTTCTATTATGAGTGTAGATTATATCGACAGTCCTGGCGTAAGATATGGAAAGAATATTGCATACGTGATAGATATTCATACCCGCAGGGCTTCATCGGGTGGCAGTTTGGGCTTCAACCTGACTAATGCGCTAACTACCAAGCTCGGTTCGAACGATGTCTATGCATCTGTCAATAGGGGAAAGAGCCAATTGTATATTTTATATGAGCAGACTTATGTGGATAATAAGGCATCCGAATATAATGAGGATGCTCAATATCTTCTACATGATGGTTCTGAGTATCAGATATCTCGAAAAATCATGAATGTGGCAACTCGAAATTATGATAATACATTGCAGTTGAAGTATAATCTGGCTGATTCTGCATTATATGTATTCCAGACAACGCTTACCACGGATTTCAGCAATCAGCCTTATACATCGAATGAGCTGTGGTTTTCAGAATCTGGAAAGCCTGCGTATCCTGTTTACAGAACCAGCAAGGGTAGGGATTTTACTCCTGCGCTCGATTTG
Organism: Segatella copri; assembly: GCA_021623045.1. GTDB lineage: Bacteria > Bacteroidota > Bacteroidia > Bacteroidales > Bacteroidaceae > Prevotella > Prevotella copri_T. The sequence goes on along the minus strand of JAJWJX010000008.1, from coordinate 62,403 downwards.
TATTTCTATCATCAGTTGGGCAAGCATCAGTCTTTGTCGGTAGATGTTTTGGGCACTTATATCCGAACAAAGGGGGCCTATTATGAAGATGAGGGCGACCCCTATCAGTATCAGGTAGATGGAAAGACCTATTCGCTCATAGCCGAGGCTATCTATGAAAACCGGTTGAAACCCTTTACTTTTTCAGCAGGAACCAACTTGAACTGGAAATATATGGATAATCAGTATTTGGGCGATGTGGTTAGCGAGAATGGCATTCATTCATTGGGAATTTATGGTTTTACACAAATCAAGGGAAGTTTGGGACAATTCAAGGAAGGAACATCCCGTTTAACTTATGTGGCTGGCTTCGGGTTGAGTAATCAGTCTTATCGACAGGGAGATGAGGAATTTAGTTTTTGGCTTTGTCGTCCGAAACTCACATTGGCTTATTCCTTGACATCTTCGTTTCAGATTCGCTTGGGAAGTGAATTATCACAGCATATTTCGCAGATAGCTATGATTTCGGATACCCGTATTCGAAAGAACAGTATGGAATGGACTGTGGGTAATCCTTCGCTTAAGCCTAACAGTATATATGAGAACTGGGTAGTATTCTCTTTCAGTAAACCAAGGATAAATACTGATTTTACCTTGAATTATCGCATCAATCGTCATTGTAATTTGGCGAAATACACCCGCACGGAAAATGATCAGTTTCTTTATTCCCAGGCGAATCAGCCCCATTGTAATATGTTGTATCTTACGAATGATACCCGGTTTGACATTATCCCCGACCACCTTATATTATCTGTGAACGCAGGTATTGACCGTTTTTTCAATAAGGGCGATGAGTACAGTCATTGTTATACCGCTTATAATTATGGTGGAACATTACAGGGGTATTGGGGCAAATGGACTGTGATGCTGTATGCTGACAACGGTTGGAACTTTATGGAGGGAGAGAACATCGGGCATAATCCTCCTTCATTGGCAGCCTCTGCCAGTTATCATATGGGTAATTTCGATTTTACGCTCTATATGCATAATCCGTTTATGGCTCATCCGAAATCCTATTCAGCAGAAATCGTCAACGCCTTGCTCCGTAAGCAGGTTTGTGGTTATGACAATTCGGAAGGTAATTTGTTCCGTATCGGTGTTGCCTGGAATATCAATCGGGGAAAGGAATACCGTAAGATACAGCGGAATATCAACAATGAGGAGAGCGAAACGGGTATCTTGAAATAGGTGGCTTTGCTTTCTATAAGGGTTGCATGGGCAACAGCCGGAATTTATTTCTTCCCTTTATTGATGATATAAATTCCGGCAGTAGCCAATGCGCCTGCTATCAGATACTTCCAGTAGAAGGTTTCGCCCAGACAGAGGCAGGAGGTGATGGCTCCTACTACGGGGATGAGCGAATTGTATATCGCTACCTTTCCTACGGGATTGCAGCTCAATAGCTTGTTGTAGAGAGCGAAACTGATGGTTGAGATGGCAATGAGCAGCAGAAGGATAGTGATGCCCCAGAGACTGATGACTGGCAGATAGCCACCCATTAACAATGCAGGAATCACCAGCAAGGCTCCACCGATGCTCAGCGAATAACCGGTTCCTACGAAAACATCCACCCTCTTGCTCAATCCTCGGGTCAGCAGGGAAGCACTGGCTCCACACAGGGCATTGAGGATAATCATGCCATCGCCCAGGAAAGTGAAACTTCCGCTTTCCTTTCCGCCAAGATTCAAGGCTAGGATGCCCAGGAATCCGATGATGCAGCCCAATGCCTTTCGCCACGTCATCCTGTCGCTCTTGAAGAAGATGCAGGCAAAGATAACCACCGTGAAGACGCTCATCGAATTGAGTATCGCCGAACGTGCTCCAGCATTATGCGAGAGTCCGAAATAGAAGAAGGCATAATGCATGGTGGTGTTGAGGAGTGCATAGAGGAGAAGGAACCAGACATTCTCTAGAACAGCTTTCTTCTTGAATTCGAATTCACGATGCGAGCTTCTGGCGATGGCAAGGATGATGATGCCGGAGATGAAGAAGCGGATGCCGGCAAAAAGCATCTTGCTTCCGGTCATGTCTGCTGTAATCTGATATTCCTCCATTCCCATTTTGATCAATGGGTAAGCCCATCCCCACGAGATAGCAGCCGTAAGGGCGAACAGGCTTACCCATACCGGGCGCTGAAATATACTGAGTGTATTTGTTTCTTTCTTTTCCATTTATAAATTAATTGGTATTCCCTTGCTTCCGTTTTTGCAAGGTGGCAATCTACAAGTCCCCCAGATGCCTTTCTATCGGAATACCGCGGTTCTTGTCCTTGTCATCCTTGTTGATGTCTATCCAGTTGCGCAGGGTATCCATGGCGATGCGGGTGGCATGGCGGAGATGATCGCCATCCTTCAGTCTGCCCACGATGATGCTGGAGAAGATGTCGCCGGTGCCTGGGAACTGAACGGGGATTTCTTCGTAGGGCAGGAGGAAATACTCTTCTGTCAGATGATTGAAGCCAACCACGGCATGCTGACCCTCTACGATGCACGAGGTGATGAGCACGGAGTGGGAACCGATGGCTCTCAGTTTATCTATCAGTTCATAGGCTTCCTTCTCCGAGATTCCCTCTTCCTTGTATTCCGAATCCGTCAGCAGGCAAGCCTCGGTATAGTTGGGAAAACAGAGATGCGATACGCTCAGCATCTCCTTCATGCATCTCACGGTACTCTCACTGGCTCCACCATAGAGCTTGCCGTAATCGCCCATTACTGGATCCACATAGATGTCAGTGCCCAGCGCTGCCTGTTCTCTGCAATAGCGTGCCACTAGTTTAGCCTGACGCTCCGAAGCCATGAAACCCGTGGTGATGGCATCGAAGTGAATGCCCAGTTCGTTCCACTTCTGCAAGGCTTCCTCGATATACGACGTGCATTCCAGAATGGCGTACTTGCCGTATGGGAAGGTGTTGCTGATGAGCATGGTGGGCAGATTGAACACGTCGAGTCCCATATAAGAGAGGATAGGCATCTGAACTGCGGCAGATACCTTTCCGTAACCACACATGTCGCTGATAATAAGGATATTACTTTTCGCTTTCATTCTTTCTTTTTTCTACTTGCTTTTCTTTCTTATCCTGATTATCTCTTAATAGCTGGCTGTACACTTGATACCCAGTGCCTCTACACGATCCTTGATGGCATCGAGAACTTCCTTTGGTGCCTTTTCCAGCAACTTGTCTGGTGTTTCACGGGCGATGGTATAAACCATTACCTGCTGAGGCTGGATATCTTTCACTGCCTCCAGCCAAGGAGCTACGAAGTGTTCGCTGGTATTGTCCAAACCGTCACCTCTCAGGAACATGGTCTGGATGATGACGTGCCCCTTGAACATCTTCAGATATTTAATCACATCCTTCACGTTGTAGTTAGGCTGCTGAGGGCGGTCCAGCTTCTTGATGTAATCCATATCCACGGTATCCAGTTTCAGGATGTTGTTATCCACGAGCATCAGCGCCTCTCTCACTTCCTCCTTATATATATAGGTAGCGTTGCTGAGCACGGATACCTGTGCTTCCGGGAAATATTTCTTGCAGAGTTCCATCGTATCTTCCACGATGCCCTTGAAGTCAGGGTGCCCCGTAGGTTCACCGTTTCCGGCGAAGGTGATGTCGTCCAGAGGCTGGTTGTTGTCGTGGCGCTCCTTCAGTACCTTCTCCAATCCTTCTCTTACCTCCTCGCGGGTAGGGCGCTTCTTCTTGGGACGGAAGTCGGCGTTGAATCCGCATTCGCAATAAACGCAGTCGAATGAGCAGACCTTGCCATCAGATGGCATAAGGTTGATACCCAATGAAACTCCCAGACGGCGGGAGTTTACCGGACCGAATATCGGTGATGGATAAATAATCGTTGACATAATCTTATTCTCCTTTATCTAATCTATTCTTTATTTTATCTTGGTAATACCTATTTTTATACCAATCTTATTTACTTGTTCGTAATTTGGTGGGCAAAAGTACTAAAAAATGTTGGAATGAACAAATAAATCAACTGAAAATCGATTTATCCTTACCATTTGTCTTCTATCTCCGATAGATTGTGTACTTTTGCATTCCAATCCGAGGATATTCTTGGTGATTTCGATTCGGATTTAAAGAAAAAAACAAAAAAGTTGATGTTTTGCTTAGTTTTTCGCTTGGCTCAACTGTATAGATAGTATATGAACAGAAAAAAGGACATAGAACAGTTATTCCGTCAGCATTACGCGAAGATGTACAATCTGGCCAGATGCATTCTTTCGGATGATGACGAGAGCAAGGATGTGGTGAGCGAAGTATTCGCCCAGATTCTTGCCGATGATGTGGTTCTGGTGCCTGGGAGTGAGGAAGGTTACTTGATGCGGAGCGTACGCAACCGCTGTCTCAACCTGATAGCTCATAAGAGCGTGAAGGAAAGGGTGGCGAAGCTGCTGCTGGATGATGCCGACGTGATTCTCTCGGAAGATACCGACGAGCGACTCGACCGGCTGATGCTTCTCATCGAAGACCTGGAACCGCCTATCCGGCAACTCATTTTCCGTCTGCGCTATCTTCAGGAGAAATCTTATCAGGAGGTGGCTGATGAAGTAGGAGTGAGCAAGGTGACGGTATTCAACCATCTCTCGAAGGCGATGGACTGGATTAAGAAACAATTTAAATGAGCAAGACAATGACAAACATGAGTAAAGAAGAAAAGCGGATGATGCTCTTTGACATGCAGGAGCATCCCGAGAAATATACCGACGAGCAGGTGGAGCGCCTGCTTGCAGATGAGGAAGTGAAGGAGTTCTTCCATGAACTGGCGATGGCGAGAATGGCTGGTAAGAAGGCCAATCCGAAGAATGTGGATGTGGATGAGGCTTGGAAGGAGTTTGTTCAGGCACATCACGAGGATAAGTTGGCGATAGATGCCGGCAAATCTAAGGGCGCTTATCGCAACCGGATGAAGATTGCAGCCTCCATCGTCGGCATCATCTTCCTCTCGGGTGTAGCCTTGGCTGCGATTCACAATGGCTGGTTGGGGTTTTCATCTTCTGATCAGACAGCGGATAACAAGGCTGCGACAGAACAGATGGCAACAACACAGGCATTACCGAACGACAGTCTTCGTGCTGCAACAGCAGAGAACAAGGATTCGCTTGATATGAAACCCGTGGTGTTTGATGATGCTGAATTGGGAACCATCCTGGCTCAGCTATCCGGTTTCTATCATGTCAAGGTGGAGTATGTGGATGCCGGTGCCCAGCACATCCGTCTCTTCTTCAACTGGAACAAGACGAAGACTTTGGAGCAGAACCTGGAGATTTTGAATGCTTTCGACCGCATACAGATAGAGTATATTGACGGAACATTGATGGTGAAATAAGATAGGAGGATATATTTATGAGAGATTTTTGGAAACCAATGCCCGTTAACGGCAAGCCTGTCAGAGAGCTTCTTCTTCTCTTCCTGTTGCTTTTGGTTCAGCAGTCTTATGCCCAGCGCATCACCCGACAATATAATAATGTGTCGTTCTCTGCGGCGTTGAAGGATTTGAATGCCCGCCAGCATAAGTACACCATCAACTTCGTGTATGATGAACTGGAGGATTTCAGGGTGACCAAGAGCATCCGAAACCAGAGTGTTCCTGATGCCATCATGCAACTGATAGGATTCTATCCCATCAGAATGACGCAGGTGGGGGATAATATCATGGTGGAGTGTACGCAGAAGACTCCCACCAAGATGATAGGTCGCATCATAGATAATAAGAATCGCCCTGTCGATTTTGCCAATGTAGCCCTGCTGAATGTTCGTGATTCTTCATTGATAAATGGCGGCGTGACGAATGAGAACGGTCAGTTCGTGATTCCCTGCGAAGCCAGAAAGGCGATAGTAAGAGTAAGTTGCGTGGGCTATATTACGACAAGCAATACATATAATATAGGTAAGATAGGGACAATAACTCTGATGGAGGCAACAATGAACCTGCAGAAGGTGGTTGTAAAAGGACATCGACAGCCTTTCAGAATGACTTCTGAAGGATTGGTGGCTCAGGTAGAAGGAACCTCCTTGGAGAAAATGGGCTCCGCAGAAGATGTATTGAAACATCTTCCGAGAGTGATGCAGAAGAACGGTGATATAGAAGTCTTGGGAAAAGGTAAACCTTTGATTTATATCGATAACAAGAAAATCAAGGGAACCATTGATCTCGATAGATTGAGTTCTTCTGACATCAAACATGTAGAGGTGATAACCGAGCCGGGTGCAGAATACGATGCAACCTATCAGTCTGTCATCAGAATCAAGACGACAAGAAAAAAGGGAGAAGGTTTGGGATTGACTTATCGGCAGGTCTATCAGCGCAATCATCAGGACAATCATCGTGAAGTACTCGATTTGAATTATCGCTATCGGGGATTGGATATCTTCTCCAATTTGTATGGCGGTTTGTCTCAGGGCTATCAGGATCAGTATAATGATAACAGACTCTACGGCAAGACGCTCATGAATATCAACGAAGACTTGATAATCAAAAACAAGAGTTACTATACCAGTGGAAGTCTTGGTTTTAATTATGTTTTCAATGATAGGCATTCCGTGGGTGCCACTTACGAGGTGAACATCAATCCTTATAGTCGGGGTGGATGGAATTCGCTGATGGATGTCTGGAAGAATGGCTCAAAGACAGAAAGCTATACAAATGATATGTATTGTCGTTTCAAAAGCCGACCTACGCAGGATATTACGGCTTATTATGCCGGACAGATAGGAAAGGTGAGCATAGAATGGAATGGGGAAATATATCTTCGTAAAACAGGACAGACTCAATATTCTGAAGAAACAGGAATTGAGGGCGGAGATTCTCGTACGATAGAATCTGATTTCACAGCTGATAGTTGGATGCATGCATCTAAGCTGGTACTGAGCTTTCCGGTATGGAAAGGTACCCTGAAGATTGGTAATGAGTTTACCGAAAGTTGCCGTGCCAATCTTTATACTATAGATGAACAGGGAACTGACTTGCCAGGTAAGACTGACGACCAGGTGAAGGAAAGTAATCTTGCAGCCTTTGTTTCTTATGGATTGAGACTGAACAAGGTAGAACTGAATGCTGGCCTCAGATACGAACATGTTTCTTCCAATTACTATAATACAGGTGGTGATTATTGGAGCGAGGAGAATAAGGATTATTTCGTACCCGACCAGAGTCGTAAGTACGACCATTTCTTTCCGAATGTGTCCTTGACTTTTCCTGTCGGGAATGTGAAAATGAATATGGTTTATAAGGTGACGGTGAGTCGTCCTTCCTATAGTCAGTTAAGTAGTAACGTGCAATATAATAGTCGCTATTATTATCAGGGTGGAAATCCATTGCTCAAGTCAAGTTTCGAACATGGCATAGGGATTAATCTGGGATATAAATGGTTCCAGTTTTTTGCCAACTGGCGTTATCTTGTAGATCCTTGCTATCAGGTGATAGAACCGTATCATGACAATGAGTTAATCAGTATGTACACCTTTCGTAATTTGAATCATACTCAGGTTTGTTACGTGGGACTGACGGCATCGCCGACGATAGGATGGTGGCATCCTACGTTGGACGCTGGTATGAGAAAGCAGTTCCTGACCATTGGTGGTAAGGCATACAGCAAGCCGATATTCATCGGCTCTTTCAATAATGCGTTTTCGTTACCATGCGGTTGGACGCTTAATCTTGATATGAATTGGAACACGCAGGGCCATTCTACGCTTCCGCTTTATATGGCACAAGGAGGAGTGGACGTCTCTTTGCGTAGAAGTTTTCTTCACGATCGCCTGAATGTCATTTTGGCGGGCAATGACCTCTTTGCGACGATGCGCAATTCCACAAGATTGGTATATGGTACCAGCGATATCTATACCAGAAAATATACGGATACCCGAATGTTCATGTGCTCATTCAGCTATAAGTTTAATGTTAGTAGAAGCAAGTACAAGGGTACGGGTGCCGGTAATACAGAAAAGAACAGATTGTAAAACAAAAAACAGAAAGTATATGAAGCGTTGTTTATGGATGATATTCATGGTGGTTGGCACTTGGATGCTAACTGGCTGTAGTAGTGATGATGATAAGTTGGACAACCTTCCTTGGAATGACAAGGAACTGTTCAACCAGTCATTTGTTTTAAATCAGGATGGGTATTGCATCTTAGATGGAAAGGCTCCTGTCTGTGATATAGATAGGAATGTTCTGAATTCTTATCTTGTAAGTTATGGCTGGCAACCTGTCGGCATCTATCAGGTGAAGGAAAACGGTAAACTTGCAACAACTGATTATCGTGAAGGTATCAAGGATTATAGTCCGAAGGTCTATGAATTCTTATCTCAGAATCAGTTGATGAGTTATTATCGTGATGAAGATACACGTACATTCTGTTTCAAGAAGCAGGATAGGTCGTATGATGATGCGACGGGCATTGTCATCAAAACGAATAAGTCAGGTAAGATAGATGGTTATATGCAAATCCTGGATGTGAAGTTTCATGAAGATGAAGCTTACCTGTATGTAATGGAGAAGATTGGTTCGGTGACAGTAGCTGACAATCAGGAAAAAGCTGTTTATGGCTTGGTGGTATATCAGCGTTTATCTTCATTAGAACTGATTAATGTGCAGAATACTTATACTCTTGACAAGAGTGATGAAGAAGACAAGCCAAATGAAACAGAAAAAGTACCGGATGATTGCCGTTATTATATTCGGTGTGTATATGCCAATTCTAAGGATTCCCATGGATTTGATGGATATAGTAAATTTCAGTCATTCAGACTATTGAGTTTTGATTTGACTGATTATCAGAACAATAACTCATCAGCTAACCCTTATTATCATTATTATGATTCCATTGTATGGTCTTGTAAGGGAATGCCAGATAGGGTAGTGAGCCTCAGAAATGAATACAATAGGTCTGCTGTGTCAATTAACCTTACCACTTATCTTTTTCAAATCAACCGTAATACTTCTATGACGGAGGAAGATAGAACATTGATTGTTGCTGATGGCTATAAGGGTGGACGTGTGGTTTATTCTTCCGGCATCTATCTCAATATCTATAATACTGGTTTCATGGGTTACGATTTCGGTTCTTCTGATTTGTTGAATCCATCTAATGAAGACTATGATTTGTATTGCATCTTCGACCAGAGCAAGCGGTTCCGGATAGTCTCTCCTCGTTATTCTCCTGATTTTCCTGAAAAGCCATATTCTGAGTTGAAATATATTGTGTCCGGGGTGCTTTTGGATCCTGAGGATCCGGAAAGCATGAAGAAGCATGAGGCTGTGTTGTCTGAGCAAAAGAGGATGCTGGTTGAGCTGATGGATATGTATTATGGTCAGTATGGCAAGGGTGTTGTGGTAGATGATTCGAACAGAGAGAAGTACCGCAATCGTTTCAAGGCTTTGCCATCCGATGCAGACCTTGTGATGTATTGGAAGGGCTATACGCCTGTGCAATGGAACTCTCATTATAAGGGATGTTTAGTTGCTTTAATCTTGAAAAAGAATAAGGAAAATCCTTTGAATAGTTACTATTGTATCCATGCAGAGCCGATTAAATAGAATTCTCTCTTAATTAACAATGAATATATGACAATCGGTCAAGCGAAGGCAAAACCATATTGGTTTGCTCTTTGCTTGACCGATGTTTTTTTATTTTTCTTCAGTTAGATACTCCTTTATTTGTTGCTCTAATATCGGAAGGTCGTTTGTAATCACATCCCAAACAACGTTGTTATCAACTTGAAAATATTCATGAACGATATAGTTCCTCATGCCGTTCACTTGTTTCCAAGGAGTCTTAGGATGTGCTTGTCGAAATTCTTCGGTAAGCATATTCGAAGCTTCTCCAAGAATTTCGATGTTCTTGACTACTGCGTAATACATCATGTCGTCTGCGATAAAATCCTCAAAGTTTTTACCTTTTGTATATCGGCAGATTCTTTCTATCGCCTGGAGCATGTGCTCTAAGCGGTTTTTATCTCTACTTCGTTCTCTCATATACTAAGATTTTATCACGTTCTACTGATTCCTGAGCAAAAGGAAGTAAGGTTCCTTCTGATACCAAATCAACTTTTCTACCTAAGAGTTCTTCCAAATCACTCCACATGCCGAAGAATTTTAAACCTATAGGTTTACTCTTGTCCAAAGAAACCATAATATCGACATCGCTATCCTTCGTTTCTTCCCCTCTGGAGAAAGAACCGAACAGCCAGGCTTTCAGTACGGGTTGGGTGCTGAAATAATGGCGTAAAGCTTCTATGATGGCTCGTTTACCCATAATATAATGATGTTGTTTCTTGGTGCAAAGATACACTTTTTATTCGAAAGAGCAAGCTTTTTTCTAGTTTTTTATTACCTTTGCATCGGTTTTTCGAAAATAATCTATGTTTTGCTTAGTTTTTCGCTTGGCTCAACTGTATAGATTATAAGTAACAGAAAAAAGAAAGACTGATGTATATGAAAATACTTTTTCGTGTGCATATAAGCTCGATGTTAAATCAAAAAAGAATTTGATATGAGACCTTATAGATACCCCAAAAAATTACGTCCCGATGTAGACTTTACCACATTGCGACGTAATCTTTCCTACATCACGACACAGATATTCCTGCGTCGCCATGTAATTTCAAGGACATCGGGAGAGATTACACGGATTCTTTATGAGATTATAATCGCTTCATGTAGCTTTTTCCAGAAAGAAACTCTCTTAAAACAATGAATATATGACAATCGGTCAAGCGAAGGCAAAACCATATTGGTTTGCTCTTTGCTTGACCGATGTTTCTTATAATTCTTCTATCATCTTATTGATTGTTTCTAACATTCCAGGGAGTTTGTTTTTGACTACATCAAAGACAATAGATTCATCTATGTCAAAGTAGTGATGAGCTATAATGTCACGGATTCCCATAGCTCCTTTCCAATCTACTTCTGGGTAGTTAGGAAGAAGTTGCTTCCGCGTCATTTTATCAATCCCCTTGATGCTTTCTCCTATTGCAAGAAGCAACATACAGGTACTTTCGAGGCGTTCCATGCCAGCAGGAGAAAGTACATAATATTGTGAATCATCAATCGCTTGAGAATTATTGATGATTCTTTCAATAGTCGAAGCTATTCGTTTGAGTGAATAGTATAAGAGTTCTTCGTCATGCATAGATTCCATCCCTTTTAATTTGCTTCAAAAGCATCGGATTCATGTTATTGCGAAGTCGGACAATATCTACAGGCTTACCAAAGAGCTCTTGCAGTTCTTCCTTGATGTGAACCATTGTAAATAAGTCTGGCTTTTTCATTTCCACACAAACATCAACATCGCTGTCTTCGGTCTGTTCGTTTCTAGCCACAGATCCAAAGATTCCAATCTTTGTAATGCCATAAGCATCTGCTTTGGTGCTCAGGTATTTGCGAAGTATAGTAATATAATCGTTTGTCGTTTTCATTATCTTTCCATTTTTGCCACAAATATACGATTTTATTTTTTATGTTCCAAGTTTTTGCGGATTTTTCTTGCAATAATAGTTCAAATAACTCGGTTTTAGGGTGTTTTTTATTACCTTTGCATCGGTTTTTCGAAAAAAGCAGAAGATTTCTTCATTTTAGGGGTAATTGATTTCAGGAAAGCTTGTATATAAGAGTAGAAACAAGAAGAAAATGACGTGATGACAGAAGAAAATGAACAGCGGATGGAACGGCTGTTCCACGACCATTACAAACAGATGTATCGCTTCGCCTTTGCCTTGCTCCATGATAACGAGGAGGCGAGGGATGTGGTGAGCGACGTGTTCTCCAGATTGTGGGATAAACAGCTGGTTCCAGACCGGGCTTACCTGATGCGGAGCGTGAAGAATGCCTGTATCAATCTTATAGCCAGAAAGAAGAGAGATGAAAGACTGAAACGGCTTCTTCCTCTCTCGGAAGAGAAATTGACGGAGGAAGAACCTTCTCGCCTGGAAGAGCGATGGCAGGCTGCGGTGGATTGCATCGACCATGACCTGACCGACCAGACAGCTTCCGTCATCCGATTGTGCTATCGGGAAGGAATGTCGTATAAGGATACGGCGGAGGAGCTGGGCATCAGCGTCTCGGCAGTGAACAAGCATATCGTGAAAGGTTTGCGAACGCTCAGAGAAAAGTTGAAAGGAAAACAATAACCCTAAAATGAAGAAAGGAAAAGAAAATGAAACATGAATTATCTGACATAGATCCTCAGAAGATGGATTCTCAGAAATGGGATATGCTCCTCGATCTCCTGGAGCATCCTGAAAAGTATTCCGAAACCCAGAAGGATGAACTCCTGGGCGATGAGGAAGTGAATGAACTCTATCAGCAGTTGGTAGAGATCCGACAGTCTCTGGATTTCGCCAAGTCGAAGGAAGAAATGAAAATGCCTTCGATTGATGCAGAATGGGAGAAACTGAAAGATGAGATGAAGCAGAAAGAAGAAAAGCAGCAGAAAGAAGAGATGAATCTGAATGCAGAAACCCAGCAAACCGCCAAGCTGTTTCCTCTCTGGAGCCCGATGAGAAAGGTGGCTGCCGTTGCAGCCGTCCTTGTCGTCTCCGGCATCACCTTTGCTGCCATTCATCTGGTAACCCGTTCTCATCAGGCATCAGATAAGCACAATACCGAACTCGTGGCATCCCAAAAGGATTCTATCCTGCAGGTTTCTGCTCCTCAGAAATCCAACATAGAAGAAAAGACAGATTCTGCAAGTCTTGCCCAGCTTCCATTGGTTTATGAAAACGCTGAGCTTCAGAATATTCTGACTCCTATTGCCGAGCATTTCCATCTCCAGGTAACTTATCAGAACGAGTCAGCTCGCCATATCCGTCTCTTCCTGCAACTGGAGAAGAACATGAATCTGGATGATATCATCGAACTGATGAATCATTTCGAGAAAGTGAATATTCGTCATAAAGGTCAAACTTTAATCGTGGAATAAGATGAAAAGATTAAGATATATCATGCTGTTGGTAGGTTTGATGAGCCTTTCTCTTCAGACCATCTATGCCCAACGCATCACCCGCAGCTTCCGCAACACTTCTATGTCAGAAGCGCTCACCATCCTTGCCAAGAGCACCAAGGATTATCGTATTAACTTTATGTATGATGAACTGGAGGATTTCACGGTAACCACAAGTATCGTGAAGCGAACTGCTCCGGATGCCATCCGCCAGATCATGGGCTTCTATCCGATGAAGATGACGATAGATGGCGAAAACATCTTTGTGGAGTGTACGCAGAAGACTCCCACCAAGATGATAGGTCGCATTGTGGATGCGCATCATCGCCCTGTAGATTTTGCCAATGTAGCCCTGCTGAATGTTCGTGATTCTTCATTGATAAATGGCGGCGTGACGAATGAGAACGGTCAGTTCGTGATTCCCTGCGAAGCCAGAAAGGCGATAGTAAGAGTAAGTTGCGTGGGCTATATTACGACAAGCAATACATATAATATAGGTAAGATAGGAACTATCGTGTTGCATGAGAATACGATAAACCTTAAAGGCGTGAAGGTAAAAGCTATGCGCCAGAATATAAAGTTGGGCAAAGAGGGAATGCTTGTGGATATAGAGCACTCAGAGCTAAACAAAATTGGTACTGCAACTGATGTGTTGCGCGAAATGCCTCGCGTTGATGTCAGTTCGGATGGAACGGTGAATGTGTTTGCCAAAGGTTCACCGCTTATTTATATCAACAACCGACAGGTGAACGATCTCAAAGAGCTTCATCAACTGAAGTCGGATAATATTAAGAATGTAGAGATTGTAACCGCTCCTGGTGCCAAATACAATGCAGAGATTAAGTCTGTAATTCGTATCAGAACAATTCGCCGTCAAGGCGAAGGATGGAGTGGCGAGAACTATACTACTACAAAGTTCAACAAGTGGTGGGGTGGTTCGCAATACCTATCGTCAACATATCGCACAGGAAAAGCAGAAGTGTTTGGCGAACTTTGGGGAACAACGACACCAGGCGGTGAGGACAATGTATTGTCTACCGAAATCAATGGCACGAAGAATATATTTATAGAACAGACTTCACCGATTAAGTATCGCTCAAAGGGAACTGGCGCAAAGGTTGCTTTTGCTTATTCTATAGATGATGACAATACATTTGGATTGAGCTATGAGAATCAGTATGGTTCGGGCAAAGGAGGAACGACCGACTCTTATCAGAAGATAATGGAAGACGGGGTGCAAACAGCATTCGTAAACGAAGCGACCAATATAAGTGATTGCTTTAGTCCGGTGCATAATGCTAACGCCTATTATGTGGGTAAGATTTGTAAATTGGGTGTGGACTTCAACGCCACTTATTTCTGGAAAAAGAAAGGCAGGACTATGTCAATCAAAGAAAGCAGCGCAGATATTGAGAGTCGCGACGTTCATACACGTAACAGACAGCATAGTGACATGGCTGCTGCCAAACTCATTTTGTCTTACCCCGTTTGGAAGGGAGCACTAAGTGTAGGCTCCGAATTTATTTCATCCCGTATTCGTGGCGAATATGCCAATGCCGAGCAATATGTAGATGCATCGAATACAAAGATTAACGAACAGAGCATAGCCGGCTTTGCTGAGTATGGTTTGAAGTTTGGAGCATTCTCTGCAAATGCAGGTGTAAGATACGAGTATGTAAAGTCCGATTATTATTATTTCGGGGAATTGCAGACTGAGCCGAGTCGTAGATATTCCGATTGGTTTCCTTCTGCTTCTATGTCATGGAACAGTGGCAAATGGGCATTGCAACTTGCCTATACCTGCAAGACACGGCGCCCAAGCTATAACAGTCTGCGAGATGAGGTGCAGTATGACAACCGCTATACTTATGAGGGGGGAAATCCTTATCTCCGTCCATGTATAACAAATAATGTTGATTTGAATGTGGCGTACGACTGGTTGTCGTTGAATGCTGGCTACAACTATATAGACAAGCCGATGGTGTGGGTAGCCACACTCTATCAAGGCAAAGACATTGTTTTTCTACGCAATGTCAACTTCAATAATAGTCAGGATGTGTATGTTTCGATAGTGGCTTCGCCCCGTTTTGGTTGGTATAATCCTATGGCAGAGATAGACTACACACAGTCGTTCTTGTGTACTGACGGTTTTGATGTCAACAAACTGTCAAACAGACCATGCTTCAACTTCCGTCTAAACAATCGTTTCAACATAACGTCTACACTAAAGGCTTTTCTCAATATGAGATATAAGACGGGTAGGCTTAATGACCTGCAAAAAACAAAGTCATTTGCTCGTGTGGATATGAAATTCACAAAGTCGTTCCTCAACGACGCTCTTGTAATAGGCGTTTATGCCAACGACTTGTTCAAGACCGACACGGAACAATGGACAATGTATGGCAGCCATACTGTAATGGAAAAAGACTGTTATGGCTATGAGCGTTGTGTAGGTATGAGCTTATCTTATAACTTCAATGCCACCAAGAGCAAGTATAAGGGTACAGGTGCTGGTAATGCAGAAAAGAGCCGCTTGTAGTTTTTGTTAGGAAGAAACTCTCTTAATAAACAATGAATATATGACAATCGGTCAAGCGAAAGCAAAACCATATTGGTTTGCTCTTTGCTTGACCGATGTTTTTTATAATTCTTCTATCATCTTATTGATTGTTTCTAACATTCCAGGGAGTTTGTTCTTGACTACATCAAAGACAATAGATTCATCTATGTCAAAATAGTGATGAGCAATAATGTCACGGATTCCCATAGCTCCTTTCCAATCTACTTCTGGGTAGTTAGGAAGAAGTTGCTTCCGCGTCATTTTATCAATCCCCTTGATGCTTTCTCCTATTGCAAGAAGCAACATACAGGTACTTTCGAGGCGTTCCATGCCAGCAGGAGAAAGTACATAATATTGTGAATCATCAATCGCTTGAGAATTATTGATGATTCTTTCAATAGTCGAAGCTATTCGTTTGAGTGAATAGTATAAGAGTTCTTCGTCATGCATAGATTCCATCCCTTTTAATTTGCTTCAAAAGCATCGGATTCATGTTATTGCGAAGTCGGACAATATCTACAGGCTTACCAAAGAGCTCTTGCAGTTCTTCCTTGATGTGAACCATTGTAAATAAGTCTGGCTTTTTCATTTCCACACAAACATCAACATCGCTGTCTTCGGTCTGTTCGTTTCTAGCCACAGATCCAAAGATTCCAATCTTTGTAATGCCATAAGCATCTGCTTTGGTGCTCAGGTATTTGCGAAGTATAGTAATATAATCGTTTGTCGTTTTCATTATCTTTCCATTTTTGCCACAAATATACGATTTTATTTTTTATGTTCCAAGTTTTTGCGGATTTTTCTTGCAATAATAGTTCAAATAACTCGGTTTTAGGGTGTTTTTTATTACCTTTGCATCGGTTTTTCGAAAAAAGCAGAAGATTTCTTCATTTTAGGGGTAATTGATTTCAGGAAAGCTTGTATATAAGAGTAGAAACAAGAAGAAAATGACGTGATGACAGAAGAAAATGAACAGCGGATGGAACGGCTGTTCCACGACCATTACAAACAGATGTATCGCTTCGCCTTTGCCTTGCTCCATGATAACGAGGAGGCGAGGGATGTGGTGAGCGACGTGTTCTCCAGATTGTGGGATAAACAGCTGGTTCCAGACCGGGCTTACCTGATGCGGAGCGTGAAGAATGCCTGTATCAATCTTATAGCCAGAAAGAAGAGAGATGAAAGACTGAAACGGCTTCTTCCTCTCTCGGAAGAGAAATTGACGGAGGAAGAACCTTCTCGCCTGGAAGAGCGATGGCAGGCTGCGGTGGATTGCATCGACCATGACCTGACCGACCAGACAGCTTCCGTCATCCGATTGTGCTATCGGGAAGGAATGTCGTATAAGGATACGGCGGAGGAGCTGGGCATCAGCGTCTCGGCAGTGAACAAGCATATCGTGAAAGGTTTGCGAACGCTCAGAGAAAAGTTGAAAGGAAAACAATAACCCTAAAATGAAGAAAGGAAAAGAAAATGAAACATGAATTATCTGACATAGATCCTCAGAAGATGGATTCTCAGAAATGGGATATGCTCCTCGATCTCCTGGAGCATCCCGAAAAGTATTCCGAAACCCAAAAGGATGAACTTCTGGGCGATGAGGAAGTGAACGAACTCTATCAGCAGTTGGTAGAGACCCGACAGTCTCTGGATTTCGGCAAGTTGAAGGAAGAGATGAAGATGCCTTCTATTGATGCAGAATGGGAGAAGCTGAAAGAAGAAAAGCAGCAGAAAGAAGAGATGAATCAGAATGCAGAAACCCAGCATACTGCCAAGTTGTTTCCTCTCTGGAGCCCGATGAGAAAGGTGGCTGCCGTTGCAGCCGTCCTTGTCGTCTCCGGCATCACCTTTGCTGCTATTCATCTGGTAACCCGTTCTCATCAGGCATCAGATTTCGACAATACCGAACTCGTGGCTTCCAGCAAGGATTCTATCTCGCAGGTTTCTGCCCCTCAGAAATCCAACATAGAAGAAAAGACAGATTCTGCAAGTCTTGCCCAGCTCCCATTGGTTTACGAAAACGCTGAGCTTCAGAATATCCTGACTCCTATTGCCGGGCATTTCCATCTCCAGGTAACTTATCAGAACGAGTCGGCTCGTCACATCCGTCTCTTCCTGCAACTGGAGAAGAATATGAGTCTGGATGATATCATCGAACTGATGAATCATTTCGAGAAAGTGAATATTCGTCATGATGGTCAAACTTTAATCGTGGAATAAGATGAAAAGATTAAGATATATTATGCTGCTGGCAGGTCTGATGAGCCTTTCGCTTCAGACCGTCTGTGCCCAACGCATCACCCGCAGCTTCCGCAACACTTCTATGTCAGAAGCACTCACCATCCTTGCCAAGAGCACCAAGGATTATCGTATCAACTTTATGTATGATGAACTGGAGGATTTCACGGTTACAACGAGTATCGTGAAGCGAACCGCTCCGGATGCCATCCGCCAGATCATGGGCTTCTATCCGATGAATATGACGATAGATGGCGAAAACATCTTTGTGGAGTGTACGCAGAAAACTCCCACCAAGATGATAGGCCGCATCATAGACAATAAGAAACGCCCTGTAGATTTCGCCAATGTAGCCCTGCTGAATGTTCGTGACTCTTCATTGATAAATGGCGGCGTGACGAATGAGAACGGCCAGTTTGTGATTCCTTGTGGAGCGAGAAAGGCGATAGTAAGAGTTAGTTGCGTGGGCTATCATACCGCTGTTGATACTTATAATACAGGTAAGATAGGTTCAATTACTCTGAAGGAGGCAACGATGAACCTGCAGAAGGTGATAGTGAAGGCGGTTCGCCCCAAGACAAAACTGACTCGCGAGGGATTCCAGACCCAGGTGCAGGGTACAATACTGAGTGATGCAGGTATGGTTGCCGACTTGTTGAAGCAGGTTCCAAGAGTGCGTGTAGATAAGGATGGAAACTGTTCGGTGTTTGGAAAAGGCACACCGGAGATTTATGTCAATGGCAGAAAGTTGACCGACAAAAATGAATTGCAAACCATATCTTCAAAGGATGTGAAGAACGTGACGGTTATCACGACTCCTGGTGCGCAGTATGATGCCCAGGTCAATTCGGTGATTCGTATAACCACGGTCAAGAAGCAAGGTTATGGATGGAGTGGTAATTTCCAGGCAAAATATGGTTTTGCCATGAAGAATACCTGGCAAGAGCAGGCTAATCTCAATTACCGTGTGGGTGGACTGGATGTATTCGGTGGATTGATGTGGTCAGATTCGTATTTCTATGATAAGTTGGGATTGGATGAATATATCAATGGAAATCAGCATCAGATATATCAAAAATCAGTAGGGCGCATTGATTCTAGAGATTATGGACCTGATGCCAATTTGGGTTTCAATTATGAATTCAACGAAAATCATACCATCGGTCTGAAATATAAGTTTGGTTCTGGCTATACCAAGTATTTTACTGTTAGGCAGAACTATTCCATCTTTCAGGATGGAGTTCACCAGGGAGATGTAAATTATCTCAACGATGAGTCAGATACCAAGCAGACTCCTATTCATCAGGCAGACTTTTATTATGATGGTAAGATAGGCAAGTGGAGTATAGACCTGAATGCATCAGCGTTGTGGAGGACGAAAGACCAGATACAGAAAGCCACCGAAACCAGTTCTGAGTTGGGCGACCAGATTGTATGTTCAGATAGCCATACCAAAGGAAAGTTGCTTGCCGGTAAATTGGTTGTTTCTTATCCTTTGACCGACCAGTTGAACATAGACTTTGGTTCGGAATACACAAATTCTGATAGTCATACCAACAACCAGAACGAGGGTGGTGTGGCTGCATCCAATGATTCCAAAATCAAGGAACAGAACATTGCCACCTTTGCTGAGGCTGCATGGTCGTTGGGAGATTATTCTCTGAATGCCGGTGTGAGATATGAGCATGTGAAATCAGACTATTATGCCGATGGAGTGCTCAATCCGGATATGAGTAGAAAGTATGATAATGTATTTCCTAATGTATCCTTGGGATATGACAAGGGCAAGTGGCATTCTTCGTTGAGTTTTACGGCGAAGACCTATCGACCAAGTTACTTCCGTCTTTCCGGTTATACCCGATATACGAGTCGTCATTCCTATGAAAGCGGCAATCCGAACTTGCGTCCTACGGATGCCTATCATCTGGAATGGGATGCGCAATATTCCTGGCTGAGTTTCTCTGCTGAATATATCTACAACAAGAATGCCTCGGTATATATGATGAAGCCATTCCAGGGCAATAAGGATATAGCCCTGTCATATTACGAGAATGTAGATAAGATTCAGAACCTGAAGTTCTATCTTGAGGCTACTCCTGTGATAGGCTTATGGCATCTTGACTATACGGTAGGTCTGGTCAATCAGTTCTTTAATGCCGAGAAATATGTCAGCGACTATAATGCCAACCGTCCTTCTCTCTATCTGGATTTGGAGAATACCTGGGTATTGCCACATCATTGGAAGGCTCGATTGGAATACTCTTACCAGTCGCGTAATTATAGCGAATTGGGTGTCAACTATGCATGGAATTCCCTGGATGCGTCTATTTCCAAGTCGTTCCTGAACAACCGACTGGTTGTGAGACTGGAAGCAGAGGATTTGCTTCATGGTCAGAACGAGAGTTGGAAATATAATAATTCGTATGCGCACTTCACCAGAACCGGTATAGATAATACCCGCATGTTCTTGGTCAATGTAACTTATAACTTCAATGCCACCAAGAGCAAGTATAAGGGTACGGGTGCTGGTAATGCAGAAAAGAGCAGATTATAGCTAATTTTTAAAACACGGACAAATTGAATTTGTCCGGACAAATTGTCCGGTTGGTTCTAAGTAATTGATAGTTAGGATATTATAAGCCGCCGGACAAAAGAGCCGGACAAATTCAATTTGTCCGTGTTGTTTTTTTCTGTGGTTTTGGAGACAAATTCATGCTTTTGGGAGACAAATTCATGCTTTTTTCAGCTTTTCTCCCTATAGCTTTCTTCTCGTAACTCTATGACTTTTGGATGCCATCTCTATGAGTTAGATTTATTAAGAGAAAAAGTATAACAAAAAATGGGAATGCATTCAGGATAGGAGGGATGAAGAACTGGATGGAATTGGTAATTTGATGCAGTTATACAAATTTAACGGAAGAGATGTAATGGCTTTGGATAATAATGTGTACTTTTGTAGCTGATAATGATGAAATAAAAACATATTGTAAGAATGAAGACGGTTTTTTGCTCTTTTGGACTGCTGATGGCTACTGTGCCCGTGTTTGCTCAGAACACTGGGAAGGACTCTATTGTCTCTACTAAAGCTTTGGATGATGTGGTGGTATCAGCCTCCAATATCAGTCGTGTGGGTGATCATCTCGTCATCTATCCCAACAGCCAGCAACGAAAACATGCGGTCAATGGATTCGGAGTGTTGGAAAACCTGAATATCCCAGGACTCATCATCGATGCAAAATCGAATCAGGTGGATGTGATGGGACTGCAAGCCACCTTGTATCTGAATGGGCAGGAATGCGACATCCGGGAAATACAGATGCTCCGTCCTCGTGACATCGAGAAAATAGAATATCATGATGCTCCATCTGGAAAATACGCCAAGGATAAGTTTGTCGTCAACTTCATCACCAAACAATACCGATATGGAGGATATGTGCAGGCTGACGGACTGCAGACGATAGGATATGACCATGGCGACTATAATGTTGCCACCAATTATGTAAAAGGTAACAATTCCTATACTGTGTTTGCTGGTGCAAACTATAGTCATGTGGATGGTACTGAGACCTGGAACAATGAGAACTATCAGTTTCCACAATCCCTATTTGATAGGGAGAGCTATAGTAAGAATTCTTACCGGAACCACCAGGAATATATGCAGTTCCGCTATCAGAACCAGAAGGGAAAGAGATATTGGGTGGGCAAGTTTACGCTCGTCAATCTTTCTACTCCAAGAAATGCATCTTCTGGTTTTGCGAAGGAAAGCATAGAGACGGACATCTTCTCAAATATCCGGAAGAAGAGTCTGTCTCCTAAGATTGACCTGAACGCCAACTTACCATTAAGCAAGAACCAGACGCTTACTTTGGGAGTACATGGCAAGTATTCTGCCAACTCCTATCACCGCCTTTACCAGGAACAGCCTTTCGAGGCAATGACCGATGAAGACGAGAATGCGCTGTCGTTCCAGCTGTCTGCCATCTATAATTATTTCTCTCAAAAGCATTCCTTATCCGTGGAACTGTTTCATTACCACGATGTCTGGAATGCCGATTATTCCGGCAATTGCGAACTTTGGCAGCATCTGTGGAAAGGGGAGTCGTTGGCTTTCTTCTCCTATAATTTCCAGGCTAGCAGGCGCTTGAGCCTGAAAACCCGCATCGGATTGGATTCAGTATCATCTGCATGGAGACAACAGTTTTAGCCAGCTGTCTCCTCGCATCAATACGAATGTGCAATACCAGCTGAATAAGGGAATGCTCTTGTGGTCATTCAACTTTGTGAACTCCAATCATGGTATGGATGTCATCAACCGGGCTATGATTCAGGTCAATTCCCACATGATGGAAAAGGGAATGCCCGAACTGAAGAAATCGCATGACATCAACACCTATTTATATTATATGGGGCGTTTCAACAGGTTGAGTGTTTCTGCCATCGGACAATTCCGTTACAATCATCATCCTGTAACTGATGATTATTACCTGGATGAGGCAAACAGGAAAATAGTGAAGACTTACTCGAACGGTGGAAATGCTCAATATTATTCTGCTATCCTCGCCTTGCAGTACAAACTGTGTAAGTTTGCCAATCTGTCGGGAGATATCAGATATAACCATGCGGAGGTGAAGACTACCTGGTCGAAGCATAACAATAATTTGACGGGTAATCTTGGATTGAATATGTTCATGGGAGATTTCGCCTTGAAGCCTTACCTGCATTTTGGCAAAAAGTCTTTGGACGAAGCAGCTTTGGTGATAAGCAAGACTCCTATCAACTATGGAATGTCGGGTTCTTACAGCAGGGGCAACCTCTATATAGAACTTCAGGCAGTATCGCCTTTCAAGAAGCAGGAGAAGCGATATTGGTTGGATTTGCCTATCTACAGTTACAGTAAGAGCATCAAAGACCAGACGGCTTCGCAATATGCCAGCATCAAGGTTGCTTACTCCTTCGACTTTGGCAGGAAGACCCAAAAAGTAGAGAAGGATGTTAATAAGAATATAAACAGCTCTTTGTTAAGAGTGGAGTAGAGTTTTATAAAACAAAAGATATAGGAACGGATGAAAATGTTAGATTTTAAGGTAAAAAGATTTGTTGGTATTATATTTCATTTGATTTTAGCTCAAATCTGTTTAGCTCAGACTGGTATCGTTAACCAAAATTTTGGAAAGGATACTTTGCAATTAAGGGAGGTTGTTGTTAGAGCAACCCGCCCTTTGGCAAAGTTGAACAGCGAAGGGTTTGTGACAGAAGTCAAAGGTACCGTTTTGGAAAAACTTGGTTTTGCAAAAGACGTTATGGGTATGTTGCCTGGTGTACTGAATAATAATGGTTCCATTGAAGTTTTTGGCAAGGGAAAACCAGTCTTCTATATCAATGGACATATTGTCCGCAATAATATAGAAGTTGAGCAATTGAAGGCTAACCAAATAGATAAGATAACAGTTATAACGAATCCAAGTTCACGTTATGCATCAACCGTAGGTTCCATCATAAAGATAACAACCATTAAAAAGGTTGGGGATGGTTTCTCCTTTGATAACATCGCTACTATTGGTTATCGTAATTATCTGTATGGCAAAGACAATTTGGACTTGAACTATAGGGCAGACAAGTTTGATGTTTTTGGAACGTTTGGATTTGAGAAATGCAAGGATACGAACTCTAGCAAAAATGTTCAGAATTCATGGCTCTCATCACATCATCAGCAGAATACGACTATGAAATCGACACAGCACTCAAACTTGATTGATGGTAAATGGGGATTTGATTTTTCCTCATCTCCCAAACTCTCATTTGGCGCATTTTACCAGATATCTTATGCTCCAACAAAGACCAATTCGAGCATTATGTCATCATTATATTCTGATGATGTAATTGAAAGTGAGACTTCTGCATACAAGGATATCAAATTAAGAGATTTGGAACATTTGTTAGATGGATATTGCCATGGGGTTTGGGGAAAATGGAATTTGGAAATGACTTTTGATTTAATGTGGAAAAAAACACCTGAAAATCAAAACGTTATAGAGCAAACCGGCATCAATCAGGATTTCGGAATAAAAGATGTTGGGCATGCTAGGTTAATGGCAACGGAATTATATGCGTCACACCCATTTCTTAAAGGTAATTTTAGTTTTGGAGTAGATTTCACCAATAGTAGCCGTGAGGAGAATTCAAAAAGTGACAATAGCATTATGGCAGGCGAGAACAATAAAATACAGGAGCTGAACATGGCATATTACGTTGAAACTATGCAGCATCTAGGCAATGTAACATTGCGTATCGGTGGCAGGTATGAGCATGTGAACAGCGAATATTTTATAGGTGGCAGAAAAAATCACGAACAGTCACATGTTTATGATAAGTTTTTTCCGACTGCTTCATTGTCTCTGCCCATTGGAAAAACTATGGTGCAGCTGAGCTATTCTAAGCAATGCTATCGTCCATTGTACTCTCAGTTGAGCAACACAATTCACTATGTTAACAAATATCTCTATCAAAGTGGAAATCCGTATTTGCAACCATCCTATAGCGACAACATCTCTTTGAATTTGAGGTATCGCTGGTTGGCATTAACTGCTAATTATAAAAAGGTACGAAACCAAATAATAACATCATATACATATTATGATGATGCGAAGACTATTGCCTTGCTCAAAAAGGAAAATTCTAGAAACAGTCTGTCTAACTTACAGATAATGGCTTCTTTTATGCCCGGATTCCTTTGGAAATGCTATTATCCCGTATTGGCATGTGGTGTTGTCTCGCAATTTTACAAGATTGATTACAGAGGAAATATAAAGCACGTGGACAATCCTTTGGTTGTAGTTAAGTTCAATAATATTTTCAAATTCCATAACAACTATATGGCGACAGTAAATTACAGTTGGCGTAGTGAGGGAAATAGTGAGAATATTAAGATGGGGAGTGTTGGACAGATAAATCTTTCTTTGGCTAAGGACTTATCTAAAAAATGGAATGTCAAGTTGTCTGCAAATGACATCTTTAATACTGCCCGCAAAAATACTTTTACCATTTTCAGCGGAATGAATGATGTCTATATTGAAAAGGCTGCGACTGTAAGGGCAGTGGAATGTATCGTAAGATATAAGTTTAATACAGTTAAAGCAAAATATAAAGGTAAAGGGGCAGGGAAAAAGGAAATGGATAGATTGTAAATGTTTAAAAGTAAGTCATACGAAGAATGTATTGGAACCAAAATCACTTTGTGGTCTTGTTTCTACACTTATAAGATGGAGAGCAAAGAGAAGAGATCTTTTCGATTTCTCTTTGGATATGTGAAAAAATACCGTAAGTACTTCAGGCAAATTATCTTGGGCTTGATAGTTGGAAGTTTCTTGCAGCGGCAGAGGGTATTCAGATAAGCTATATCCGAATACCTGCCTACTGTTTCCATAAAGGTTCGTTTTCCCAACCTTGTGGAAATCCCATGGCATTTGTGTCAACTTCTGGATACAGTGACAGCAAGTCCTTGAAGTTAGCGCATAATTCATTCTGTGAATCAATGGCATTTAGCCAATACAGCAAGCAACAAAGAACCGAATACAGTCGATTGGCGACTTCGGGTTTATTTGTTATCCATGCTTGCTTTAATGTCATTGGAAGTTGGGGCATTATAGGCATCACACGATTCCATACACGCCCATGGTGGGCACAACAATTGCGAAGCGCATTGATGGATTTCATCCAACTTTCGAGAATCTCTTGCTGGGGAACGCCGTAGGAACGAGCTATTTTCTTTTTGCCTGCACCATTAGCGAAATTGAAATACAATTTTGTTAAGCAACCAAACGAAGTCAAGTCTATAAGTTTCCAAGCTGGTGGAAAGTTTTCTTTGCCATACTTCACATAATGCTCTTGGATAAAATCATCCTTAGAACGCTGTAGTTCCCTATCCAAAGAAGAAAGATTCTCTGCATACTTATGCTTGTCAATAGCTAAATCGGGATTGATAAACCAGAAAGCTCCATAAGTCAAAGAAAACTGATTGATAACCTTTGCTCGCAAAGAAATCTCTATCTTTTGAATAGCAGAAAACAGCAGTGTCCTGAGTTTGGCATCAAACTCATAAAGTCTCACAGCTTTCTCAAAAGTAGCATTTTCCTTATAAGTATGTTTATCTGATGCTTTGAGAGGTCGCAAATATGCCGCAAATTTAAAGTAACTGACATTTTCAAGGAAAGCAATAGCTTTTCTCTCATCCTTGATAGCCAATCCCTCATTTTGAAGATTGGCTAAAAGTGTTGCTGTATCAAGTGGTGGGTTTGTATATTCCATACGCATATAAACAAAAAGTTCCGCCCTGGTACGCTGTTCTATGGGAAGCGTGGCGGATTCTAGTGCTGCAAAGGTACACTTTTAATTTGGATAATCCAAATATTTTCAGAGAAATTTGCTTAAAAGATAGGGATTTTAACACAAAACGTTCTAATTGCCATAAAACTCTCATTGCCGCTTTAAGCTTCTCTTTTAACAGGATTTTTCCTCCGTTTCTTTGCTAATTCCATCTTTTTTCTTAATTTTGCAGCGGAAACTCTATAATAGATATTTTAATAGCAAAAAGAATGAAGATGAAACAGGAAAAGATAAGAAAGATAGGCATCGCTTCGGCTCTGGGCTTGGTGGTGCTCGTGATGCTGGGACTGTATGGTGCCAGCAACTATATGCTCAATTATTCGCTCAACTATCCGAAGGAGGAGAGAATGACAGCTGAGCATTGGAAGAATAGGATGAAGAATGAGTGTCCCTGGATGGTTGGCTGGATGGACTCTGTGTATCAGCACCATTGCGTGAGGGATACCTTTGTCACGATGCCGTCGGGCTACAAGGCTCATGCCATCTATCTCTATGCACCGAAAACTACGGAAAAGACAGCCGTGGTGGTGCATGGCTATCAGGTGCGCTCCGAGGGAATGCTGCACATCGCCTATCTCTATAATCACGATATGGGGTATAATGTGCTCCTGCCAGATCTGTATGGACATGGAGAGAGCGAGGGCGACCATATCCAGATGGGATGGAAGGATAGATGGGATGTGATCAGATGGTCGGAAATCGCCAATGAGATTTTTAAAGTGAAGGGTGAAGAACAAAGAGCGAAGGGTGATGAACGAAGAGTGAAGAATACCCGTCAGGTGATTCACGGCATTTCGATGGGTGCGGCAACCACGATGGCAGTATCGGGAGAGAAGACTCCCGATTACGTGAAGTGCTTTGTGGAGGACTGCGGCTATACCAGCGTGTGGGATGAGTTTTCTGCTCAGCTCAAAGACCAGTTTGGCTTGCCTGCCTTCCCGCTGATGAATACCACTTCCGCCCTTTGCCAGCATCGCTACGGCTGGTCGTTTGCTGAGGCTCAGCAGATAGAGCAGGTTCGCAAGAGTACCAAACCGATGCTCTTTATCCATGGCGATAAGGATGCCTTTGTGCCCTACGCCATGCTTCATCCACTTTATGAGGCAAAGACGAAGGGTCGAAAAGCCATCTTCATCGCCAAAGGCTCCGTTCATGCCATGGCATATCGTGACCATCACGAGGAATACACCCGCATCGTGAAAGACTTTGTTTCGAAAGAGGAATAGGCTATTCTCCGATATGTTGTCCCACCACATACCCCGTGGTCCAGGCAGCCTGCAGATTGAAGCCGCCGGTGATGGCATCGATGTCGAGCACTTCGCCGGCAAAGAAGAGGTGAGGGCACACCTTGCTCTCCAGGGTATGCAGGTCGATGTTGTTGAGGCTGATGCCGCCGCAGGTAACAAACTCCTCCTTGAAGGCTCCCTTGCCGTTCACCTGGTAGAGGTCGTTGGTGAGGGTTTCTATCAGCAGGTTGCAACCCTTCTTTCCCATTTCGCTCCATTTCTTCTCGGGCGCATATCCCATCTTCTGAATCAGGAAGAGCCAGAGGCGGGAGGGCAGATTGTAAGGGCGGATGCTAGCCAGCTGCTTCTGCGGGTTGGCGATGATGATGCCCTGGATGTTCTCTTCCACCAGCGAGCGGTTGCTCTCGTGTACCCAGTTTACGGAAATCCTGATCTGATAATTGTTCTCGTGCAGATAGCGGGCAGCATGGGATGAGAGTTTCAGTACGGCAGGACCGCTCATGCCCCAATGGGTGATGAGGAGCGGACCCTCTGCCTTCAGCTTGGTGCCCGGAATGCTGGTATATACCGGCTCTACCACTGTGCCCATCAGGTTCTTGAAAGCCTTGTCGGCGATGTTGAAGGTGAAGAGCGATGGGATAGGCTGCTCTATCGCATGTCCTAAATTAGAGAGATGCTTGAAGCTCTCCATCTTGGGATGACCGCCCGTGGTGATGGCTACCCGGTGGAAGGCAATCTGCCTGATTTCAGAAGATGTCTTGAAATCCAGGAGCAGGCGCTCATCCTCCCGTTCGGTGATGGCGGTGAGCTGGTGGTTGCATTGTATCTTCACACCCAGTCGCTTGGCGGTATTCACCAGACAGTCGATGATGCTGTGCGAATCCTGCGATTGCGGAAACACGCATTGGTCTTCCTGCGTAACCAGTGGCACGCTGTTCTCCTCAAACCAGTTGAAGGCATGCTGGTAGTCGAATCTCTTGAAGAGTCGCTTCATCAGTTTATGTCCGCGGGGGTACGCCTGTTTCAGGTCGGAAATCTCCTCAAAGGAATTGGTAAGATTGCATCTTCCTCCTCCCGTGATTTCCACCTTGGCGAGAACCTTCGAATTCTTCTCGAAAATCGTGATGTCGGTGTGAGGGAAGTTGCGCTTGGCCTCTATCGCCGCAAAGAATCCTGCGGCACCCCCACCAATAATTGCAATATGTAGTGTCTGTGGCATATCGTATTTTTTGATGATTAGGATGCAAAGGTACTGCTTTTCTTTGATAAAAGAAGAAAAGTTCCCCATTTTCTTTTGTAGATACGATAGATTTTTGTAACTTTGCGCAAAAATCATAGTATATCAAGAACCCAAATAGTTTTATGGCAAAAAGAGAATATGTTGAGGCCAACAAGCGTTGGCTGGAGGAAAAGGCAAAGGAGGAGGGCGTTATGGCGCTGCCTCGTGGTATATATTATAAGGTGTTGAAGCAGGGCGACCCGAAGGGAGCACAGCCTAGCCGACGCAGCATCGTGACGGCTCATTACACCGGTTGGACCATCAACGGCAAGAAGTTTGATTCCAGCCGTGGCGGTACGCCATTCGCCATGCGATTGAGCGACCTGATTGATGGCTGGATTGTGGCTATGCAGCAGATGCACGTGGGCGACCAGTGGGAACTTTACATCCCAGCCGAGATGGGCTACGGCAAGTTCTCGCAGCCGGGCATCCCAGGCGGTTCTACCCTGATATTCGAAGTAGAACTGCTGGGAGTGGGATAATCCGGCTACAGTCGGTTCAATTCATCTTCCGCACTGTTCATGCCGTTGTATCTTCCCTTGCGCTTGTTGAATTTCCAGGTTATAGTCAACTTGTAGCTCCATAGCTTGTAATCCTCAGTCTGGGAGAAGTCAACGGCATGCTCGTGGGTTCGCTCCTTGAAGAGCTGCTGATGGAAGAGGTCGTTGGCACTGAAGGCAACCTGTAATCTGCCGTCCATCCACGATTTGTTGGCACCAAGACTCCAGTTCTGAGTGGGGCGGAACTTCATTTTGCCTACTTGTCCACCATTGTCAAAACTGTAGGAGAGCGACAGCTGATAGTCGTGTGGCAGCGTGAAGTAATTGTCAAACGATGCATCCCAAGTTGCTCCGTTGTAGCTGATTAGCTCTCCTTGATCGTTTACAGAGAAGCGCTGGTAAGTGATGCTTGCATGGGCATTCGGACGCCAGCAGCCGAAGACGTGACCCCAGTTGAGATATGCCATGTATTTCTGAATCTTGTTGAAGTTCATGAATGTACTCACGTATCTTACGGGCTTGTCTTCCGGCACTTCATGAATGTACATGATGGAGTGGTCGATACGGGTATATCTCAACATTCCCATGAAATCTTTCCACTGCACGGAGTAGGTCAGACGATAGGTGTTGACAGGCTGCAGCTTCGGATTGCTGATCTGATACTGAAAGCGCGAGATATAGTAGATGTTCCCACTGAGTTGGCTGAAAGAAGGTCGGGCGGTGGTAGTTCGGAAGCTGAGCGAGTGATGCCACGATGGTTCGTTGAGAGTGATACCGAACGATGGAAACCACTGGTCGTAATGGCGCTCCATATTGTCGGGAGATTCCTCCGACAGATTGGTGTATCGGGATGTGAGATGCTCGTATCGGATGCCTGCCCACCAGCTCCATCTGCCAGCTTCACCCTGATATTGCAGGTAAGCAGCCGTCTTGGTATCGTGGTTTTTGTATTCCGTAGTTCCAAGCATATCGGCAGAACTTTCGGTTCTACCCTTGCCTTCCATCAGGCTCCATTCGCCACCATAGTTGATGGAATGTTTATTAGAGATGAGTTGCTTGACTTCGATTCTTCCACTATAGATGTCGTAGTTGGAATTAGAGCGGTTGAGGGTTTCCTGCATCTCGCTACCTTCTTTCTCCGTGATAGGCTGGCTGTCAGAATCCTTGTTCCTTGCATAGTCCAGATAAATCTGTGATGAGAAATGCTTCGACCATTTAGCCAGATGGAAGAGGTTGAAGTGGTGACTGCGCTGGTG
Organism: Segatella copri; assembly: GCA_021623045.1. Taxonomy (GTDB): domain Bacteria; phylum Bacteroidota; class Bacteroidia; order Bacteroidales; family Bacteroidaceae; genus Prevotella; species Prevotella copri_T. The sequence goes on along the minus strand of JAJWJX010000008.1, from coordinate 31,945 downwards.
TCCCCATTGCTGGCTCTCCGCATCAAAATACTTCATTTCGCCATCCGCATCAGAAAGCTTCATCTCGCTATTTGTATCTTCTCCTGCTGGGTTAGGATAGCGATAGTACTGCTGCTGTTTCTCTCTTCTACCGCCATTCAGCCAAAGCCCTTCCCATTGTATTCCCACTTCGTGCTGCTTGCTGATTAACCAGTCGAAGTTGAGTTCCGTAGCGTTGTAATTTGCCTTGTTCTTGCCATGGCGATCGGCTCCGAAGAGATATTCGCCATCTTTGGCTCTTACGAGCGCTTCCTGTGGCTGATGCACATTGTATCGGTTGTCTGTGTAGCCGTAAAATCCTGTGAGCGAAATTTTCTTCGTTACCCAACCCAGAGTCAATTCCTCGTGGTTGGTGTTCACCTCGCTCAATTCATCATACACCTGCATCTTGCCGAATATACCCTCGTCTGTTCTTCTCGTCAGGATTCTCAGTACGGCTCCCGTCGTTGCATCATATTTTGCACCAGGAGTGGTAATGAGTTCTATTTCATCTATCAGCTTCACATCGAGATGAGAGAGTTCGGCAGAAGTCGCCTTCTTGTCGTTGAGATAGATGGTGGGTGCTCCCAGTCCGTTTACTTCCAGAGTTCCATCGGCGGTTTGTTTCATGCCGGGGATGTGCTTCAATACATCTTCCAGCGTTGGCTCCTTTGCCAAAGGAGTGTTGCGGACACGGGTAACTAAGGCATCGTTCCTCATCTTATACATCGGGCGATGACCTGTTACGGTTACGGCTTGAATCTCTGCCTCCTTATCAGCTTTGGTCGAATCTTTTTCCGTCTGTACCGAGTCTGCGGAAACTCCGGATGTCGGGAATTTCCCATTTTGTGCTGTTGCACAGGTGGCGGTGGCTAGCATTGCGCATAAAACTGTTTCTTTCTTCATATTCTTCCTTGTTTTTTGTTTTTGTTTGCAAAGGAACAGCTTTTCGGGCTCAAAATCGCAAATAATCATTACTGAAACATTACGCTGGCAAAATAATCTTGCTTCACCTTATTATATATAGTGAAATCTTCGTACCTTTGCATCGAAAAAAGAAAAAATGATATGAATAGAAGATTCAAACAAGTCTGGCTGCTCGCCATCCTTTCCTCTTTCCTGCTGATAGGCTTGCAGACCTATTGGCTCTACAATAGCGTAACCTATTCGATGGGAGAGATGGGGAAGAAAAATGCCGAAAAGGCGGAACAGACAATAGTCACTTATCAGACAGATCTCGGTGCGGCGGTAAAAGAAAAATCACATATCGGTTATGTCGTTACGGCATATTTTTCAGACTTCAAGCGTCCCTGTACTACGATTTGCTCTCCGCTGGATACGGATACAATCATTGGTGGAGTGGTGTATAGCAAGCCGGGATTCGGCAACGTGATGGAGAAGAGAGATACTTTCGATTTGCGTGAGACGGATTCCAACAATTCTTTTGATTGCCTGAATACTTATATCACTTACCAGCTTACCCGCTTTGACAAGGCGCATTTTGATCGTTTCATCAGTAGGAAACTGGGCAATGATATCATCGGGGCAGAGATGAAGACGGGCAAGCAGCGCCTTTGGCAGACAAGAATCGTAGAGCCTCCTACCTTGTTTCATCACGAAATGCTGGTAGAAGTGCCTTTCAATCCTATCCAGTATCAGTCGATGCAGATGAGGATGCAGGTGCCGATGCTGCCCATCCTGAAGGGGATGATTTGGCAGATTGCAGGAAGTCTGCTGGTTACCATCTTGCTTCTCCTGAGCATAGCTTATCTCATTAAGGTGATGCTCCTGCAGAAGAAGGTGGATAAGATGCGAAGCGACTTTGTACATACGATGATTCATGAGCTGAAGCGCCCCGTGCAGACGCTGAAGATGTGTGTGTCCGTATTCTCTGCTCAAAAGACAAATGAGAAGGATGAGAATGCCCTTATCATGGAGACGGTAAGAGAGGAGAGCGATAACCTGACAGCCTATCTCGCCAAACTCCGGGAAGTAATCAGGGCAGAGGAACATATCCCGCTCCAGATAACTTCGTTCGATATCCATGCCGCCTTGCAGAATCTGGTGGCAGTTTATCGAAAGAACAGGCAGAAGGAGGTGAATGTTTCGCTCGATTACCAGCGCACTTCCAACCGGATGATGGGAGATAGAGACCAGCTTCTGAATGTGGTCAGTAATCTGATGGAGAACTCGGTGAAGTATTCCGGCGACATCGTCAATATCCATGTTGCCTGCCAGGATACCGGGAAGGGGGAAGTCAAGATTTCTGTATCAGATAATGGCATCGGCATTTCGCCCGATGAACAGCAGAGAGTCTGGACGAAGTTCTATCGCAGCAATGCTTACCCGGATATGATGCAGCCGGGCATCGGCTTGGGCTTGAGTTTTGTGGATATGATTGTGAAGGCCCATGGGGGCAGGAAAATGATGCAGAGCGAAGTGGGCAAGGGAACCAGGATTTCGATTGTCATCCCGCAGCACTCCTGATGCATCCGGTTTAACGCTATAAAGAACAGAAAAAATGATCAAGATATTATTTGCAGACGATGACTTGAAGTATTCCATGTTGCTGAAGAGTTTCCTGCAGCAGCATGGATGCGACGTGACTTATGCCGGCAATGGCAAGAAGGCATGGGAGCAGTTCCCGGAAGTGAAGCCCGACCTGGTATTGCTCGACATCAATATGCCGGAGATGGATGGCTATGAGGTGGCTGAGCGCATCAGAGCCATCGACCCGAAGGTGCTTATCTTCTTCCTCACCGACCGTACGGAGAAGAACGATCGACTGAAAGGTTTCTCCCTGAAGGCAAACGATTATCTTGCCAAACCCTTCTATCCGGAAGAGTTGCTGGCAAGAATAGAGGAGCGGTTCTCCATGAATGAGAATGAGACGATAGAAGAGGAGGTGTATCATTTCGGAGAAACCACCTTCTGCTATAACAACAATGAGCTTCGCACCCGTTCCTCTCGTGTGCTCATCACCAGCCGACAAGCCGATATCCTCCGTCTGCTGGCGAAGAATATCGGCAATGTAGTAAGCAAGGAGATGATACAGGAGGCGGTGTGGGGAACCGTGAGCTATGCCAACTCCCTGGCTGTGAATGTGCAGATGACGTATCTCCGCCATGCTCTTCAGCATGATGCGACCGTTAAGATTGAGTCGCTGAAGAAAAAGGGATACGTACTTACTCTCTTATCTGAAGTATAGTAAATACCTCTTTTATCCGAATTATAAAAAAGTTGATCCGAAACAGCGGCTATTGCTAGCCATCTGTCTCGGATCTTTTTATTTGTGGATGAAGAGGTTTATTCCTTCGTTTTTGCCATCATCTTCTCATAGAGTCCATCCACGATGGAGTCGGCGAGCGAGATGTTGGGCACCATGATGTTTTCGCACTTCAGATATTCGCATGCCTTGAGGAAGATCTCAGCGGCAGGAATGATGACATCGGCACGGTCTTCTTTCAGAGAGAAAGAAATCTCTCGCTCCTCGATGCTCAGGGGTTGCATCATCGAGTAGAGGCGCTTCAGTTCGGCAAGCGTCAGGTTCTTGGCGTCCTGTTTGCTGTGGCGTGCCAGTTTGTTCAACTTGTTGATGTTACCACCCGAACCGATGATCTTGATGTCGCCGTATTGCTCGGCATATCTCGTCAGGTTCTCCTTGAAGAGCTTTTCTGTATCGGCAGTCACCTTGCCGCTCAGCATTCTCAGGGTACCCATATTATAGGAATAGCTCTCGGCGAGCACACCGTCGTGGATGATACTCACCTCGGTAGAACCACCGCCCACATCGATGTAGGCAAAGCTGCCCTCGTTGGAATCTGTTTTCTCTACCAGGTTGTTGTAGAGGAGCTGTGCCTCCTCCTGACCCTTGATGATTTCGAGTTTGATGCCGGTTTGCTTCTCTATCTTCTTGAGCACCTTCTTGCCGTTCTCGGCATCGCGCATCGCCGATGTGGCACAGGCACGAAAAGCCTCTACGTCATTGAGTTTCATGAATTGCTTGAAGCCTTTCATCATGTGGAGCATCATCTTCTCACGCTCCTTGGAAACCTTTCCCAGGGTGAAAACATCCTTACCCAATCGCAATGGGATGCGGATGAACATGAGTTTCTTGATGCGGTCTTCCTCACGGATTGCCTCGGGATCGAAGCGCTTGATGAGGAGTCGGGCTCCGTTGGAGCCGATATCAATGGATGCTAAATTCATTGCTGACATTTGCTATTTTTTTATTCGTTTACTTCCTGCTCTTCGCAGTAGGCCTTGTAAAGTTTTTCCTGACTGCGGAATGGCTCGCCTTCCACAAATTCGTTGCCGCCCTTGCCATCTACCACTCTGCCGTTCATCGTGTCTCTCATACCGTAAGAGATGGTGCGGAGCAGGTCTGCCTGCATATCCTCGTCATATACCGGGGTGAGTACCTCGATGCGGTTGATGAGGTTTCTAGGCATCCAGTCGGCAGAACCGATGAAGTATCTTGGCTTGCCTCCGTTGGCAAAGATGAGGATGCGGCTGTGCTCCAGATAGCGGTCGATGATGCCCACGCAGCGGATGTTGTCGCTGAGCTTGGCGATGCCTGGCACCAGCGAACAGTTGCCACGAATCACGATGTCTATCTTCACGCCAGCCTTTGAAGCCTGATAGAGTTTTGTAACCATATCGGTATCGGTGATGTGGTTGATCTTCATCTTCACCCAAGCCTCCTTGCCCTCGTTGGCATTCTTGATCTCGGTGTCGAGCATGCGCAGGATGCGGCTCTTCATGGAGTTTGGAGAGACGAGGAGCTCGTTGAAGCGGAATGGTGAGAATGGGCGGTCGATGAAATCGAATACCTTAGCCACCTCGTTCACCAGCTTAGGGCGGGCGGTCATCATCAGATAATCGGTATAGATCTTGGCGTTGCCCTCGTGGAAGTTTCCGGTTCCCACACAGGCGATGTTGCCCTTCTTTGACTCGATATAGAGCAGTTTGGAGTGAATCTTCAGTCCTTCTACACCGAAGATTACGTTTACGCCCTCTTCCTGCATGCGCTTGCTCCACTTGATGTTGCTCTCCTCGTCGAAACGTGCCAGAAGCTCTACTACGGCAGTCACCTTCTTGCCGTTGCGGGCAGCGGTGATGAGCGCCTTGACTACCTTTGAATCCTTCGCCAAGCGATAGAGGGTGGTTTTGATGGCCTTTACCTCTGGCTTGGTAGCTGCCTCACGGAGCACACGGATGTAGCCGTTGAAGCTATGATATGGTACGTGGATGAAGCGGTCTTTCTCACGAATCTGGTCGAGGATGCTCTCGTTGGAGAGGAACTCAGGCTTCATGATTGGAGCCCATTTTTCGTATTTCAGTTCCTTGTGGCCGCAATCAGGGAACGACATCAGATCCTTATGGTTCTGGTATCTTCCGCCAGCCAAAGAAGCATCCAACTCTTTGGTGTTCAGTCGCTCACGGAGTTTCTTCTGAAGTTCCTTCGGCATCTCCTGGTCGTAGATTACGCGCACGGCTTCACCCTTCTTACGGCTGTTTACGCCCAGGGCAATCTTCTCCATGGTTCCGAAGTCGGCATCATTGTCCATCTCCATCTCGGCATCCTTGGTAAACTTGAAGCTGTAGGCACGGTAGGTGCTCTTCTTGAAACCGAGGAATACCAGTGGCAGACAGTATCTGATTACATCGTCCAGATACATAATGTTGTCGAAACCATCGCTTGCCGGTACCTTCACCCAGCGGCCATAGATTCTATCCGGTACCTTTACTACGGCATATTTCTTCTTCTTGTCATCCTCAGCCTTTTCTACGGCTAGGTAGATGCGGTTGTCCTCCAGGGTAGAGAGGTCGTCTATCTCGTTGAGCCAGATAGGGTTGACAGAACCATTGAGCTTGTCGTAGAAGAACTGCGTAAGGAACTCCTTCTGCTCGTCGTTGAGCTGGTCTTCGGTGAGCAGGCGAACCTTGTGTACTTCAAGCTCTCGGAAAACTGTATCCACCGCTTCAGTGTATTCTTTCGAATAAGATTCATTGAGCTTATTAATTGTCTTGAGAGATTTCTTGATCTGTGCTTCGGTATCCTTTTCGAGCTTCTGGTCGAGCATGCGGTTGAGGGATGCTACTCGGACACGGAAGAACTCGTCGAGGTTATTGGAGTAAATACCGAGGAAAGAGAGGCGCTCCAACAATGGCACATACTCTTTCTCTGCCTCCTGCAGAATGCGATGGTTGAAGTACATCCAACTGATATCGCGTTCTACGTATGCCTTTTTTAGTAATTCTTCTTTGGTCATAACTATTTGCTAATTATTGAGTTACTTTGTTTTTGCAGACTCTTTCTTGGCCTTGTTATCCTTCTTTGCAGAAGTTTCTTTCTTTTCTTTCTTTTCAGAAACTTTCTCATCCTTCTTGTTCTTAGAAGGTTCTTTTGAGTCTTTGCCTGGTACTTCCAGAACGAGAAAATCTGTATCTCCATCGATGAAGTGAAGCTCTTTACGGAAGAATTTGCTGCTGCCGGCAGGAACGATGATGTCGTGCAACTGGTCGCAGTCATCGAAAGTATGACGGCTCAACTTGTCTGGAGTTCCTGCGAAAGTAATCTTCTTCAGTTTGTCGCATTCTGCGAAAGCGTATGCTCTGATAGCTTTCACGCTGGCAGGTATATAAATGTTATCCAATTCATCACAATCATAGAATGCATCATGTTCAATCTCTTTCACCGTACTAGGGATGATGACATGAGACAGTTGTTTCTTGCCACGGAAAGCCATCTCTCCGATAATCTCTACTCCCTCAGGAATCGTAAAACTGGCATCGTGGTTCATGTAGTAAACCAAGCGCTTCTTGTCGGCGGTATAGACTGCCTCGCCGTCAAACTCAAAGTTATCGCTGTCAATCTTCTGTAAGGCGAGGTTGAGAACCAAGTTTTCAAACTTACCGTCTTTCTTGGATTTCTTCTTAAGAATATCCAAAATCGCTTTTTTATTTTCCTTCATAAATCATATATGTTAATTGTATTTCTTTTCGGTTGCAAAGGTACGGCGATATTTTTAAACTAGAGCGAAAAGACGGTTACATGTTTATGACGATGATGTTACAGTGATATTACGCGTATTGCAATCATGTTACAAGCTGTAAAAACAGACGATGTAACATATTTGTAACACTTATGTTTTATGGTAGAAACATCTTCTCCTTATCTTTGCAGCCGAAAAGAAATAGAACGGCATCTTGTAGGATTTCGATTCTTTACAGGAATGCTTTCTTGCTGATGACAATCAATTTAAGGTATATATATAATAAGGTAAAAATGAAGAAGAAAACGTATCTGTTGATGGCACTCTCTATGGTGTCGATGGGAATGAATGCCCAAAACTCAGAAAAGAGTTCTCTTGGAAACGATGTGCCTGAATTCGTCAAGACAATGAAGATAGGTGGAACCATCCGTTCTAAGTATGAATACCAAACCGAAGAAGGGGAGGGACGATTTGAGGTGCGTACGGCTCGTATCAATGTAGCAGGAAATGTAACAAAGGAGGTTAGTTATAAGGCTGAGATTGATCTCTGTGATGAGGGTAAGATCAAGATGCTTGATGCTTATACCCGCATCAAGCCTTGGAAGACACTGCAGCTTACCATCGGTCAGGAGCGTGTGCCATTCACTATTGATGCTCACCGTTCTCCTCATCAGCAGTACTTCGCCAACCGTTCTTTCATCGCCAAGCAGGTGGGAAACGTTCGCGACGTGGGTGCTGAAATCGGATACACCTGGAATGTAGGTTTTCCTATCGTGGTAAATGCCGGTATCTTCAACGGTTCTGGTTTGACCAACCAAAAGGATTACTGGACCAAGGGAGTCAACTATTCTGCCAAGGCTCAGTTCCTTTTCCCGAATGTAAACCTGGTGTTGAGTACCCAGAAGATCAAGCCATCTGATGTTACGGTAACGATGTATGATGGCGGTATCACCTTCCACAAGGGTGGTTTCATTGCTGAGGCAGAGTATCTTTACAAGCATTACAGCAAGGATGCTTTCCACGATGTTCATGCATTCGATGGTTTCGTATGCTATGATATTCCGGTTCGCAATCAGAAGAGCATCATCAGGAAGGTTTCGCCTTTGGCACGATATGATTTCATGAGCGACCACAGTGATGGTACAAGATATGGCGGTTCTGATACAGAGCTTGGTGCCTTGAAGATCAATGATTACAAGCGTCATCGTGTTACGGGCGGTGTAACCCTGAGCCTTGCCAAGCCATTCATCTCGGATATCCGTATCAACTACGAGAAGTATTTCTATCGCAATGGTGGGATAGCTAAAGTTTCAGAAAAGGATAAGATTGTTGTGGAGTTCATGACAAAATTTTGATAACAGTTAATAGTTAATAGTTTACAGTTTATAGTTAATAGTTTACAGTTTATAGTTTACAGTTAATAGCCAACAGTCATCTATAAACTATTAACTATAAACTATTAACTCATTACAGCATCCCCTTAGAGCTAGGAAGCTCGAAGTGGTAGATGTCTCTCTTCACCGCCATTTTCAGCGAACGGGCAAGTGCCTTGAAGATGCCTTCTATCTTATGATGCTCGTTTTCGCCCTCAGCCTTGATGTTGAGGTTCATCTTTGCCGCATCACTCAGACTCTTGAAGAAATGCTTGAACATCTCGGTTGGCATTTCGCCTACCTTCTCTCTGTGGAATTCTGCATCCCAAATCAACCATGGACGGCCACCGAAATCCAATGCTACCTGACAGAGACAGTCATCCATCGGCAGACTGTAGCCGTATCTTTCTATTCCTCGTTTGTCGCCGAGCGCCTGCAGCAGGCATTCGCCCAGTGCAATACCCGTATCCTCAATGGTATGATGCTCATCCACATAAAGGTCGCCCTTGGTATGGATGGTGAGGTCCATCATGCCGTGCTTGCCTATCTGCTCCAGCATGTGGTCGAAGAAACCAAGACCGGTAGAGATATCGCATTTGCCTGAACCATCGAGATTTACCTTGATGTAGATATCCGTTTCCTTGGTGGTGCGCTTCACCTCTGCGATGCGGTCGCCGGCAAAGAGAATCTCAGCTATCTTGTCCCAATCCATGCCATCCTTTCCAAGAATCAGACTCTTGCAACCCAGGTTTTCTGCAAGCTGGGCATCGGTTTCACGGTCGCCGATTACATAACTGTTTGCCATATCGTAGGCAGGGTTATCGATGTATTCGGTCAGCATGCCTGTTCCTGGCTTGCGCATCGGCGAGTTATCTTCAGGGAAGTGGCGGTCGATGTGCTGCTTGGCAAAGTGGATGCCCTCGCTCTCCATGGTCTGGATGATGAAGTTGTGGACTGGCCAGAAGGTATCTTCCGGAAAGGAGTCGGTACCCAGTCCGTCCTGGTTGCTCACCATCACCAGCTCGTAGTCGGTGTGCTGGGCAATGAAGGCGAGATTGCGGAACACGCCCTTGGTGAATACCAGCTTCTCGAAGCTGTCAATCTGTTCGTCCTCTGGTTCCTGAATCAGAGTTCCATCGCGGTCGATGAAGAGTAATCTTGTCTGTTTCATGTCTCTTATATATTATGTTAATACGATTAATATTTTTCTATCTCTGTAGTTGCCATTTTCTGGCTTTCCTTCATTCTCTGTTTCTCTTCGTCTTGCACCTTGTAAGAGCCGAACTGATAGGCAAGTGAAATGCCGAGCCAGCTCAGGGCGTATATGATGAGCAGGAAGGTGATGGTGAACACCAGAAAGAGGAGTGGGGTGAAATAACCCGGCACACCGAGCGGGTCGCCATCAAGTGCACCGAGCTGTGAATAGAACTGTGCGATGATGAGGATGATGGAAGGCAGGGCTGCGATAAAGGTAGCGATGCCTACGATAATCATGCCGAGAAAACTGGTCAGAAAGAAACCTCCGAAGTGGCGTAGGATGCGGAGGAGGGATTTTCCTATCTTGCGCTTTTCGCCCTTAGGACACAGTTGCTTTCTTGGCAGAAGATGCCAGAATGATACGATAGCCATTACGATAGTGGCTCCGTAAATGATGGTTTGCAGGATGAACGAAGCCATCGGATTCACGGCTCCCCAATCGTGAAGCGGTTTGTTGGGGAGGAGGAAATAGAGTACGATAGCCAGCAATACAGCAAATGGAACATGGGTAGTCCATGTCTGTTTTACGAGTGATCTGAAATCACTTGTTATGGTATCGTATGATGCTCTCATGCAGGAAGTTATACTTCGGTGCTTAAATAATTCATTTACTTCCATAACTATCTTGTTTTTAATTTCTAATTATCGCTTTTGTTTTTTACCCTTTTACTTTTTTACCTTTAAAAGTTTCTTCTGAATTCTGAGCAGGTAATGGCGGTAGCGATAGCCACATTCAGACTGTCGGCGGTAGCTCTACCTTCCGGAAAGTTAGGGATGAGCAACTTGTGATTTACCTTCTTTGCCAGAGCAGGCGAAATACCTTTTCCTTCGTTTCCCATCACGATGAGTCCCCGGTTTTCGAGCTTTTGCTGATAGATGTTGTCGCCATCGAGCAGGGTGCCGTAAACGGGAACATCGGCTGGAAGTGATTCTACCAGTCCCAGCAGGTCGCCATATTCTACCTTCACTCTTGCTATGCTGCCCATCGTAGCCTGAACCACCTTCGGATTGTATACGTCGGCAGTATCCTGACTGCAGTAGATATGGGTGATGCCAAACCAGTCGGCGATGCGGATGATGGTGCCCAGGTTGCCCGGGTCCTGAACGCCGTCGAGCGCCAGACTCAGTTCGCTGGTATTAATAGAGTAATCTCCTGATGTTGCCTGTTTGAATACGGCAAGCACCTGTTGCGGATGTTGCAGGAAACTTACCTTCTTCAGTTCTTCATCAGTAACCTCTATCACTTCGGTTTCAGCCCCGAAGTGTTTGCCCCGAAGCCATTCGCCGGTAGCCACAATCAGGTCGGCAGGTTGCAGAGCGAGCAGATCGTCTACCACCTTGAAACCTTCTGCCACGAACTTTCCTTCTTTATTTCTGTTCTTCTTCAGTTCGAGCGAACGTATGTACTTTATTTTATTCTTGCTAATCATTTATTTTTTGTCTATATGTGTGCAAAGGTAACATAAAATATAGACATTTCAAAATAAAAAGTGCTAAATATTTTGTATTTAATTTGTTTTGCATTATCTTTGCATATCAAAAACGATAGATATTTTGAAAAAAGAAACGATTTCATTACTTGCCTTGCCGCTGCTCATAGCATCTTGTTCTTCAAGCAAAATGGTGCCGGAAGGGGAGTATATATTAAATAAGGTGGAAGTGAAGAGCGACTCGGCAGGGTATAATGCCGGGGCGCTCAAGCAGTATGTGCGCCAGAAAGAGAAACCGAAACTCTTCTCGCTCTTCAAGAATCCTTTCAGCAAGAAGCCTGTCATCTACGATACTTTGCAGGCGCGGCTCTCCTGTCAGGATCTGCTTACCGCCATGCAGAACCAGGGCTTCATGCATGCCGGGGTGTCGCTCTATACCACCAAGAAAGGAAAGAAACTGGATGCTACCTATCTGTTGCATCCCGGAGAACCTTTTATGATAGGTAAGGTGAAATATGAAGTGGAAGATGAACATATCCAGCAACTTCTGCATCTCGATAATCCCGATAATCAGCAGATTAAGCCGGGAATGAGATTTACGGTAGAAACATTGGATAATGAGCGCAGGCGTATCTCCAGCCTTCTGACCAATGATGGCTATTTCCGCTTTCATAAAGATTTTATCCAGTTTTCTGCCGATACGATTGCGGGACAGAAGGATATCGCCCTGACGCTCCACCTGATGAAGTATAAGGCAAACAGTAATGCTCCTGAGGTTGATCATCCCCGATATGAAATCAGAAACATCAACTATCTGAGTAATGACAGCGACCGAATCCATCTGCGCCATCAGGTTTTGCTCAATGCTACTGCCCTCAGAGAAGGCCGTCCCTACAGCGCCGCTGCCTTGCAGCGCACCTATAACAACTTTGCCCGTCTGCAGGCGGTGAAGTATACCAACATCAGTTTCTCTGAAGTTCCTGACAGCAACCAGGTTACGGAGAACGAAATGGTGAGGGACAGCATCAGCCGGCAGATGGATTGCAATATCCAGATCAGTACCAACAAGCCTTCTACCATTGCCTTCCAGCCGGAGGGAACCAATACGGCGGGCGACTTGGGAGCTGCTGCATCGCTCACTTATACCAACCGAAATCTCTTCAGAGGTAGTGAGCAGCTGAGCATCGAACTTCGTGGAGCTTACGAGGCTATTACCGGTCTGGAGGGGTATCAGGATCAGAACTATACTGAATATTCGGTTGAAGGCAAACTGGTTTTCCCTCGTTTCTTGGCGCCTTTCCTTTCAAGAAATTTCAGAAGAAGACAGACGGCAAACAGCGAGTTGTCGGCAAGTTGGAATCTTCAGAACCGTCCGGAGTTTCATCGCCGCGTATTCTCTACTGCCTGGCGTTATCGCTGGACAGAACCGCGTCATCATCTGGCCTGGCGTTTCGACCTGCTCGATCTCAACTATGTGTATATGCCATGGATATCCGAGACTTTCAAGAGAGACTATCTCGATAATGCAGAAAACAGAAATGCCATCCTCCGTTACAATTACGAAGACCTGTTTATCATGAAGATGGGTTTCGGTTTGAGTTATAGCGATGGGGTAGATGCTGTGCGAGTGAATGTAGAGAGTTCGGGCAATCTGCTGAACGGTGTTTCCAAGACATTCGGTTTCAAGGTGAACAGCCAAGGGCAGCGTACATTATTTAATATAGCTTATGCCCAATATGCCAAGTTTGATGTAGATTATACCCATCTGATGCAGTTTGATAAGCGCAATGCTCTGGCGCTGCATGCGGGTATCGGTGTGGCTTATCCTTACGGCAACAGTACGGTGCTACCTTTCGAAAAGCGTTATTTCTCGGGTGGTGCCAACTCGGTAAGAGGTTGGGGCGTAAGAGAATTAGGTCCGGGCAAGTTTAAGGGAACTGACGGCAGAATAGATTTCATCAACCAGACGGGTGATGTGAAGCTCGACTTGAATGCCGAATACCGCACTTCGCTCTTCTGGAAGTTTGAGGGTGCAGCGTTTATCGATGCCGGTAATATCTGGACACTTCGCAATTATCAGGATCAGCCTGGCGGCCAGTTCAAGATAGATGAATTCTACAAACAGATAGCTGTAGCCTATGGTTTAGGTCTCAGGTTGAATTTCGATTACTTCATCCTCCGTCTGGATATGGGTATGAAGGCAATCAATCCAGCCTACGGAACGAAGGAAGAGCATTGGGCGATTATCCACCCGAAACTAGACCGCGATTTCGCCTTCCATTTCGCAGTAGGTTTGCCGTTCTAAATGCAGTTGATAGTTAATAGTTAACAGTTGATAGTTAATAGTTAACAGTTTATAGCCAGGAGTTTCTGTAGGGCATCTTTTTTTTGATTATGATGCCCCTCAGAAACTCCTTACTTTTTTCAAGGCAATTTATCCAACTTAATCTTCCAGAGTCCCTTTTCCATACACATCGGCAGTTGGAAATCGGCCTGTTCTATGAGCTGCGGATCCTGCCCGATGCTGTCCATCAGCAGAAAATTATGAACCGTAAGGGTAACGGTGGCACTTGTTTCATCGTCACCGAAATCAATATCAGTAATCTCGATGCTGGCATCCTCCGGTTTCTGGCGCAGCAGTTCCACGTCGGTCTCGTTCACATTACTTGCAGCATAGCGCAGCCAGCGCTCCGATTCCTGGGTGCAATACTTCACGGCTTTCGGGAAATGCCAGTTGAAATAATAGGTGGCAAACGAATCAACATCAGCCTTCAGCTGGTCCTCGCTGCCTTCATGAGGTTCACAGCCCGAAAGGCTGAATATACTTGCGGTCATGCATGCCATAGCTATGCATAAACCTATCATCGACTTCTTTATCATGATTCTCAAATCTTAAAAATTCTATTTTTTTGCGATATTTCGGCACAAAGATAGTAAAAAACTTTGTAATAAGAATCTTTTTTGCTAACTTTGCATGGAAAATAACAATTAAAATGCTGAAATTTATATCCTTTGGCAGTGGAAGTAGTGGCAATTGCTATTATCTTTACACTGATACGGATTCGATACTGATAGATGTAGGAGTAGGAATAAGAATATTGAAGAAGCATTTCCATAACTATGGACTTCGCTTCGAGGATGTGCATCACGTCCTCATTACCCATGACCACGCCGACCATGTAAAGTCGGTGGGGAGTCTGAGTTCTGACTATCATCTACCGGTATATACGACCCGTAAAGTACATCAAGGCATCGAGCGCAACTATTGTGTTCGAAAGAAGATAGAGCCTAACCATGCTCGTGTGATAGAGAAGAACGTAACTTTCACACTGGGCGAGTTTAAGATTACCCCGTTCGGCGTACCCCATGACAGTACCGACAATGTTGGCTATTTCGTGGAGTGCGAAGGTGTGAACTTCTGTCTCATCACCGATGTGGGGCATATTACTGAAGAGATGCACGACTTTATCGGCCGTGCCAACTATCTCGTACTCGAGGCGAACCATAGTGTAGAGATGCTCCAACAGGGGCATTATCCCCAGTATCTGAAGGATCGCATTCTGGGAGATAACGGTCATCTGAGCAACGACGATTGTGGCGAGGCACTTGCCAATTATGCTACACCGGAGCTTCATCACGTCTGGCTCTGTCATCTCAGCGAGGAGAACAACCATCCTGAGCTGGCACGCAAAACCGTGGAGCAGATCCTGCGCAGCAAAGGCATCATAGCCGGCAAGGACTTCCAACTGGAAGTATTGAAGCGCAAGACACCGAGCGAAATCTTTAACCTGGTGTAGGGCAGATGTAAAACTAAAAAGGTAGCCGGATAAGGAGTTATATTGAGTTAACTCCTTATCCGGCTATTTCATGAATACGAAATAAACGGCTGCAATCAGGCAGCAGAAGGCTGCGAAATGATTCCAGTGCAATCCCTGTCCCTGGAAGAGGATATTGGCGATGATGGCGAAGACGATAAGCGATACGCATTCCTGTATCACCTTGAGCTGGACCAGATTAAACGGTCCGCCATTATCCACGAAACCGATGCGGTTGGCTGGTACCTGACAGCAATATTCGAAGAAGGCGATGGCCCAACTGAAGGCGATAACACCGATGAGAGGCCAGTTGCTGCTCACGCCTGTTTGTTGCAACTTGAGGTGTCCGTACCAAGCCAGCGTCATGAAGATGTTGCTCAGCACCAATAATAATATAGTATACAATCCGTTCATAATCTTATCTTTTTTGCGGGTGCAAAGGTAATATATTTTTTAAAACCCTCCAAATTTCAGGGAAGTTTCATTTCGTTTTTGTTTTGATATGGCTGTTTTTGGCAGATAAATCTCCGATGTTCTGATATTTATCTCCGAAAGATAAGTGTGCTGTTTGCGTATGGCCAGTAGGCTGTTTGGGGCGAACAGCCTACTAGCGGAATAGGGAACAGTCAGCTGTTCCTATGAGACGGTCATCTCAGACGGGGAAACCAGATTTCCCAATCCTATCAATATGATTTATGTTTAGCATTCTGCAAAAATCTCTTCACTCTTCACCTTTCCTCCCAAATCCCCTGTGTTTATCGGCATTTCGGGAGGTGAAGAGTCATCAGCAACTCTTCACCCGCTCTTCACCACTCTTCACCTCCGTCAACCTCCCTGTTTATCTGGGGTAGGGTGAAGAGCTTTATCTTGATTACAAAGACTCATCCACTTCTTTCCAATCTATCAATCCCTTGCCCTTTTCATCGAGTTCCACTGCCAGGGCGATAACTTTGCGTTTGTCTGCCTTGAATGGTTCTGTGTAGCTCTTTTCCTTTATCTGGCTCTCGGCAGCAGAAATGCCGCCATTGTTCGATAGCTTCAGCTCCAGGACGTAGATGAAGGATGGAACCTCTACAATCATATCAATCCTGCCAGTGGCCAGCATTCTTTCTACTTCCACCCTAAAGCCCAAGGCTCTGAATATCGTACTCATTATCAGTCGGTAACGTTCCTCCATATCCATACTTGCCATCTTCTTGTTGCTGTATGGAACATCGGTGATAAGAGCCTTTAATGCCTTCTTGGCTTCAGCGGTATTTCCGTCCTGCATCATTTTTCTGAGGAAGCTCTGCGCAGAAACCACTTCCGAATTCGACTTCATGGTCAAGGCAGGAACCACTACCCGGTATAATGCCTTGCGAACTTCAAAGTTAGGGAAGCCCAGGATGTAAACGCCATCGTCGTAACCCTTGATGGTGAGATAACCCGACTGATAGAGAAAGAGCTCGGCTCCGCCATTCACTACATCCGATGTTTCCAGGGTATCGCGCTCGATGAAGCAATGGTCAAAATATTCCATCTTCATCTCCATGTCATCCACGAACTTTGGCAATAGGGAAGTGGCCCCTGATGAAGCCCAGTAATTTCTCAATTCCCTATCATCCAGGGCATTGATGAGGCTGAACGGATTGAAAATATCCACCATATTTTTGCGGCAGAAATGATATCCGTCGTAAAACGCCGTGAGCTGCTTCAGGGTCTCCTCTGGAGTCCATCCGTTTTCTTCTCCCATTGCCTCAATCTCAGGTATGAAGTTTTCGGCAGCTTCCTGCTTTGAAATACCGCAGATAGTGGCGTAGGGTGCATCAAAACTGATGTTGCTCAGGTTGTTGAGCACGGAGAAGAGAGAAATTTGAGTGAACTTGGTGATGCCTGTGATGAAGATGAACCGCTCGTGCTCGTCCTCTTTTTTCAGAACAGCAAACACGGATTTATAGATGGCTGTACAGGCATCATGCTCTGGAGTCTTCCAGGAATGCTGCAATGGAGAATCATACTCATCGATGAGGATAACCGCCTGTTTTCCGGTCTTTTGAAACATCGTTTCGATGATGTTCTGGAAGCGGACGGCAAGGGAAGCCTCCGGGCGTACGGCTACTTCATACTTCTGTTCGTATTTATAGAAGGCATCGTCGAGATAGGAGTTGAGTTCTTCTGGTGCAGCACCTCCGCAACTCATGTCGAGTCGAATGACGGGATAGCAGGTCCATTCTTTCTCCAGTTTCATCACCTTCAATCCTTCGAAGAGTTCCTTTTTCCCCTCGAAGTAAGCCTGGAGTGTATCCACGAGAATGGACTTGCCGAAGCGGCGTGGGCGGCTCAGGTAATTATACTTTTTTCCCCTGTTGGCAAGTCTCCAGATTATATCAGTCTTGTCAACATACAGATATCCTTCTCTTCTTATTTCTGCAAAAGACTGGATGCCTACAGGCAATTTTCTATCGTTCATTTCTGTCATAATCTAATCTCCTATGTTTTCAGGATAGCTTTTTGCGAGCTATTCGCCTTACTACAAATTCTATTTGCAAAGATACGATGAATATTTTGATTTTGCAAGAAAAATGGGGGATAATATAAAAAAGGTGGCGAATCTTTTTGTTATCTCTGATTTTTGCAGTATTCTTGTCAATTCGTAAAATGGCGGGGCGTTTTATTTATGATGGAGGTAGCCAACTGTATTCTTTTCAGTAGGTTTCTTGAAAAGGTATTCAGGTGAAGAGTGGTGAAGAGTTTCAGAGAACTCTTCACCTCTTCCAACCGCCCTGTTTATCGGTGTTTCGGAGGGGTTGGTGAAGAGTGAAGAGTATTTCCGTGTTTGCTTCTTCTCTTTTTAATTTTATCTCTCGAAATATGTGCCAATGGCTATGAGAGGGATATTTTCCATCCATTCTTGATCTACGTATCCTTTCATGGAGATGCGTAATCCTTTAAGCCCTGGGTTGTCTTTGATGAATTGGGCCAGGGAACGGGCACGTAGGGCCCTGCACCCTTTGCGTACAGGTTTTGTATTCCTTTTCTCCTAGGTGTTGCTTAATCCAAGTCTAGCTTATTTTTATTACTTTTCAAGGAGAATTGCTGAAATTACAAAAAGATGGACTCTTTTTATATGATTTCAATTTTCCAACCTAGGTTCAGGGCAACAGAAATCTTATCAAGCATTTTCTTCTTATCTTTTGTGTTGCTATGTGTTAAGACATATAGTCCTGGAGTAACCTCACGTTGGGATCTTCCGTATTTCTTGTCCTTAGTTGTGGAGACGATGTTTACACCGCAATATTTTAAACCAAGAGAGCGAACATTGAGAATACCAGCTTGCTTGATAGCTTCTGTAAAAGTAGAAGCTGCATCTTTCTCATGAATGGTAGTGCCGTTTGGCGTATGCACCAAGATGCCTGTTCTTGGCGCTTTTTGTTCTATTTTCTGTGTGCGATGGATGCCTTCGCGATGAGAGACTTCTGGGTCAATCTCCAGTTTCTTGGCATTGATGATTTCCGAGATATTGGTCTTACGACTCAATGCTACGCTGATAGGGGAGCCAGGCTTGTACTCTACTACGAGTACCAGTTCACGCTGTATCTTGGATAGTAAAGGTTCAATGTCTTGCGACATGGCAGGGAGGATTTCTTCCTTGATGAGTTGCTCTTCCAATTCATCTGCAGCCTTCAAGGTTTCCTGGTTTAGCGGCAAGCCAAGATCTTGAAGACCTTTAATACTTGCATATAGTTTTTCGAGCTTTGTCATATTCTCTATGTTTTAGATGAAACTATACCTCTTTTTATATATGGTGAGGATAGAGTCACATGTTGTTATTTATGGCACAAAAGTACTAAAAAAATGCAGATTAACCAAATATAGGAAGATATTTTTCAGTTTTTCTTTGTCATTTCGATTCTTTTCATTACCTTTGCATTTGTCATTCATGCAGATTGTAGGCAAATGCGTTGCTTGCGCTAATCTCATGCTTGGCCTAGCATAACGAGAAAGACGTTTATCAGCGTTTTCCTTCTGACCTATTGAAACGTAGGAAACTTCAACTTGTGTTCAGATGGATGATGACGATAGACGCCTCCGCTGTGTGTATATACACTTGCACGAGTGTACCCTTTTGTCAAGAAGGGTATGCTCTGTGCTTTATATATATACCCATTTGGCGTAGGTGTATCTATTGGCTTCTTATCCTTGACACAAAGGGTTTTTCCTACGACCTCAATAGGCAAGGATGATGTAAGCGATAGGTTCCCTGCGCCATTTCTTTTATCTTAGAAACCAAACAGCTTTTTCTTTTTCCATTCTGGGGGAGTCGATGGAGACTTAGATACTTAACGTGCTGCCTATGGACTCACAACTACATCATATCGACAATAGCCTATTGCTCGACAATTCTAACGAGGCACTTAATATGGTCAATGCCATCAGTGTGTTGACTGCCCATCCGGCTTGTCGTACCATAAAGATAGCCACTGGTTATTGGGATATTCCCGGTACTTCGCTTGTGCTCAAAACTTTAGAGCAGTTTTTGGAGAAGGAAGGTACGAAAGTGCAATTGCTTATCGGAGCAGATCCAGTGGCAAGAGTGAATCAATTGAAAAATCCACTTTATAAGGATGCCAAATTTCCTCAGGATTACATCAAGCGGGATATTCACGAACTGGAGGTGAAGGAGGAATATGTAAGCGTGGTGCGCCTGATTAGGGAATATTGCAAGAATGATGAGACTGAGAGTAAATTGCAGATTCGCATCTATCAGAAAGATGATGAAGGAAATGTGCAGTTCTTTCATTCCAAGTGCTATATTTTCTTAGGCGAGAATTATGCCAAGGGAATCATCGGCAGCAGTAACTTTACCCAAAAAGGATTGCAGGGAAATTCTGAACTGAACTATCTGGAATGGGATAATGGTAAGGTTTCTCTTGTACCAAATGAATATTCTCATTCCAAAGGACATGTTTTTTGGTTTGACGAGAAATGGAAGCTATCTGAATCATGGAATCAGTATTTTTTGGAAGAAGTTTTGCATGGTTCTCCAATTGATAAAAAGGCTGAGGAAAAAGAAACTGCTCAGAGAGCTTCAGAAGATACTCCACTTACTCCTTATGAACTTTACATCAAACTGCTCAACTATAAGTTTGGTGATATTGTTGATCTCAATCAGCAGCAGTTGATTGAGAGCTATTTGCCTAAGCGGTACAATCCGTTGGATTATCAGATTCAAGCTGTGAAACAGTGCTTTTCTATCATGCGAGAACATGGCGGTTTTATGCTTGCCGATGTCGTGGGATTAGGCAAGACTATAGTTGGTGCATTAGTTATCAAGCATTTTCTTACCATGCCTGATGATGATGGACGTGAGCGAAAAGTGTTAGTTATCACACCTCCAGCCATTCGTTCTGCATGGCTGGAAACTTTAGACGAGTTTGATCAAGGTAAGGACAATAAGATGATGCCCCTGGTAGAGTTTGTCACAACGGGAAGCATAGGTAATATTGCCGATGTGGAAGATGATGCTGTAGATTCGGGCGAATTCGATTCAGCTTTGGAGTTCAAAAACTATGGTATGATTCTTATCGACGAGAGCCATAGGTTTCGTAATAGTCAAACTGCCATGTATCAATCTTTAAATAAGTTGATTGGTGACATTGGCTCTGCTACAGGATTTTATCCTTATATCGGATTGCTTTCAGCTACTCCTCAGAACAACCGACCTGCAGATCTTCAGAATCAGATTTATCTTTTCGAACGTAATCACACAGACAGTACCTTGAAAAAGGCAAGGGGCGGAAACTTGGAAGGGTATTTCTCAGCCATTAACAAGAAATATGCTGAGTTGATTGCTGCGCCAAAAGATGAAGATGGAGAAGTGAGAGAATTAACCGCAGAGGAAAAGGCTTTGCGAAGAGATGAATTGAAGGCACTGTCGCAGGATATTCGTGATCATATTCTGGAGGATATTCTTGTTCGCAGAACTCGTACTGATATTAGGAGGTATTATGGCGGTAGTCTGAAATTTCCAAAGATAAGCGGTCCGCACATGCTGAAATATAAGATGGAGGATGGTTTAGCAAAATTGTTTGCCGAGACGATGAACTGTATTGCGCCTACTATCAAGGTGGAGTTTATGCAAGGTAAGGGATTGGGATATTATCGGTATCGTGCCATCGAGTTCTTGTTAGATTCTGATATCAAGGCTCTTTATAAGGGTGGTAATATAGATCCCGACAGATATTCTCGCCAGTTGGCTAAAATCATGCAAACCAATCTTGTGAAGCGTATTGAGAGCAGTTTTTCTGCTTTCAAAACTTCACTTGCCAATCTTCGTCAATATACCCAGAATATGATTGAAATGTGGGAGGCAAATACTATCTTTATCTGTCCGGATATCAACGTTAATGCAGAATTGGACAGAGAGAAAAAGTTGGCTCGTGAAAAAAGACTCTGCACATTTGCTGAATGTGTGGATGACTTGAGAAAGAAGATCAAGCGTTTGGACGAGAATGGCAAAAACGATAAAAAACGAAATAGAGAGTTGACTCGTGATTCCTTCAATGAGAAATATATCGAGTGTCTGCGTAAGGACTTGACTATTATAGAATTCCTGTGTAAGCGTTGGAATGCTTATAGTTATGACCCGAAGTTGGAAGCTTTCAAAAAGTGTCTGACTGGGGTACTCTTTGACAAACAGCGTAATCCTGCTCAGAAACTGGTTATCTTCAGTGAGGCGATAGATACGGTAGATAATATCAAACTGGCAGTGGAAACAACAAATCCTTCTCTACGGGTGCTTACTGTAAAGGCTTCAAACAGAGATGATTTAGAGCAGACCATTCAAGAGAATTTTGATGCAAATTACAAGGGAACTTGGAAAGATGATTATCAGGTAATTATTGCTACCGAGGTTCTTGCTGAAGGTATTAACCTGCATCGTGCTAATTGCATCTTGAACTATGATGCACCTTGGAATGCCACCAGGCTGATGCAGCGCATCGGACGTGTAAATCGTATAGGTTCCACTGCCGATGTGGTGTATGTATATAATTTCATGCCGAGTGCACAGGGCGATGCTCAGATACAGTTAGTGCAGAAAGCCTATACCAAGCTCCAGTCTTTCCATACACTCTTTGGCGAAGACAGTAAGGTGTTTACATCTGATGAGGAAGTGATGCATTACGATCTCAATATCCAGGTGAATGGAGAGGAATCTCCTATGGAGAAATATATCAGTGAGTTGAAGGAATATAAGGCTGCTAATCCTCTTCGTTTCGAACAGATTGTTGCAAAGGAGAGTGGGCTAGAACTGGCTATTCCTACGGGTGAAGGTAATAGCTATTTTTTGGTGAGGAACAAAAGACTTTCTGGCATGTTCGTCAAGGTGGATCAAGAAGGAAAAGCCCAGTTGTTGTCTGGTATCGACATGTATTGTGAGTTCAGAACCAATCCTGACGTGCAGATGTGTCAGCTTCCTGTTGATTGGGATAGAAGAAAGGCCGCTGCTGAGTTGGAGGTGAATAGAGCGCTGAATCATGTGAATCTGCATGTGCGTAATTCGGAGAAGGCAACACTAGCCAAGGAAATTATCACTCGAATGAAGAATGAGCTGACGTTGTCGAAGACTTCTCGTAAGATACTAGCCAATGCATTCAATTTTATTAGTAATGGAAATATAGACATTATTAATAAGGTGATAGCATTGGATAAGAATAGAAATTCGGGGCCATCGCTTTTCGAGATGAAACAAGATGAGATAGATGATATCTTGGAACGCGAGATTCTGAAGATTGTTGAACGAGTGCAGGTTCGTAATGGAAAGGCAGAAGTGTATATGGCATTGAGCAAATAGCTGACATTGCCATAGAGTAACAAACAAAAGTAAATAAATGAACCTATAAATAATGAGTAATATGGTTGATTTAAAAGAATATTTCCAACAAAAATATCAAGGTAGGGATTCCTTCCTTGAAAACATCGTATTCCCTATTTTTGGGGAAGAGAATTTTTCAGACCTCTACGACCAGTCGGTATTCGATGAGCGGCCTGAACTGAAGCCTTTAGCCGATAGTACGGGTATCTCTTCTGTGGTTTGTGTCGGGACAATACTGGTGGATTTCAATCCTATCAATATCTTCGACATTACCGTGTCGAGCCATGTGCTGATGAATCGGAATAGGGTCGGTATACAGCAGTTGATTCGTCGTATAATGCCTACATATTCCAGTGCTTTTATGATTTTTCATTATGAGGATGCCGATAATTGGGATTGGCGATTTACATTCTGCAGTAAGGCACGTAATGAAGAGTTAACCGACAAGAAGCGTTTTACCTTTATGTTGGGACCTAAGCAATCGTGTCGCACCGTGGCTGATAATTTTCAGAAACTGATGGACAAAGAGGGGAAAATCGAATTGCAAGATATCGAGGAAGCCTTCGATGTAGAGGCTCTTTCTGATGAATTCTTTGGCAAGTATAAGGATTTCTATGAGCAGTTTGTACAATACGTCACAGGTAAGCGATTTGTGAAAAGTGGTGGCAAATGGAAGGAGAAGAAGATACACGAACCTCACGAACAGATGTATGCGGACTTTGGGCGGAACGACAAGCATGTGCGTGATTATGTAAAGAAGATGATGGGACGCATTGTGTTCCTTCATTTCTTGCAGAAGAAAGGTTGGATGGGTGTACCAGAGAATAAAAAATGGGGTGAGGGTGATGTAGAATTCATGCTTCATCTATTTGAGTATTCTTCTAAGAAACAGAAGGAGAATTTCTTGGACGAAGTACTGGAACCTTTGTTCGCTGGTGGTTTGGATACCGACCGTACTGCAGAGGATGACCTCTTTGATACGAATGTGGCATTACCAGAAGGAAGTAAAGTAAAGGTGCCTTATCTTAATGGTGGACTTTTTGAACGGGATGCACTTGATGAGATTGCCACTAAGTTTCCGAGTGAGTATTTTGAAAATTTACTTGAGTTCTTGCATCAATATAATTTCACGATAGATGAGAATGACCCAGATGATGCTCAGGTGGGTGTAGACCCTGAAATGCTGGGACGTATTTTCGAGAATCTCTTGGAGGATAACAAAGATAAGGGCGCATATTATACACCGAAGGAAATTGTGCGCTATATGTGCCGCCAGTCGTTGGTGGCTTATCTTGTTACTGATATAGAAGATGAGTCAAAGAAACAACAAGTAGCTGATTTCGTAAGAAATTATGATGTGGAGTTGTTGGATGGGAATCAGTCAGACTTTGCACAGTTCATTGATGATCGTTTGAAAGAGGTTAAGATCTGTGATCCGGCCATCGGTTCGGGTGCATTTCCTATGGGCTTATTGAAAGAACTGTTCCTTTGTCGTGGTGCTATCGAGAATTTCAGTAATGCTGCCGATATTAAGCGTCATATTATTCAGAAGAATATTTATGGAGTAGATTATGAGCGAGGTGCTGTTGATATTGCTCGCCTCCGCTTTTGGCTCACGTTGGTTGTAGATGAAGAAACCCCACATACTTTGCCAAACTTGGATTTCAAGATTATGCAGGGTAACTCTTTGTTTGAATGGTATGAGGGTGTAGATTTACGTGGCATTGTGGGCGAGGTTGGAGATACCATCACTTTCAGAGAAAAAACGAACAATCCTACTTTCATCAAAAAATGGTTGGACCAGTATTTTGAAACCAATAATCATGAGGAACGTATCAGATTGCGTGGTAAAATATCGGGTGCTGTTGAGGGACTTATCGAATCTAACAATCCGGCCTTGAGAGATAAACTCTTCGATATGGATATTGCTGCCAACAATAGTTTCTTCTTATGGCATACATGGTTTAATGATGTTTTCAAACGTGCAGGGGGAAATGGTGGATTCGATATTGTGATTGGAAATCCACCTTATGGTGCCAAACTGGATGATGTTCAGAAGAAAGTTTTGAAATCGCTGTATCAGACTACACAGACGCTAAAGGACAAGAATAATAAGAAACTGACAGTCCAGAAAGGGTCTATGGATACCTACACCATGTTTATTGAGTTGGCATATAATATCATGAGGGTAAATGGCTGCATGACGATGATTGTACCTATCTCTCTGACTTCCAGTGATTCCCTGTCGGGTGTTCACAATATACTGAAGAGCAAATGTGATGATATTTATATCTCTTCATACGCTGTTCGTCCACAGCCGGTTTTCAAGAATGCGATGGTCAATACTTCAATCTTGGCATTCCGCAAAACAGGAAAGCCTTGTAGTGGCATCTATGCCACCAAGATGTATCGCAAAGGAAAGAACTTCAATTTGCAGATGTTGGTAGAACATCTGCAGTTTGTGGAAGTCAAAGAATTGATGCTATTCGGTCGTATCCCTAAGATTAGCTTGGAGATGGAAAAGGACATATTGAAGAAGTTGTCTAGTTGCGATAAGTTGAAACTTTATGAGAGGAAATTGGGATCTGATATCTATTATAGAACTTCGGGTGGACGATATTTTAAGGTAGTAACTAATTATTCTACTGGCTCTTCTAAAGAGAAACCAATAGTTTTGGATGAGAAATATGCCAATGCTTTAGGATGTATTCTAAGTAGTAATCTTTCTTTCTGGTTCTATCAGATATATTCAAACAACTTGGATTGGAAGAGTGATGAAATTGAGAATACACCGATTCCTCCATTATCAAATGAAACGATAGAAAAGTTGGATGAACTTTACAAGGAGTATCTTGCCGATATAGAGGCGAATGCCAATAAGCGCCTAACCTCGGGAGACTCTACTTATAAGGTGGATTCTTATAAGGAATATAAGATAGGTAAGTCGAAGGCAATCATTGATAAGATAGACGATTTGATTTGTCCTCTTTATGGTTTGAGTGCAGAAGAAACTAACTTTATCGAAAATTACGAGATAGAGTTTAGACTATCAGGAGAGGATGAATAGAACTAGAACAAATATGCGGAATGCTCAACCTGTTGGGCATTCCGCATAAATAAAAAGTCTAGTCTTAAGCATTATTTATAAGCCGTGCGCAAGTGTTCTGACTGCATTTCTTGCAACTTTTCATTGCTCAGTTCGCCAGATTCCCAAAGTTTATCTAATTCTTGCTGCAAACGCTCGTTCATGAACTTTATTTGTGTTGCCATAATTGTTAATTTTAAATATTTCATGTGCAAAGATACAGATATTTGCTAATACTCCAAAGATTTTAAGAAGAAAAATTTATACAGGGCTTTTTTTATCCAACTTAATCCGTATAATCTATTAATTTTTAGTGTTCTCTGCCATTTTCTTGTAGATTTTCTTGCGGTTTCCAATCTTTCTTCGTATTTTTGCACCATCTTTACATAAGAATCGTGGAACTTTAAAAGCGAAAGAAATATGGAGGAAAAGAAATATCATATCGATGAATCTAAGATAGCGGGGGATAAGGTTTGTGAGCCATCGCCTGCTTATCGTTCGGCAGCATCATCAGTATCATGGGATGAGGCTTACGACACCGATTCCTATCCTATGGGGCGCTCGCTGGAGCAGGTGATGGAGCATTGTGAAGAGGTAGAGAAATACTTGGATGATCCAGACCATTGGATTTCCATAGATGAATTTGAAGCGCAGATGCGAAAGGCAATACCGGGATGGAAATAGTGGAAATTAAAGTTGAAAGGCTTTTTCTTGCAGAATTTCAAAAGTGTGTGGCATATGCACTTTCTGAATTTGGAAGGAAAACGGTGAAGAATTGGAATGCTGAGTATGAGAAGATTAGGCATCGTTTGGAAATTATGCCGACCGGCTATCCTTTTGTTCCTGAATTGCAGAAATGGCAAAAGTATCGTGGCGCCATCATCATGAAGAACTTCAAGATTATCTATTTCTATGATGAAGATTCAAATCTTGTACGAATTGTGGATCTCTGGTATATGCGCCAAGACCCTAGTAAGCTGAACATGCGAGCCAGGAGGATAGAAAGAAAGGATTATCATTAGAACTATATAAGCGAAAGAAATATGGAGGAAAAGAAATATCATATCGAGGAATCGAAGATGGCGGGGGATAAGGTTTGTGAGCCATCGCCTGTTTATGCATCTGTTGCATCAGAGTCTGTATCTCATCACGTGATTGATTCTGGGATAGAGCAGAAAGATGAAATTCCTGTTCTTAAAAATCATTTTAGCTATGAGGGTCTTTGGGATAGTATCGATTATTGTGAAACCATTAAGGATAATCCTTCTAAATGGGAATCTGTTGATGCCTTTAACGAACGTTTGTATGAGGAATTCCCATGGCTGAGATAGTTGTCCACAAGCTGTATGAAGAAAATCAGTCTCAAAAATAAATGATTATGTAGAACTTTAAAAAAGAATGAATTATGGAGAAAAAAAAATATCATATAGAGGAATCGAAGGTAGCGGGGGATAAGGTTTGTGAGCCATCGCCTGCTTATCGTTCGGCAGCATCATCTGCATCATCAGTATCATTGGATGAGACTTACGATACCGATTCCTATCCTATGGGGCGCTCACTGGAGCAGGTGATGGAGCATTGCTCAGAAATAGACAAGCACTTGGATGACCCGAACTATGGTCATACAGTGGATGATTTGATTGCAAGATTAGAACAGAAGATTGCGCAATGGAGATAAAGTCGGATTCTTGAAAAAGTATTTAGGTGAAGAGTGGTGAAGAGTGGGTGAAGAGCTTCTGAGAACTCTTCACCTCCGCCAACCGCCCTGTTTATCGGTATTTCAGAGGGGTTGGTGAAGAGTGAAGAGTATTTGCTGTGTCAGTTATTCATTTTAAAAAGGAGCAATATGATGGTACATCGAGATAAGATATTATGTTTTTTGGTTTTATTCTGCTGCTTCTTTGCTCATACTCCTCTGCAAGCCCAGCAGCCACGCAAGAAGGTGGGGCTCGTGTTGGGTGGAGGTGGTGCCAAGGGTGCGGCTGAAGTAGGTGTGCTCAAGGTGCTGGAAGAGGCTGATATTCCTGTAGATTATATTGCCGGAACCAGTATCGGTGCCATCGTGGGCGGACTCTATGCCATCGGCTACGATGCTGCGGATATTGATAGCCTCTACCGTAACCAGGACTGGCTTTTCCTTTTGAGCGACCAGGTGAAACGTGAATCGGAGACTTTTCTTTCTAAAGAAGAAAGGGAGAAATATATCGTTCATATACCTCTTTCCAAAGAGAGAAAGGTCTCGTTACCAACCGGTTATGTGAAGGGGCAGAACATCCTGAATCTTTTCTCTAAACTTACCGTGGGGTATCATCAGGTGGATGATTTCTCCAACCTACCTATTCCTTACCGTTGCGTGGCGGTAGATCTGGTAGAAGGCAAGGAGGTGGTGTTTTCATCGGGCTCGTTGCCATTGGCGATGCGTGCCAGCATGTCGATACCGGGCGTGTTTGCTCCGGTAGAATGGAAAGGGAAGATGCTGGTGGATGGCGGCGCCTTGAACAATCTGCCGGTTGATGTGGCAAAGGAAATGGGAGCGGATGTGATTATCTGTGTAGATTTGAGTACCGGTTGGAAGAAGAAGGAAGAGCTGAAATCGGCTTCTTCTGTTGTAGAACAGCTCATAAGTATGATGGGGCAGAACAAATACCGGAAGAATATGGCTGAAGCCGATCTTTATATCAATCCTTCTCTGAAAGGTTATTCGGCAGCCAGCTTCCAATCTGAAGCCATTGATACGATGATACAGCGGGGAGAACAGGCTGCCCGCCAGAAATGGGATGAGCTGATGGCTCTGAGAAAGTATATCTATGCTGATGCTTGTGATTCTGTAGCCTCTGATGATACATTACAGGATAAACGCCTCAAACTGCAGAAACCTTCTCAGACGGAAGCTTATCATATAGGAAGCATCCGGATAGAAGGCATCAGCGGAGAGGAGGAAAAGTGGATTAGAAAGAAAATTGCTTTACGGGAGAATTCGGAAGTCAGTCCTGAGGAGATAGATGGCACACTTGCCATGCTCAGGGGACTGAATATCTTTTCGCGTGTAGAATACAGACAGTCTAACGAGGAACCTTATGACCTGGTATTCATGCTGGAACCCAACGAATCGAGAAGAATCAGTGTAGGTGCACGTTTTGATACACAAGATCTGGCGAGCGTCATAGCTCAGATATCCAACAACCAGCAGTTTTCTACCCGTCATCACTATGCCTTTACAGGACGCATTTCCCGTAATCCCTATCTGGAAATGAAATATGCCTATGGCAACCTTTTCGGAGCGAAAATAGGCATTTCCTATCGTATGGCTCATTATGATTTCGACCTTTATGCAGACAAGCATAAGTTGGATGCCCTAGAGTTTCTTTCGCATTCTTTCGCTGGATTCTATACCCGTGATATTGGTAATTTCAGATTGAAATCGGGAGTGCAGTTTGATTATTACCATTATCATTCTGATATGTTCGAACGGGACGGAAGCATCCAGACACGTTCGTCAGACCATTTTCTGAACTACTTTGCATCTGTTGTGATGGATACTTACGACCGCCGCTATTTCCCGACCCGTGGCAGTCGCATTCAGGTTCAGGGCATTCTGCATACGGATGATGGAATACATTATGCTGATGGTAATCCTTTTGGCGAGGCTGCTTTTCAAGGAGAATGTGCCGTACGTCTCAATTCCAGATTCTATCTGCTTCCTAAGCTCAAGAGCCGCTTCTTGTTTGGCAGTTCCGTACCAGCCATTTATCAGAATTATGCAGGTGGAGTAGCTGACGGTTACTATCTGCCTTGGCAGGTGGCATGGGAGAGTGCGCAGCATGTCCATCTGCTGGAGCGCAATGTGGTGACAGGTCAGCTTGGTTTCCGCTATCGGGTGAAAGGAAAGTTCTATCTTACCGCTCTGGGAGAGTATGGCAAGGAAGCCCGCAAGTTTTCTCATATACTCATCGGTGATGATTTGTGGGGAGGAGCCTTGAGAGCATCCTATGATTTCGTGTTGGGTCCGGTAAGCATTCAGGCTAATTATTCCAGCTTGGGTAAGAATGTAGGATTCTATATCAATGCAGGATTCTTGTTCTGATTTCCTTAAATGCTGCCCATATAATAAATAAGGTGTTGTTTCTCTTTGCCGAACAAAAATAAATCATTACCTTTGCAGCTGTTTAGAAAACATATAGAATGTATTTTGCAATCTTGAATTTTAGAATATAATAAATAAAAAGAGAGAATAAGATGAAACTGAGATTTTTGAAATTGATGCTGCTGCTCTTCATCCTGCCATTGCAGATGCTGGCGGCAGAACTGGGCGTGGCTGGTAAGCAACTGGCTGCATTGCCTGGAGTAAGTAACGTGGAAACGCTGAAAAGTACGCATTTCCCGGAAAAGTATGTGTTCTTTATCAAGCAGCAGCTCGATGCCAAGGATGCATCCAAGGGCTATTTCGAACAGAGGGTGGTGCTCTGCCATAGAGGATTCGACCGTCCTACCGTGCTCGTGACAGAAGGATATAATGCCAACTATGCGTTGCGTGAAGGATATATTGAAGAACTTTCCAAACTCTTCGATACGAATATCATTACCGTAGAGTACCGTTATTTCGACAAGTCGATGCCTAGTCCTTGCAACTGGGATTATCTTACCGTTGAAAATTCGCTCTATGATCTGCATCATGTAAACCAGACCCTGCATGCGATGTACAAGGGAAAATGGATTGCTACCGGCATCAGCAAGGGCGGACAGACTACGATGTTCTACCGTTCTTACTTCCCTGATGATGTAGATATTTCTGTGCCATACGTAGCTCCGCTCAACAAGGGTGTGGAGGATGGACGACATGAGAAGTTCCTGCAATATCAGGTATCAACCAAGGAAAACCGACAGAAGGTGCTCGATTTCCAGTTGCTCCTCTTCAAGCGAAAGGCTGCGTTGCTGCCAATGTTCGAGAAATATTGCAATGATAAGAAATATGTATTCAATGCTCCGCTGGCAGAGATTTTTGATTACTCTGTATTCGAATACGCCTTTGCTTTCTGGCAGTGGGGAGAAGACATCAACAAGATTCCTGCAAGAGAGGCAGATGACAAGACGGTGTTTGATTACTGGATTAACATGTGTGAACCTGACTATTTCACCAATTATAATGCCACAGCCTCGTTTGATGTGCAGGCAGCCCGGGAGTTGGGTTATTACGGCTATTATACCAAACCATTCAAGAAATATCTCAGTATCAAGACAGCTAAGGGCTATCTGAAGAAACTGATGGTGCCAAAGGGGGCAGAAAACGTGAAGTTCTCGCCAGCACTCTATAATCATACGGTAGAGTTCCTGACCAAGAATGATCCGAAGATGGTTTATATTTATGGCGATATCGATCCTTGGGGAGCTTCGGGCATTTATGGCTTGCCTTTCACCAAGAACAAGAAAAACCTGCATGTTTATATGTGTCATGGCGGTTCGCACAAAACTCGCATCTTGTCGTTCCCTGAGCCTACAAGACAGGAAATCATCAGTCTGATAGGTGGTTGGCTGAAGGAATAATGCTTCCATGAACCAATCATAATGGATAAAATGAAAGTTTTTATCAAAAAATATCCATAAAAGTTTGGCGGTTTCAGAAAAATGTATTATCTTTGCACTCGCTTTTGAAAACAAAGCTTTTAGCAGAGGCACCCTTAGCTCAGTTGGTAGAGCAACTGACTCTTAATCAGTGGGTCTAGGGTTCGAATCCCTAAGGGTGTACAAAAAACTCCGAAGAATCAATCTTGGTTCTTCGGAGTTTTTTTTGTAATAATGATTACCATTATACGATAGAGGCGATTTGTAATTTTGCGCCATCAATCGTTGTATTGTGCAAATACTGACAATTATAGGAAATATTCGCCAACTGCCACAACGAAAATGCGCCAACTGTCACAACGAAATTGGGTCAACTGCCACAATGAAATTGGGTCAACTGCCACAATGGAATGGAAAAGCAACAAAGTTTAACTGTTTTATTTGCTTGATATTTGTTTCTTGAATAGAGACAGAGGTGCCTCTATCATATATTAATAAACTTCATTAGTGTCCAATAAAAATTGGACACGTTAATTAATTAATCAAATAGTCCCT
>JAJWJX010000053.1:0-25266 GCA_021623045.1 Segatella copri | reverse complement strand
ATGTAGCAGAGTGACCATGTAGGTATCGCTTCAATGCTTCTGTTCATATCGCTTGCTCATTAAATGGTTTGCTTGATTAGCTCAATCGTGTATTTCGGGTTCACCTCGTTGAAGATGAAGTCCACGAAATCACGTCTTGCGTCCTTGTTCAACTCTCTGTATATGTCCTTGAATGATGTGATGTTACCATTGATGTATGTGTCCACCATATACTCAAAGATGTTGTCCACCTCATAATATCTGCACTGCTGTGATGCTGTCTTTGAATGTCTTTTTGTTCCCATATTCTTGTATGCTTAAAGTGTCAATAACCAAATGAATGTTCCAATCAGTACCACCATAGAAAGAATGGAAATGATGATGCCGAAGATGAACTTCACAATTCCCAATATGACTTCACCGACCATGCAGAGAGCCATATATCCCAACCAAGCCACCAAAGTGATGAGGGTTGAGCCGACTGCGGAGAGTAATCTCCACCAAGTCTGTGTTATGTTGATGTTTGTTGTCATATAGCTTTGAATTAAATTTATTTGCGGTTCCAGGAACTGAAGGGAAGTTCTCGTTTCTTCACCTTTTTGTCGCTCCCTTTTCCGACATTTTTTTTGCGTCTTCCTGTCGCATCGGTCGTTTCGTTTCAGGTGCCTTTCAAGGGCGGCGAGGCTGGAAATACAAGGTTTTTCGGAAAAATACTACCCAACGGTGTGGAGATTTTTTCGAAAACCGAAGGCTTGACCTTTTATTTCCAAAGCCCGCTGCCATACCTTTGCACCTGCACGATAACGGTTGATGCCCAAAGGAAAGACCATGTGGAGGAAAGAAAATCAGAGCGGCAAATGAAAATAGAAACTTCACGGAAGTTTTTGGACTGCACGATTATCGCATACTCATTTCTGAGAAATGGATACAACTTCGTCTTACAAACGTCTTGAAAAATGGAAATCGCATACAAAAATGGCACATCCATCAGAGAAATTCCGATGAAAGAAGAGTATGGCTTGTCCATGCTTCTTGCATCGGGTTTTCTCCAAGGCTGTGCAGCCAAGCATGAAAGTGGTCGTTGAGGTTTACATCAATGACTTCTTTCTTGCGGTGGAGTATGCAAACAAAATGGTACGGCAAATCAAGGAATGGTGTTTCTTTTGATCGGTTAGCCTGCAACCGACAAAAAGAAGCACTTTTCCTCATGCCGTACTACTGAGACATGAAAGGGTGGCGTGCCACTGTTTCATGTCGTTTGGATTGTGCGATAAAAATGGAACTGCGAGTTGTGGCTATAAAAGTCAGCCGTTGTCAGCACGGCAAACAAAGAAAAGTCCTTGGCAGTATAGTCTTGAAGTATTTCAAGGCATACCGCCAAGGATTTTTCTTGCCGTGCCATAGTCGGAGGAAGTTAGTCTGAGGTACGAGGACTGTCTTTCTTCGACGACGGCTGACTTTTATACAAAACACACGAAAGGATGAGAATATACAAACGAAATAGACCATTCAAAAAACAGGAACCATTGCCACATAAGTTTGAATGGATTGAAATGGGAATAGCAAAGAATAGGGTTTAATAAAAACAGATTTACCCAAGCAAAAAATCGAGGATAAAAAATCTTAAAACATTCTTTATCCCCGATTAAATATCGTACCTTTGCAACCGAAAGAGTTCTTTGGATGGTTATGCAAATCACAGCAGGATGCTACATTCTGTTTATTTCTAATTCGTAACCTCTTCTTTTTATGAGATAAAAACTTATCTCATTCTCAATCACTTATAAAAAATACGTACTTTCGGAGTTCAAAACAATCATAAATGTTCTTGCTCTTTTCATAACCAAGACCATACACAACTTAAAGTACTTACTATAACAGGACAAAACATTACATAACTTCTCAACAATGCACCTAATATTTTAGACAACGCATCTTTCTTAAGCGGTTCTATTATTTTGAAACTAAGAGAATTGTCCTTTGGCAGCTCCGCCTTTACAGGTGGCTTTTTAAAAGTAGAAACGACTGCTTTTTCCCTACTTTCAAAAGGAATTTTCATTTCATATCCTTTATCAACAAAGCCAAAAGGATATACATTTGTTAATTGCTGATAGGTTTTGCTTACCAACGTTTCTTTCAACAAATGAGTTTCTTCCTTCTGAAGCATATAAAGGATTTGGGGCTTATCTGTAAATATAAAAGGCATATCCATCTTTATCCATGTAACGTTACGGTAGTGCTTCCCTGCCTTTCTCGTTGGACGATAGAAATAATCACTTTCAACTATGCCCCAAGCAACAATTGTAGAATTTGATGCACAAGCAATTATAACATCACCTCTTCTTAAAGAATTAGTAAAAGCATTATATGCAATAGGCCGACTATCAGTCCCCCGGCTACCAGGATTTTGACATTTATATTCCTTTTGGAAATCAACAAGTGAAGAATAAGACTTGAAATACTTAAAACCAGGAGCCTCCATTTGCATTTCATTTGCCAAAAACATTTTTTGCCAATTTTTATTTTTATAAAAGACAGAAAATCCCATCTTCCAAATCCAATAGCGCCCAGAAAATTTATAGGAAGCCAATACTTCCTGCTGTAATTCTTCAACAGTCAAAGTATCAGCCTCCTCAAATATATCATCTGAGATACTAAAAGATTCAGAGGAAGTTACCAAACTCGCTTGATATATTTCCTCAGAAATTTTGTACTCTTCCATAAGCATCATTTCTTTATATTCTCAAACTTTGCTTTAGTCACATCAATATTACCTATAATAGGAATGATATTAATCAAGAAGCGTTGGTTCTGCTGCTCCACATCACGCCATGCCAAGAATTCTTGCGGGGTAACCTCATTGATGGTCTTATACTTTGCCTCATTAGGATTCAATGTGATAGGATTTTCACCACCCTTATAGAAATAACGAGGAACACCACCTTCTCCACTACCTGCTACAATAATTTCACACTTACTATCAGCGTCATTCTCACTAGTATGTTGGAACAATCCACATCCACCTTCAGAAACAGGATCTGTCCAGAATTTCCTTAAGAACTTTGCACGAAGAAATGAAAGCGTTTCATTATTTTGCCAATCATTATCATTGAAAGGTATCTTAGAAGATTGTCCCTCTATAACTACCAAGAACTTGATATTTTTACTATCACTATTAGATTTTTCCAAATCGTAGATAATATTTTGAACCAACAAACCAGCCTGGCGGATGCTATCACGTTTCTCATCAGCTTTCCGCTTATCAGTCAAATCATACTTCAACTTACTACTAATATCATATTCTTTGTCTTGATAAGCAATACTCACCGTTAACGTATGCTTCAAATACTGAGTATCATAAGCATAATATCCGCTATTATCTATGGAATCAACGGTAGAATATACATCGATAATATCTTTGTACTCATTTACCAACATTTCCAACTGCCCTTCCTTCAACTTAAAGCGAGCATAAGAAACGGCAAATAATATGAGCATCACGGCAAACAAAGTTGTCATGATATCTACATAGCTTGGCCAAAATGATTCTTTATTTTTTCTACCTATATCCATTATTTTTTCCAAAATATTTTTCTAAACCATCCCTTTTTATTTGACTTTTCTTCCGCATCTATACCTTTATCCATAGAAGTCGGAGCAGCAGTTGGGCCATCTTCTGCTACAGTTACTTTAGAATGCTCTTCTAGAGAAGTATCAATCTGAGAACGAGAAATCGATTCGTTATTTACAGATTCATATACAGGAGAGTCCTTTTGCTGGACTCGCTGAATAACTTCCATCGCTTTTTGATCTCTTTCCTGCTCTTTTCTTATCTTTGCCAAAAGAGCTTCTTTTTCTGCTCGATCTTTCTCTGCTTGGATTCTTGCTAACTCTATAATTTTTTGCTTCTCTCGCACAGCTTCTTCCGCCTTACGATTAGCCTCTTCTTTTTCACGCTGTGCTCTATCTACTGCGGTATTGGAATTATTACCAAACCAGCTACCTTTTTTATTATCTTCCTGGATTGCACTAATAGCATTCAATTCTGTATGGATTTTAGAAAGAGTTCTCATCAATTGGTTGCCATCAACTGGATTACGCATAAGCTGTTCCAACATCTGAGAAATATCATTCAGCTTCTTCAAAGAAGAGAATTCACTTCTTATCTCATCAACAGACAACTTCTTGTCTATAGCCTCAACAAACTCACGTTTACGCTGTTCCAGTTC
Source organism: Segatella copri (assembly GCA_021623045.1). Classification (GTDB taxonomy): domain Bacteria; phylum Bacteroidota; class Bacteroidia; order Bacteroidales; family Bacteroidaceae; genus Prevotella; species Prevotella copri_T. The sequence goes on along the minus strand of JAJWJX010000053.1, from coordinate 21,058 downwards.
TTTCTTTCGTTCCTGAAGCATTTTCTCGTAATCATCAAGATAAGAATCAAGGGCTTCATTATACTTCTGCATAACACGTCCCATCTCCTTTTTCTGCTCCTCGAAATATATCTCCAGTTTTTTACTAGCAGTATCAGAGTAATTTTCGGCTACTTTTTGTTTACTTCTAATAGCAGAAATATTCTCTTTAATTTGCTCTACCAAAGCACTACCAACCATCTGAGTATGTGCTATGTTCTCACCAAGTCCATTAATATTTGCCTCAAACTTAGTAATTCTGTCAAGAATTGAGTTGATTTCTGCTGCAACTTGCTTTGGTACCTGCAGAGATTCATTGAAATCTTTTTGAAGATTAATGGTTTCCTGTGCAGCAATCAACATCAGTCTTCTTGCTCTTTCAAACTGATCAAGAGAACCCGTTATTTCCCCAAAACGTTTGGATGCCTCAACAAAAGCGTCCATACCCCTTATCAATTGATTACTCTTAATTGTTGCAAGCAATTCACCCTGAAGTTCAATGTTTTTATTAACTTTATTCATATTTTGTCCCATTGTGTCAACAGCAGAAGCCACAACTTGCACACTCTGACGGAATTCATTACCGAATGCACCTGTCACATTCTTGAAGGCATCTTTAAACTCTACTATCACTTTCGAGAACGTAGGTTCAAACTGATCAATAGTCTCATGAAGCTTACCTATTGCCTCAACCATACTGACATCAACAGATGGCATCAACTCATTCTGTACCCACTCATAAAATTCATTTTTGTCTCTGTCGATTTGATTAGTCGCCTCGCTAGCCGCACGGTGGCTCGATATCAATCTAGAAATTCCACACCAACTAGTAATCATTGATACTAACACTCCGGCTATCAAACTCTGAATATTTGCATCTGTGATTTCTCCAGAATACAACGTTCCTCCAAGAAACATTAACAATCCAACAAAGACACCCGCAAAAGTACCCATCAAACCTATATGTGTAGGAAAAGACAACTTTGATGTTGCGATTTCATACAACATAGAGATTCGACGTTCCGTCTTGTTTTGAATAATCGAGAATGCAACGGTTCCCTTACTTTTTCGTATATACGCATTAATGTCCTGTATCAGACTTTTCAATTCAGCGTCATCATTTGCTACATTTTTAATGACAACACTCTTTGTAGACTTATCTGTATCAGCGTCAACCGTTATACTATCATAAGTTGAATATCCTTCCTTCTTCGAAAAAAAGTTTTTTAAATGCTCTATAGCCTCCATATTTATATGGTACTCTTTGGTTTGTTGTACAATAAACCATATTGCCATACAAATAGAGATACTTAAAGAAAGAGCCAACTGTACAATATATTCTGTATCCATACTAAACTATTGTTGTAAGTTCGAAAATTTTATCAATAACAGGGATAAAGAATACAGCATCATAGCAAACATCATCGTCATTAGTATATTTCTCTTTTACATCTGAGCGATAATGGGTACTAAGATTATCATCATATCCCAATTTTACATTATTTTTGAAGAGATTCAAATCAACCGAATTGTCAACGACTCCATGTCTCTTCAATATATCAAGTACAGAGCAATACAAGTCATTCATCTCTTTATAGTTTTCTAACAATCCAGACTGTAACGACGGATCATTATTCATCTGTCCAACATTCTCATACTCTTTATCAACACCATGGTATATCAAGTTTGGTGCTTCAACTGCACTTTTTGAACGATAAAGTCCACCATAACAAGTACTTTCTTTTCGAGTTTTAGGCATCACGACATGAATCGTTTCAACTTGTCCATATACTTTTGAGAAAATAGCCGTCACAATATCCTCAATCAAAGCCACATCTTCCGTAATGAAGTTATCAATGTAACGACTACCATTACCACTGAACACAACAGAACGTGGGTATGCAAATTTTTCAAACTTATACATCTTAGCCACATAATACATGATTGCCGTAAAATGGTAAGCAAACAATGGCAAATAATCATTGTGCAAACGATCCATAATGTCATTACTCTTGCTATTACTCAACCAGAAATTAATAATATCAGTTGTAGAACATTGCTTATTAGCTTTCATCTCTGATTCCAAAAGACGAAGCTTATCATTCTTGCCCCAATTCAAGGTGCCAATGTATTTCTGATAGATACCATTTGCTCTGATATTATCAAATTCCTTATGACCATTACCCCATAATATATCACAACCAAAATGAACAGAAGATGCAGCAACAGGCTTGTTCTCATTAAAATACACATAATCAGTTGACCCTCCACCTATATCAACAATCATTACAGAATCTGTGTTCTTTACATAATCCATCTTCTTGAAATAATAGTATGGAGCCTCAGATTCTGTATAACAAGTCACATCACCTGTAAACAGAATCTCTTGAGCTAAATTCTTCCAACATCTTTCATAGATACGCTTAGAATTTCCAGAAAAACTTAATGGCCTAAACCATATTAAGCTTGTTTGGTTCAACACACCATTATGCTGTAAAATATCACACTTGATAATCAAAAGTAGTTCTTGAATGAATAGTTTGATACAATCTTCATTCTCTTCCCATTTGACATCGGTCTTACATTCCTGGAATGTAGTCTCCATCATCTTCTCATAGAAGAATGCAATATTATGGTTATCAAATAATTTCGGTTGTTCTACTATATTACGAGCCTTACAGATTGCAGTACGGATTGGGAATTTATAATCCACTCCATCTATAAATGGAGGTACAAATTCTGTCTTCATCATATCACATACAGGTTCTCCCATAGAGTCTTCTATATTTGCAACTTCTGAATATTGCGCATTACTGTCATTATCATGTAGATAAGAAACCATACTCTCTTTCATTGCAAACATTTCAGGAACATCATTAGCATTATTATCCGTTCTGGAAATAAACGTATTAGATGTACCCAAATCAATAGCATAAGTATAACTATTATTGGTACGTTGCGCTTTTCTCCATTGAGGCAACAAGAAGCCACAATCTGTACCAATAGTTAGCTTCATAGCATCAAAAGCTGTATTGAACAGCTCATAATACTTCGTACTGCAAGCTAATGCACCAACACCAGAACCTTGTTTAGAACGTACAACAGGTGCTTCAACACCATTTTGGGCACGCTCTGCATCAGCCTCATTTATCTTAACATAATTACCGACAGCATCCTTTTTGTAGAATCCAAGAGCAGTATCTTCAATCTTCAAAGTATGCCATTCACCTTCACCATTATTATTGTCAGCAACAGCCAATGCCAATTTGAAATAATTATTCTCAGTATCTACAGGTGACAATATATTAGGAAACAATCCTACATTTACGGAATGATTATCTTTGGAAAGATCACGAATTTCGTCCTGTTCACTGTATTCTTTCAAATACTCCTCACCTTTATATTTAAACTTAACAACAACACTATATGGCTTAACTTGACAGACACACTCTGCCAAGCCTTGATCCAAATAGGACAAAGCTTCGCTCTTTAATGGCAGCAGGTAATCATACGTACGTTTATTAACTTCGCGCTCATACTTAATACCTACGAAATTCTTTCGGTTCAAGCGATAAGGAAGTCTGATAAGTGTTGGCAAAAAGAAATCATTAACATCAGTCTCATCATTATATCCTACTTTCAATCCATTGATAATCAATTCAGAATTGAACAACGTCAGAACTTCATTCGTTTTTATCGAATAGTTATTCTTTATATCAGGATCATTTTTAAACTCACGGATATAATCTCGCAAATAATCATATCGGCTATCCAAGTTGGAACCACTAAACAGCTGATACATATAATTTTTGAAATCCTTATCTCTATCTTCCAACAAAAGAATATCACGAAAATACTGTCCTTTGGTTTTACGATTGATTTCCAATGTCTCATACAAGCTCCCCTGAAACTTAATTGACGATGTATTATTTTTAGAAACATCCGATTTGTCCATATCCGGTGGAGTCACAAATCCTGTCATAGGAGAACTTGTACCAAGAAGATATTCCTTGCCATCCTTCTCTAGAATAACAAAGAACAATTTATCCTCTTTTATATCTTCATCATAAATAGAATTAAGAGCATTATACAAGATAGGAACTTTATCATGAAGTTCCTTCATTCCCTCTGCTTTATTCCACTCTTTAACTACAATTTTAACGTTATCACCCCATTGATTTTCATGATACTTTTTATTAAAAAGAATCTCAAAGACATCAAGACAATCGGAAACTAATCTGGTATAAGCCAAACCTGCATGAACTGTAGAATTACGCTTTTCCTCTGTCAGTCGGCGAAAAGCCTCTTGTACGACAAAAAAACGTGCAAAAGGTGTTGGCAAAGAATTCAAAGCACCACTATTATCAGTGCGTTGTTCCTTGACTTTATCTAAATTGGTCGCTTGAATACCAGTATCCTGGGGAGTCCATATGGTTCCCTGAATGCCGCGGTCTATTATATTTAAATCTATACTTGCCATATTTATTTAATTTTCTGAGTGAAAGTATTTATTGCCTCATAGGCATATTCCAGGAAATTTCGAACTTTATTGTTTGTCATTCCCTTATTTGAGCTCTTGATCATTTCCAATAAATAGTAAGAATCGTCCTTAGCCTCCAATTCTACACTATTCTTAATGATATTAACCATGTTAGATGGATTAATATCTGCAATAGGTGCAAACGCCCTCTTCTTTGCAGACAACTCAGAATACCATTTTTCAAAAGACTCCGAGAAAGAAATCACCTTAGAAAGAGATCCCTTATAGAAACTAGCATCAAAACCACGACTTTGCCTCAATGGGAAATACTTTTCATTTGGCAACACCTTTAATAATGTATTCAATATGCTGTAGTCTGCAATACACTTAACCAAAGAAGCATATCCACTACCAGCAGAAGCCAAATCCAAAGATGCAACATCATTTTCAATTGCACGAGTCAGATACTGTCGTTGCTGAGGCTTGGAACGCTGCAAGAAATCAAACAAAGTTGTAGCAGCAACAAGTTCTGTAAAATTCGCCTCATCCGGCTGCGTTTTCTCGTTATTTTCATGAAATGCCTGTAAGGTTGTCTCACCTACATAATAAAGCAAATCAGACTTCACTGTATGCTCATAATACGTAAGTGCAGCTTTAGCCTTGGTCATGAAATTTGCTGAATCTATTTTACTATCATTCTTCTTCGGATCAGTCAAACCATAATATGGCAATACTGTAACAGCTCCCATAAATACATCAGAAACAGTCTGAGAGTCAATGGTATTTCTAATCTTTCTTTCCAAAAGCGGATAGCCAGATGCTCCAGTACCACCAAAAATTGAACTTATGATAAAAACACGATCTTCTTCTCCACAATGAGTTTTAAAAGCATTATACCATGAAGCCCCTTCCAACATTTCTTGAAGTACTACAGTTCCTACATTAGGATTACCTTTGAAACCTACAGACAAACGATTATCCAGATTCTCCTTAGAGTACAAAGTCTGTATCAAGAAATTATTAATACTTTTAGTATCAAGACTACCAATATTTAAAAATTCTGCATAAGAGCGATTTTCGCCCGCCGCCTTATTGGTATTATTTGTTTGGGTATCTAAGGTATTGATAAGGGCCATTTCGGCCTCAAAGAAACCCTTTGGACTTTTTCGGTCTTCAGAAGCCTCTTGATGAATCTCTACATATTTATCTATCAAAGTCTGCAGATTTTTCTTTTCATCTAAATCCAAATGTGGATCAACAATTATAGGAACCACGGTAAAGCCATTGGTATCCATACCAGCAGCCATCAACATCGTGATACTTTTCATCACACGCTCACCAGTTCCACCTATGCAAAATACAAATACTTTCTTCATACTATAAAAACTTAATTTTTAAATAGCGATATGCATTGGTTTTGGCTCTTCGCCAATTACACCAAACGAAAGAAACAAAGCCATAAACAATTACTGAATACAACATATTGCTCAATGCCAACTTAAGCTCCAACACTTTGGTTCCTTCAATTTTTGGAGGAGCACATACTACAGCTACACCTAGAGTCAATAAGAAACACAAAACTGCACATATAGCCATCATTATCCACCAATATTTAGGCTTATAATGACGGTGAGGTGTGTTGTTAAATGGCATATAATAGTACCATGCAATAATACCACCTACAATGACACAAATTAAAGGGAACAAAAAGGAAACAGAATCCAGCTTATTCCAAAACAACATTGCCTGCTGATACAAAGCCTCTTGTCCTTCGCCACTATAAGGCTTCAAGAAAGCAGATTTACTCCCTATAAAGGGATATAGTCCTAATCCACTAAACATAATTACATACAACTTTTAGATATTAAAATATAATTGGGTTTTGGTTGATAATTTACACCTCCCTGACCAATTCCACGAATAAAATGTTTCAAAGAATATGACTTAGAAGGATTATTTTCGTCATTCGCATTTTCTAAGAAGCTCTTCATTTTTGGCATGACTACTTCAGAATATGGAATTTTTAGATTCCACTCCAACACCTCCATATCAGTAACCATATTTGAGACCTTCAACTGAATTGTTGCAACAACAGATCGTTTCAATTCCAAATTATCATTGTTACATTCTTCAATCTTTATATCAGCAATACTTATCTTTGAACCATAGTTAGCCTTATACAAGAAACACTTCTTTAAGATTTCTTTATCAGACATCGCCCAACGGTAAGCTTCCAAATGAAGTTTTAGAGAAATTGTACAATCCCCCATAGAATCATCATAGCCATAAAAAGTAGGTTGTTTTTCAAATTGAACAACATTAACAGGAGAACCAAAGCTGTATGGACAACTTCCGTATTTATATCCTATTTCAAGATTGTCTACAAAACGTTTTTGGCGATGCAACATAATCGCTATTCCATTACGAACAGCAGATACCTTATCTTGCTCTCCGATTACCAAATAATAATAAGGAGATTCATTGGTCACTACTCTTCCCTCCTTATTTATATAATCAGATATTGCACAAATCAAAGAATATGCTTTTTTTGAATTTTCTGCAATTCGTGCCACTTCTGCAGCATACTGAGTAAGCAACACTTTCGGAGCAGCCGAACCTACAGGACTATACTTCATATCAGAAATAAGAACAGCCACATCATTCTTTTTCAATCGACTAACAATATTTCGCAACATAACAGGAACTTGCGTAGAAGCATTACATTCCAGCGCACCAGTATTCATAGCAGTTTGGAATTGGACCAAAGACAACTGTCCTGCTATTCCTCCACTATTGGTCATAATATTCACATCCTTTGTTACAGGAGAATAATAACTCAGTATTTCATAAACATCCTGCTTAAAACTAGTAGGTTGACCTGCTCTAAAAAAGCCATTCATACTACCAGATGATTCTATATAAAAATGAATATCAGAATTATAATCAAGCTTTGCAAAAGAAGGTTTCTGAATCAGTTTTCCTTCCTCTGTAAAATGTGGATCGTTAAGAGTATTCAAACTGTCACAACAAGCGCTAATAGTCATTAAGGCTAACAGTGCTAATGCATAATCACGTAATTTATGAAAGACTTTCTTCATAACACTATTATTTGTTTTGGTTTAAAATGGAAAAGCGTGGAACTATTGTATGTCACAAATATTGAGGTTGTGGTAGAACCCATCTGCATGCAACAAACAATAGCCCACGCTTAGGGGTATATTATGCCCTTTAAAAAGGGTACAATAATCCTATGCGTGAGCAGTATTGCTTATCATCCTGCAGATTTCGAAACTACCACATTTCAATATTAGGATAACGTCAATACGCTCTTTAATTCGAGTCGTCATCACGCCCGTTCTTTTCCGTTCGCTCAAACTCTACCGCAAAAGTAACAAATATTATCGAAACAACAAAACTTTTAGCGAAAAAGTTTCGAAAAAAGTTATGCGAGGGGGAACTATGGTGAAAAGGAGGGGAGCTGCGGAGCATGATTCTTCCAATAAAAGGAATGATATTTAGAAAGAAGTACGGCGAGCGATAATGAACCAACAAATACACGCACGTAGAAATCTTTTTTCTCGAAAAAAGTATCAAAGTCTCATTTTTGGGCATAAAATAAGACTTATATCTTTAATATACAAAACTTTACCATGAATGAGACTTCTCTAAAATGAAGGGAGAAGTATCATCGAAGTATCATAAATTAGCGAGAAGTATCATGATTTTGCTGCTTGGTATCAAAAAAAATGCTTTATAAACTGAAAATAATAGCATTTTTAAGGCAATAAACAGGATGTTTTTGCGTTTAGTAAAACAGAATGTTTTATTCTTAACACTTAAGAAACATGGATGAAAAGGAATTATTGAAAAAGGCTTTTGAGTACGGAAACGTACCTAGCAACATCACCTACTGTTTCACCGAACCATGTCCGATGAAAAACAAATGTATCCACTATCTATCTGCACTCTACAAAAACGAGAAGACTGATAGAGGGGATGCCATCTTCCCAAATGCCCTGAAAAACGGAGAATGCAAGTACTTCGCACCGCTGCGTGTCGTGAAAATGGCATGGGGATTCGACCATCTCTTTGCCGAAATGAAAGTGAAAGACGCTCCTGCACTGCGCGCTGAAATGAGAGACTACCTCGGTAGCAAAGGACAATACTACCGTTACAAACTGGGACAACTGAAACTCCTCCCAGAACAGCAGGCATATATCAAACAGCTCTTCGCCAGATACGGATATAAAGATGTTGAATTCGACCATTTCTCTGAAGAAATTGATTTCACTAAAAGCTAATCTTTTTCTCAGCCCTCCAGATGTTCCAGCCATGCCATTTAAACGGTCCCACAGAGAACACGTGACGGGCTACCGGTGAACACGTGACGGGCTACTGGAGAACAAGTGACGGGCAGCCATTGCCCGCATAAGGGGAAATGAGTGCCCAATTCATCAGCCGAATTTTGGGCAATGATAACAAGAGTTTATAGTTTACAGTTTATAGTTAATAGTTTATAGTTAATAGTTTATAGCTAATAGATTGACTATTAACCATCTTAATCATTATAGCAATGAAGATAACTATTGTTCATACAAACAACAAGAAGCAGCTCCTCGTCAGCACGAAGACGATGGAGAAGTTGCTGCAACGTATCGCAAAGGATGATAGCAGGCTTACTGTTACACACTTCCGCGAATGCGTGCCTTATATGGAAAGCGGCTACGAATATTACAAGGATATGCCAACATGGATGCACATCTACCCCGCTGCCGAATTCGCCAAAGACGAAAACAACAACCTGAAGATGAAGGCGTGCAACGGTATTCTGATGCTGAAATTCGGAAACATTACGGATGCAGACGGCGTGGAGGGCGTGAAGCGCTCGGTTGCCATGCTGCCTTCTACCTTTGCTGCGCTGGAAGGTGCTGATGGTAAGTCGGTTATCGTATTGGTGAAATTCAGCAATGAAGATGACTTGCTGCCTGCTGAGGAGGCGGATGCCGAACGACTGTACCGCATCGCTTACCAGCAGATTCTACCTGTATATCAGGCGATTGCCAAGGCTTCGGTGCTCACAGACGGACCGAAACCTTCCATAGAAGCGGGCGCAAACCTGTCTTTTGAGCCTTCGATGCACAACAGTTTTATGATGACGCTCGATGCGAAACCTTATTTCAACAGTAAGGCGGTGGCGATGAAAATTGACAGCAACATGCGCCCTCAGAACCAGGCTTTCAACACGGAAGATAACCAGCAGATGATTCCTGGTTCCGGTACTTCGGAAGAAGAAAAGAAAGTTGACAAAAACAGCGTTCGCGAGAATATCGCGAGCATGATGCAGCTGCTGAAAAGTAAATATAACTTCAGATACAACACGGTGATGAAATTCGTGGAATACATGCCGAAGGAGAAAGGTTGGTATGGTTTTCAGCCTGTAGATCCGAGAGTGCAGAAGCGCATGACGCTGGAGGTGCAGCTCGCAGACATCCGGGTGAGCATCAAGGATGTCAGAAATTTTCTGGAGTCTGATTATATCAAAAATTATAATCCGATAGATGAATACCTCTTCCAATGTTACGACAAATGGGACGGGAAGGACCATATCCGTGCCTTGGCTCGTACGGTTCCTACCAACAATCCTTACTGGGCAGACTGGTTCTACACCTGGTTTCTGGGCATGGTTGACCAGTGGCGCGGCTTTACCCATCGCCAGTATGGCAACTCGGTGGCTCCGCTTCTCATTTCCAAGCAGGGTTACAACAAGAGTACTTTCTGTCGCCGGCTGTTACCACCGGAGCTGCAATGGGGATATAACGATAATCTGATTCTGTCAGAAAAACGTCAGGTTTATCAGGCGATGGCGCAATTTATGGTCATCAATCTTGATGAGTTCAACCAGATTTCTCCACAGGTGAAGCAGGGATTTCTGAAGAATCTCATCCAGTTGCCTACACTGAAATACAAGCCTCCGTATGGCAGTCATGTCATGGAATTTCCTCGTCTCGCCTCGTTCATCGCCACGAGCAACATGAAGGATATTCTCACCGATCCATCCGGCAACAGAAGATTCATCGGCGTGGAACTGACGGGACCGATCGATGTGAGCGTGCGTCCGAACTATCAGCAACTTTTCGCCCAGGCGCTGACCGCCCTGCACAATGGCGAAAAGAGTTATTTTGATGCGGAACAGGTGAAGTTGATCATGAAGAACAACAGCCAATTTGAGGTGGTTGAGCCGATAGACCAGTATTTCCAGCTCTATTTTGATTTGGTTGAGAATGAGAAAGAGGGCGAATATCTGACTGCCGCCGAGATTTTCGACTATCTGAAAAAGCAGATAGGTTCATCGCTCAAAGTGAACAGTTTGATGGGATTCGGCAGAAAACTGGCGAATATGAGTGAGTTAAAACATAAGAGATTTGCAGATGGAATGAAGTATCTTGTAAAGAAAAAGTGAATTTATGATACTTCTATGAGACTTTTATGAGACTTCTCGGCATCAAAAACAGAGAAGTCTCATTCTTTTATCTTATTATCTATCAAGCCTTTAAGTCATTATTTTCAATAGAAAATGAGACTTTGAGACTTTTTCTCAAAAAAAACTTTTTCACGTAAGAGAAAACTATTATCCTTTAGATAGCATAAAGGAAGGTGCGGATGAACCAGTAGCAGATGATACCTGCGATGTAACCTACGAAAGCAATCCAGGAGATGTGCTTCATATACCAGCCGAAGGTTATCTTCTCCAAGCCCATAACAACGACACCAGCGGCACTACCGATAATCAGCATTGAACCACCTACTCCGGCACAGTAAGCCAGCAACTGCCAGAAGATGCCATCCACAGCCATATCGCCAGCAGCAGCCACAGGATACATTCCCATACATCCGGCTACCAGAGGCACGTTATCAACAATACTTGAAAGCACACCGATGATACCAGTTACGAGGTAGTGGTTGCCATCGAATACGACGTTCAAGCCCTGACCCAAAGCGGTCAATACGCCAATCTCTGCCAGGCAGGATACAGCCATCAGGATACCGAGGAAGAAGAGGATGGTACTCATATCAACACGAGAAAGCAACTTGGTTACTCGCTTCTGAGTGCCCTCGGCATCAGCTCCACGATGCAAACCGCGATAGAAAACTTCGGTAGCTGTCCAGAGAACGCCCAATACCAGGAGGATTCCTACGAATGGAGGCAAGTGGGTGATACTCTTGAAGATAGGAACGAAAATCAAACCGCCTACTCCCAACCAGAACACTGCCTTGCGCTGACCTTCGGTGAAATCGCTGACCGATGCATTCTGCTGGGCAGAAACCTCAGGCATCACGAGTTCGCCCTTCAACATAGTCTGAAGGATGAGGGCTGGAATCACCATGGAAACCACAGATGGGATGAAGATTTCGGCGATAACGCCGGCTGCAGTAATCAAACCCTTGTTCCAGAGCATGATGGTGGTAACGTCGCCGATTGGTGAGAAAGCACCACCCGAATTGGCTGCGATGATAACGAGGGAGGCATAAACCATGCGGTCCTTGTGGTCGGTGACGAGCTTTCGGAGAATCATGATCATCACGATACTGGTGGTCAGATTGTCGAGGATTGCAGAGAGGAAGAAGGTAAGGAAGGCGATACGCCAGAGGAGCGCACGCTTCGACTTGGTCTTCATCACCTTGCGAACCCAGTTGAATCCGCCGTTCTGGTCAACGATTTCCACGATGGTCATCGCACCCATCAGGAAGAAGAGTGTTGTAGCGGTATCGCCCAGATGTTCCTGGATGATTCCAGTCACCTTCTCCACCATTCCAGCAGCGCCGCCTGTATAATCAGGGTGCATCAACTGGAGATACTGCATTGGATCCACCATGTAGAGGGTCCAACAACCTACCAACATCAACAGGGCTATCGCAGCCTTGTTTACCTTTGTCAAGCTTTCGGTGGCAATGAGTGCATAGCCGAGCACGAAAACGACAATAATAGAAATTGTAAGTGTAGTCATTACTTTTTATTTATTATTAGATATTCTTTTCCTTTAGATATGATTTGGCACGTATGTTAACCAAACGGCTGCAAAGATACAAAAAGAAAAGCAATAAACCACCCTATTCCTTATTATAATTGTATGAAATCGTTTACTTAATTACAGTTTTAACCTCAATACAAACAGTTTTCGACCAGTATGGTTGAGGCATTTCATAATTATACACATGCTTGTTGAATTCGCGAGGCATTAGTATAACTAGTAAAAAGTTAATTAGTAATAAAGTTCTAACTAAAAGCTTTCTTACTTTAAAGATTATTGCTATCTTTGCATTTCATAAAACATGTAACATAAAACATGTAATAGATATAAAACGTTATGGAACAGCTGAATAACCCATTTGTTATCTACGGATATAAGGGAGCAGAATACTTCTGCGACCGCAAGAAAGAGACAGAAGTCATCATGAAGGCTTTGCAGAATGAGCGCAACATCGTCCTCATCTCTCCTCGACGCATCGGAAAGACGGGACTCATACACCATGTCTTAGAGAACATCAGCAAGCAGGAGCCTGAGACGCATTGTTTCTATCTCGACATCAATGCCACAAGAAATCTGAGCCAATTCATCCAATTATTGGCAAAGACGGTTATCGGGAAGGTTGATACTTTCTCACAAACTGCTATGCGCAAGATTACCACTTTCTTTGCCGGCTACAAGCCTACGATGTCGTTTGATGAGATGACGGGAATCCCTACGTTCTCGATTACGGTTTCACCAAGCCAGAGCGAGGATTCTCTCAAACATATCTTCGAGTATCTGAAACAATCGGAAAAACGAATCTATATTGCCATCGACGAGTTCCAGCAGATAGCCGAATATCCCGAAGATGGCACAGAGGCCCTGCTGCGCTCCTACATCCAGTTCTTGCCGAATGTATATTTCATCTTTGCAGGCAGCAAGCAGCACATGATGACCGACATGTTCCTGTCGGCAAAGCGACCATTCTATCAGAGTTCGCAAATTCTCAACCTTCCTCTCATCAACCAGGATGAGTATCATCATTTTGCCAACAGATGGATGGAAAACCGGAATCTGACCATGGATCATGATACCTTTGCCTATCTATATAATAAGGTGGATGGTCAAACCTGGTATATCCAGGATATTCTGAATCGACTCTATCAGAATGGTAAGGAAATTACGACAGCGGAAATTGATGATGTAACCCTGGAACTGGTGAACGAGCAGGAAGTGGCATTCGTGAATTACTACGATTCTCTTACTGATAATCAGGCTGCCCTTCTATCTGCCATAGCTCAGGATAAGGCTGTCACCTCCATTCTTTCGCAGGATTTCATCAGCCGCCACAACTTGCCTGCTGCCAGCAGCGTGAGTCTTGCTCTCAAGACCCTTCTCAATAGAGAATTCATCTACAAGTACAATGGCAGCTATATCATCTACGACCGCTTCTTCGGGATGTGGTTGAGGAAGAACTGCGCAGCCTCCCTGTAGAAGCAGCTGCTCCTTTATTGTTTACAAAAACTAAACATAAAATATGGGATTTTGCAAGTTTTTGCTAATTTAAAAATGGGGATTTTGCATTTTAAGTATATTTTTTTTAAGCATCATCAATATGAAACATCATGATATGAAATATCTGCTTTGGCTCCTCTTCTTCCTCCCAACTTGCCTCATGGCGCAGAACAAGGAAGAGAAGATGCCTGGACATATCACAAAAATACAGAAACTGGAGGATGTGAACGTAACAGGGAATCGTCCTCACTTCATCAGACTTAAGGGATATTATCGCAGTTACCAGACCAACGACTCTGTAATGAAATACTTCAACGACGGCATCGTGGAATATTACATCAACCTGAAGAATGGAAAGACGGATCTCAATGCCTATTCCAAAAGAAATCTTCACAATAGCCGACTCGTTTCCGAAGACAAGAAACGAGCATTCATGGTCAGCGACAAAGGAACCTTCCGACCTTGGCCGGAAGAGAAAACGCTCATTGAGCAATATCGAAAGAAATATCAGTTGAAAGATTCCCTGGGTACTCAACTCGTCCTGCTTAATCAGCAGAAGATAGGCAGCATTCATACGGACAGCACTCGGAACATCTGTCAGATAGAAATCAACCAGCTTCCTACCTACAAGAATCTGACGCATCAGCTTTTCGGATATACCCAGACAGATATCTACGACCATGTGGTGGAAGCCTATCAGATAAGTCCTGAAGATTATTATTCCTTCAAGGATCTGCTCTTCCAGAAATCAGACAACAGCTATCTTTTCTCTCATAAGAAAGACAAGCAGCAGCAACTCATCCATGTGATTACGGAGCTATACATCACGGAAAAGGAGTATGTAGAAAAGAAGCAATCCATCAAACAGGATTCTTCTACTCCCAAAGAATCAGCTGCCGCCATTACCGATTTCTGCAACAGCAACAAGATTCCTGCCTTGCCTGAAGCAACAGAGCAGGAGATGCAGCAGTTAACTCCCTATAACCCTGCAAACATGAAAGAGATAAAGGAGTAAGGGGGCTAAAAATATTACCTGATGAAATCGCTTACTTACGGTTTTCTTCCAAAACCCGTTCTATTTTGCGTATCAGGATCGGCAAAAAAACACGATGCACAACATTATCTTTCATGTCTTACCCTTTCCTTCTTTTCATTCATTTTCTTCACTTGGCTAGGCAGCATTGGCAGCGGCGGCAAGAGTTTCTCTGCTTCCTGCAGGAATCCAATGCTCCTCAACAGAGAAAGAATAGTGCCAAAACCTATGTTCTTAGCTTCGCCTTTTTCAAACTGGCTAATGGTGAAAATGCTCACACCAGCCTTTACAGCCACCTCTTTCTGAGTGAGATTGCTGAACAGACGATATTGCTTGAATCGTCCTCCCAATTCTGATATAATCTCAGAATTAGACTTTGCCTCTATACCATATTCCGTAATCATGCTGCAAATATAGTTATTTCTTTATTTATCGCCAAATATAGGGTTAAATATTTAAATATCTTTAGTTATTAAAAAGAAAAATCGGTATAAAAAATCCGCACAGCCCAGAGAGCCATGCGGATTCTGATATTTAATAAAGCTAGCAATAATCATGTTCACAGGTTACTTAGCCACCTTGAATACGGCGGCACTAATGCCTGAAGCTTTGATGGCATCGGTCTTCTTGCCTGATTTATATACGACCTTGCCTGTAGAAAGAACAGAAACTGCCTTGCCACCTACAGAGCTGATGTTGAGAGATGCAGCCTTGGCGCCAGGATTCACGACAACAACATACTTCTCATCACCCAAAGTGCGCTCATATACCATCGGATATTCCTGACCTTTCTGGTTCAAGAGCTTCCAATCTCCCTCATTGTCAAGAGCCTTGGCAGAATGACGCAAAGCAGTCAGCTTACGGGTATATGACAACAGAGAATTCTGATCTCCCTGCTGAGCTTCAACGGTCAACTTTCCGTTTTCCGTATCTACAGGGAAATAGAGTTTATCGGGTGCACTCGTAGAGAATCCGGCATTCTTGCCCTTGGTCCACTGCATCGGAGTACGGGTACCAGAACGCTCATTGCTACCCTCCTTGTTAGGGAGATTCATCTGATACTTCATTCCAATCTCATCACCATAATAGATAAATGGAATACCAGGCATGGTGAGGAAGAAGGTCATCGCCACCTTCAGCTGGTCTGGCGTATTGCGGGTACCGATGTTAGGACGCTGGTAATCGTGGTTGGCAGATGGAACAGCGATGTAGCCGAGATTCTTGGTGACATTGTATGCCTTGGTATAGTTCTCGCTAAATTCCTTGAGCGAACCCTTGCCCTGCTTGTCGAAATAGCAGTTCTGGTAGCTCTGCTCCCACTTGCCCCAAGGAGTCTTGCGGTCAAAGAACAGAGAAGCATAGCCCTTGAGACCGAAATGGATGTAGAAATCGATGTTGAAACCGGCAGGGATGGCTTGCTGCGGATTAGCCCATTCTGAAATCAGGACGGTCTCAGGATAGTTCTTATCCTTCCAGGCACGCATCTCATTCCAGAGCTTGGAAACCTCCTTCTTGTCGGGATCGTTCTTGATGAGCGATGACGCCATATCTACTCGGAATCCATCTACGCCCTTATCAAACCAGAAAGCCATGATGTTACGTATCTCCCTGCGAACAGCCTGTGGTCCAGGCGCATCTACGCTCTGCTCCCAAGGATGATTTGGGTCTGGATGAGCAAAGCCATAGTTCAAGGCAGGCTGGCACTCGAAGAAATTCTTCTCATAATACTTGGCACGAGGAGCATTCGCCTCCACATATCTGCCTCGGGTACTAGACTCCGGACTTGCCTCCTGATGACGGGCTTCTATTTCTTTCTTCTCGCTCTCAGGAATATCGTTCATCCAGATATAATAGTCGCTGTAACGCTGGTTAGGATCTTTCTCGGAAGACTCCTTAAACCAAGCACACTTGGTACTGGAATGTCCTGCCACCAGGTCGAGACAAACCTTCATGCCACGCTTATGGGCCTCATTGACCAATGTAACCAAATCGGTATTGGTACCGAATCTAGGATCCACCTTGTAGAAATCGATGACATCATAGCCGCCATCAAACCATCCCGACTCAAAGATCGGATTGAGCCAGAGGGCATTCACACCCAAAGACTTGATGTAATCCAACTTGGAAGTGATACCCGGCAGATCACCAATACCATTGCCATCAGTATCCATATAGGAAGATGGATAAATCTGATAGAAAAGTGCATCACTCAACCAAGCCGGTCCCTTCTTCTGTTCTGCCTGAGCAGAAAGTGTGGTTGCCGCCAAGGCAGCAACCAACAACATTTTATTCATTCTTTTCATGAGCATCATTATTAATTCAAGAAAAACTCTATCATAATAACTCAAAACCCTGCTTTTTATTGTGCAAGAATGCTAATTGCGAATCCACCACCTGCAACAGAGTTCAACTTCAAGACAGACTTGCTGGTCACAGTCTTCTTGGTGATGACGTAAGCCTGAGGGTTGGTCTTGTAGTTGGCATTCTTTGCATCCTGATAGATGGTAGCCACATACTTCTTGCCCTTGTCAAGGAAATCGAGCTTTACGGTAGATTGATGAGCCTTCATACCCGTAACACCACCGACAAACCAGTTATCAGAGCCCTTTGCCTTGCGGGCTGCGGTGATATACTCCATTGGTTCAGCCTCTAGATAGATAGACTTGTCCCAATCTACAGCCACATCCTTGATAAACTGGAAAGCATCCATGTGCTTCTCGTAATTCTCAGGGAAATCAGCAGCCATCTGCAATGGACTGTACATCGTTACATAAAGTGCCAACTGACCGCAGATGGTAGAGTTGCAATGTGAACCATTGGCGCAATCCATTTCAAAGATACCCGGTGTATAATCCATCGGACCACCCTGCAGACGGGTGAAAGGCAAGATGGCGGTATGTCCCGGTTTGGTACCTCCGAAAGCCTGATATTCTGTACCGCGAGCACTCTCGTTGCCAATCAGGTTAGGATAAGTGCGGCAGAGACCGGTAGGACGCACAGCCTCATGGGCATTTACCATGATGTGATAATCGGCTGCACGAGTTACGGCATGCTGATAGTGATTGATTTCCAACTGACTGTAGTGATGCTCGCCACGAGGAATGATGTTGCCCACATAACCGCTCTTCACGGCATCGTAGCCATAATCCTTCATCAACTGGTAAGCTCTGTCCATATACTTCTCGTAGTTCATCACAGAAGAAGAGGTCTCATGATGCATGATGAGCTTCACTCCCTTAGAATGAGCATACTCATTGAGCGCCTTGATGTCGAAATCAGGATATGGAGTCAGGAAATCGAATACCTTTTCCTTCATATAGCCACTCCAGTCTTCCCAACCGAGGAAGTACTTAGGGATAGCCTGTCCGCAAACCTTGCGGTCGCCACTGTCACCTGTATCAATAGTACCATTATCATCAAGGTCTTCGATGATATACTGTCCATTCTCATCGATACCTGTGCAGTGAGGCAGATAGAATACACCTACAGGCTGTCCCTCAATGAGATAGGTTACACCATTGTTATGTACCAGACCAGCTGCACCTACCTTGGCAACAGAGATATGCTCGCTCGTTGTCATAGGCTGTCCCTTGTAGGTACCGCTCAACTTCTTCAGCTTATTCTTCTGATAAGAGAAATTCACACCGGAATTGAAGGTGAAGTCCTTCGTCTTGATGATGTCACCACGAACAGCCAGCTCGAATCCCATATTAGTCATGGTACCCATATTTGCCAACAGACGGTCGTAAGTGAAAGGAGGTACTGGCACGGTATAGGTATAAAGCATATCTGATGTCTCAGAAGTATACCAGTCGAAGGTTACATTGAGGCGCTGCTTGAACATCGACAGGTCGAAACCGGCATCAAATGTCTTCTTTACCTCCCATTTCAGATCAGGGTTACTGTTGGAGGTAACCGCAAAAGTAGTACTTGTTGCGCCGTTGACGGTAGTTACACCATTAGGCTCCATCAGGGCGAGAGAAGTATAAGGATCGATGGCATCCTGATTACCGGTTACACCATATCCTGCACGAATCTTGAAATTATCTATCTGCTTGATTTTCTTCATCCAAGGCTCGTTGCTGATTACCCATGCCAAGGAAGCTGATGGGAACCAGCCCCACTTCTGACCTGCACCCAACTTAGAAGAACCATCGGTACGGACATTGACGGTAGCGATGTATTTGTCTGCCAGCATATAGTTGACACGAGCCATGTAAGAGCTCAGGGTATATTCGGTGTAGTTAGACTGCAGATTACCCCAACTCACATTGGCAGCAGCCTTCATGTTATTGAACTTAAAGTAGTTGGTGTCAAATCCATGTGCTTCCTGTGAGTTCCAGTCGTAGGTATATTTCTGTCCCTCCATCAGAGCCAGGGCATCAATATGATGCTTGCCGAAATCCTTGGAGAAATTCACCATGATGTTGCCCATGTAGTCCTTGCGGTTGGTATTGGCGATATAAGCCCATCCGTTACCGTTCAGCTTACCCATCTGGATGTTGTTAGGAATATAGAACTTATTGTCACGGTTCCAATAATTGTATGAACCAAAGGCACTTACAGAGAGTCCGTCGATGATGTTGACAGTTGCCTTGCCATGAACATTGACAGAGGCATCCTTGTAGAAGTCATCAATATCGAGCAATCCCAGTGGATTCCAGACTTCATTGGCAAGCAGATCCTCATCCCATTCTCCCTTGTCGTTTCTTACATTAGGATAAGTAGGGTTATAGGCTGTAGCAGAATAGAACATCTTGTGCATATCATACTGGATATTGCTATTGCGCTGAGAGCCGAAGATGCCCAGTTCCAGCTTCAGATGTTTGTCGAAGAGATACTGTGTTCCATCCAACTTTGCTGTAAAATTCTTCATATCAGAATTCTTCAAGGCACCCTGACGGAGAACGAATCCCAAAGAAGCACGAAGGCTGGAAGTGTCTGTACCAGAAGAGAAAGAGATATTATGATTCTGGGTGAGACCCACATTGCGCTCAATCTCATCGAGGAAATTGGTATCGCCACCCATATCGGTATAGATCAGCCCCAAAGACTTGGCTGTCTCGCGATATTCAGAAGCCGACATCAAGTCCAAGTTCTTATAGACTGTATTGACACCGAACTGGCCATTGTAGCTCAGGCTGGAATAGCCCAACTTGCCTTTGGCTGTAGTTACAACGATGACACCGGAAGCACCACGTGAACCATACTGGGCAGTCTCTGAAGCATCCTTCAGGATGGTAAGACTCTCAATATCGCCAGGTGCCAGGGAATTGAACATCGTCATATCAGCAAAGACACCATCGATGATAACCAACGGGTCGTTACCTCCGGAAAGAGAAGAGGTACCACGAACACGGATGCTTGGCGAACTGGTTGGGTCACCGCCAGCCTGTGAGATGACAACACCAGCAACCTTACCCTTCAACGCCTCGGCAGGACTGGTTACTACACCCTTGTTCATATCTTCCTTCTTGATGCGGTCGACAGCACCCGAGACCGTGCGCTTGCTGCCCACAGCATAACCCACGACAAGCACCTCGTCGAGCACCTCGTCGTTTTCTTTCAGCGAAACATTGATAACATGATTTCCCTTTACAGGAATCTCCTGGGTGCGGTAGCCCAGATAAGAGAATACCAGGACGGAACCATCCTTCACATTGTCAAGCTTGTAGTTACCATCCAAGTCAGATACTGCACCATTCTTGGTATCTTTCACCAGAATGCTGGCACCAATGACAGGTTCACCTGTGGCATCTACCACTTGACCCTTAATGGTTGTCTGACCAAGAGCATTAAAAGTAATAAAGCATCCTGCAATCAGCAGACCTACTTTCTTTGAAAGGTTGTTTTTATCCATAATTTATAGGTTTAAAACGATTAAAATTGTTTGATGTCGCAAAAGTACGTCAAAAATCGATAGGTTGTTGCGATTAGTAGTTTTTTGGTCACTACTGTCCAATAAAAAAGGGCAATTCGATCTTTGAAACAGTTGAATTATAG
>JAJWJX010000099.1:0-5039 GCA_021623045.1 Segatella copri | reverse complement strand
TGTTAGGGACTTGCACCCATTAGAATAAGCTCATGCCGAGCATACAACAAAAAACGCTCCTGTTACCATATTGCAACAGGAGCGTTTTCTATACATATACATTTGAACTCTTCACTCTTCACCTTATGCCCTGAAACGCCCATAAACAGGGCGTTTCAAGGGGTGAAGAGTTATCAGCGACTCTTCACCCACTCTTCACCACTCTTCACCAAGGCACGAGGCATCGAGGCGTAAGAAGAAACGCAAATCCGCCGAAACAAAGAGGTGAAGAAAGGTGAAGAGTGGTGAAGAGTAGGTGAAGAGTGCCCGAATACTCTTCACCGCCCGGAATGCCGATAAACACAGGGGATTCCGAGCGAAAGGTGAAGAGTGAAGAGTATTTCTTCGTAAGCTTCGCATAAAAACGAAACAAAGGCATTGGGGAAGGCTGTTCTAGGCAAACAGTCCACTAGCGGCTATAGCGCCAGTAGGCTGTCTGTGGTTTGCCAGTTAACAGTCTGCCTTAAACAGCTTATGAATTACCAATTAGGAGTCTGATTAAAACAGGCAGACAATAACAGTTTCCAACATCATCAAACAGAAAAAGTATTACCTTGCCGCTATTGAGCAGCAAGGTAATTACGTACAGGATTGGCATACATCTCGAGAATTCTTTCTCTCAAGTAAGCTTCATCCTTGTTTGGAAGGTCAATTTTCGCAAGCTGACCAGCCATATATTTTTCAAATTTTGCCTTATCTTCGGCAGTATATTCAGCCTGATGAGCAGTTGAGTTTTCAAGCAAATCAAGAGCCACATAGTTGCCCGGATAGAGACGGTAGTTCTTGAATATCTGCTCATCCATGTAGGCGGCTACCTTATTATATATATCCTGCTTAGGCATATCAGGATCAAGACTGTCCAGATAATCATCAAGACATGGGGCTGCATGATAATGCACATGACCCTTATAACCGAAGATACCGGTTTGCATGCTTACCAGATCATCCATTGGTCCCTTCTTCCAATCGGCATTATCGCGCTTCTGCTGGAATTCCTTTGCCTTCAGGAAATCACATGGATCATATTCGTAACTGATAGAGAGCGGTACGAGATGAAGCTGTTTCAGGCGGTCGATAATGCTGCCCTCACCGCCCATCGACATCATCTGCAGAATACTCTTCTGGGTGCGGTCATTACTGTCCTTGGCTCTACCCTCGCGCTGAGCTATCCAGATGTTCTCGTTCTTCTCCTTGATGGCGAAATGCATATAGTCAGAAAGGCGCTTGCTCGACATCAGCATCTGGCGCATGCTCAGGGCACGCTCTACGATAAACGCCTTGTTGACACGTACCAGATCCTTGACCCAAGGAAGAGAAAGGAGATTATCACCGATGGCTATCTCGCAAGTGGTCTTAAACCCGTTATCGATAAGAAGGACATCGAGAATGGCTGAATCGAGCACGATGTCACGGTGATTACTGATGAAAGTATAATTACGGGTATTGTCGAGCGATGTACAATCCATCTCGCAACCTGTTGCTGCCTTCTTCAGAATGCCATGAACAAAATCGTAAGCAAAAGCCAACTGGAAATCCAGATTGGTCTTACATGCCTTCAACTTCTGGGCAATCATCTCGAAAGGTACTTGTGGATAGAGATAGGCAAGCACTTGTTTAAACTGATCGTTTGAAAGCAAACGGTCGAATACCTCTGGGAGATCTTCAGGCTCCCAAGGACGGATGGTATCAAATTCTTGAGGAATCTTCATAACTTTATGTTTTTTTCGGGAGTTAAGGAGTTAAGGAGTTATAGAAGTTAAGACAAATGTTCTAAAACGATATCTTTACATTCCATTAATTTCTACCGTTGTCTTAACTCCTTAACTTCTTTAACTCCTTAACTCCTCATTAATTATTAGAACTGATTCTCCACAATTTCGCTGAGCACATCCTTGATATCAAGACCTGCTGCACGAACCTGCTGAGGAATGAAACTGGTAACGGTCATACCTGGAGTGGTATTGATCTCCAGCATGTTCACCTTGTCTTTACCATCCTTATCCTTAGAGATGATATAGTCGATACGGATGATACCGTTGGCATGAAGAATGTCGTAGATGCGGGATGTGGTCTTGGCAACCTCTTCTGCAGTCTCTGGAGAGAGACGGGCTGGAGTGATTTCCTGTACCTGACCGTTATACTTGGCATCGTAATCGAAGAATTCGTTGGTGGTAACCACCTCTGTAGCCGGCAGTACAACAGTCTTCTCGGCTGTCTTGTAGATACCCTGTGAAATTTCTGTTCCATCAAGGAAGCCCTCGATCATTACCTCATTGCTCTCCATGAAAGCCACACGGAGGGCTGGAGCCAGCTGGTCAGCATTCTTCACCTTGCTCACACCAAAGCTACTGCCGTCAGCAGCAGGCTTTACGAAACAAGGCATACCGATACGCTTGGCAATCTCTTCTTCATCATAAGCTTCACCGCGACGGAGCAAGATACTGTCTGCTACGTTTATACCGAAACCGCGCAGATAATTATTGAGCACATACTTATCAAAAGTCATTGCCTCTACCAGAACACCGCTTGTAGAGTATGGCAGATGGATGAGGTCGAAGTAGCCCTGCATCACACCATTCTCACCAGGCTGTCCGTGGATGGTGATATAAGCATAATCGAAATAGACATGCTTGCCGTTCATAACGAAAGAAAAATCGTTCTTGTCAATCTCGATAGTCTCACCATTATCCAAAGCGACATGCCAGTCGGTGCCCTTCACATCGACGAGATAAATATTGTAGCGCTCTTTATCAAAGAAAGAGTACAAACCCTGTCCTGAGCGCAATGATACGTCGTGCTCAGAAGAATCACCACCGCATACGATGGCTATCGTTCTCTTGCTATTTTCCATAATTACTAAATATTTTTGAATGTATCTTGTGTGGTGCCAGCGATGAAGCCGCGCCACTTTTCTATTAATTGTCTAAAATCTTCCGGCCACTCACTGTCAAAATCCATCTGCTGCTTGGTTGTAGGATGCACGAAACCGAGTGTCTTGGCATGGAGAGCCTGACGCGGACAGAGTTTGAAGCAGTTCTGGATAAATGCCTTGTAGCTGCTACTGCGCTGACCTCTCAGAATCTCAGTACCGCCATAGGTTTCGTCCATAAAGAGCGGATGACCGATATGTTTCATGTGGGCACGGATCTGATGGGTACGGCCTGTTTCCAGCACACACTGCACCAAGGTGGTATAACCGAAACGCTCCAACACCTTGTAATGCGTAACCGCCGTCTTGCCTATTCCGCTGTCCGGATCGAAGACCTTCATACGGAGGCGGTTCTTCGGATCACGGCCGATATTACCTTCTATGCGACCTTCATCTTCTACAATATTGCCCCAAACGAGCGCATTGTAACTGCGATGGGTAGTCTTGTTGAAGAACTGCTTACCCAGTGCGGTCTTTGCCGTAGGAGTTTTTGCCACAACGAGCAGTCCGCTGGTATCTTTATCGATGCGATGCACCAAGCCCACTTCCGGATCATTGGCATCAAACTCAGGCATATCCCTTAAATGCCAGGCTACCGCCTGAATCAAGGTTCCATGAAAGTTGCCCGCACCTGGATGCACCACCATACCGGCTTCCTTGTTAACCACCATCAGCTGGTCGTCTTCATAAACCACATTGATAGCGATTTCTTCAGGTTTGATACTCGTTTCGTGACGAGGACGGTCGAGCATCAGAGTAACCAGATCATTAGGGCGCACCTTATAGTTGCTCTTTACCGGTTTACCATTGACATGGATGAATCCGGCATCAGCAGCCTGCTGAATGCGGTTACGGCTCTGATAGGCCATCTTATCAGCCAGGTATTTATCGATGCGGACCGGTTCCTGGTTGGCATCCACCTGAACCTTCCAGTGCTCATAGAGTTCATCTCCTCCTTCACCAGAAGCAGCGTTTCCTTCCTCCATCTGGAGTTCATCATCCAGTTCGTCCATATCTCCTGCATCATCAAACCCGAAGTCATCCTCTACAGGAGCATATACCTTATTATATATATAATCTAAAAATATCATTCGTATTACTATTGAATTCTTCACTCTTCACTTTTCATTTCTCCTACTCCACCACTTCCTTCTGGTGGTGCTCATGCGAAGGAGCAGGCTCTGTGGCTTCCGTACCAGGAACCACCTCGAAGTTGTCTTCATGAGTTCCTCCGCTCATGTCACCTTCGCCTTCCATCACATCTTCTTCGCCGTGATAAACCGGATCTACCACATCGATAGAATCATCAACGCTCCGTTTACCATTACCAACCTGTATGACAAGCACATCATCGATAGAAACCTTATCACCAGCTACAACATGCTTACCCTTAACGAGGATACCATAAACCCAATCCTCTTCGCCAGGAATATATTCAGGTGTACCCAGTTTGAATCCCATAGCAGTAAGTTTAGCCATTGCCTCTCGCAACGAACTGTTGTCAATGACATCAGGAATGGTGATACGTGGAGAATGATCAGAATTGATGGTAACATAGATAACATGTCCCGACTTTACCACTTCTCCGAAAACCGGAGTCTGCTCCAGAATGACATCAGGCGGCAAAGAGCGGACATATCCCGTATCCGTTACAACAATTTCCAATCCCGCATCGTCGAGGATATGTGTAGCATCATCGATATTCTTATATCGAATATCCGGCACACGGATGGCCTCACCATGATGGGTATAGATATCGATGCCATACTTGACACCGACACAGAGCAACACCAGCACCAGAATCATGGCACCGATATTCCCCCAAAGGTACTTACTCTTAAACTTATTTATAAACTCTGATGAAGTCATATATTATTTTTTGGTGCAAAGATACAAGTATTTGGGGGAAGAACAAAATAAAAAGGAAAGTTTTTGCACTCTCACCACCTATTTTATGATATAAAAACAAAACATCTTTGTTCCCAAAAGAGCAATCTCAGAAAAGGAAGGGGCGTTATAATCGAGTAGGAGGAAAACGAAGTAGTTTTTCTCCTACTTTCGTCTTCCGACC
>JAJWJX010000052.1:175-25605 GCA_021623045.1 Segatella copri | reverse complement strand
TTACAGGGCGACAGGTTTGCGTCCGTAATTACCCAGGGCGATGCCCTGGGCTAAGGGCTTCTGCCCTTTCAGGGCGTATGGGGCAAAACTTGCGAAAGTTCAGTTTTTTATTATTCAAAAAAGAACAAATTATGATAGAAGACAGAAGTTACGGGAAGGCAGAGCTCGCCATGCTCTACTTTCCCACCGCTACCCCCAGGGTAGCGCTCAACCGGCTGGTGAGATGGATCAACCGGTGCCCCGAGCTCAAGCAGAGCCTCTGTTCGGGCTACGCCGGCAAGTTCTCCCATTTCTATACCCGGCAACAAGTAGCAGAAATCATCGAATTTCTGGATGAACCATAAAAAAATACCCTGAAAGGGAATGCATACAACACACTATGCATATCCCTTCCAGGGTGAGTTTATTATAGGAATTCCTTGATTTAAAGTGCTACACGATTTCTTGTAAACTTATCAAGAAAAGTAAGCTCTACACGCCCTGAAAGTAAGCCCCATACGCCCTGAAAGGGCAGAAGCCCCTAGCCCAGGGCATCGCCCTGGGTAATTACGGACACAAACTTGTCGCCCTGAAAGGGCAAAAGCTTTAAAAACTCCAGACAAAACATAAAGCTTTTGCCCTTTCAGGGCGCCTTGCTGATTGCCAACATTACCCAGGGCGATGCCCTGGGCTAAGAGCTTTTGGGCCTTCAGCCCGTTCTTAAACCACATGCGAAAGTTCAGACTTTATAATACCAGCCTGCCTAATCCCGGAATACGAAATTCTCATCATATTCCACATTATATAATTTCAAGAACGCTCTATATTCCTCTGCAAACGAATGCTTTGTGTGATGCTCTTTCTGATTGGCAATATATTGTAATGTTTTATCTACAACTGATTGGCTGATGGAATATGCGGCATAACCACCCTGCCATGCGAAAAAATGATAATAATCAGAATCGAGATTCTTAATCCATCTGCTACTGTTTCGCTTAATCTCCTCCACAATCTGGGAAATCGTGACGTCTTTTGATAAAATGAACAAGACATGAACATGATCTCCTATACCACCAGCCTTTATCTCGACACATCCCGTAGTTTTAACAAGTTTACCGATATAATTATGAAGTCGCTCCAAATCATTTTCACGGATTTTTGGGCTCGTGGTTTTGATATGGAAAATCAAATGGATGTAAATTTTTGATAATGATTGTGCCATAATTTTAAAGCTTTTGCCCTTACAGGGCGTTGGTTTGTATATCATAATACCCAGGGCGTTGCCCTGGGCTAGGAGCTTCTGCCCTTTCAGGGCGCCTTGCTGATTGCCAACATACCCAGGGCGCTGCCCTGGGCTAGGAGCTTTTGGACCTTCAGCCCGTACTTGAACCACATGCGAAAGTTCAGTCATTGTTTATAAATTTTTCCGCAAAAATACGCTAAATACCTGATACAACAAAAACTTTTTTCGATTTTAACACAAAAAATACCACTTTTTTCAACCTTTTTTCCCGAATCCCTGCAAATCGCACAAATCGCATAGTTGGGGGTTCGGGAATGTTGTATCTTTGTATCGTCAATCAGAGAGGTTGATGCAGCAACGGTCTCGGCGGAGACACAGACTGCTTTTACTAAAACTAAATTTTTAAAAGTATGATTCTCATCAAGTTAGTGAAGAACAAGAACAAGACAATCAAGGAAGCGTATGGCAAGTATTATGCGCGACCAGTAGTAACAGAAACCATCGGTATCGATGAACTCGCCGAACACATGGCGAGCCACAACACCCCGTTCTCGAAGGGTGCCATCAAGGGCCTTCTCACCGACATGGTGAGCTGTGTGAAGGAGCTCGTACTCCAGAATAAGGCAGTGAAGATAGACAACCTTGCCATCTTCTCCATCGGCATCATCAACAAGATGGGAGCTGCCAGCATCAAGGAGTGGAGCCTCGCCAAGTTTGTAGAGGGTTACCGCCTCAGAGCACGTGCTACCGGCAAACTCAGCAACACACAGCTCTCTCTCGATGCCAACGCCAAGAACGCCATGGATCTCCTCAACTCTAGCGAGAGCTCTGCAGGCGATACCACCACTGGCGACACCACACAGGGCGGCGATACTACACAGGGTGGCGGAACATCACAAGGCGGTAGCACCGACGGAACAGGTGACAACGGAGACGGCCTGGAGTAGTCATCCGTCTCTCAAATATGCGAAACGACAGAAGAAGGAAGGAGTGAACTGACTGGCGACAGGGATATTCCGAAGGCACAAAGCGGCTGGTTTTCATCCTGGCGATTACGGATAAACAGCAAATCATAACGACTCAAGAACCTGCCTTTTACGGGTATCCGGGCTGACAGTTCCTCCCCCGCCCTTCTTCATTCCAAAGACGCTTACTGAAACTAAATTTCAACCACTAAAACAAGCATGTGACTATCATTATCCACTTAGTATTAATCATTAAAAAACAAAGCAAAATGAAAAAGGTAAATTGGAAAACCATCATCAACTTCCTCATCACGGTATTAACAGCTGTAGCCAGCTCATTCTGTGTACAGAACTGCTAAAAAGAAAGGAGGTTGCCATGACACAGAAACATCGTAGCATTTCACTCATCGTGATTCATTGTTCAGCCACGAGAGTGACTCAGGATTTCACATTCGAGCAGTTGGAGGCGTGCCATCTTGCCCGCGGTTTCAAGAGTATCGGCTATCATTATTACATCACGAAGGATGGTGTGATATATCCGGGTCGTCCGGAATCAGAAGTAGGAGCCCATGCCCGTCATTACAATGCCCACAGCATCGGCATCTGTTATGAGGGAGGTCTCGACAAGAACGGCAAGCCTGCCGATACGCGCACTCCAGCCCAGAATCAGTCTCTGTATTCGCTTCTGGAGAGCCTCTGCCTCTCCTATCCTGATGCAGAGATACTGGGCCACCGCGATTTGCCAAACGTTCACAAAGACTGTCCGTCGTTTGATGTCAAGCGATGGCTGAAGTTGGTAGATTTCCACATCTAGCCGAATTTCGGAAAGGATTGCATTGTATTTATTTTTTTAAGTTGATTCAAGCCCCACAGGTAGTATTCCTGCGGGGCTTTTTCTGTTTCATCGTAGTTATATGGAGGTTTCAGGCGCGTAACAGAATTGTATATCGCTGGCCGAAGGGTAAAGCAAAGGTAATGCAAATATTTGATTTATAAATGATTAGATCATACTTTAACTTTCGTGATCAAAAAAGATCAATTCGGCAGAAAGAAAAGAAAAATTGATTAAAATGAATAAAAACAGAAAGTTTTCATATATTTTTTTTGTTCTTTCTGAATATTAATGTAAATTTGCAGAGTGATTTTTTATACGGGCTTTAAACGAAATAAAACTTAGCGAGATATGAAACAATACGAAGCTGTAATAGAGACCTTGAAGAGGTTGGGTGGATGTGCTACATTCGGTCAGCTGAATCAGGAGGTGTTCAAGATTGAGGATCGTGGCAGATGCCAGGCGCCGTGAAGAGTTTGATGCCAGGTTGGCCCATGATTATTTCAAGTCAATCTCCGATAGGGTGAAATTCGTGAGCTATGATATGCTTGACAAATTTTATGAGGGTATGATGACGCAGCAGAAGAGTTCTCTTATTCTCTGAAGGTAGAGATTTTGTAAATAAATAGAGGAGGCATTCAAAAGAATGATGTTTATGCTTTCAGCGAGAAAGAGAAGGAGTTCATGCTGAAAGGGGCTGAGATAATTGATGACCTCTGTGATTTGAACAGCTTAAGATAAAATGCAAGCCTTTCCGAAAATTGCTTTTATCTGAAAATAAAGACATTTTATTCCGCATTATTTTGCAGATACCAACTTTTTTCGTAACTTTGCCAAAAATTCAATAAAAAGCAACAATATGAAATATCCTATAGGAATACAAGACTTTGGAAAAATCAGAAATGATGGTTATGTCTATCTTGACAAGACAGACTTGATTTATGATTTAGTACACAATGGGAATATATACTTTCTGAGTCGTCCAAGACGATTCGGAAAGTCGTTGTTGATTTCTACCTTGGAATGCTACTTCCAAGGAAAGGAAGAACTGTTTAAAGGACTTGCCATCGAACAGTTAGAAAAAGAATGGAAGCAATATCCGGTTTTTCATATAGATTTCAACGGCAAGAATTTCACACAGGCTGGCGAATTGGAAAAATCCTTGCAGACTTTTGTTGAAACTCAAGAACTGATTTATGGCAGAAACCCATTGACCAACACCTTGGGAGACAGATTTATGGCTGTTTTGAAAGCTGCCCACGAAAAGACAGGACTTGGCGCCGTTGTCCTGATTGATGAATATGACAAACCTTTACTGGATGTTTTAGACTCAGGGTTAAAGACCTTCGATTCTGAAGGCAACGAACGTTTACTGGAAGACCGACATCGCGAGATTATGAAAGGTTTCTACAGTGTCTTCAAGGCTGCTGACAGAGATTTGAAATTCGTGCTGTTGACAGGTGTTACCAAGTTCTCGCAAGTAAGCGTATTCAGTGGTTTCAACCAACCAGATGACATCAGCATGGACGACCGATATGAGGCTCTTTGCGGCATCACGGAAGAGGAACTGTATTCTGTCTTTGATGAGCAAATCAAGGCAATGGCTGCAAGATATAAAGTATCTGAGGATGAGATGAAATACCGGCTCAAGCGCAAATATGACGGTTACCATTTCAGTCCAAACATGCTCGACATCTACAATCCTTTCAGCATCTTGAACTCACTGAGCAAGAAAATCCTGAGTGATTTCTGGTTCCGTACAGGTTCGCCTACTTATCTGGTCCGCTTATTAGCTCACTTCGACGAAAACCTCAATGAACTGACAGGGAAATTTTATCCAACCAGCAGTTTTATAGATTACAAGGCGGATACAGAGGCACCATTGCCAATGATTTACCAGAGTGGTTATCTCACCATTAAGGATTGGAACATGGATACCGATTCTTATCTCTTGGATTTTCCAAACGATGAGGTAAAAGCTGGTTTCGTAACCATGGTGGCTGCCAACTATCTGAAGCCAAAGGAATCGCCTGATGCTTGGGTCGTAGAAGTTGTTAATACGATGAAGACGGGAGATTGCGACAAATTGGAGAAATTACTCACTTCCTTCTTCGCCAGTATACCATATAGTCAGCGACGCAAAGATGACGAACGGGAAAAAGAGCGATACTTCCAATATACCTTCTATCTGGTGATTCGTATGATAAGCAGTTTTACCGTTCTAATAGAAAAGGAGCAAAGTGAAGGACGGGTTGATTGCATTATTGAGACTCCAATGTTTGTGTATATCTTCGAATTTAAGCGTGATGGGTCAGCGACTGAAGCCTTGAAACAAATCGAGGAAAAAGGATATGCCCGTGAGTATGCCACAGACAACAGAACGATTTACCTGATAGGCTGCAACTTCTCGTCTAAGACGGGGACGATTGACGACTGGAAGTCTAAGGGCAAAAGCGTTTAAATAACGAGCAAGTTTTAAAGCTTTTGCCATTACAGGGCGCCTTGCTGATTGCTATTATACCCAGGGCGTTGCCCTGGGCTAGGAGCTTTTGGGCCTTCAGCCCGTACTTGAACCACTCGCGAAACTTGAGTTAATTTTAAAAAAGGGTGTGTCATGCAGTTATGACACACCCTTTTTCTGTTTATCTATTTCTTCTTCGGCAAACCTATCTTCTTGCCAACCTTGAAACGGTCGAAACCTTCGCCATAGACACCGATGACGGCACTCTGGCTGACAAAGGCGGTAGGATCTATCTCGTCGATAAGACGGAATATCTTCTGAGACTCACGCTGACGCGCCAACACAAACAGCATGTGGACATCCTTGCCACTGTAACAGCCATGACCATCCATCACCGTACAACCTCGGTCGGCAGCGGTATTGATGGCTGCACTGAGCTCCAGATATTTGTCGCTGATGATGAAGAACTGAACCGAACGGCGCAACGCATTCACCACATGATCTACACAGAGCGACTGCACAAAGAGGCAGACATAACCGTAAATCACCATCTCCCAATCGCGCAATACCAGATAAGAACTGGTGATGATGCACAGGTCGCAAATCATGATGGCATGACCCAGGGAAATGTTCCAGTACTTGTTGATCATCGCCGCTACGGTATCAGAACCACCCGTAGAACCATTGCAGGAAAGACCCAGACCGGCACTGCTGCCCATGAAGAACGCACCGATGACCGTTGCCATGAACGGCTGGTCGTGAAGCAGCGGCGTCATGCCTACCGTATGCGTCTCTATCAGACGGGTAGTTAAGGCAAAGATACCAACACCATAGATGGTCTTCAGACAGAACTTATAGCCCAAAATGCGGAATGCGATGAGAAGCAGGAACACATTGAGCGCCAGATAAGATACTGATGCCGGGATGCCAAATCCCCAGTAAAGGATAGAAGCGATACCTCCTACACCACCCATCGTGATATGATTGGGAAGCAGGAAGATGTTCAAACCGATACTACCTTCTATCATCGCCAGGGCAATGATAACGTAGTCGCGGATTTCATGAAGTTTTGTTTTTCTCGTCATAAAAATATACGTATTTCTTAAAATGCGGTGCAAAGGTACTAAAAAATAAGTAAAAAAAGGGCAGCTACGTGAAATATTACTTAAAAAACAAATCTTTTTTATGAAACCGGCACCTTAATTCGAAAAGATTTCCTATTTTTGCAGAAACTATGCATTATTAATAATCAAAAATTTCTAGTCTATGGCTAATTACGAAAATGAAATCAACTCGTGGCCAGTCCTGAAAAACGGACTGCACTACAAATGGCTTGTCGACTACGCTGCATTCAGCGCCTTCGGTACTTTTGAACTCACAGCAGAGGAATGGGAAAAACGCGACCTTATCGTCAACTTTAAAGGTAACTCTGAGCTCACTACGGAGATGGACCATCAGGAAGCCCTGAAGAAGGCTATTGAAATGGTTTCAGACAAGCTGAAGAGTCTTCTGGGCGAAGAGGCAGCACAGTTTACCCTGGTCTGCATTCCGGCAGCTCTTGAGGCGCATACCAAGCGCCGTTTCAAGGAGTTCAGCGAGGAGATATGCAAGGCTACGGGCATGACCAACGCCTACCCTGCTTTCAGCTACACGCATGATGTAGATGAAGATGGCGATCCTGTAGATGAACTCCATATCGACGAGGCATTCTTCCAGGGCAAAAAGATCATTCTCTTTGATGACATCATCGCATCCGGCAATTCGGTTGCCAAGTTTGCCGACCAGCTGGAAGGATATGGTGCCAAGGTTGAACTGGCGCTAGCACTGGGGAAAAAGATTTCTGACGGATATGACCAGAAATAAGATATTATATTAGATACTGAACTTTCGAATGTGGTTCAAGAACGGGCTGAAGGCCCAAAAGCTCCTAGCCCAGGGCATCGCCCTGGGTATGATGGCAATCTGCAAGACGCCCTGTAAGGGCAAAAGCTTTGTACATTGCCCAGTATTTTAAAGCTTTTGCCCTTACAGGGCGACAGGTTTGTGTCCGTAATTACCCAGGGCGATGCCCTGGGCTAGGAGCTTCTGCCCTTTCAGGGCGTGTGGAGCTTACATGCGAAACTTGAGTAAGATACTATAAATTGATAGTTTTTCATCAGAAAGCGATTTGCTTTCCCTTTTCTATGAACTTAGCATTCACGATATCGATATCCTTCCACATCGCCATATCCGACTCCAATGCGGCAAGGCTTGAGATATCCTCGCCATAACCGAAGAGGCGCTCTATCATCACACCATAGGTAAGATGCTCTATCTTCTCTATCGGATGAAGAACCACCGATTCCTCAAAACTGCTTTTCTTACCATTCCGGATTTCTACCAGCAAACGGGCACGTAACAGTTCCTTAACCGACTGGTTGACAATCTGTTGAGGTATCTTCGTTAAATCATGAATTTCTTTCGGAGTATACGCCTGTTCGCCCTGATTGAACCGACGACATACCAGATGCATCACTACCCCACAAACCTTGATGCGCTGAACCAGTTTCAGATGGTCATACTGCAAATCGCCATCATAATAATGGATGTTCTGGTTGGTATGGCAGAGCAAGGCGCCAAACACTACGATAGCCCACGAAATCTGAAGCCATAACAGGAAAAGCGGAATGGCTGCCAGCGAACCGTAGATGACATTGTAGCTGGACAGGAAAACCTGCAGATAGATGTAACCATACTGAAGTGCAGTCATGCAGACACCCGCCAGGAACGATGGAACCAGGGTACTGCGCACCCGGATATAGGTATTCGGGATGACATAATAGCAGAACACGAAGAACAGGAACATCGGAACAAAAGCCGCCAGATGAAGGATGAATGAAGGAATGGTATCACCGATATCCGCTATCCTGTCTACATTATCCACCATATTCACCGTCCATACATTGATGCTCGAAGCAAAGAGAATCAGCAGTCCCAGACCAAACAGAATGGTAGGATATTCGGTAACAATCTGCTTCCACGAACGCTCGCCCGTATGCCAAATATCATCGAAGGTAAGCTCTATCTTCTGCATCAGCGAAACGATGGTATAGAGAAACATCACGATACCCGTACCGATGATATAATTGCTCTGCGTATTCTCGATATAATTGTGAACGAAGTTAACGATGGTCTGCGCTACAACGGGCTGTGCCTCGAAGGTGGTAGAGAGCCAGGATTCGAGCAGAGAGGCATAGCCGAAACCACGGGCTATGACAAACATCATAGCCATGAAAGGTATCAGAGCCATGAAGGAGGCAAAAGTCAAGGCAGCCACATCCCTGGCCCACATATCCTTGAGATAGAAGATGCGACCGGCAAGCATACCCATCTTGAGCCAAGACTTGAGTCTGCCCCGGAAGTCTTTGATATTAGAAGAATTGAACTCCCTGATATCTTCGTAAAAACCTAGTATTCTGTCTATTACCCCCATAAGTTTAAAGTATTGGTTTCACGATAAAACACCAAATCCCTCCACAACACCACCGGGATGCCGTGAAGGGATTTGTCTTAGTATAAATTGCTTCAGTTCTATGGATTAATAGAACTTGAAGTAGTTGCGAGCATTGTTGTAAGAGATATCCTCTACCATGCGAGAGAGGCTCTCCATGTCGTTAGGAAGCAAGCCCTTCTCTACATCATTGCCGAGGAGGTTGCAGAGCAAACGACGGAAGTACTCATGACGTGGGTAGCTGAGGAATGAACGTGAGTCGGTCAACATACCTACGAAACGGCTCAGGAGACCCAATACAGAGAGTGCATTCATCTGGCGGGTCATACCATCGAGCTGATCGTTGAACCACCAGCCAGAACCAAACTGAATCTTGCCTGGGCAAGAACCATCCTGGAAGTTACCGAGCATAGTAGCGATTACCTCGTTGGCACATGGGTTCAATGTATAGAGGATAGTACGTGTAAGCTTACCCTCCATGTTGAGCTCATTGAGGAAGCTGCTCATAGCCTTGGCTGTAGTGAACTCACCGATAGAATCGAAACCGGTATCAGCACCAAGCTTGTTGTACATCAGTGTATTGTTGTCGCGGATAGCACCATAGTGGTACTGCTGTGTCCAGTCTGCAGCGTGATCCATCTCAGCGCAAACCTTGAGGAATGCATGCTTGTACTGACGGATTTCGAGAGCAGAAAGCTGCTGGCCACGCATAGCCTTGGCAAAGATAGTCTCAATCTGAGAATCTGTGTATGGCTCATCGTAGAACTCCTCGATACCGTGGTCGCTCAACTTACAGCCGTTCTCAGTGAAGAAGTCGTGACGCTTCTGGAGGGCATCAACCATATCCTTGAAAGTAACGAGGTTAACACCTGCTACCTCACCGAGCTTGTTCATATAGTCAGCGAAATCTGGCTTCTCGATGTTCATAGCTTTATCAGGACGCCAAGCTGGAATCATCTTGATTTCGAAACCGCTCTCGCGTGTCTGCTTGTGGTAACGCAGGTCATCGATTGGGTCGTCTGTAGTACAAACGCACTCTACATTGTAATGACGCATCAAGCCACGAGCGCTGAACTCAGGCAACTGCAACTTCTCGTTACACTCATCGTAGATTTCACGGGCTGTCTTAGGGCTGAGCTGCTTATCGATACCGAAAGCAGTCTTGAGCTCCAGATGAGTCCAGTGATAGAGAGGGTTACGGAAAGTATAAGGCACAGTCTCAGCCCACTTCTCGAACTTCTCCCAGTCGCTGGTATCAGTACCTGTGCAGAAGCGCTCATCTACACCGTTGGTACGCATAGCACGCCACTTGTAGTGGTCGCCGCCGAGCCAAAGTTCTGTAATACTCTTAAACTTGTGATCATTTGCTACCATCTCAGGGATGAGGTGGCAGTGATAATCGATAATTGGCATTTTAGCCGCATGATTGTGGAAAAGATCCTGTGCAGTCTTAGTGTCGAGCAGGAAGTTTTCATCCATAAATTGCTTCATAATTCGTTATCGTAGTTTTTAAATGTTTATTTATTCACTATGAATTGTAGCGCAAAGATACAACAAATATCGGAAAAAAGAATCGTTTAAGCGAAATATTTTTGATTATTTCACTTAAACGATTACGTTGGGTTGTATTATACAATGATTCTTGTCTTATGATAGCTTTCTCGGAACTCGCTTGGCGAGCATCCTTTCTTCTTCTTGAAAATGCGGTTGAAGTTGCTGAGATTGTTGAATCCGCAATCAAAACCTATCTCGCTGATACTCTTGGCGGTATCTACCAGCATGCGGGCTGCATAACCCAGTCGCAGGTCAATGATATACTCTGAGATGTTTCTGCCAGTATGGAGCTTGAAGAAACGGCTGAACGCACTGCTGCTCATACCTGCCAGTGAGGCAAGCTCCGGCAGACGGAGTTCATCCATATAGTTCTTAGAGATGAAATTCTTCACCTTCAGAATGCGGCGGCTATCGTCTTCTATCGTTACCTTGGCATAACTGCTGGAAGCCAGCGTACGGGCATTTTCGCAGCGTGACAGTTCATAGAGAATGGTCAGGAACTGCTGCACGGCATAGAAACCATCTTTCACTGAACTTAAAGAATCGAGCAGTCCGTATACCTTCATGATAGCCTGCATCGGAAAGACAAGTCCCTTCTTCGCTTCCTGCATCATACGGGTAATGCTGGCGTAGGGATTTCTTCCGAAGAGCGTTTCATCACCCATGGAGAAATCAAACTGGATGGTAATCTCACGGATGTCATCGCTGTGGCATTCGTTCTGCTCCCATACATGCTCCAGATCGGGCGATGTGATGAGACAGAGATCATAGTCACCTATCACCTCCTGCGAATCTCCAACGATTCTTCTTACTCCCTTTGCATTCTCTACAAAGTTCAACTCGTACACCGAATGGTTATGGATAGGATAAGTAAACTCCTTCTTATGCCTGTCTGCAATATAGAGCACATCCTTACCCATCAGCGGTGTTATCTCGTGTATGATTCTTCTATCTTCAGTCATGGTACTTAATGATTAATAACTAATCACTATTTTAGATATTCAAAGTCTTCAGAATGTCGCTCATCTTCTGCTTGGTTGCGATACGGGTAGGAACCAGAGGCAGACGGAGCTCGTTCTCGATGAAGCCCATATCATTGAGGAGCGCCTTTACACCGGCAGGGTTACCGTCAACAAAGAGCAGACTGTAAAGCTCGGTAAAAGAATGATGAATCTTACGGGCTGGCTCATATTCGCCACGGAACTCGAGACGAATCATACGGCTGAAAGCCTTAGGCAGGGCATTGCCGATAACAGAAATAACGCCGGCAGCACCACTGGCAATCATTGAGAAGGTAAGCGCATCATCGCCGCTGATAACATCAAAATTATCAGGCTTGTTCTTGATAATCTCATCTACCTGCTCCAGGCTGCCACTAGCCTCCTTCACGGCTACCACATTAGGGAAGTCGCGGGCGATACGGCAGGTTGTTTCAGGCTTCATGTTGATACCGGTTCTGCCAGGAACATTGTAGAGCACGATAGGCAGCGGACTAACCTGGGCGATGGCCTTGAAGTGCTGATAGAGACCTTCCTGAGAAGGTTTGTTGTAGTAAGGACAGATACTGAGGATGCCATCGATGCCACTCCAGTCGGTGTTCTTGATTTCTTCAACGACAGCAGCAGTATTATTACCACCACAATATTTCAATATCTTGACGCGACCCTTGTTCACGTCTTTCACCAATTCTGTGATTTTATCTTTCTCTTCCTGTGTAAGACATGGAGCCTCACCAGTTGTGGCAAGGATGCAAAGGAAGTCTGCACCATTGTCAATTTGAAACTCTACCAATCGCTTGAGCGACTGATAATCAACCGAGCCATCGGTGTTGAAAGGAGTAATAAGGGCAACACCTAAACCCTTGAATATGTTCTGTGCCATAATCTATAATATCAAAAACGTTGGCAAAAGTACACAATTATTGTCAATTTGCAAAATAAAAATGAACTTTTCTTTCAAGATTGTACCATTTTTGAAAAAAATCTGTATTATTATACCATATTTCACGTTTTTTTAGTAACTTTGCACCCGAATTAAGCAAAGAACGTAGAACAAATCAAAGCTCAAAGTTCATAGCAAAAACAAAAAAGTTCAAAGATAGCACATGAGATATTTCATATTCTTCGGTTACGACGGCACCAACTACCACGGCTGGCAGATTCAGCCCAATGCCAATTCGGTGCAGCAGGAGTTGCAGCGCGCCCTCTCCATACTTCTGAGAAAGGAAATGGAGGTGGTGGGAGCAGGAAGGACCGATACCGGCGTACATGCACGACACATGGCAGCCCACTTCGATACCGACAGGATTCCGATGGAACCCGACCAGCTGGTATACCGTCTGAACCGCATCCTGCCCCGCGACATCGCCGTATACGAAGTAAGGGAGGTAGCCCCGGAGATGCATGCCCGCTTCTCTGCCACATCGCGCACATACCATTATTATATACATACGCAGAAAGATCCGTTTGAGCGCCATTATTCACTGCAGATGAACTATCCCCTAAATTTCGAGAAGATGAACGAGGCGGCTCAGCATTTTATGCATCACGAAGACTATGCAGCGTTCTGCAAGGCGGGAGGCGACAACAAGACCACCATCTGCCATGTAACAGCCGCCCGATGGATACAGACCTCTCCTACCACCTGGTATTTCGAGATTACCGCCAACCGTTTCCTGAGAAACATGGTGAGAGCCGTAGTGGGAACGCTCATCGATGTAGGCAGAGAAAAGATTACGATGGAACAGTTTCTCGATATCCTGCACAACGGAAGCCGCAGCGATGCAGGCGAAAGCATGCCGGGTAACGCATTGTTCCTGGAAGAGGTAGGGTATGATTTCAAAGATTAAATGATTAGAAACACAAGGGCGCGAGCCTCTTTCAACATTCAACATTCAACATTCAACATTTAACATTCATAAAAATGTGGTTAGTATTAGCATTTCTCTCAGCAGCGCTGCTGGGATTTTATGATGCCTTCAAGAAGAAGGCGCTTTCAGGTAACGCAGTGATTCCCGTGCTCTTTCTGAACACGCTCTTCTCATCGCTCATCTTCCTGCCGTTCATCGTGATGAGCTATACAGGAAATTCGCTGGATGGAACGATGTTTCATGTAGCAGAAGGCGGATGGGAAGTTCACAAGTACATCGTGCTCAAGAGTTTCATCGTATTGAGCAGCTGGATCTTCGGTTATTTCGGCATGAAGCACTTGCCGCTCACCATCGTGGGACCTATCAATGCCACCCGACCGGTAATGACACTCGTGGGTGCCCTGCTGGTTTATGGCGAGGTACTGAATCTGTATCAGTGGATTGGTGTCATACTTGCCATCATCTCCTTTGCCATGCTTTCGCGCAGCGGCAAGAAAGAGGGTATCGACTTCAAGCACAACAAATGGATTTACTTCATCGTACTGGCTGCCGTGCTCGGTGCAATAAGCGGTCTCTACGACAAGTATCTGATGGCTCCACCAGAGAATGGTGGTGTAGGATTAGACAGAATGATTGTGCAGAGCTGGTACAACATCTACCAGTGCTTCCTCATGGGAGCCATGCTGCTGATGATATGGTGGCCTACCAAGAAGAATTCTACCCCATTCCACTGGCACTGGAGTATCATCTTCATCAGTATCTTCCTTTCGGCAGCCGACTTCGTTTATTTCTACGCTCTGAGTCTGCCTGGCGCCATGATCAGTATCGTGAGCATGATTCGCCGCGGTTCGGTTATCGTCAGCTTCCTCTTCGGTGCAGCGATCTTCCATGAGAAGAATCTCAAGGCGAAGTTCGTAGATCTGCTCCTCGTTCTGCTCGGAATGCTGTTCCTTTATTTCGGAACGAAGTAAAAGTTCTATGCCAGCACGCCCTGAAAGGGCAGAAGCTCCCAGCCCAGGGCAACACCCTGGGTATAAGGTATATATAGAAAGTCGCCCTGAAAGGGCAAAAGCTTTGAAATAGAAAGCTTTTGCCCTTTCAGGGCGACTTTGTTGTTGCTGGATCAAACCCAGGGCGATGCCCTGGGCTAGGAGCTTCTGCCCTTTCAGGGCGTGTGGGGAAGCCTTACCCCCACACTGTTTTTACCAGATATGTGCACGCTTGTTCTTAGGAACAAAGAGCTTGTCGCCCTTCTTGATGTCGAATGCCTTATACCATGAATCCACCATTGGGAGGGCACCGTTTACACGAGCCTCGTTTGGAGAGTGAACATCCACGGTCATCAGATACTGCAGGTACTCAGGACGGGCATTGCCTGCCCATACACGTGCCCATGCCAGGAAGAAGCGCTGTTCTGGAGTAAATCCATCCTTCACACCCAACTTCTCTGTCTTCATCACATTCTGAAGTGCACGGAAAGCGATGTTCAAACCACCATTGTCACCGATGTTCTCACCCAGAGTCATCTGGCCGTTTACCTTCTTGCCAGCCAACTCAATCTTGTTGAAATGATCAACCAGGATCTTGGTGCGAGACTCGAAGTTCTTCTTGTCAGCAGCAGTCCACCAGTTGTGCTGGTTACCGGTCTTGTCAAACTGGCTGCCCTGATCGTCAAAGCCATGACTCATCTCATGACCGATTACACCACCGATACCACCATAGTTCATCGCATCATCGGCTGTTGGGTCGAAGAATGGAGGCTGGAGAATAGCTGCAGGGAAGCAGATCTCGTTGGTAGTTGGGTTATAATAAGCATTGATAGTCTGAGGAGTCATTCCCCACTCAGTCTTATCTACCGGCTTGTTCACCTTGCGGGCGATTTCATCCTTGGTAAAGAACTCAGAGATATTTGCCATATTCTCGTAGAGAGAAAGGCTGTCATCTACCTGCAATCCGCTATAGTCCTTCCACTTGTCAGGATAGCCGATCTTGATGATGAAGTTCTCCAGCTTATCCTTAGCCTGTGCCTTGGTAGCAGCACTCATCCATGTAGCCTCGTCGATGCGCTGTGAAAGCGCAGTTTGGAGATTGTGAACCAGTTCGAGCATACGCTTCTTGCTGCTCTCCGGGAAGTACTTCTCTACGTAAATCTTTCCGATAGCCTCGCCCAACACACCGCTCACGGTACTTACGGCACGCTTCCAGCGAGGACGGTCCTGCTGAACACCGCTCATTACCTTGCTCAACTCAAAGGATACGGCACGGAAATCATCGCTCAATACGCTGGTTGCACCAGAAATCACCTTGATCTCTGCGTATGTCTTCAAATCATCCAGAGAGGTCTCTGCGAGAATCTTCTCAACCTCGTGGATTGGTTCAGGCTGACCCACGCAAATTTCCTTGAAAGCAGGGAAACCGGATGCCAGGAACACATTGCCCCAGTCGATGCCAGGATAATCGAGCACGAGCTGGTTGTAGGTCATCTTGTGATAGTTCTTGTCGATGTCGCGGAGCTGTACCTGGCTATAGCTTGCCTTAGCGATGCGGGTCTCGATAGCCATCACAGCCTCCATCTTCTTCTGGGCGGTAGCCTCGTCGTTGCCTACCATCTGGAAGAGCTTCTTCATATAAGCCTTGTATGCATCACGAATCTTCTTGGTCTGCTCGTCATCGTTTACATAGTAATCGCGTACACCAAGACCGAGACCGCTCTGGTCTACCTCAACGAGGTTGTTGGCGGCATCACGAAGGTCGGCGCCCACACCGATGCCATACATCATGGTACCCTCGCCACGGAAATCGAGCTGAGCGGTAACGAGCTGATACTCTCTGCGGTCCTTGATGGCTGCAATGCGGTCGAGAGTTGGCTTGATAGGTGCCCAGCCCTCCTTGTTCAGGCGAACGCTGTCCATACGGAGGTTGTAGAGCGAACCGATCTTCTGTCCGAGTGATCCCTTCTGCTGTGGCTTGGAAGCATATTCAAGGATGATGTCCTGGATGCGCTTCTGGTTCTGCTCAAAGAGGTCGGTGAAAGCACCATTGTCGGTATGCTCGGCATCGAGTGGATGATTCTTCATCCAGTTGCCTGCGGCATAGCGATAGAAATCATTACCCGGCTTGATGGTCAAGTCCATGTTGGTCTTGTCAATACCGGAGCCCAACTTCTCCTGCTGGGCAAAAGCAGTTGTTGCACTGAGCAACAATGCTGCGAATAATACTTTTGTTCTCATTATTGTTTGTATTTAACTGTTTCTTTTTTTATAAGGGCGAGACCTGCAAAGGTCAGGGCGCCATTCAGCATCAGAAGCTCATAGCCGAACTTATAGCCCACATACTGCGAGGTAAAGGTATCGATGGCGAAGCAGATGAGCGGACTGGCGATGCAGACCCATGGCGACCAGCGGTCGTTTACCTGACACTTGGTGAGCAGACTGAAGGCAAACAAACCCAACAGCGGACCATAAGTATAAGAGCAGAGGATGTAGATGGCATCTATCACGCTCGTAGAATTAATCGCCTTGAAAGCAATGATGAAGAGCATGAAGACGAAAGCCACCAGTAGATGCATGCGCTTGCGGAGCTTCATATCCTCTTTCCTGCCCAATATATCCACACAGAGACTCGTAGTAATGGCGGTCAAAGCAGAATCGGCACTGGAGAAACTTGCCGCCACAATGCCAATGGTAAACAAGACCACCACCAGATTTCCCATCGCCCCCGAAGCCGCAAACATCGGCAACAGATCATCAGGAGCATCAGGCAAAGCCACTCCCTGTTTCTGAGCCAGCATCACCAGCAACACACCCAGACTCAAGAAAAGCAGATTGGCAGGCACAAAGGCAAAACCATAGCTGCAAACATCCTTCTGGGCCTCACGGAGCGACTTGCAGGTAAGATTCTTCTGCATCATGTCCTGATCAAGACCGGTCA
Source organism: Segatella copri (assembly GCA_021623045.1). Taxonomy (GTDB): domain Bacteria; phylum Bacteroidota; class Bacteroidia; order Bacteroidales; family Bacteroidaceae; genus Prevotella; species Prevotella copri_T. The sequence continues at coordinate 8,282 of JAJWJX010000052.1, read as the reverse complement.
TCACAATCACTACAAAGACACCGCTGAGGAACTGTTTCCAGAAATTCTGTTTCGACATCCAGTCATCAAAGACAAAAATACGGGAATGACTGTCGTGAACAATCGCAGCGATCGCTTCGGAAGGAGTCATGCCCAACGCCGACATCACCTGACAGATAATGAGGATGAGCGCAGCAAACATACAGAGCGTCTGAAAGGTATCCGTCCACACCAGCGTCTTGATACCACCCTTGCGTGTATAAAGCCAGATAAGCAGTACCATGACAGGAACCGTGACCCAGAACGGAACACCAATGCCATCGAGCACGAAACGCTGCAAGAGGATACAGACTACAAAGAAACGGACAGCCGCACCCGTCATCTTGGACAAGAGGAAGAACGAAGCTCCAGTCTTATACGAACGTTCCCCCAACCGCTGCTGCAGATAACCGTAAATCGTAGTGAGATTATACCGGTAATAGATAGGAAGCAAAAGAAAGGCAACCAGAAAATAACCCAGGATGAAACCGATACACATCTGAAGGTAGGTCATATCCGTTCTCATCACCATGCCCGGCACACTGACAAAAGTGATGCCCGAAATAGACGCACCCACCATACCGAAAGCAACCATATACCAAGGCGAACGGCGGTTGGCACGATAGAAAGTTTCATTACTTGCCATTTTACGGGCAGTAAGATGACTGAAGAGCAGCAGCACACAGAAGTATGCCAGAACTGTGATAACGATAGCCATATTCTCTTAGATTTACTGAAAAACAAAAAACCTCCGAGATCACTCTCGAAGGTTTCTGCGGTGCGTACGAGACTCGAACTCGTGACCTCCTGCGTGACAGGCAGGCATTCTAACCAACTGAACTAACGCACCAAACTATTTTGGCAAACCAGCAAGATGATTTTGAGCGGTGCGTACGAGACTCGAACTCGTGACCTCCTGCGTGACAGGCAGGCATTCTAACCAACTGAACTAACGCACCAATCATGAAATCAAATTGAATGGCTTAGCGCTCATTTTTCATTTGCGAGTGCAAAGGTACTACTTTTTTTTGGTTCTACCAAATTTTTATGCAACTTTTTTACAGAAAATATTGAAAAAACATCGCATCCTCATATCCAACTGGGCTACAAAGCCACTGTTTCAGGATATTATTCCCCTCAAATCCAACAGATTGCAGCATTTTAGCCGCTTTTTGGTTTCTGATACCTACAATAGCATAAATCTGCTGAAGATGAAGTATATTCCGAGCATATTGCAACAAGCGTGACACAGAAGCCTTCGCGTAACCCTGCCCCTGAAACTCCTTTTTGATGACAATTCCGAGTTCGGCACGGTGATGACGGGGATCAAAATCTGTAAGATCCAGGATGCCCACCTGCTCATTCTGCTCATTCTCTACTATCAGGCGCACCTGATTGTCAACATAAATATCTGCCGAAGCACTGGTTATATAGTCGAGCAGCACCCGGCGCGAATATGGAACATTGGAAACACCCAGTTCCCAAAGCCGATCATCATTCTCTATATGGTAGAGAAAATCTAGATCTTCCAACTCTAAAGCACGTAATCGAATATTCGGTTCTTTCATAAACTACACTTATTAATAATGTACGCGCGTACCTTATAATATAGAAATAAATCTATCCTTATAAATAACCAAATTCATCCTTATCCATCACCTCCCTATCCGTAATCACCTTACCGATGTCCTTCGTATAGGTAGCCAGTTTGATATTCTCGTCAGACCGCTGCGCAAGCTGATGCAGCATCTCTTCATAGCTCATCTCGTCAGCATCAAACAATACCTGGTTTGACAGGTCGACATGAGAAGGAGAAAAGAATCCCAGACTCTTTCTGATTCTCGCAGTCATCATCTGCGTAAAGGCTACAGAGGCACGGGCATAGATGGCAAATTTGATAGGAATACTCAAGAGATGCGACATACCCGAATAATGTTTACGGAAGAAGATAAGCATCGCCTCGTAAAACACATGCACATAGCGGAAGCTCGACTTCTGAGTACTTTCACCTTTGTAATGAAGGATATCTACAGGCAGATAATAGTTCTGATAACCACCCTTCAAGATACGGTAAGAAAGATCAATATCCTCGCCATACATGAAGAAATCCTCATCCAGCAACCCCACCTTCAGCAAGGCTTCACGACGAATCATACAGAAAGCACCGCTCACAACCTCTATCTTTGCCGGCTTATCCCACGGAAGATAACCCATGTAATAATGACCGAAACTGCGATGCTGAGGAAACCGGCTGCACAACCCCATCATCTTATAGAAAGCCACCATCGGAGAAGGCAATCCTCTCCTACTCTCAGGAGCTGGTTTGCCATTGGCTCCCAACATCCTTACACCCAGTGCACCGGCATCAGGATGAGAACGCATAAAACTGACAGCATCCTTGAGAACATGCTCGCCGATAATGGTATCCGGATTCAGCAAAAGAACCAGATCACTCTCGCTCTTGCGGATAGCAAGATTATTGGCACGGGCAAATCCGTTATTATGCGTACAGGCTACAACATGGAGATTAGGATATCGGGAAGCCGGGAAACACTGTTCGAGATATTCCACCGTTCCATCCTGAGAATGATTATCAACCACGATAATCTCTGCCGTATCGCCACTTGCATCACCCTGCTGCCCACACTCCAACACGCCGATAGCTTTCTCTACCGAACGCAGACACTGGGCAAGATAGTACTTCACATTATAGCTTACTATGATAACACTGAGTTTCATATCGAATAGCAAATATTAGATACTGAGAGTTTAACCTTCCGCCTCAGTTGTTTCGTCCTCACATCTTCCGACAGAAGGATAAACAAAGAAGAGACAGAGAAAAAGGATGATAGCCATATATCCGAAAGCAGGCGCCATCGTCTGATAATACATAAACGTATTGATCAGCATTGGCAAGCAGAGCATATTCAGACGGGCAGTGCCCAGAGGAAGAAGTGCATCTCCCTTACGGGTTACCAACTGACGGTGAATAGCCTTGAAACTGAAGAGTTTGAGCGCCAAAGGAATAACAGCAATGGTAAGAAACTCCATCGCTACGGTAATCACATAGACCAACGTGACATCCCCTGCCAGATTAGTAGGTTCCAGAATTTCTGTCTCATAGAGCAAGACCAGCAGGAATCCTACCAACAGGACAAAGAGGAAATTGGTCATCAATATTCGTTGTACTTGTTTGATTTTCATTTTGTTGTCTTTTTTTATTGTCCAAATGGAGTTCTGTTCAGAATACTCCGTCCGAGGGTAACCTCATCTGTATACTCCAATTCATCACCCACCGAGATACCACGGGCGATAACAGAGAGTTTAACAGGATAATCAGCAAGTTTACGGGAGATATAGAAGTTGGTAGTATCACCCTCCATCGTACTGCTGAGAGCAAAAATCACCTCCTTCACCCCACCTTCAGCCACACGCTGAACCAGCGATTCTATCTCTATATCCGAAGGACCGATACCATCCATCGGCGAAATGATGCCGCCCAAGACATGATAGAGTCCGTGAAACTGCTGCGTGTTTTCAATCGCCAGTACATCCTGCACATTCTCGACGACACAGATGGTAGAAGCATCGCGCCGGGAATCAGAACAGATCGGACAGACATCAGTGTCGCTGATATTATGACAAACCCTGCAGTATTTCACTTCACGCCGCATCCTGGAAATGGTATCAGCAAAGAGTTCCACATCCTCACTCTTACGCTTGAGCATAAAAAGTACAAGGCGCAAAGCTGTTTTGCGCCCTATACCTGGCAATTTAGAAAACTCCGCCACTGCCTTTTCCAACAAAGTCGAAGAAAACTGTTGTTGCATCTTAGCAGTTTAGAGATAAATACCAATACCCAGTTTCAAACCTACGGTAGAATAATCTACATGCTTCTTGAAACTCTGATCGTAGTAGACAGCTGGCTCGAGGGTAACCGACTTGCCGAGGAAGAAAGCATAACCTACCTCTACCCCTGGCATGAAATCATTATAACCTCCGGAATGAGCCAACTTTACGCCGCCACCCAGATACAGACCATTCTGCTCGATATAATAACGTGCCTGGGCACCGACAGAGAAATAATCCTTCACGCCTTCAAGACCAGAATGATTATATTCTACCTGCCCCAACAGCATCCAATCGTCTTCTACGAAGTATCCAGCCTTAGCCTGAATACCGAGATTGAGGTCCTGAGAGCCATTATAACTCAAGTTTAAGCCCGTCATCGACGCACCGATATACTGTTTTCCACTTTCAAACTGAGCATGGGCAGCTGTCGAAACGACAAGTGCCAATGCTGCAATAGCTAATTTTTTCATTCGTATCATATAAATTTACGTATATTGATTAATACTTATATATAAATCTATTGTTTCTTCTGATAACTGCGATACCAACCCAGGAACCATACCAAGGCTATCACCAGAATGATGACACTGCCCGTATAAGCCAGGCTCTCACCCAAAGCCAAAGCTGTTGGCGAAATGAGCAGGAAGGTTGAACATATCACGGTCATAAACAAGGCAGGAACCAGCGTCATTACAAAAGGCTTCTTCTGCTGTACCAGATAAACCGTCAATGTCCAGAGAGTGAACACAGAAAGCGTCTGGTTAGCCCAGCCGAAATACTGCCAGATGATATTGAAACCATCAGGATTCTCCATCTGCCAAACCAGAATGCCCACCGTAAGAGCAAACAACGGAACGCAGATATAAAGACGCTTGCGCATAGAGCGCTGCTCCAAACCGATAAACTCGGCGATAATCAGACGGGCACTTCTCAAAGCCGTATCGCCACTGGTAATAGGCGCTGCAACAACACCCAGCAGAGCCAGGATTCCACCAGCCACACCCAACCAGCTGGAACATACTATCTTCACAACGGTAGGCGCATCGAAGTTCTGGATAAGCGACTTGCCGCCATCAAACTGAGCGATAAACTGCTGAGCCGCCTCAGGACTTACGCATTCACGCCATCCACCATAATAGAAGAAATACATGGAAACCGTAGCCCATATCAAGGCAACAACACCTTCTGTAATCATGGCTCCATAGAAAATAGGGCGTCCCATCTTCTCATTCTTCATGCATCGGGCCATGAGCGGACTCTGCGTAGCATGGAAACCACTGATGGCACCACAGGCTATCGTGATAAAGAGGCAAGGGAAAATCGGACTCTTCTGTACAAAAGACTCCGTTCCCAACCAAGCCGGATTCTCATTGAGATTGCAACTCTGCAAATTGCTCCAGAGTTCAGGCAATGAAGGCCACTTCACAAAGAGACCTATCATCAGAGCACCCGCCATAAAGAGAAGCGAGAAGGCAAAGAGCGGATAAACCTTACCGATAATCTTATCGATAGGCAGTAATGTAGCAATGACGTAATAAACGAAGATCACCACAATCCAAAACATCTGGCTGCCCCAGAATGCATCCGTATTACAAATGCCACTCATAATGATAGCCGGACTGTATACAAACACAGCTCCCACCATCATCAGCAAAAGTACCGAAAAGACCAACATCACTTTCTTGGTGCGTGCACCCAAATACTTACCTACCAATTCCGGCAAACCAGCTCCACCGTTACGGATACTGAGCATACCGCTCATGTAATCATGCATGGCTCCTGCGAAGATACACCCGAAGATAATCCACAGATAAGCCACCGGTCCGTACCAGGCACCCATAATGGCACCGAAGATAGGACCCGTTCCTGCAATGTTGAGGAACTGAATCATGAAGATCTTCCAACTAGGCAGTACCATAAAGTCGACCCCATCGGCTTTGGTCACTGCAGGCGTAGGGCGGTCATCAGGACCGAACACATGCGCCACAAACTTTCCATAAAGAAGGTAACCCAATACAAGGGCGACCAAACTAATAACGAAACTGACCATTTTGCTTTTATTGCTTAAAATTTTCTCTCTTTTCGGTGCAAAATGCACTTTATTTTAATATTTCAACCGCAAAAGTAATATTTTTATTTGAAATAAAAAAAAATATTGGTATCTTTGTTGCCAAATTGTAAGATTATGAAGAGATTTAAGATATTTTTTATCGTTTTATGCTCTGTTTTGGCCGCAAAAGCCCAGAGTATCGTGTTCAATAACCAGGTGCCGAAACATGAAGTAAGAGCTGTATGGCTGACAACCATAGGAGGTATCGACTGGCCACACTCTTATGCCCAGTCTTCTTATTCTGCCGAAAAGCAGAAAAAGGAACTGACGGATATACTGGACCGGTTACAGCAGGCTAAAATCAATACCGTACTGATACAGACCCGCGTAAGAGGTACCATGATTTATCCGTCGGCATACGAACCTTGGGATGGATGTCTGTCAGGATTTCCGGGCAGAAGTCCGGGCTATGATGCTCTGCAGTTTGCCATCGACGAATGCCATAAGCGCGGTATAGAACTGCATGCCTGGGTGGTAACCATCCCTGTAGGAAAATGGAACGCACTCGGCTGCAAAACCCTCCGACAGAAGATGCCGAAACTCATCAAGAAGATTGGAGCCGACGGATACATGGATCCGGAAAACAGTCGGACAGGCGATTATCTGGCAAACATCTGCAGGGAAATTACACATAAATATAATGTAGACGGTATTCACCTCGACTACATCCGTTACCCTGAAACCTGGAACATCAAAGTGAGCCGGGAACAGGGACGCCGGTATATCACCAACATCGTAAGAAAGATTCACGATGCAGTGAAGGCTGAAAAACCTTGGGTAAAAATGAGCTGCTCACCTGTAGGAAAGTCTGATGACCTGAGCAGATACCGGAGCTTTGGGTGGAATGCATACACGAAGGTCTGCCAGGATGCACAGGGCTGGCTCAAGAGCGGTCTGATGGACGAGCTCTTCCCTATGATGTATTTCAAGAACGAACACTTCTATCCGTTTGCCATCGACTGGCAGGAACAGAGCCATGGCAAGATTGTGGTTCCAGGACTGGGCATCTACTTTCTCGATCCGAAAGAAGGAAAGTGGAACATCAATGACGTGACGGCAGAAATGTATCACATCCGAAACCTCGGAATGGGATATGCATTCTTCAGAAACAAGTTCCTCCTGGACAACAAACAGGGTATTCTTGACTTTACCCAACGTTTCAATCCATACCCTTCATTGGTTCCGCCGATGACTTGGGCAAGCAAGAACCAACCGGAACAGCCACAGCAATTATCGGTAATCACCACCGATAACAAGGTATCAGTTTCCTGGAGCAATCCTTCAAACTATACGGATGGCACTAAAATCGCAACCCCTCATATATATAATAATGTATACGCGAGCAAGAAATATCCAGTTGACATCACCGATGCACGCAACCTGGTTGCCGCACGAATCATAGGAAATTCGTTCAAAATAGAAAATCCTGATGCAAAACGTCTGTTTGTTGCCGTAACTTCAATGGACGGATATGGCATAGAAAGCCAGCCAACCCTAGAAAAAGAGGAAGAGAATCCACTTTTTGCCCAAAGCACAGGAGCTGCGAAATTACTCGAATGTGACGGAGAGAAGGTATATCTAGCAGAAACCACCAAAAATCTCGTTTTTGACGTTCTGATGGTCGAAACCCTGCAAGGATGCGATATTCTGTACCTCCATGCAAAAGATAACACGCTAGATGTTAGAAACTTAAAGGAGGGTATCTACCGCGTGGTAAGCATCAACAAGAAGGGGTATAGACATACATTAGGAACCTTCAAGATGAAGAAAAATTGATTTTTTTCGAAAAAAGTTGCGAAAAAATTTGGTGGAATCAAAAAATAGTAGTACCTTTGCACTCGCAATTCAGAAATGAGGCTTTTAATAGTTGCACCCTTAGCTCAGTTGGTAGAGCAACTGACTCTTAATCAGTGGGTCTAGGGTTCGAATCCCTAAGGGTGTACAAAAGATAAGAATTGGCTTCGTAGCTCAACTGAATAGAGCACTTGACTACGGATCAAGAGGTTCAAGGTTTGAATCCTTGCGGAGTCACTCTCCTATCAAAGCTTCACTGAAACAAATGGTTTTGGCTCCGTAGCTCAACTGAATAGAGCACTTGACTACGGATCAAGAGGTTCAAGGTTTGAA
>JAJWJX010000052.1:0-75 GCA_021623045.1 Segatella copri | reverse complement strand
TCCTTGCGGAGTCACCAACAAATAGTTGCACCCTTAGCTCAGTTGGTAGAGCAACTGACTCTTAATCAGTGGGTC
>JAJWJX010000051.1:0-25831 GCA_021623045.1 Segatella copri | reverse complement strand
CAAAGGTAAGAACTTTTACGATAAAGGGCAAGGTATAAATGCGGAGACGCTTACAGCCAAATTAAAGATTTTGGCACGAAAACGCACTTTTTCTCGAAAAAAAAGTGAGAAAAAGTGCGTTTTCGTGCCATTTTAAGGAAAGTATAGTAAACAGCGAAGTCACACTAGACAATCTCTTTCAAGAATGACACATAGGAGAAAGAGAATATTATCATCATTAAAAAAATGCAAAAAGGTCGGTCGTGTCTTCACGACACAACCGACCTTTATATTTCTTTACTTACATAGGAATTTTTCAACCATAGTCAACAGTTGTTTCTCTGTAAGATTAGCGATTCCGAGACTCTCTATAAGGGAAAACTCATTCTTGTTTTTGCTTATCACAAACTTCTTTTCCCTGCCATCTATCTTTGCACATAAATGAAAGTTGCCCTTGTAGGCTTGCTCTATATGTACATCAGTCACTTGATGACCATTAATCTCTACAGATAACGTCGGTTTATCATCTTCATACTCACCCCATTCTTTCAGATGAGAAAGGATGGTAGCCTCCACTCTGCCTATCCATTTTTCATCCACTGCATATTTTACAGCCACAGTCCTAAATTGCAACAAAGCATTCTTTACATCACCAATAATACTCTCTGGCTTTCGAATACCATTATCGAATGCAAATTGCAAGACATCCTCTTTTGAAATATTACGCAGTTTGGACCTGATAAACATACAGTGGTCTTGATTGGGCTGCACTCCACCCATATTGAGGATATAGGTAAGATCATAAGCAGGTGATAACCGCCAATTACCCATCCTATCCATCATGAAGGAGAAGTTTTTGTTGTGATCATCAGTATTGTTTGCCAGCACGTTGAATATCATTCTTCTATAAACCTCTTCACAATCAGCCTCTGGCAAATGGAGCGACCTGCAAACAGAAATAAGTTGCTCATAACTATTTGCCTCAGGATACATAGCCGCCAAAGTTTGAGTATGAAGCTTCTTCCCATCTTTTCTATCAAATCTCTGCGTCATGAAGTGCTTGCTGCCATCAACCGTCAAGAGTTCAGAATGCATCATATTGATGCCAGCCTTGATGGCAAGATCGTAGTATGTCATTTCTAGTTCGGCAGAGTTGAAATCAGCATTTCCAAACTTCAACAAGTAGTAATCATATCCATCAAGATCCGAGATTTGTCCACTTCTTATCTCACCATCAGCCGAATTGATAGCAATAACAGCCTTAGGCTGCCTGCCACCAGCAGAAGTTCCCACAGTCAAGAGCGACTGCATGGTAAGAGATTCCTCTGGTAAAATCTGAGCCTCCTCTCGTTCAGTAAATATGCGTTCAGCAAGTGCAACCAAGGAATTGACATCAATCCTCTCTGATTTCTTACTCCTCTCATACTCTGGGACAAACTCCAAAGCACCCATTCCTCTTCTACCGATAAATGACAACTTATCAAGAGGAGAAATTTCCGTATTGGAGAGATGATTCTGCTGTCTCCAAAGATCAAACAACTGATTGCCCCAAGAATCAGGCAATGAGTCAGCCAGGAAAGCAGGAAGTTTTTGATAAATTCTCTGTTCCTCTCCCCAAATAGGCATAAGTCCTCTATTGTTGCGTATGGATGCCCATAGAGGAGATATATCAATACCCCTATGCACAAAAGTTGGATTATAAGTAAAGTAGGACATTTGCCTTTTGTCGTCCCACGACAACCTACCAACTTCCTCATCCCACAAGATTACTTTTAAAGTCTTAACCATAAATCATTCGCTATTATCAGTGTCTAATTCTTTGTACCTTTTTATCTCCCTTGGTCATCAAGTAAGGGGATGGTGGCAATTCGGGCATTAAGTTATCAAGCGCATTGATCTGTCCCACCACCTTGAGCAAGAGAATCAATGTAGAAAGTGATATGTTTCTAGCACATCCATTCTCAAACTTGTGGATAGTAGTCATACCAATGCCTGTCAGTTCTGCCACTTCCTTCTGTGTCAAATTGCATCGCATTCTGTATTCCCTAAAGCGATTTCCCAGCAATCTCACCAGTTCCGGAGTAGAATATTCATACAAATCTTTCATATACTTAACTATCATTTAAGTGAACATTAAGCCATAAAATAGCCATTATATATCAGTATAGTGATATTTAAGCGCAAAGATACAAAAAAGAAGTGATACAACCTCAAAAATCAGAATTATTTTTTATTTACTGACTCACATTTAACATATTGCAAGACAAATGTTACAAAGCAAAAAGGTTGACCGTGTCATCACAACACAGCCAACCTTAACGACTAACATCTTTTTTCGGTTAATCTTTGTATGATAAACCTAAAACTAATGTCTTTTAGAGTATTTACTTGGCTTCCTTCCAATATTCTGGAGCACCAAGACCTGCTGCAAAGCCACCATAGGTGTGCTTGCGATAATAATCCGAATCCCAGAGGCCAGTAGCCAAACCAGGACGCCAACCACTATTGGCTGGACTGTCAGTAGCACACCACTGGCAGATACCCCACTGCTGATTCTCAGGAATAAGCTCAAGATATTTCTTGACAACGAACTCATAGAGAGCGCGCATTTCCTTGTGCTGTTCCTCTGTCATATCGGCTGTCTTCACCTCTTTGCCATTGGCATCAACATAACCCATATCCAACTCAGAGATACGAACCAACTTGCCAGACTCAGCCATCAACTTCAACATGTTTTCAATAGCATTCTTCTTTGACTCCTGAGTCTGAGGATTTTCATAGCAAGAGATGTGCATCTGGCTGCCGATACCATCAATCTTGGTAACGCCATCAGCCTCCCAATCCTTGATCCACTTTTTCAAACTCTTCAACTTGCCATTGCCGTCCCAATCACTCTCCAAGTTATAGTCATTGATGAAGAGCTTCAAATCCTCAGGGTTTCCACCAGCATCAACAAAGCCCTTGCGAGCTGCAGCTACAGCAGTGCGAACATAATCAATGTCACCCAGGTAATCCTGCCAGTAGAAATTGTTCTTTGCATCGTCAGCTGAAACGTTGCCTCGTTTAGCAGACTGCAAGTCGTACTTGCCATCACCATCTTTATCTGCTCCAGAAAGAGCCTCGTTTACAACATCCCAAGCCTTCACCTTGCCCTCGGTAGCTTCCATCATGCCGTAAATCCAATTCTGCAAAGCAGGAGTAAGTGCTTTCTTCTTTTCCTCATCTGTAAGAGGAATGGTATTTGAAGACTTCGTGTAGTAAACTTCAAAATCATCAATATAGAGGGTACCTGCATATTTACCGATATTCAGCAGCAGGCGCAAGGCATTGTCACCATTACATTTGGTAGTCACATCAACTTCCTTCCAATCAGTTGTAACCTTGATGGTAGGGAAGTCACCACAGCCTTTGTATCCGTCAGGATTCTGGAATCCAGCACCAAATTCACCAGCTACAGAACCCTTGATTTTCATCTTCAAGTGATAGGTTTTACCATTCTCGAAAGCGAAACCTGGTTCATAGTTAACTTGTGAATTCCAAGGGTCCGCCTTGGCTGCGTTGTTACCAACCTCACAAACACCATTTACAATCTTTGGCGTATTATCCATACCCCATCCACCAAGGTTCTTACCATCATCAAAGGTAAGATGCCCAACACTTACAGGGATTTCAACCACTTGACTTTCGGGCACTTCTTGAATTCCTGTAGTTACCGTATGCCAGGAATAAGGTTTATTACAAGGAACTTCGTCCCCTTTTATGTCACCATTTACGATCAAATTATTGGTAGAACCTTCTTCACAAAGACTTAAAGACTTGATGTCCAGTTCACCGCCCAGTTTACCTGCAGCAAAAACAAAGTTCTCATAATTGTCTTTCGGAGTAAATTCAACGGTATATTCATTCCATTTAGTACCTACAGGAATCGAGCCTAAATCTGCATCACCTGGGGCTGCCCATAGAATTAACTCAAAAGGAGCAGTAGCTTTTGCATTCATTTTAAAGACATACTTTTTCCCTTTAGATAACTGAGCAGGGAAATATAATTGAGCATCCCAATGACCACCAGCCTTTGCATTCTTGATGACCAAGCAACGTGTGACATTAGAAGAAGGAGGTAACTCCTTGTCTGCAATCAGTCGATTCAGATACTTGTTAGGCTGCTGAGCATGCCAAGCCAAGGTATGACCATAAACCGAAAGACCTGCATCTGTGGCATTCTTAACATATTCCTTTACTTTCTCAAAATCCATGCTACCATCATCAGCAACACAAGAAGCCATCTTCATGGCGTTGCCGGCTACAGTCTCGTTAAAGTTGCTGTTGGTCAAAGCATACACCAGTTCCTTCTTGTTATATTCATCTACAGTAGTTCCGATTCCGAGGTGGAAGTTTGGACGGTCCTTGATGTATTCCTTCAAGGCATCATATTGCTCCAGATAACCATACTGCGCTTCCTTTCCAGGACGTACGGTCTCGAAATTCTGGTCGAAGTGGTCTGCACAAGAGGCCAAAAGCATGGCCCCGAGTGCAGATACTAATATTTGTTTATTCATAACTTATGCGATCATTAATTATTATAGGTATAAGAGAACTCCTCCTTGGTTACTCCACTACGCCACCAAACGAGTTTCTCATTGAGATTCTTCTTAACGCCGCCAGCGAAAGTAATCTCAGCATTGAGTTCCATCAGGTCACGATCCTTGTTATTCCACGAATGGATACCATTGTCAGCCCAAGAACCAGTACCTGTTGCAGTAACACCATCGGTGAGAGAAGTGATGGTACACTTCTCATTGGCATCGAATGTAAGCAAGAGGTCAGCCTTCAAGATTTTGTCACCTTCCTGGAACTCTACAGAATAAACAGAGCTGTTCAAGCTGCGAGTGGTAATCTGAACTTGTGAAGCCTTCTCGATGTTGTCAGTGCTTGTATTATGATTGGTCAACCACCAACCACTATACTTGTTCTGGAACTTCACACAATACATCACGTAATCCTGAGGAGCCTTCTCCCAAACAGAAGCATTGGTACGAGAGCCTTCTCTTCCCTCCTTCAAAGTACCAGTAGCGATTCTATCGAAACCAGTCTGATTCTGCATGACCAAAGGAATCACGTATGTATTCTTGACAGCTTCAGGATCATTGAAGAAAGCATCAGTGAGCTGCACCTCAGTACCGCCCTGCATACCACCATTGAAATTGAAAGTAGTGGTTGCGAGCTGATAATACTCAGCAGGCATAGCCTTCACAGGAGTTCCATCGGCAAATGTCAAGTGATCACACAAGCTGTTGTCAACGGCAACATTAACCGCAGCTTTTCTGCCATTGTATGAGCCTCCGAAGGTAGCCAAGATTTTGCACTTGTGCGCCTTGTCCAATGTTGTATCGTACTCATCATCACCCAGCACGATAGTTCTTACTGGTGACTGATAAGCAAAGTAAGCTGTAGTTCCGCCCTCGTAATCATCGAAAGACTGGTCTCCATTCTCACATGCAGTGAAAGAAGCCATGAGTCCCAAGAGGACAGCTACCATTTTGATATAACGTTTCATAATCATTAGTCTTATTTTAATGTTAGTCGTTTATTATTTCCAACCCTCGTTCTGCTTGAGATTGCTATACTTCAAAATCTCAGAATAAGGAATAGGACCATAGAACATATAGTCATCATACTTACGATCCTCTGCCTCGAAGGTCTTATAGACGAAAGCACCAGTTGCCTCGTCTGTTGTGATGTTGATACCCTTGGCAGCCTCATTGAGATTAGCCTTCCAGCGACGCAAGTCCCAGAAACGATGATTCTCGAAGCAGAGTTCCAGGCGACGCTCATTGCGAATCAACTCACGCATCTTTTCCTTGCTCTGTGCGCACTCTTCCAAGTATGGGTCTTCACCAAACTCACCAATGCCTGCACGCTCACGGATAGCCTTGATGACATCGTAAGCAGAATAGTTGGCTCCACCTACATTAGCCTTTGGACCCTGAGCCTCATTAGCAGCCTCAGCATAGTCAAGAAGAATCTCGGTAGAACGAATGCGAGCGTTCAAGTGCTTCTGCTTGGTAGTTGAGTTAGGGTTGAGGTTGATATCTGAGCGGAGCAACTTACGGAGATAGTAACCCGTCCTGGTTGACTTACCATTCTCCTTGTTCAGACCATCAGTGGTCTTAGAGTCAGCTGCTGAGTTAACCACACCATCAGTAGAACCCATCTTATCGCCATTTACCAGGATGTAAGCCTTCAAACGAGGGTCACGGTTGGCGAATGGATCATTGGCATTATACTCAGAGTTGGCATCAGAGATAGGATAACCATTAGCCATAGGGAAAGCATCCACCAAGTTCTGGGTTGGGTTGATACGACCCTTACCATAGAGAGAAGGAGGATAGTTTTCGCCTTCCAATGAGTTGTTCTCTTCAATGGCACCACGCCAAATAATCTCCTTAGGATTATCTGTAGTAGCACCCAACTTATCGATTACGCTCTTATTGTTGAACCACTTCCATCCATCAGGGTCACAAGCTGTCAAGCCACCAAACTTCTTCAAACAGTCAGCAGCAAGCTTGGCTGCATCCTCGTATGTGAAAGTCCCAGCAGAAGCGTAGGCTGGAGAAGCAGCCATGATGGCAACCTGAGCCTTGAAGGCAGAGATGATTCTGCCATCAATCTTACCACGATGGATAGAACCAAAGGCACGGTTATACTCTGCATTAGAAGCACCTTCCTGTGCATACTTGGCAGGAACCTTGTCCTCATCCACATCACCATACTGTTCTGGGAGATACTTCAAAGCCTCGTCAAAGTCGGAAATAATCTGGTCGATGCACTCCTTGAAGGTATTACGAGGCAGATTGAAATCAGATGAAGAAGTCTCTGATGCGAGATGGAGAGGCACACCCATCAACTGTCCATCTACCATTCCGGCATGTGCACGGAGCAGGTAGAAGAGGTGCAAGCCACGCAGTGCATAGGCATTGCCCTTATAGTTGTCGGCATACATCTTATTGAGCACCTTACTAGAGTAAGACCACTCCACCTTATCACAGTTCTCCAACATCAAGTTACAGTACTGGATGGCGTGATAACGACCATCCCACTGTGATACAGGGTTCATATTTGCAGCCCAAGAACCAGTAGCCATCTTTCTGTAATTGAAGAGGTCGCCAGAGTTGTCGTTGGTGACAGCATCATCGGTAGCCACATCAGAAGATGGAGTAGTGCTATATGGCAAAGCCAAGTAAGCATTGTCAAGAATGCCACGAGCAAACTGTGGATCCTTGTACATCTGGCTGATATCTTGGTTATTTTCCAAGGCAGGTTCAAACAAGTCATCACAAGATGTGAGCGAGATTGCAACCGCACTTATCAATAATAATCTTGATAATTTCATAATTTTATTCTTTTTATAAATCTTAGAATGATACCTTAGCACCGATGCTATAGAAGCGATTCAATGGTGCAGAACCTGAATTGTTAACATTCATCTCCAGTATCTTGCGCTCCTTGGCGATGGTCAGCAAGCTGTTACCATTTACAAAGAGTTGGAGACCACGAACGAAGCTCTTCATGAACATTGACTTAGGAAAGTCGTATGTAAGCTGTACCTTCTGCAGGTCGAAGCGGTCTGTAGAGTACATCCAGAAGTCTGATGTCTGGTAGTTGTTTGTACCAGCCTCTGTTGTCAGACGTGGATAGGTAGCAGTAGCTGCTGTCTTTGGAGTCCATCTGCCACGCATTTCTGCTGTGTACTTAGCGTCACCGCCCACCCAGTAGTAGGTAGAGTTCTTAACAGCCTTGGCACCAAAGTTGCCTGTACCGAGCAAGAAGAGGGTGAAGTTCTTGTACTTCAATGTCACGTTGACACCGAGTGTGGTAGGAGTACCATACCAGCCTCCCTTGCCCAAGTAAACTTGGTCCTTGCTATCGATAACGTTATCACCATTCTGGTCCTTGTACTTCAAGTCGCCAGGACGAATGGTACCACCGATAATCTGCTTAGGAGAATTTGCGATATCGTCATCATCCTTGAAGAAGCCTTCGCACTCATAACCCCAGATGGCATCCAGAGGTTGTCCCTGACGATACTGATAAGCATCAGCATACTGGGAGTCATCTCGCTTGGTTGCCTTGGTGGTGTAGTAAGTCAAGTTAGCACCGACACCAACACCAAACTCGCCAATCTGCTTCTTGTAGTTCACACCCAAGTCGAAACCTGTACGCTTATCCTCATTGTAGTTCATATATGGTACGAATGAAGATTCTGGATAATAGCTAAACAAATAGCTTGGCATCTGATTGCGAGCCTGGATGATACCATTAGTCAACTTAGAGAGGAAGTAAGATGCATCAAAACTCAAAGACTTATCGAGCACCTCTGCATGCAGATTGACCGAGAATTCCTTGCGATGCAAGTAGTTGAAGTCATCATTTCCACCTTGCTTAGCCTGAACTGCTGCATGGCCAGAACCACCATTCCAGTCCCACCAGCCACCATTCTGATAGGTGCCCAAGTACATGTAGTAATTATCAATACCCAGGTCGGTCTTCATATCGGTGTAGCTTGCGCTGAGTGTCAAGTCATCGAAGAAAGAATTCTCCATGAACTTCTCCTTAGACAAGCGCCAACCCAATGTAGCGGATGGAGACAAGCCCAAACGCTTGGCAGAAGGCAACTTGGCAGACCATGGTGTAGCCAACGCAAAGTCGGCATAGTACTTATGGTCGTAGTTGTAAGAGAGCTGCAAGCCCATGTTGGCATTGCTGGTCTTATGATACTCACCCGACTTAGTCTGCTGATAACCATTGGCCACCAACATAGCACTTACATTGTGCACATCATTGAAGGTGCGGTCGTAATCGAAGTGAGCATTGAAAGCGATAGTCTGATTATCGGCAGAGCCAGAGATGTTCTGCACACCCGACTTTTTATCCACTGTACCATTGTTGTTAAGACCTACGATAACATCCTTGCCATTATAGTTAGCCCATGTTGGCTGGAATGTAGCGTAAGTATTATTAAATGATGTGGTATAGAGCGTAGCATAGTCGATAGCCACCATGGTGTGGAAGCTCAAGCCTTTGAGTACAGAAGAGAGGTCGAAATTAAGACCTGCATCAAACTGGAACTGACGGCTATGATATACATTGGTACCAGAAGCATAAATATCACCAAAGACATTGCTCTGGTCCAAGTTGGTTCCACCCAAGAAATACTTGCCATCAATGAGGTTGCTTGTAGCACCGATCATGGTCAAGGCAGACTTGGCATTCGGATCTATCATATCGACAGGAATCAGCGGAGCCACACGGTTAGGACGGAAGGTACGAGCCAACTCCCAATACTTATAACTATTGTTGGCAGACTTAGAGCTATAATAGGTAGCATTGGCATTGACGTATGCACTGATGGTTTTGCTCAACTCGATGTCCACGTTACCTCTCACGTTAAAGCGATCGGTAAAGTCTTTCTTAGCCTCACCAAAGTTCAGATTATCACCTGTGCGGTAATAGCTGATGTTAGCATAGAATCGTGCACGCTGGTTACCACCTTCTATCTCTGCAGACACCTCAGAGCGATTGAAAGCCTTCTTGATATAATCAGAAGAATAGAAATCTACGCTAGGGTAGCGATAAGGGTTCTGACCAGAAGCATAATTATAGATGCTCTCTGGACTGTATGGCAAGTTGTTTGGATTACCTCTATCGTTGAGGAAAGCCTCGTTGTAAAGGCTCATGTACTCGGCAGAACCGAGATACTCAGGATAAGCCTTAGCCACATTCCAACCCGTATTGGCATTCACCTTTACCTTCAAGCCATCGCTTACTCGACCACGCTTGGTGGTAATCATGATTACACCATTGGCAGCACGGCTGCCATAAAGCACAGAAGCCTGTGCACCCTTGAGGAAAGAGATGCTCTCTATCTCGGCAGGGGTTACGTTGCTTGCCTCACGTGGCACACCATCAATGAGGACAAGTGCGTTAGAATATCCCCAGAGGCCGTTGCCATTGTAACCTGACACATAGCCTTGCATATTGTCAAGGCTATAGGTATTATAGTTTTTCTCTGTCAATTCTCTGACATCGACGGTGCTGACACCACCGAGCACGTCACTCTTCTGAGCCTTCTTAAAGGCTACGTTGACCATTGCGCTGTCAGCAGTCTCCTGTGCAGTTGCTGGCAACTGGGCAAGCAGAGCCGTCACTACTGTCAAGGCAGAGTATATTGTTTTCTTATTACTTTTCATATATGATATGATTATTTCGAAGTTTATGTTTTAGAAAAACACTAAGCTGACGATTTACCATCCTGGATTCTGTCCGAACTCTGGATACAAGTAGACATCGTCTTCCTTGAGTGGCAAGAGATAGTGCTTCTCTGTGAAATCACGGGTTACGATGGTCTTCTCACTCCATCCTGTTACCTCAGCGTCACGTGGGTCGTTCTTGGTGAAGTCATAATCGCCTACACGCTTAAACTCCTGTGAAGTCTTGATGTTGTAAGGATATTCGGTAAGGAGCAACCAACGCTGCAAGTCGTTCCAACGGAAGCCCTCGAAAGCCAGCTCAACGGCACGCTCACGACGAACCTCGTCCATAAACTTATGCTGATCAGCAGCAAATTTAGCAGCCACATGACCTGCCTCTACACGATCACGAAGTACATTGATGGCATCTTCTGCAGTCAGATTACATTTGCTGCTCTTATAGGTTGCACCCTGAGCGGCTGCACCAGCCTCAGCATACATCAAGTAGATGTCGGCAAGACGCATATAAGGCAAATCGCACTGCAAAGCACCACCCCAGTTGTACATACCATCATATTTGTTAGCCTGATGAGGAACCAACTTCTGGCAGTAATAACCAGTACGGCAACCATTATCAGAAGAACTGCGCAAATTACTGCCAGAATACATCTGAACATACTTGAACTGATAATCAGGATGATCCTTGGCAATCGTTGTATTGATGTATTGGAATCCATCAAACACGATGTCGTGATAGAAACGTGGATCACGATTCTTGAACGGATGCTTTGGATCGAAACCAGACTCTGGGTCATCCAATGGAAGGCCATTTGCCATACCATAATAATTAACATAGTTGGCGGTAGGCTGATGAATCAAAGCATCATGCTCCACAATACCATTCATCTTGATACCCCAAAGCTTGGTAAAGTTCCAGTTAGAACCATTCGCACCAATATAAGGAGCACGCAGGATGGCCTCAGTAGAACCAGGCTGTTTCCAACCCTGGCCTGTTGTACGGAAGATGTCAGAGAAGTTGGAAGAAGAACCATCGGCAGCCTCATGATCATAAATATTAGAATATTTATACTCAGCCAAAGCATAAGGAGTCTTTCCTGAGTTTACCTCAGAAAGAGCCTCACCCAAAGCATCGGCAGCCTGAGCAGCCAGCTCTACATTATACTTATAGGTATCGCCATTCTTAGAAGCACCTAACTCTGCACCAATGTTATTCAATGGAGAAGCAGCCCAAAGAAGCACCTTGCCCATATAGCCTAAGGCACAAACCTTGGTGATGCGAAGGTCGTTCTTGCCCAATGTTTTCTTACCAGTTGTGGTCTTATCCCAATCGTTTGGCAGAAGATCGGCTGCAGCTCTAAAGTCTTCAGCACATCTCTTAGCACACTCTTGGAAAGAGAGACGAGGCAATGTCAATGTCTGGCTACCATCCAATACGGTATCTACGTATGGCATACCACCAAAGAATTCCATCATCTCCTCATTCCACCAAGCACGGAAGAAGAGCAATTGACCCTTGATGATGTTCTTCTCTTCCTGAGTACAGTCTGTCATCTTGTCAAGATTCGCAAGACCTAGATTACACTTACGAATGCAATACCAAGAATGCTCCAAAGAATGTGCAAACTTGTTGGTAGAAGTTGGGTCTAGAAACTCACCAGGATTACCACTCTTTGGTCGGAACAAGAAACTCTGGTTATTGGTGTACCAGTTACGATAGTCTCCCAAATCAAAATGGGCTGTTACATGGCTATCACCCAAACCTGTATTCATAATTTCATCTTCACCCCAGTTAAAAGTAGTACACCATCCATTTGACTCCTTGTTAGGAATACAGTTGTAAACCTCCTCAACGTAACCCTGAAAATTGGTGAAGTTCTTGAACGCCTGGTCAGCACTCACGGTAGAATCAGGGCTCTTGTCCAAATAGTCTGTACAAGAAGCGAATCCACCCATGAGACTCAGCGCACAAAAAAGTTTTACTATATTTCGTTTCATTATATTATGCTTGTTTAAAGATTAAACTTGACACCGAAGTTAACACGCTTCATGGTTGGATAAGCACCATAGGCACCACCATAACTTGAGAAGTTAGACTCACGGTCGTCTGGCAGTCTGGTCCAAAGCCAGAGGTTGTTACCACTTACATAGACCTTGAGATTGTTCAGACCCAGTTTTTTGATCCATCCACCATTCCAAGTGTAAGCTATCTCTACGTTCTTCAGACGGATATATGAACCATCACAGAGATACTGTGTGCCATAGTAAGCCGAATTGCTCATTGGCTTGGAATTATAGCGAGGTGTTAACACATCTGCATTAATGTGATCATCGCTCCACCATGTACCTTGGTTGTAAACGTTAGCCAACATAGGATCAACAAGGCTGATCATCGTTACATCACGAGTTACATTGGTTACACCATAGAACTGTGCGAAACAACTGAAGCCCTTATACTCGAAACCGATAGTGGCATTGTATGTATTCTGTGGACTGCCTGTATAGCCGTAAGGCACAATATCGTTCACATTATCTACCTTACCATCTCCATTGAAGTCTACGATATAGTAGTCACCTGGAAGGCGATTGCCATCATTTGAATCCATCTTTGGTGAGCCATAGAGTTCATCATAGTTCTGGATGAAACCCTTGTCCAGATAAGTATAGGTCTGTCCGATGGAATGACCTGCCTGCTTGCGATAAGAAGGAAGCAATGCTGCATCATCCTTAATCTTGATCTCATTGGTAGCATGGGTCATGTTGAAGTTAGCCCAAAGACGCATCTGGTTGGCAAATACCTTATTGAACTTCACTTCCAACTCATAACCACTGGTAGTCACCTTACCCAAGTTGGCAGCTGGAGCTGTCTGACCAAAATAAGATGGCATAGAGCGAGAATTGCCTAAAACCAAAATGTCGGTACGAGTATCATGGAAGAAATCCACGGCACCAGTAATCAAGCCGCCCAAGAAGCCATAGTCAAGACCGAAGTTTACCTTCTTCACTTTCTCCCAGTGTACATTAGGATTACCTACGGATGACTCACGGTACCAAGTATAGATAGACTCCTTGTCACTATCTGTGTTACCCATAAAGGTCTTGCCACCGTATGCCCACTGGCTCATATAGAGGAAGCGGTCGCCTACGTTGTCATCACCTATCTCACCGTATGAAGCACGAAGCTTCATCATATCCACAATCTTATGCTCACGAAGATACTTCATGAATGGTTCCTCTGAGATCATCCATCCCAGCGCACCAGAACTGAAGAATGCGAAACGGTTGTCTGGAGAGAACTTCTCTGAACCATTGTAAGCACCATTGTACTCGAAGAAGTAACGAGAGTTCCAATCGTATGTGGTACGGAACACCCAGTCCTCACGATAAGAAGGAATCATAGGTCCCGTAGCATACTCCTGACGTCCGAAAAGACCCATGGCAGAAATACTGTGTTTGCCAAATGTGCGAGCCCAGTTGAGCTGAGCCTGATAGTTGAGGTTGCGCTGAGTAGCCCAGTTGTTAACCTCACCACCTTTGGTGGTCCACTTGTTACCTACCGTATAATCGAACTTATCATAATCCTCGTATGCTTTCTTATAAGATACAGCACCGGTCTCTGGATCAATCCACTTGAGCTGTGGATCATGGTTCATATCATCGATACCACGATTCTTCTCAACAAAGGTATTGTCCCAAGAAATCATACCACGAGCAGAAAGTCCCTTGGTAATGAAGTCAAGTTTCTGCTCCAACACGAAGTCGGTAGTGATACGAGTGGTCGTAGAATTCATCGTACCGCCAAGAGCCACCTGCTGAGCAGAGTTAGTTACATTAGTAGAACCTGGCAAATATCCCCAAGATCCATCGCTGTATCTTGGCAAGAAAGCATCTGGAGAGATATTATAGGCTCCAGACCACTGCTGGCTGACTTGCCAATCGCTATAGCCGTCGCTACTATTTACCCAAGGAGCCTTGCGCACACCATTGGAACCAGCGAGGTTAACCTTGAACACCGTAGACTTGGTGATGCTAAAGTCGAGGTTAGAACGAACGTTCACACGATTGTAGCTATAACCTGTGTTATAATTACGTCCATTACCGAAATCCCTGTAAAGGTCACCCTCTGACACAAAGTCAACACCAGCGAAATACTTCACAAACTTGGTACCACCTGCTACATTGACATTGGCATTGTAAGACATTGTATAGTCCTTGAACAAATACTTCTGCCAATCCACATTAGGATAACGCTCCTGCTGCTCCAAGGTAGCCTGGTTGCGATAGTTCTCGATGAAGCTCATTGGTTTCATCTTGTCAAAACTACCAGGAGAGATGTTCAACTCATGCTCGATGGCTGTATTTCTAGCTCTCAGCGCATCGTATGAATCATATTTATCAGGGAGCTTAGAAGGAATCTTCATCACGGCATTGGCAGTAACACTAATCTGCGCCTTACCTTCGGAACCACGTTTGGTAGTAATCAAGATAACACCATTGGCACCCTTCACACCGTAAACGGCAGTGGCAGATGCATCCTTCAATACAGAGATAGTGGCAACAGACTGCATATCCACGCTCGACATAGGACGCTCGATACCATCCACGAGGACGAGAGGAGAAGAGTTGTTCCAAGAAGAAGTACCACGAATCACAATCTGTGGTTCCTCCTCACCCGGCATACCACTAGATGCAGTAGTTACGACACCAGGAAGGTTACCAGTCAGAGCAGCTCCGATATCACTGATACCCGCAGCACGCTCCAGCGTTTTTCCTGTGGTCTGGGTGATGGCACCTACGACAGAAGCCTTCTTCTGCTGACCATAACCAACGACTACAACTTCTCCGATGGCGTTGTCGTCTTCAAGAGTAAGTTTGAACTCTCTCTTCGTACCAATCTTTACTTCCTTGGTCTTCATACCTACGTATGTAAATACGAGGATAGAATTCTCTGAAGGAACACTGATACTGAAATTACCATCTAAGTCGGTGACCGCACCGACGCTGGCATTACCTTTCACTTTTACAGTGGCACCTATCAGAGGCTCACCTGTACCGTCAACAAGATTACCCTTGACCTGGATCTTCTGTGCCTGAGCATTCAGGCTGCAGAAAGCTCCCACCAAGCATAAGGCTGCTGTCCGTTTCATTGTTAACACTTGTTCAATCATGTTCTATTCATTTTTGATTTATGCTTTAAAAATTTAGGCGTGCACAAAAACTGTTTATTCACGGCGGCAAAGGTATGGATTTCTTTCGAAACATACTTTGCGTGGTGTAACAGAAAGTTTATCATTTTAGAAAAACCTTGCGAGAACGTATTTTTCCATTACTTAACAGTTGTTTTATTATATAAACACCTGCAGTTGGCTTTTCAACTTCTTTTCCTTCTATATTATAATATAAGGTGGAAACCACGTCCGCCTGGGTTTCTAATTGTTTAATTCCTGTTGTATTTTGTTTCAAATACCATTCTTTATACCACTTCATACAGGCATCGCCGCAACATTCTTCGAACAATCCGTGTTTCTTGGCATTCTGGAAACCCGGCTGCACAATTCCGCTCTTCAAGTACTCATCAATATCGTAATATTCCTGCGGATGGGTAAGGGTCATACCGATATTGCCAAAGTGGTCGTGAACTGCCTTCCATGCCAATCCCCATTTCGATGTAGATGCTGTTGCCCAGCTTCCCAGATTAGGTTGTGTCCACTGTCCCCACTCATTGTAGTGACCTTCGCTCGCCTTGTCAGGATCTTCCGGACTCCAGTCTATCTCCGTTACCATGATAGGCTTCGTCTCTACCATCGGCACCTGACTTTTGAAGTTGCGGATGAAAGTATCGTGATCGCAACTCTTATCGGTCATATTTCCATACCATCCGGAATAAACATGTACTGCATAAGAGAAGTTGTCCTCGCTATCGGTGATAGGATGCTTGGCGTAATCCTGATACTGGCTCTGATAACCTGCACCCGGAACCCAGATGATTCCCTTGAACCCCTGCTCGCGAATCTCATCAACCACCGGCTGGAAGTAATCATGCAGTGCTTTATCAGAATTAGAGCCATCACTCAGATGAACCCTCACCGGCTCGTTGGCTAGCTCGATAGAGATGATGCCCGAATTCTGCCGGATATACTCATCGGCAGCAAAGGCCTTCCATATCGCCTTCAGGTAGCGGTTGTACTTATCGCTTACACTAATGTCCTGAGGACAGACTCCCGGTGGACGAACGATAACATAAAGTCCGTGGGCGATGGCATCCTTGATGAGAGGAATGTAGAGTTTCTGGAGATAGAGACGATAACGCGCTATGCTGAATGCCGAGATATCTGCCTCGTTTTCTGCTTTCTTCGATGGATCGTTGGTCCAGCATGGATCCATGTGCAGACGGAACACGGTACAATAAGCACCCTGCTTCTTGTCGGTGATGGCAGAAAACTGCTTAGAGAAATATTCCAAGCAAGGCTGAATGTCGGCTTCAGAATAGTCAGCCTTCCACTTTTGCCATCTCCACCCATTAAAGTAGCGGTTCGGCGTATCCATTACGCCATGCAAGACAACAATCTTACCATTGGCATCTACCAGATTTTTACCCTGCACACAAAGTGCCGGCAGATTATCGGCAGCCAGCCCCGCCATTGACAGCATAGCCATAGCGAGTGATATTAACAATTTCTTTCTGTTCATTGTTACAATTATTTTTAGATTTATCATTTATTGTCAGTCACCTTATTATATTATGAAGGATTGCCAGGTTCCAGTTTACAGAAAAGGATGCTGGTCTTTTAAAATAGAATGGCGCGTAATCACTACGCACCATTCCCGAAAACCAATTAATCATGATTCTATATAAAAACCATAATATCAAAATCTTTTAGAAATTCTAAACCTATTCTACAAACTATTATGTATAAACCTAACTAACCTAAATATTCTAAATATATACAACTTAAAAACCGATGCAAAGATACTCCTAATCTATCATATATACTTTATAATAAGTAACCAATAGTTTTTCTCTCGTACCACATGTAACATTATCTTTACTCTACGTAACATTTTAACATCTTTTTAGTACAAATCTATAAAAAACATATATTTCTGTGCATTTTTTCCCATAAATTTTGTATTTTTGCAAACGAATATAAAAAAGCCAAAAGACAATGAAACCAAGAATCATGATGATTTCCATGAAATCAAGCCTCAGAACAATGAGATACATCGGTCTTTTACTGATGTTTATCTTCTGTCTCACTGCGCAGAACATGATGGCGCAGCGAGGAAAACTTTTCAATTCAGACAACCAGCTTTCGAGCAACCTTGCCACGCAGGTGTTCCAGGATTCAAATGGTTTCATTTGGATTGCCACCCGTAACGGCTTGAATATCTATGATGGCTATAACTTTATGGTCATCAGAAAAACCTACGGCAACAGTAACGGGCTCAACAGCAACTATATCAACTGTATAACACAGGATGAAAAGGGGCGTATTGTGCTGGGAACAAACAAGTCGCTACTTATACTTAATGGTAAAAGGTTCTGCAACGTACCTATGCTCGATTCAAGAAATAAGCCTATAAACACTTACGTTAACCAGGTAAGCCGTTTGCACAATGGCGATATTGCTGTCGTTACCTCCGGTTACGGCATCATGACCAAGAAAATAGATGCAAACGCCTGTTACACCATGAAAGGAGAAGTGGAGAATCTGAAATACATACATAAGATTCTGGAAGACAAACAAGAAAGGCTCTGGATTATCCTGGAAAACGGAAAGCTGTTACGGAAAGAAAAGAACGGCAAGCTTGTTTCACACATCATGGGAACAGAGCAACTTAACACACAAGATATCAGGCAAGACGACAAGGGCAACATTTATCTTGCTACCAAGAATGATGGTGTTTACCTTCTCAAGGCAGGTTCAACCGCCTTCACCAAGATAGCCGGCATAGGCAATCTTCCTATTGACAACATCTATATCAGCCGCGACCAGCGCTTGTTTATCGGTTGCGATGGTATGGGTATCTTCGTGTATAATCCTGTAACAGGATTCTTGCAAAATAATCCTCTGTTCTGCCATGAAGTAAATCTTGCCAAGAGCAAGATTACCAGCATTATAGAAGATTCTACGGGAAACATCTGGGTGAGCATGCTCCAGAAGGGCGTATTCATGCAGTCGCAGGCTCAATGCGATTTCAACTATATGGGCTACCGTTTGGACAGCCGCAACGTGATAGGCGAAAACAGCATCACAAGTCTGTGTGCCAACCAGGGCGATCAAGTCTGGGTGGGCACCGACAAGGATGGTCTTTACCTCTTTGACATAAAAACCGGTAGCATCAAGAGCCATTTATTAAGCAACACCACGGTACTGGCACTCTGCAAAGACAAGAAAGGCAGAACATGGGCAGGAACCTATACTGACGGCATCGGATTGATAGATGCGGGGGGATCTTTCCATCCATTCAGCCTAGGCATTGGCAACCAGGCGGGCATCTTCGATATCAAGGAAGACCCGCAGGGCAATGTATGGTTTGCTACCATGGGCAAAGGACTTTTCCGCCTTTCTCCAGATGGAAGCATCAAGCAATGGGAAGCACAAGATGGTGCCGACAACAACCTGAAAAAGAACAGTATTCCTAATGATTACCTCATAAATCTTAGCATCTCAAAAGATGGTAAGCGGGTTTTCGTAGCCACTTCTGTGGGTCTGGCTTGCTATGACCAGCAAAAAAACAGCTGGACTTCCACTTTCGGTGGCGTCAACTGTCTGAGCAAGGGCAGTTTCTCTCATTGCGTTTATTCTGACAGCAAGAACCGCGTATGGTTTGGCACAGAAGACGGCGCAATCTGCTATGATCCGAAGAAGGGATATGCTCATCCGAAGATTTATAACACAGAACTTGGACTTTCTGACAACAGCGTAACCAGCATCATAGAAGATTACAAGGGTAGAATCTGGATAGGAACTACCTGTGGTTTAAACCAGATAGATACTGAAAAAGGTACCATCAACAAGTACTACTCAGACAATGGCTTGCAGAGCAATGAGTTCAGCGATGCCGCTGCCTGCACGCTCTGGGGAGGAAAGATGCTGGTGATGGGCGGAACCGGCGGTATCAACTGGTTTGATACGGACAAGGTGAAACAGCATCCTTGGCAGGCAAAAGTTACCATTTCAGGACTTTTTTGGGGCAACCAACCTGTATACCCGGATATGGAATCGGGCATCTATACTATCACCGACAAAAGTGCCTACAACAGCGACAAGTTCTCCTTATCTCATGAAGACAACACCTTCACCATCCACCTGTCTACTCTTACATATAATAATGTAGAGCAGATCAGTTACGCCTACAGCATCAATGGTGAGGATTGGCGAACCATACAGTCTGGCATGAACGAGCTGTCATTCTCACACATGCCAGCAGGTACCTATAAGTTCCGTGTCAAGGCCATCTGCAACGGATACGAAACCCCTGTCAAGGAGTTCTCCATCATCGTTCACCCAGCCTGGTACGCCAGCATCTGGGCAAGAATCTGCTATCTGCTTGCCTTCCTGGGGCTCTGTCTGCTCTATGTCAAGCACCGCAAACGCAAGATGGAAGACCAGCTCATATTGCAGCAGCATATCCATGCGGAAGAGATGGGAGAAGCAAAACTGAAGTTCTTCATGAACATCAGCCACGAAATCCGTACCCCATTGACTCTTATCCTCACTCCGCTGTTCACACTGATTAAGGAAGATAAAGACGCTCACCGACAGGGCATCTACGATATGATGCGCAAGAACTCGGAACGAATCCTGCACCTGATTAACCAGATGATGGACCTGAGAAAGATTGACAAGGGACAGATGGTGATGCACATGAGCGAAACCGATATGGTTGCCTTTATTGGCGATGAATACAAACTCTTCTGCCAGCAGGCGATAGCCAAGAGTATCCACTTCACCTTTGAGCACGAAGACGAGACCCTCCCGGTATGGATAGACCGCGACAACTTTGACAAGGTATTGATGAATGTCCTGTCAAACGCCTTCAAGTTTACTCCTGCAGGCGGCAGAATCCGTATCACCCTCTCCCACTCGCCTCATCATGTCCGCATCGCCATCAAGGACAGCGGCAAGGGCATTCAGGAGGAAAAGCTCGAAACGATTTTCCAGCGCTTCTATCAGAGTACCACCACTTCTAATGACCGGAATGTAGGTACGGGAATCGGTCTCGACCTGACGCGCTCGCTCGTGGAACTACACTACGGAACCATTACAGCCGCCAACAACAAGACACTTGATGAAGCCGACTGGAAGGAAGGAAGCCAGTTCCTCATCACACTGCCTCTGGGCAACGAGCATCTGAAACCGGAAGAAATGATAGATGCACCGGAGCCACAGACTGCTGAAGACATCAAGGAACTGGAAGAAAACATGGAGGAAGGAAACGAAGAGAATGCTGCCGATACAGCCAATGACGCAGAAGAAGATTTCAAGAGCAAGGCAAAGAGCACCATCGCTGTGGTAGAAGACGATGAGGCAATACGTAATTTCCTGAAGACCCAACTACAGGAAACCTACAATATCCTTACCTTCTGCAACGGAAAGGAGGCGCTGCCGGAGATTATCAAGCAGAAGCCAAGCCTCGTTATCTCAGACATCATGATGCCAGAGATGGACGGCAATACGCTCTGTACCAAGATTAAAAACAATGTGAACACCAACCACATTCCGGTGATTCTGCTTACAGCGATGAGCAGAGAGGAAGACCAGCTGACCGGTTTGCAGTCGGGTGCCGATGCCTATGTGGTGAAGCCGTTCAATATGGACATTCTGCGCCGCACCATCATCAACCTGCTCAACGTGCGCCGTACTTTGAAAAACAAGTTTATGGGCAACGAGAGACAGAGCGACAAGCAGATTGCGATAGAAAAAGTCCTGTCGCCAAAAGACCAGCTGATGGAACAGGTGATGAAGGTAATCAATGATAACATGGATAATGAAGACCTGAGTGTGGATATGATTGCCCGCGAAGTAGGACTGAGCCGTGTGCATCTGCACCGCCGAATGAAGGAACTGACCAACCAGACGCCACATGCCTTCATCCGCAATACCCGTCTGCAATATGCCGAAAAGTTGCTGAGCCACTCTAACAAGACGATAACAGACATCATGTTTAGCTGCGGTTTCTCCAACCCAGCCAGCTTCAGCACCATGTTCAAGAACTTTTATGGCTCTTCGCCTCGCGATTATATGCAGGCACACCGGAAAATCTAGCCTTTCCACTGCCGAAAAGGCCAGATGTTTCCCATAATAAAGTATTTGTTACAAATAGAGAAGCTTATGATACGCCTCGCAAAGTGTTGGTAACATTCTGTGGGGGTATATTTAAAAGGAAAGCGGTAACTTTGCAGCAGAATTCTGAATACATGTTTCAGCCATGAGTTCAGATACTCATTCTGTAATTTTAAACCCAATAATAAAATGAAGAAAATTGCAATCTTATCGCTTTCCCTGACGCTTGCAGCCGCTGCACAGGCGCAGACAGCTGAGTTTGACTATTTCAAGTATGCGGGAAATGACGCTCGCTTCAATGTTGAAATTGACAAGACTCACCAGTATTACAACCCGGTACTGGCTGGTTTCTATCCAGACCCATCACTCTGTCGCGTAGGCGACACCTACTAT
The DNA here is from genome assembly GCA_021623045.1 of Segatella copri. Lineage (GTDB taxonomy): Bacteria > Bacteroidota > Bacteroidia > Bacteroidales > Bacteroidaceae > Prevotella > Prevotella copri_T. Next base: position 3,903 of record JAJWJX010000051.1, on the reverse strand, counting down.
CTGGTAAACTCTTCGTTTACCTTCTTCCCAGGTGTGCCTCTCTCAACCAGTAAAGACCTGGTCAACTGGCAGCCTGCCGGTCATGTTCTCGACCGCACATCACAGGTTCCATTGAAGGGCCAGCAGGTATCAGCCGGTATCTTCGCACCAGCCATCAGCTATAACAAGAAGAACAAGACCTTCTATATGATTACCACCAATGTGGGAGCCGGCAATTTCTTTGTGAAATCAAAAGATCCTTCCAAAGGCTGGAGCGAGCCTATCTATCTGAATAAGATTGACGGCATCGACCCTAGCTTCTTCTTCGATGACAACGGAAAGGGATATATCGTGCATAACGGTCCGGTAGTTGGCGGTGCCGACTATGAGGGTCAGCGTGCTATCCGCTGCTTCGAATTCGACGTGAAGGGCGACAGCATCAAGGGCGACTTCAAGGAGATTCTGCGTGGCGGAACCCATGTAGAGGCGCGTCCTATCTGGATTGAGGGTCCTCACCTCTTCAAGAAGGGCAAGTTCTATTATCTGATGTGTGCAGAAGGTGGTACAGGCGGATGGCACAGCGAGGTTATCCTGCGTGCCAAGAATCCGATGGGACCATGGGAGGAATGCCCTAACAACCCTATTCTTACCCAGCGTACCGGTCTCGACCCTAACCGCAAGGACCCAGTATCAAGTGCCGGTCATGCCGACATCGTAGAAGATGGCAAGGGTAACTGGTGGGCTGTATTCCTGGCTTGCCGTCCTTATGAAGAGGATATGTACAACACAGGTCGCGATACTTATCTCCTGCCTGTAACCTGGAAGAATGGATGGCCAGAGATTCTTGCCAAGAATACTCCTATCTCTACCGTTGGAGAGAAGGCTGGTTTGAAGCCTGCAAAGAAGAATGAGTTCTCAGGCAACTTCTCTTATGTGGATAACTTCGATGTAGATAACAATAAGGTAGGTCTGAAAGAGTTGAATCCACGCTGGATGTTCCTCCGCGACTTCGTTGACTGTTACAAGGTAGAAAACGGCAAATTGAAGTTCAATCTCCTGCCAGGCAACATCTACAAGCGTGAACCGATGTCTGCCATCTGGGCACGTCAGCAGCACGGCACCTTCACAGCTGAGACAGAAATCAACTTTACTCCTCGCAACGACAAGGATATCGCAGGCTTGGCACTTCTCCAGAAGGAAGACCACAACTTCGTATTGGGTAAGACCATGAAGAATGGCAAGCTGATGATTACCCTGACCCGTGCCGAGAAGAACAACGTAACTATCGCCTCTGCTCCTATCAAGGGAGGTAAGCTGAAGCTGAAGGTAGAAGGTCATGACAGATATTATGATTTCTATTATGCTGAAGAAGGCGGCAACTGGCAGCTTCTTGCCAAGGGTGTAGATGCCTCTAACCTGAGCACCCAGAAGAGCGGTGGCTTCCTCGGTGCCTGCATCGGTCTCTATGCTTCTTCCAACAAGGAATAAGGATTTGAGAAAAGATTAACGTTTTAGGAATAGATAATTAAAGAAAAGGTTGATACCTCGCGTTTTGCCTGGTATCAACCTTTTTTTTTATTTATTCTTCACAATATCCAATGTCATTTTTCCTACCCAGATGGCGCTCTTGCCGTTCTGGTCGATTGGGACCGGTTTGCCATCGAGATTGTTCAGATACTCCAACTGCTTGAAGTAGGTATGGCTATGACCGCCCAGTATCAGGTCGATGTCACGGGTGGCTGGGGCTACCTCAGAATCGTCGATGCCATCTATCTTCCAGCCCAGGTGGGAGATGCAGATGATAACATCACACTTCTCTTTCTTCTTCAATATCTCTGTCATTTCCTTTGCCTTGGCGATAGGATCGAGATACTTGATGCAGCCATAGTTGGCTTCGGTTACCAAGCCGGCAAGTTCCGGACACAAGCCGAAAACGCCAATCTTCAGTCCCTTGCGCTTGATAATGGTATAAGGCTTTACGACATTTGCCAGTTCGGTACCGGTGAAATCATAGTTGGAGCAGACGATAGGAAACTTCGCCATCTTGAAGATGCGCACCATGTTGTCGATGCCGAAATCAAACTCATGGTTTCCGATGGTAGCAGCATCATATTTCATCTCGTTCATCAGTCCTACTTCCACATCTCCCTTGAAGAGAGAGTAATAAGGTGAACCCTGCGAGAAATCGCCACTGTCAAAGAGCAGCAAGTCGGGATTCGCCTTACGTTCCTGACTGATCATCGCCACCCTACGGAGGAAACCGCCACGATTGGCTGTTGCGGTATCTGCGAGATTCGGATTGATGGGCATTACGCATGAATGCGTATCGTTGGTATGGAGCACTACGAGCTGCTTTACCACCTTTGCCTCTTTCTTAGCTTTAGCCTGAACGGCTGCCGGCTGCATCATGAAGGATGCCAGAGCCAGACCTATATATAATAATGTATGTTTCATCAGAATTATCAACTATAAACTATTAACAATCAACTATTCTACCACGCAGCGGCCTTCAATTTTAGATTCCACCATCTTGCCCTGTGCCTGCATCTCACGGAAATAATTCATGATGATGTAGCACACATTGTTCTCTTTCTGCTTAGGAGCAAAGACATCGGTTCCGCTCTTGAAGGCTACGAGCTGGTCATTGCCTTCGGCAAGATAATCGAGGGTTGCAACGCGGTAACTCTTCTCCGGATCAACTGGTTCACCGTTCAGCGTAACGCTCTTCAGCTTGCCATCCTTGGTGATAACCATTCTTACAGCATGGCTCAAGCCTTCGCCGCCACGATGAGCTATCTGCTGGAAAAGCTCCAGAACCTTATCGCCCTTCAGGGTCAGGAAACAGATTTTGTTCTCGAAAGGAGCCATATCATTCACATCGCCTACAGTAACCTTACCCTTGGCAAGATTAGAACGGATGCCACCCATATTGTAAACAGCGAAAACAGGCTGTTCTTCAAACTGCTTGCCACCCCATACCAGGATGTCACAGAGCAAGTTACTGAGTTCGCTCTCCGGACGGTGACGGGTCATATCATGAGCAATATGACCTACAACAGGGCCCATGATACTGTCTACTTTACTCTTATAAGGAGCGATAAACCGGGCAGCCTCAGCATCAGGCTGTGCATCCCATTTCTGATCAACCAATATTCGGGTTCTCTCCACCTTCGCCACCTTGTATTTCTGGGCGAAAGCCGGACTTGCCATCAGCAGCATCACCGTTGATGCAAGTGCCACCTTCATACCATTCTTTTTCTTCATATTTATTGTTATCTTAATGTTTTGGAGTGCAAAAATACAAAATAAATCTGTGAAATCCGTGAAATCTGTGGGAAAAGACGCTGACCAGAAAGAAAAATAGTTAAATCTGCGAGAAAAAAGAAAGAAAGTGTCTGAAAATTTGCGAGATACAAGAAAAAGTAGTAACTTTGCACCCGCTTTTCGGCGTAACCGCTGTTGTCTGGGCAGAAGTGTTGTCCAAGTCCATGTTGCGTTGGAACGACAAACAATTTTTAATTTTATACAAAAAATGGATTTGATTAAAGTTGCTGAAGAAGCATTTGCAACCGGCAAGAAGTTCCCTGAGTTCAAGGCAGGTGATACTATCACAGTCGCTTACAAAATCGTCGAGGGTACTAAGGAGCGTATCCAGCTCTATCGTGGTGTTGTTATCAAGATCTCTGGTCATGGTGACAAGAAGCGTTTTACAGTTCGCAAGATGTCTGGTACTGTAGGTGTTGAGCGTATCTTCCCTATCGAGTCACCAGCTATCGATTCTATCGAGGTGAACAAGCGTGGTAAGGTTCGTCGCGCTAAGTTGTATTACTTGCGTAAGCTTACTGGTAAGAAGGCTCGTATCGCTGAGAAGAAGACTGTAGCTAAGGGTGCAGAATAATTTTTCTTAGGAGACCTAATCAGAAA
>JAJWJX010000098.1:0-5162 GCA_021623045.1 Segatella copri | reverse complement strand
TAGGGACTTGCACCCATTAGAATAAGCTCATGCCGAGCATACAACAAAAAAATCCTGTATCCCCAAAAGAGATACAGGATTCATATATTTATAATGTAACAATGTCGCTATTATATTAGTTCAACCACTTCACGTAGCAGAAGTCCTGACGGTGTGGCAACTTATCATTCTTAGGATACATACGTACGCCTGTCTTGAATGAACCAGCATTGATTGGCTCAATCTCAGCCTCGAATGTAAAGTTGTTACCCTCGTGGCCAACCATCTTGAATGGATAAACAGCATAAATCTGCTTGCCATCCTCTGGCTGCTCCTTCAATACAACAAGCTCCAAGCCAACAGCATCGTTCAAGCCCTGCTCATCGATAACATACTGAACCTTGATCTTCTGACCAGTCTCAGCAGCCATCAGCATGCAGTCGTCCTTAGACACAACGTGGATACCATCCCAACGCTCTGCAACGCTCTCCTTCCAGAGTGCAATCTCCTTAGCAAGTGCATTGTCGTTAGCGCTCAACTTCTTGAAGCGGGCAGCCTGCTTATTGTAGAACTTATCATAGTAGTCATCCAACTGGCGCTTCATTGTATAGTGAGGAGCGATAGTAGCAATAGAGTTCTTTACTACCTGGATCCACTCCTTGCTGAAGCCTTCCTTATTCTTGTTGTAATACATAGGGATGATGTCGTTCTCCAAGAGGTTGTAGATAGTAGCAGCATCAAGCTGATCCTGGTAACCCTGGTTCTGGTATGTACGCTTCTCAGGAAGAGCCCAACCAGCACCCTCGCGGTAACCTTCTACCCACCAACCATCAAGTACAGAGAGGTTGACAACACCATTCATCTCAGCCTTCTCGCCAGATGTACCAGAAGCCTCCAATGGACGTGTAGGAGTATTCATCCAGATATCAACACCTGAAACCAGACGGCGAGCCAAAGTCATATCGTAGTCCTCCAAGAAGATAATCTTACCGAGGAACTCTGGACGCTGGCTAATCTCGAAGATTCGCTTGATCAAGCCCTGACCTGCACCATCAGCTGGGTGAGCCTTACCTGAGAAGAAGAACAATACTGGGTGCTCAGGATCGTTAACGATCTTAGACAAGCGATCCAAGTCGGTGAAGAGCAGGTGAGCACGCTTGTATGTAGCGAAACGACGGCAGAAACCAATCATCAAAGCGTTAGGGTTGATACGCTCGAGCAAAGATACTACACGAGCAGGATCACCCTGGTTCTTCAACCATGTCTGGGTGAACTTCTCACGGATATAAGCTACGAGCTTCTTCTTCAATGCCATACGGGTATTCCAGATTTCTGCATCTGAAACTTTGTAGATGGCATGCCAGATTTCCTCGTTGCTCTGGTCGTTCATGAAGTTCTTGTCGAAATATGTATCGTAGAGCTTACGCCACTCTGTTGCTGTCCAAGTTGGGAAGTGAACACCATTGGTAACATAACCTACGTGGTTTTCCTCTGGGAAGTAACCCTTCCAGATATTAGCGAACATCTGCTGGCTTACCCAACCGTGAAGCTTACTTACACCATTAACCTCCTGGCAAGTGTTGCATGCGAATGTAGAGAGGCAGAAACGCTCATTGTGATCATCTGCATTTTCACGACCCATACCGATGAACTCATCCCAAGAGATGCCAAGGCGCTGTGGATAGCCACCCATGTACTTGCCGAAGAGAGCCTCGTCGAAGTAGTCATGACCAGCTGGCACTGGAGTATGAACTGTATAGAGAGAAGAAGCGCGAACCAACTCGAGAGCCTGGTTGAAGTTCAAGCCATCCTCCTCGATGTAGTCGCAGAGACGCTGCAAGTTGCAGAGAGCTGCATGACCCTCATTGCAGTGATAGATATCCTTCTTGATACCCATCTTCTTCAATGCAAGCATACCACCGATACCGAGCAGAATCTCCTGCTTCAAACGGTTCTCCCAGTCACCACCGTAGAGAGAGTGAGTGATAGGACGGTCGAACTCTGAGTTCATATCATTATCTGTATCCAGGAGATACAACTTGATACGACCTACGTTCATCTGCCATACGTATGCATGTACCTGATAGTTTGTGTAAGGCACATCAACTACCAATGGGTTACCATTCTCATCGTATACTCGCTCGATAGGGAGAGAGTTGAAGTTCTGAGCGTCATAGTTAGCAATCTGCTGACCGTCCATGCTCAAAGACTGCTTGAAGTAACCATATCTGTAGAGGAAACCAACAGCACACATATTCACGTTGCTGTCAGATGCCTCCTTCAAGTAGTCACCAGCAAGCATACCAAGACCACCAGAGTAAATCTTAACTACCTGGTTGATACCATACTCCATGCAGAAGTAAGCAACTGAAGGGCGCTTAGCATTAGGCTTCACATCCATGTACGCACGGAACATCTTATAGACGTTCTTCACCTTAGCCATTGTCTCCTTATCCTTAACAATAGCCTCCTTGCGGTCGTAGCTCAAACGTTCCAAGAGCAATACAGGGTTAGCATTACACTTCTCGTACAAGTCTGGATCAAGACTCTTGAACAAGTCACGACCTTCATAATTCCATGCCCACCACATATTGTGAGCGATTTCATCCAAGCACTTCAACTCCTTAGGAAGGCTTGATTTAATGGTTGTCTCCTTCCATTGAGGAGCATTAGCATAGTCTGCCTTAATTTTCATTGTGTTTTATTTTTAAGATGTATATTTTCTATCTTGCAAACATAGTGATTCTTGCAGAATCCAAATATTTGTTTTATGGCTTACGCCATCAAGAGAGAGATTATTATTTCTTCATACGAACTTCAGCCTTGCGCAGGGCAAGGTCATAAGCATCATAATAATACTCGATAAAGTGTTTCCACAATGCTTTTTCTGAAAGAATCTCAGCATTTTTACGACACTTGTTCACCTGTGTCTTGGTGAATCCCGAGTACTTAGCTACGGTATCCTTGATAGCATCAGCTACCTCAGAATAATTATAGTCGGTACGCTTGATAACCTTCACACCATCCTCTATCTCACTGTAACTTCCCTTCTCTGAGTTAGCCCAAAGACCGAAACCAGCCAAATCGGTGGTGATACAAGGCACCTTGAACGCAACAGCCTCCAATGGAGTATATCCCCATGGTTCATAATAAGAAGGATAGATACAGAGGTCATTACCCAACACTACATCATAGTAGCTCTTGTTGATAATGCCATCATCGCCTGTCAAGTAGCAAGGTAAGAATATCAGTTTCACCTTGTCTTCCTTATTATTATGCATGTTGAAGTACTTCAGCATACCCAATACATTATCATGACTCATATTATGCAACCAATGGGTAATCTCCGGAACCTCCAATGGCGTGTCAAACTTCTTACCGCTATTCAGACGATCCATCAGATCCTGACGTGGATCTCCTACCCAACCAGGTACGTCAATGAATGCCAATACATTCTTCTTCAAATTGTTGTCACGAAGCAAGCGGTTCATAGCCTCAATATAGACATCGATACCCTTGTTGCGGAACTCGTAGCGTCCGCTGGTAGAAACGATGAGCGTATCATCATCCAAATCTGTACCCATCAAAGCATTGGCTACATCGAGCAAACGCTTTCTTGCCTCCTTACGTTTCTTTGTAAAGGTACTTGCTTTAGGTACAAAACTATTGTCAAATCCGTTAGGCAAAACGAAATCTACCGGTTTATCGAGCAATTCCTTGCACTCGTTGGCAGTAATATCACTCACTGTTGTGAAACAATCAACATACTTAGCAGTCTGCTTTTCTATAGAATGCTTGCTTTGCATATTGAGTTCCTGCGCCATCTGATCACCATTATAGGCAAAAAGATAATCGTAAAGAGGCTTATTATTACCGGCAATACTACGACCGATACTTGTAGCATGCGTGGTGAACACAGTAGCCACCTCAGGAAGATGCTTGTTCACATAGAGCACACCAAGCCCTGTCATCCATTCATTTCCATGATAGATAACTTTCTTGCCTTTTCCAACGACATGTTTGTAGAAACTCTCTACTACCAGAGCGGCAGCATAAGAGAACATCGATGCTTCGTCATAGTCACCATAAGCATGAAGACTATCAACCTGATAGTCCTGCCATAGTTGTCCATAGATCTGGTCTTTAACAGCATAGTAAGGATTGAAATCTACCAAAACAGCTACTGGCTCTCCCGGTATATTCCATCTACCTACTTTAACCTTTAAGCCCTCTTTCAGGGCTTCTGTTTTCCACGCCGCATAAAGCGTATCATCTTGAGAGAAATAAGGATTCACCTTGTCTCCCCAGCAATCAGGACCAATGAAGATTAGTTGATCCTTTAACCTTTCCGTAAGAGTCTTAGCTCGAGTTGAAAGAACGGTGTAGATACCACCAACTTTATTACACACTTCCCAACTAGACTCAAATATGTAATCTGGAAATAATCTTTTCTTTTCCATATATAATTATCAATAAACACCGCAAAGATAGATAAATATTTGCAAAAAAACGAATTAATCTTATTAAAATCCTAAAAAAAATGCAGTTTTCTTGATTTAAATGAATAACTTTGTCGCAGTTAATTGAAAAAAGAGATGAAAAGAAAGATTTTAGCAACATTATTATGCCTAATTAGTATATCTAGTATGGCACAAACAGACAGCACCCTATTCAAGGGGAAGATTACAAACAAAGAGTATGATGTCTATATGAATATAGACTTCTACCATAAGAACCTCAAGGTTCCAGGACAGGAACTGTTCGGTGAAATGCCCGGATATTTCGGTGACAGACGTGATAGTCGCAAATGGCTGATTACAGATGCTGACATCGAGGGAAAGACCGCTCATCTATCCATTATCAATGATTACGGGAGCGAAGATCTTACTGCCGACCTCATAGCTTTGCCCGATGGTAGTTACGAGTTGCAGCAGAAAGAAGGAAGTAACCTGAAAATTGCCCGAAACCGGAAATGGGTGAAGATTCCTAAAAAACTGAAATTCACCAAGCAGTAGACAAAGCACTCAGAATATCGCAGAAATGCCCCTCGTTATTATGGTAAATAGCGAGGGGTTATTATATTATATAGCAAGGGTAATTATACTAAATAGCCAGTGTTATTAAACAGAAAAGCCCCGACTACTTTCGTAATCGAGGCTTCTGAAATTGAAAGGAGGCGGCTA
>JAJWJX010000050.1:0-25931 GCA_021623045.1 Segatella copri | reverse complement strand
CAACGACCCCGAGATTACAAATCACGTGCTCTGGCCAACTGAGCTAAAGAGGCAATCTTTACAGCCGCAATACGGCTAAATTTCCATCTATCGGAAAACGGCTGCAAAGATACAACTATTTTTTGAATCAACAAAATTTTTTCGAGTTTTTTTTATCGATTCCTTGATTTTTCTTTAAATTTGGTCAATTGAACCTTCATTGAGTCCACTGCCTGATCAATTCCTTCCTCAAAAGTATCACATGTCTTTTCTACGAACAACTTGGTTCCAGGGACAGCAACTTCCAGATGAACTTCCTTATTCAAGGCAGTAGCAGGCTTCACGACCTTTAATTGCACCTCTACTTTCTGTATATCTTCAAAAGTTTTTTCTAACTTGGCGACTTTCTTTTCGATAAACGCCTGTAACTTCTCGGTAGCGTCGAAGTGAATCGACTGAATCTTAATTTCCATAGTTACCTCCATTTTTTAAAAGGTTACGCCCGAGGATGGGCTTCAATATAAACTCGTTTCAACTGTTCAAACGTTGTATGCGTATAAATCTCGGTCGTCGAGAGTTTCGCATGTCCTAACAGTCTTTTCAAACTTTCAATTCCTGCACCATGATTCAACATTGCAGTAGCAAACGTATGCCTCAACACATGCGGACTTTTCTTTTTCAACGAGCAAACCCTTGCGAGGTTCTCCTTCACGATTTCTCTGACTTGAACCGGACTCATCCGTCCGCCCTTATCCGCAAGCAAAAGAGCTCCAGACTTAACCATCACCCTTTGTGCTCTTAGAGCCAAATATTCCGAAAGAGCATTTTTAAGCTCGTCACCAAAAGGAACTATACGTTGTTTGTTTCCCTTACCCGTAATCTTTATCTCTTTTTTGATAAAGTTCACATCGTCAACATCAAGTCCTATCAACTCTGACAATCGCATCCCCGTCTCATAGAACAATATTATAATAGTACGTGCGCGTACATTATTATAATCATCGCCCCACATTTTCCTGTCAAGCAACTCATCCATCTCATTCTCTTTCAAGAATTGAGGTAGCGGTTTACTTTCCTTAGGCCCTTTGAGGCTATGAGCGGGATCCGATTTCACATAATGCCTGACTAAAGCAAACCGATAAAACATTTTCAAAGCACTCAACCGGCGATTAACCGAGGTTGCTTTATTACCTGCATCTACCATATGCTCCAACCAGTTGCGAATCATGTCAGAATCAACAGACTCCCAAGTGAAGGATTCAGACAAGTTCCTAGCATACTGCTCAAAGAGTTTCAAATCTTCGCGATAGTTTTCTACCGTTCTCTGTGACCTGTTCAGTTCAGAGCGCAAATATTCCAAGAACTTATCTATACTCAACATAACGTCGTACCTTTTTCATTTCGGCAACGAAGTTACGAAAATTATTTTAAACTACCAAATTTTTTGAGGATTTTTTACTTTTATTCCTCGTTTGCACGCAACTGCTGTACGTAGATGGCGTGTTCCATCTTGAGACGCTTCAAAACAGAAGGCTTGTCATACTGCTGACGAGCACGGAGCTCCTTAACAACACCTGTCTTTTCGAATTTTCTCTTAAACTTCTTGAGAGCTCTCTCGATGTTCTCACCGTCTTTAACTGGTACAATAATCATTTTTTTGCTTTTAATTTATTATGTTAAACTTATGTTATTCTATGCGAAATATGGCAATGCCACAATTTGCGGGTGCAAAATTACATCTATTTTATCAAACTACCAAGTTTTTCTTCAACTTTTTGCTCTAAAATGTTCATTTTATGGGTTTTGTAGCATTTTTAAGCCACAATTTCTCCTCTTCATTAAGGAAAGGAGACAATTTTTCATAAACCAACTGATGATAATCATTGAGCCATTCAATCTCTTCAGGCAACAACATATCAACATCTATTGGAGTAGTATCTATAGGGCAAAGTGTAAGAGGCTCTATCTGCAGGAATTTACCGAACTCAGTAGACAGGTAGTCTGAAATCAGCACCGTATTTTCAATTCTCACGCCGAACTTACCTGCCAAATACAATCCAGGCTCATCAGTCAAGGTCATTCCTGCTCTCAAAGGTGTAGGCATCCATTCCATTCTAATCTGATGAGGGCCTTCATGCACGCAGAGATACGAACCTACTCCATGTCCTGTACCATGCAGGAAATTATATCCTTCACGCCACATACACTCTCTGCCAACAGCATCCAGCTGTGTTCCAGATGCACCGTCGGGGAATTTAACTAATTCCAACTGTATATGCGCTTTCAGAACCAAGGTATAAATATGCTTCATCTCTTCAGATACAGGTCCCAAGGCTATGGTACGGGTAATATCCGTAGTACCATCCTGGTATTGGGCTCCAGAATCTATCAAGATCAAGCCTTCCGGTTTCAGAACGACATCAGTTTCGGGTGTTGCCTCATAATGTACAATTGCTCCATGCTGCGCATATCCGGCAATCGTATCAAAAGAAATATCTCTGAACAGTTTCTGTTCTGCACGTAGCGATGTTAATTTCTCATCAATGGAAATTTCTGTTTGTCCGCCAGCCTCAACAGCAGGTTTCAGCCACTTCAAGAACTTAACCATAGCAACACCATCTTTAAGCATCGCACTACGGTAGCCCTCTATTTCTGCTTTATTTTTCACAGCCTTCATAGCCGGAATAGGAGAACCAGCAGCAACAATTTCCTGGCATTTTACAGCTTTCCACAGATAATAGCTCGTTTCATCTCCATCCAGCAAGATATTATATTCCGAATAAGATTCAAGGCATTTTTCCACCTTATTATAATTATAGAGAGAAACCTGATTGTCTTGAAGATACTGTTTTACTTCAGAAGACAGTTTGTTATCATCCACAAAGAGAGAAACTTTATCACTCTCAATCAACAAATAACTTACAAATACAGGATTGCAATGAACATCTGTGCCACGAAGATTCAAAGTCCAAGCAATATCATCCAAAGCAGATACGAGCATGCCATCAGCATGAAGTTCTCTCAAAGACTTACGGATACGGGCAACCTTAGAAGCCAGCGTTTCTCCTGCATATTCCAATGGCTGGATTTCTACCGGATTTGCAGGAAGCGAAGGGCGATTCTCCCAGATTTGTGCCAAAGGATCCAAATTAGTTCTAAGCGTAATTCCACCGAGTTTACGGAGAGAATAGCTTAAATCCTTAACATAATTATAAGAGTTGACCATACCGTCAAGTCCAACCTCAGGAGATTGAACCTCCTGCAATTCTTTACCCAACCATTCAGCAATAGTAGGCGTACCTTCTATTTTCAGCTTCATCAACTGATATTCAGTACCTTCCAACTGTTCTTCCGCAGCCAGAAAGTAACGGGAATCAGTCCATAAAGCAGCCGAAGTCATCGTAACAACAGCAGTACCAGCCGACCCGTTAAAACCAGAAATCCACTCTCTTCCCCGCCAATGGTCGGCAACATACTCGCTCTGGTGAGCATCAGTACTCGGGAAGATGAAAGCAGAAAGATGCTCACGCTTCATCAACTCCCTCAAGCTAGCTAAACGTAATTCGATTTCATTCATATTTTTATGCAATTTAATGTTTAACTTATCTCCAAATAATGCATTTTGCTAATTAGAGATTACAAAGATAACATTTTTAAGAATTAACAACAAATTTAAGCGCAAAAATATGCACGATTTACATTACTTTTTATTAATTTTGCGGTCGGAAAGTAAAAAGAAGGAGTTTTACAAACTTTATTCCGGATACATTCCGCTATTTTTCAGGAGAAAAAGATTATAAACATTTAAATAAGAATTGTAGTTATGAATTTTTTAACAAATGACAAACTCGTTATCGTCGGTGCAGGCGGTATGATCGGTTCTAACATGGTACAGAGCGCTTTGATGCTCGGTCTTACTCCAAACATCTGTCTTTATGATATCTTCGAGCCAGGTGTACATGGTGTATTCGATGAGATTCAGCAGTGCGCATTCCCAGGTGTTAACGTAACTTATACTGTTAACCCAGAGGAGGCTTTCACTGGTGCTAAATATATCATTTCTTCAGGTGGTGCTCCTCGTAAGGAGGGTATGACTCGTGAGGATCTTCTTAAGGGCAACTGCAAGATCGCTGCTGAATTCGGTGACAACATCAAGAAGTACTGCCCAGAGGTTGAGCACGTAGTTGTTATCTTCAACCCAGCTGACGTTACAGCTCTTACAGCACTTATCCACTCAGGTTTGAAGCCAAACCAGTTGACATCACTCGCAGCTCTCGATTCTACTCGTCTGCAGCAGGCTTTGGCCCTCGAGTTCGGTGTACAGCAGGATAAGGTTACTGGCGCTCACACTTATGGTGGTCACGGCGAGCAGATGGCTGTATTTGCTTCTCAGGTTAAGGTTGACGGCAAGCCATTGGCAGAGATGGGTCTTTCTGACGAGCGTTGGGAAGAGATCAAGCACCACACAGTACAGGGTGGTTCTAACATCATCAAGCTCCGTGGCCGTTCTTCATTCCAGAGCCCAGCTTACAACGCAGTTAAGATGATCGAGGCTGCTATGGGTGGTGAGAAGTTCACATTGCCAGCAGGTTGCTATGTAAACCACGACAAGCTCGGTTTCAAGAACGTAATGATGGCTATGCCTACTACTATCGACAAGACTGGTGTTCACTTCACAGAGCCTACAGGTACTGAGGAAGAGCTCGCTAGCCTCCAGAAGTCTTACGAGCACCTTTGCAAGATGCGCGATGAGATCGTAGAGCTTGGCATCGTTCCTCCAGTAGCTGAGTGGAAAGAGATGAACCCTAACTTGTAATTCTCCGCTTCGGATTTTTAGAAGTTAACTCGATAAGGGCTGAATCGTGAAAATGCTTCATGATTCAGCCTTTTTTCATTTACTTTTTCCTTAACAGCGACCATTTATCCGCAAATACGCCATATCGTTACATTTTTCTGTAAATCAGGTTATACGAGTTTGGCATTATTTTTGTAATTTTGCACGCAGAAATAACAAATAATAAAGGATAATAGAAAATATGGAACTGATAAAGAACAAATCATTCGGAGGCGAGCGCCCTCTTTTTGGTGCTCACGATGTGCGTTTAGAAGATATTACGATTACAGATGGCGAATCGGGCATCAAGTGCTGCCAAAACATAGAATGCCACCATTCCAAGTTTTATGGCAAATACCCTTGGTGGCATGTGGACGGTTCCCTTATCACAGACTGCTACTTCGCCCCAGAAAGCCGTTCGGCCATCTGGTATAGTGATAATATGGTGATGAAAGACTGCACCATCGATGGGCCTAAGTTCTTCCGCGAAATGAAGAATCTGGATTTGGAGAACGTAAACATCACAGATGCTGATGAGACTTTCTGGAAGGTAGATGGCTTGAAACTGAAGAACGTAAAGCTCCACGATGGCACCTATCCATTCATGTTTTCCAAGAACATCTATGTAGACGGACTTGAGAGCGACTCTAAATATGTATTCCAATACTGCAGGAATGTGGAGATTCACAACGCAAAGATTACAACCAAGGACAGTTTCTGGGAATGCGAGAATGTAACCGTCTATGATTCGGAACTGAATGGTGAGTATCTGGCCTGGCACAGCAAGAACATCAAGTTCGTGCGTTGCCACATCAGCGGCGAGCAGCCTCTCTGCTACATGGACCATGTAACTCTGGAGGATTGCACCTTTGATAAGGAATGCGACCGTGCCTTCGAGGATTGCACCAACATCGATGCACAGATCAAGGGAAGTATCACCAATATCAAAAACCCTATCTCCGGAAGAATCGAGGCAGACGAAGTGGGAAGCGTAACATATACTGAGTTTGCCAAAGCGCCAAAGGGTGTATGTGAAATCACAGATAAATCGAAATAGTTTAAGAGGTAATTACAGAAATGACAACAATCAAGTAAATTACTTATTGTTCCCATAACTAATTATTCTTACACTCAACTGAAATCTCCGTTCATAGACACTGAACGGCCGTTCAAAAGCTTTGAATGTACGTTCAATGTCTTTGAACGGAGATTCAAAGTCTATGAACGAAGATTTCAATTAGGAGAAAAAGAGAATCATCCTATATAAATAAGAGATTTATCCTATATAGATAGTAGAAACAACATAGATAGAAAACAAATATGAAATACAATTTTGATGAAATCATCGAACGTCGTGGAACCAACTCATACAAATGGGATCTGGTGAAGGAAGACGACGTTATTCCGATGTGGGTAGCAGACATGGATTTCCAGACAGCTCCCTGCATCATCGAAGCCCTGCAGAAGCGCGTAGCTCATGGCATCTTCGGCTATACCCTCGTACCTGATTCTTATTACGAGGCTATCATCAGCTGGTTCTCCCACCGCCACCAGTGGAAGATAGAGAAAGACTGGATTCTCTATACTTCAGGCGTTGTACCAGCCATTTCCTGCTGTCTGAAAGCCATCTGCATGCCTGGGGAAAAGGTATTGGTGCAGACACCTGTCTACAACTGCTTCTTCTCCTGCATTACAAACAGCGGCTGCGAAGTAGTTGAAAACGAACTGAAACGTGTGGGCAACTGCACTTATGAGATAGATTTCGAAGACTTCGAGCGCAAATGTGCCGATGAGAAGACCACAGCCTTCATCCTCTGCAATCCTCACAATCCAGCCGGAAGAGTGTGGAAGAAAGAGGAACTTGAGCGAATGAACGACATCTGTCTCAAGCACGGGGTAAAGGTCATCGCAGATGAAATTCATTGCGAGCTCATCATGCCAGGCTATCAGTATACTCCATTTGCCAGCATCAGCGAAGCTTGCCGTGACAACTGTGTAGTTTTGAATTCTCCATCAAAGTCATTCAATATTGCAGGACTTCAGATAGCCAACATTATCTGTCCGGATGCAACATTGCGCCGCCGCATCAACCGTGCCATCAACATCAAAGAGGTTTGTGACGTAAACCCATTCGGCGTTATCGCTCTCCAGGCAGCTTACAATGAGGGAGAAGAATGGTTGGATGAATTGAACCAATATCTCTACGAGAACTATCAGGCTGTAAAGGAATTCTTCAATACAGAATTGCCACAAGTTCGCGTTACCCGCCTTGAAGGCACCTACCTGGTATGGCTCGATATTCTGCCATTCGAACTGTCAAGCGACGAGGCTTATGAAAAGCTGATGAACGATGGCAAGGTATTCGTCAACAGTGGTACGATGTATGGCAGAAAGGCTGGCCAGGGCTACCTGCGCCTCAACATCGCCTGTCCTCGCAAGACCCTGATGCAGGGTCTGATTCGCATTGCCCGGGTTCTCAGCCAGTATATGGATGAAGAGGATTTAAGCGGATGCCCTGCATAAAAGAGCGAAGAAAGAGAAAAGATTTCTAAATAAAATGTTTAAAACAAGATAAGATGGAAAATGAAGTTTTGAAAGCCATTAAGGAGAGAAGAAGTATTCGTCGCTTCAAGGCAGATCAGATTACCGACGAAGAGTTGAAGACGGTATTGGAAGCCGGCACATGGGCAGCAACAGGTCATGGAACCCAGGAGCCTTTCATCATTGCCGTTCAGAATCCTGAGATTTGCGCCCAGCTTCGCAAGATGAACGCAGAAATCATGGGTGTAGAAAGCGATCCTTACTATGGAGCGCCAACCATTGTTATCGTTCTGGCACCAGAAAGCAACGTTAACGGTGTCAAAGATGGCAGCCTTATCTTAGGCAATATGATGCTTGCTGCCCACTCTATCGGCCTTGCATCTTGCTGGATTAACCGTGAAGACGGCATGTTTGCATCAGAAGAAGGCAAGAAGTTGATGAAAGACTGGAATCTTCCAGAAGGTTTGATGGGAGTAGGAGCCTTAGCCTTGGGTTATGCTTCTGCGCATCCTCATACCGTAAAACCAAGAAAAGAGGATTACTACCGCATTATCAAATAAAGGCAGGATGCCTGGTTTACGGCACATACATTTACAAGAAAAGGTCTCATGAAGAAAAACATTCATGAGACCTTTTTATATATGTATATAATGAAGCTATTACAACTTTACACTTGCCAAGACCTTATCTGTAGCGCCAGCCAAATGAGCCACGAAGGCACCAGCCTTATCGCCAGCCTGTTTCAGGAAGGTCTCATCATTCATCAGAGAACTCATCAAACCTGAGAAATCCTCATAGGTATTGATTTCAAAACCTCCACCCGACTTCAGCAAGCCCTGAGCCTCCTGAAACTTTTTGTTGTTCGGACCAAAGATAACCGGCATATTCCATACGGCAGCCTCCAAGGTGTTATGAATACCTACACCAAAGCCACCACCGATATAAGCCACATCACCATAGTTGTACATACTGCTCAACAATCCGAAACAATCGATAATCAAGACATCAGCCTCCGCAGCCTCTTCAGGAGTTGTTTGCGTATAGCGCACTACCTTTTTGTCCTTTATCAGAGAAAGAATCAACTTCAGATGCTCTTCAGCGATGACATGAGGAGCAATCAGCAGGCGCCAATCCTTATGCTCATTAAAGAAAGGTATAAAGATATTCTCATCTGGTGGCCAAGAGCTACCGGCAACAAATACCTTGAAATCATGATGAGGTACATCCGCAGACTGAGATGAAGCTACTCCTGTTCTGAAAGCCTCGCAAATCGGCAATTGCTTGGCAGCCTCCTTTATCTGGAGAACACGGTCGAAACGGGTATCTCCTACCACATCCACAGCCGTGATGCCTATACCTTCGAGCAATCGCTTGCTCTCTTCGTTCTGCACGAAGAAACGGGTAAAGCACTTCAGCACTCCAGCATAGCTTCTGCCGTACCATTTGAAGAACACCTGATCCTCGCGGAAGATACTGCTCACGCTATAAGTAGGAATGTTGCGATATTTCAGGATATGAAGGAAATTAGACCAGAACTCATACTTGATGAAGAAAGCCATCACAGGACGTACCAGTCTAAGGAAACGGATGGCGTTCAACCTAGTATCCACCGGCATATAACAGATGATATCAGCTCCCTCATAGTTCTTGCGCACCTCATAACCTGAAGGAGAATAGAAGGTAAGCAGAATCTTATACTGAGGATAGTCCTTGCGGATACGTTCCATCAAAGGTCGTCCCTGTTCAAACTCACCGAGCGATGCAGCATGAAACCAAATGTACTTAGCGTTAGGATCCACCTTCTGCTTCAATATTTTGAAAGCCTCACGCTCACCACGCCACATCTTGCGCACCTTTTCATTGAACAGACTTGCAATGGCTATGCCCCAAAGGACGAAATATATTACGATATTATAGATCATGATATTTCTTTATATTGGTTACTATCTATAAATACGTGAACTCTCTGAATAGCCTTCAGCAATATGCTGCAGAAAGCCATTCAGAGAGAAATTATTGTGAATTAACCCAAAACTTCGATTGCCTTGCGAAGACGGCGCAGAGTTTCCTCCTTGCCAAGGAAGGCAGAGATATCGAACATACCCGGGCCCTTACCCTCACCTACGAGAGTCAGACGGAATGCGTTCATCACATCACCCAGCTTATAGCCCTTATCCTCTACCCATTTCATCACGACAGGTTCCTGACCTTCGATAGAGAAATCCTCAATACCTTCAAGCACATCAGCAAGTTCTGTCATCTGCTGTGCAGAATATTCCTTCCAGCGCTTCTTGGCTGTCTTAGCATCATACTCTGTAGGAGCAATGAAGAAGAAAGAACACAATGGCCACAGTTCATAGACAAAGTTCACACGATCCTTCATCATGTGTACCACCTGCTTTACGCGGTCCAGAGTTTCCTCTACACCATTGTTGGCAACAATAGGGGCAAAGAGGTTAGCTATTTCATCATCGCTCTTCATCAGAATATATTCGTGGTTGAACCAGATACCCTTCTTGAAGTCGAACTTGGCACCAGCCTTAGAGCAACGTGAAATATCAAAAGCCTTCACCAGTTCATCAAGAGAGAAGATTTCCTGTTCTGTACCAGGATTCCAACCGAGGAGCGCCAGGAAGTTGACTACAGCCTCTGGGAAGTAGCCACTCTCACGATAACCGGAAGAAACCTCGCCAGTCTTAGGATCATGCCACTCCAGCGGGAATACAGGGAAACCGAGGCGGTCGCCATCACGCTTACTCAGCTTACCTTTACCTTCCGGTTTAAGAAGCAAAGGAAGATGCGCAAAACGAGGCATGGTATCTTCCCAACCGAAAGCCTTATAAAGAAGTACGTGCAAAGGCGCACTAGGCAACCACTCCTCACCGCGGATTACATGAGAGATTTCCATCAGGTGGTCGTCTACGATATTTGCCAGGTGATAAGTTGGCAATTCATCAGCACTCTTATAAAGTACCTTATCATCCAGGATATCACTCATTACCTTCACGTCACCACGAATCATATCGTTCACGTGAATTTCCTGTCCCGGTTCAATCTTGAAACGTACAGTATACTGCTTTCCGTCAGCAATCAGCTTATCAACCTCTTCCTTAGAAAGAGTCAGAGAGTTGCGCATCTGCATACGAGTATGAGCATCATACTGGAAATTCTGGATTTCGGCACGTTTCGCTTCCAACTCCTCAGGAGTATCAAAAGCAATATACGCCTTATCATTATCCAGAAGCTGCTGAACATACTTCTTATAGATATCACGACGTTCACTCTGGCGATAAGGTCCATGCTCTCCACCGAAACTTACACCCTCGTCAAACTGGATACCCAGCCACTTGAAAGATTCCAGGATATATTCTTCGGCTCCAGGCACGAAACGATGAGAATCTGTATCCTCAATACGGAACACCAGCTCACCTCCATGTTGGCGAGCAAACAAATAATTATACAGAGCGGTACGAACACCGCCAATGTGCAATGCACCCGTTGGACTAGGGGCAAAACGCACCCTTACTTTTCTATCTGCCATGTCTTTTTATAGCTATTTTCAAATTTTTCTGCAAATTTACATCTTTTTTTGCGATTTTAGCCGTTTTTTTTCGTATTTTCGCACTGTAAAACGAAATAAGTAAGAAAAAAGTAGGAAAATGAGCATATTTAACAACCCAGAAGAGAACTATTGGCGCAATTTCGCCACAAAAACGGTTTTGATATTAATTACCGTTGCTATCATTGTTTGGTTCCTTCCTCGCAACGAAGGAAGGATGTTCCGGTACGATGTTGGAAAGCCATGGATGTATGGTTCCGTCATCGCAAAATTTGACTTTCCGATCTATAAGACCGATGAAGCCATCAAGCGGGAACAGGATTCGCTGATGAAGCAATTCCAACCTTATTATACTGTCAATGAATCCATCGGCAGCGAACAGGTGAGCCGTTTCCTGCACGACTTCAGCCAAGGTGTACCAGGTTTGCCAAAAGAATACGTGGGGCTCATAGCCCAGCAGCTTCAGCGCCTTTATCAGACCGGCATCATCAATACCACGGAATATAATCGTATCTACAAAGATTCTACGAGTATGATACGTATTATCAACGGAAAGAATGTGAAGAGCGTGCCTATCGGTTCGTTCTATTCTACTATTGCCGCTTACGAACGCATCTTCTACGATGAGAAGCTGGCAACCCAGCGGCAGCTTTTGTCCCGTTGCAACCTTAACAATTATGTTGAAGCCAACGTCATATATGATAAGGAAAGAAGCGAGACTGAAAAAGCCGACATGATGAGCAGCATTCCACTGGCAAGCGGAATGGTGATGAGCGGTCAGAAGATTGTGGACCGTGGAGAAGTGATTACGAACAATACCTATCGGGTGCTCAATTCATTCGATAAGGAGATGAAGCGCCGCAGCTCTACCCAGGAAGAACTGACAACTACTATCATCGGACAGGTACTGTTTATCTTCATCCTTGTCATGCTGTTTACCTCTTATCTCTCACTTTTCAGGAAAGACTATTTCGATAAGCCGCGCAGCATTACCATGCTTTATGCGATGATTACACTGTTCCCTATCTTTGTGTCACTCATGATGAAACACAATTTCTTCAGTGTCTATATCATCCCATTTGCCATGGCGCCTATCTTCGTACGTGTGTTCATGGATTCGCGTACTGCTTTTATCAGCCACGTTACGATGATTCTCATTTGTGCAGCAGCTGTAAAATACCAGTACGAGTTTATCATCGTACAGCTGGTAGCAGGTCTTGTTGCCATCTACAGTTTGCGTGAACTCAGCAAGCGCTCGCAGATATTCATCACAGCCCTGTTGGTGACTATAGCCAGCGGTATTGTATATCTTGCCCTTCAGCTGATGCAGGACAACCAGGTGTTCAACGTAGATGCCAGCATGTATACCTACTTTACCGTAAACGGCATCTTCCTGCTACTCTCTTATCCGCTCATGTACATTATAGAAAAGATGTTTGGATTTACATCTAATGTTACACTCTTCGAGTTGTCAAATACCAACAAGGGATTACTTCGCAACCTGAGTGAGATTGCTCCAGGCACCTTCCAGCATTCTATCACCGTAGGTAACCTGGCAGCAGAGATTGCCAACCGCATCAGAGCCAACAGTCTCCTGGTACGTACCGGAGCACTCTATCATGATATCGGTAAGATGACAAACCCTGTTTTCTTCACAGAGAATCAGGTGGGAGTTAATCCTCACGACCAGTTGAGCGACCTTGAGAGTGCACAGATTATCATAAGCCATGTTTCAGAAGGTCTGAAGATGGCAGAGAAGATTGGTCTGCCAGGCATCATAAAGGATTTCATCACTACTCATCACGGAACGGGCATCACCAAGTATTTCTATATTAATTACTGTAATGCCCACCCTACAGAGGTGATTGACAAGTCGCAGTTCCAATATCCAGGCCCGAACCCATTTACCCGCGAACAGGCTATCCTGATGATGGCAGATACGGTTGAAGCGGCTTCGCGCTCTCTGAACGAATATACTGAAGAAAGCATCAGCAACCTCGTCAATAAACTCATCGACGGACAGGTGGCAGATGGTTTCTTCAAGGAGTGCCCTATCACGTTCCGAGACATTGCTCTCGCTAAACAAGTACTCATCGAACGACTCAAGGCTATTTACCATACCCGCATTTCGTATCCTCACTTAAACGTAAGACAGAATGCCGACAAAAAGACGAGTCAGGAGTCTAAAGAACAAGAGTAAAGATACAATTCGTGAAGTTCTTATGCCGTAAAGCGTATAAACGGATATACAAAAAGGTAAAACATAACCGATAAAAGCCCTTTTTCTTGCACAGTTTTTAAAATCTGTGCAAGAGAAAGG
The DNA here is from genome assembly GCA_021623045.1 of Segatella copri. Classification (GTDB taxonomy): domain Bacteria; phylum Bacteroidota; class Bacteroidia; order Bacteroidales; family Bacteroidaceae; genus Prevotella; species Prevotella copri_T. The sequence continues at coordinate 12,698 of JAJWJX010000050.1, read as the reverse complement.
GCTTTTTGCGTTAATATGTTTTAAATATTTAATAAAACCAATAGCGAAATAGAACATTATAGTTACCTTTGCGGACGTTTTTATTTAATATTATTAAGATGAAGAAACTAAAATTAGTTGGTTTTGCCATTGCGATGGCTTGTGCAACCCCATCTTTTGCAGGCGGTTTGCTCACCAACACCAATCAACATGTAGCATTCAATAGAATGATGAGCCGTGAGGCTTCAATTGGTATCGACGGTGTTTATTACAATCCAGCCGGAGTTGTATTCATGGGTGAAGGTCACCATCTCGCCATCAACTGGCAGTTGGCTTACCAGACACGTAGCATTGAAAATGATTATGCATTGTTTAATTATAATGCAAAGAATCCAATTACTCCTCGTACCTTCGAGGGTAAGGCATTCGCCCCAGTTATCCCATCTTTCCAGTATGCTTACAACAAGGGCAAGTGGTCTTGGCAGGCTAATTTCGCCCTCACTGGCGGTGGTGGTAAGTGTACTTTCGATGATGGACTTGGCTCTTTCGAGAAAGTCGTGGCAAACATTGGTCTACTTGGCAACGCACTTGCCCCATTTATGGGTCACATCTTGCCAACCAATCCCAACATTCCTAACCCTGCTTATCAAAAACAGATGGGCATAGGCGGTTACATGTATTCATATGATAGCTACATGCATGGTCGCCAATACTATTTTGGCTTGTCTCTTGGCGCAGCATATAAGGTTAACGAGCACTTGGCTGTAGCTCTCGGCGTACGTGGCGTATATGCGACATGTAATTATTATGGATACGTAGAGAACATCACGTTCGTAGGAAATGAAGGCAAGACTCTTCCACTTTCAAGCATTGTAGATAGAAATGACCCTAAGAGTTCAGACATCGAATTGAACACCAACCAAAGTGGAATCGGTTTCACTCCAATCATCGGCATCGATTATAAGACTGGACGTTGGAATTTCTCGGCAAAATATGAATTTAAGACTCGCCTCCGTTTGAAGAACCAAGGCACAGTCATCAGTCCTGTTGGCAAGCTTAACGATGTTGGTCCTAACCTCTTGCAATATGGTGTTCCAGCAGCGGCATTGGCACAAGTTGCCCCAGCTATTGCTGAAGCTAAAAACAGCATCAATGAGTTGATAGCTGAATATGATGAAGACCAAAACAAGAAAGTGGCTGGCGATATTCCTTCACTCTTAACCATCGGTGCAGGATACAGCCCAATCGATGCTCTTCGCATCAACGTGGGCTTCCATTGGTTCGACGACAAAAACGCAACATCTTCTTACTCTTGGACAGACAAAGATGGCAAAGCAAACCAAGTAGATCGCAATAAGAAGCTAAAGCGGGGCACATTGGAATACAATGCAGGTATCGAGTATGACCTCAACAAAAAGGTGACCCTCAGTACTGGTTGGCAGAATACCAACTATGGCTTGAGCGATGAATATATGGACGATAAGTCATTCGTTACAAGTTCCAACTCTGTAGCAGTTGGTGGTGTATACCACATCAATAAGAAGATGGATTTGAACGTGGCTTACTTCCACACCTTCTATCAGCACAAGAAGACCACAGAAACAGACAAGAGTACAAGTCAAGTCTACAGTTCTGACTACACACGTAACAACAATGTTTTCGCAGTAGGTCTTGACATCAACTTCTAAACATAACTACAATTATCATAATTAAAAGGCTACCCGTTCTTGCAACAAGTAACGGATAGCCTTTTTCATTTTATTTATCAATCTTATTTTCTTCCATTCTGCCAGCGAAAAGGATGTTCAGGAAACTACAACGGGTCTACATCATAATAAATCTGCAGCGCTCCATATCTCGGATCTTTTCCCATCTGTTGCTGAGCAAACTTCAGATATTCTCTCACCCTCTGCTGGTCAATACCATTTTCCAGCTTGATAACAATCTTTCGAATGTTCATCGTCTTAACCCTAGCTACAGCAGGTTTATCGGGTCCCAGTACACGGCCGCCAAACCAGCTTCTCAGCGTTTTGCAGAGTTCATGGCTAGCCTGTTCGCATACCTTATCATATTTATGTTTTACAAACACATTAATCAGGTGGAAGAATGGCGGATAATGAAACGTTCTTCTCTCCTCCAGGATACCCTGATACAAACCTTCATAATCATTATGCACCACCTGTCCGATTACAGGCAAGGTAGGATTCTTGGTCTGTAGAATCACCAAGCCACGCTTACCTTTTCTTCCAGCTCTACCACTCACCTGTGCCATCATCATGAAAGCATGCTCGTAGGCGCGGAAATCGGGATAGTTGAGCATCGAATCAGCATTCAAGATGCCTACTACACTCACCTTATCGAAATCGAGACCCTTAGAAACCATTTGCGTGCCTATGAGAAGATTCGTCCTGCCTTCAGAGAAGTCTGCGATAAGTCGTTCATAGGCATTTCGTGTACGTGTTGTATCCAAATCCATTCTGGCAATCTTGGCTTCCGGAAAGATTTCTGCTATCTGGTCTTCTATCTTCTCGGTACCAAAACCACGTCCCATGATTTCCGTACTGCCACAGTTAGGACATTCCGTAGGAACCGGATAAGTGTAACCACAATAATGGCAAGTCAGCAGGTTAATGCTTTTGTGTAACGTAAGCGAGACATCACAGTTCTTACATTTCGGCACCCAACCACATACCTTACATTCAACCATCGGCGCAAAACCACGACGATTCTGAAAGAGAATTGCCTGTTGCCCATTCTTCAAAGCCTCTCTTACTGCAGCCAAAAGCTGTGGAGAGAAAGGACCGCTCATCATCTTACGGCGGCGCAAGTCTTTTACATCTACCACCTGAATTTCCGGCAACTGAATACCTTTGTATCTTGTTTTCAGTTCTACCAGGCCATACTTGCCTTGCTGCGCATTATAATAACTCTCCATCGAAGGCGTAGCCGTACCCAATAATGTCTTTGCCCCATACATCTTGGCAAGCACAATGGCAGCACTTCTGGCATGGTAGCGCGGAGCGGGATCCTGTTGTTTAAAAGAAGTCTCGTGCTCTTCGTCTATGATGACGAGTCCCAAATTCTTAAAAGGCAGGAAGACGGCACTTCTTGCACCCAGGATTACATCATAGGGCTGATCTGAAAGTTGTTTCTGCCAGATTTCTACACGCTCAGCATCACTATATTTAGAATGGTAGATGCCCAGCCGGTCGCCGAAGACCCTATGCAGGCGTTCCATGATTTGTACGGTCAGAGCGATTTCCGGCAGAAGATAGAGCACCTGCTTATGCTCTTCTATAGCTTTTCTGATAAGATGAATATAGATTTCCGTCTTCCCGCTGGATGTCACACCATGAAGCAATACAACATCCTTTTTCATCATTTGCATCAGGATTCCATTATAGGCATCTTGCTGTGCCAATGAGAGAGGTTTAATCAAGTCAAGATGAGATTCTCCATTCGTATTCAATCGTCCTATTTCCAATTCATAAGTAAAGAGAATTCCCCTGTCAATAAGCGCCTTGACAACAGCAGCCGTACAATGACTCTCGTTCATCAGTTCTTCCTTGGTCACTTTTTTTATGCCTTCCCTAGGCGTATCTCCATCAAGACTGTCCCAATGCGAGAGACTCAGAAAGGTGGTTAAAGTTTTGGCTTGCTTCAAGGCTCTCTGCACCAGGTTGAGCGCTACATGAAGTGCCTGCTCACTACGGTACGTACTGGCAAGTTCTACATAGAGTTCCATCTTGGGCTTGAATTTCTCTGTAGACTTTAGTCCACCGGGCATAGCAGCATTATAGACATCGCCTAACGGAGCCATATAATAATAGCCAATCCATTGCCACAATCTCATCTGCTGAGGCAACAGAGAAGGCGTATTGTCAAGTACCGCCTCGACTGGTTTGCAGGAGAATGCAGGCTTATCATCATGCAGCTGGGTAGCCATTGCGATATATTTCTTACTTTTACCAAGAGGAACCAGCAAGCGTACCCCAGGCACAACATTCCCTTCCATCCCATCAGGGACAGAATAAGTAAAGGTTCCGTCGAGCGGAAGGGGTAATATCACATCTACATACTTCATATCTAATATTCTTTAACCTTGAAATATCCATCATTCAGGCTTTCGACTTGCAAAGTTAGCAAAAAAAAAGCAGATACCCATCATCGGATACCTGCTTTTATATATTTTAAGATGTACTAGACGAGACCATACGATATTCTCACCCATAATCTGTCCTGTTCTTTTGCAAGATTAGAACCAATAACCCAAAGCAATCTGCCAACTGTTATTCTTACTGTTACCATTCACAATCTTTTCGCTTGTTTCCTTCCAGGTAACATCTGCAGTCTTACCGCAAGCGATGTTATAGTTTGCAGAAAGCTGGAGATGGCTCAGCAGGGTTACACCCAAACCTACGTTTACACTGAAGTTTGTTTTCTTCAGAGAATAACAGCCTGATTTATCCCACTCGAAGTTCTTGTCGCCAACGTTGATACCCCACTGTGGACCAGCGAAAACGAAAACATTAGCCAAGCTGCTCAAGCCGAAACCATAGCGTACGTTTACTGGGATATTAAGAGATTTCTGAGTCATCGTTGTCTCTGCATCATTTACAGACACCTTAGCTTCCTTCTGATCGTACAAGGCAGCAGCATCAAAACTCAAGCCAACAATAGGGATAGTAACCTTTACCATTGGACCAACAAAGAAACCAGTCTTGTTAGATGCATCGAATACATCGTTACTCAAAGACATATTAGTAACATCCAAACCGCCCTTCAAACCAAACTTAATCTGGGCATTTGCATTTGTAGCAAACATCATGGCTGCTACAACCATCAATACTGATAAAACTTTCTTCATTCTATATTTACTTTAATTCTTATATAAATTAATGACGCTCTCTACGAACCGTTACCCTAGCTGAGCCACCAGAAGAAACATTGCTTCCTCCTGATCTGCGTTTTTTAACAGTAGAAGTCTTAGCTGGTTTAGATGCAGAACCACTTCTTCTGTTACGGCTTTTCTTCAGAGTCTTGGCATCCATATTCTTTTCTGCCTTGGCAATACTGTCAAGAGAATCCTTCCGAGCCTGATTACCCCAGATATTCTTCTCAAAGGCAACCAACTCAGCTTCTATGCGTTTCTGTTCTTTCGCCATAGCTGTATCCGAAGGACAGTATTGTGCCAGGGTATTGCCCTGCATATTATTGGTTTTATAGATTTTACCCCGATACAGATTCTTGGTAAAATAATCTTCTGCACTCATCACAGCAGCATTGTTCACATTACTGGTCATCAGCTGCTGCTTAGCCAGGAAAGGAGCCAGATCATCATACTTCACCCAGAAGAGCGGATACTTGTTTCCGACATCTCCAAAGTCATCATTACGGGTCATGATAGGGCACAAAGCCAATACCTTGGTATGGAAAGAAGCTGTTTTCTGGTCATAATAAGAAGTCTCCTTCACATAGTATGCCTTCACTTCAGCTGATGGAATATCGCTGTCATCAATATGCACCTTCCCGTTATCAGTCTTCTCGTAGTAGATATGATAATTATCTACGAATGCTTTCGGAGTAAGACGGTTGGCGGCAGAAAAGTCCTCATTACCATCCATACGATACTGATAAACAGGCACTCTACCCGTAAACATCAGTTTAAAGATATAGGTAAAGAGATTCATCTTACCATCTGTTGGCTCTACAGGATAATACAAGGCAGCATTGGCATCATCTGTGAGATTGAGTTCACGATAGATGTCTCTTCTCCAAACCACGTCCTCATCCATCGGGATGGCTGTAGGGAAATAAAGTTTGGCACGCAAGGTCATATTGTCAGCATTCGACTGTTGTGCCTTTTGCTGAGCCTGCTTTCTGCGAGCCGCTGGCTGTGCCATGATGCTCTGCACCATTCCCAAAAGCATGAATATGAATAATATCTTTTTCATTACATTGAACTTTGAACATTGAACTTTGAACTTGATGATAAGTAAAGCCGTTGAACTCTTCACTTACTTCACTTACCTAACGATAACTTCCATTGCCGCTGGCAGATTTCGGGTGATTCCGTCAGGACCTACAGCCCTGATATGCGAGATATAGAAGCGACGGTTTCTTGACAGCTTTCTGAACTCTTCGCGCTGGCGTTCCGAGAAACTGGAACCCGCAGAAGCCAGAGGTATGGCATTGCCCATATTGTCGAAGAATACGGTTTCGAAGCCCAGTACCTTAAACGGAATATCAAGGAGTCCGTCATCTATGGCTGCATGAATGCCTGGAGCACCCATCAGAGCACCTTTCGATAGAGCACCACCTCTAAATCTATCTGTACCCATCGCAATATAAGCTGTTGGGTCAGGAAGTTTTCTTACATGGAAAACGAATGGAGGCAGACTTCTCACCTGTCCTTTATCACGGGCTGTCACATGGATGGTAACATCCTTACCCACCGCTGAAGGTGTAGCCACGAAATGACCATTGCCCTTAGCTACGAAAGAACCGCCTGTCATGGAAGCAGAGATAGCATTTGCCGGAACACCAGGAACGCTGATGCTGATAGGATTGGCATAGCCTGCATAGAGCACATTCATCAGGTCGGCAGCAACGGTAGCTGTATTAGGAACAGGCAATACGGTGTATTTCTGAACGAAATTGCGTCGCATCATCTCGCCGTTCTTGCCTTTCATCAGGATGTAACCGCCAAACTGATGCTCACCTACGCCACCAGCCACAAAACTGTATCTGCCATTCTCGGCATTCAGCCTACTACCATTCACATAGATTTCCGGGCGCTGTGTACTGTCTATTGCAGCCATCACCACATGCGAATTGAAACGTTCACCGGCATAGAGGGTTGTTTTCTCTGGAATAACGAATGCATCGAGTTCATTCACATTCAGTTCTACCAGATCTATATTTTTCTTCTCCTCATCCGATTTCTTCCCATCATCGGCAAGACTTTTCTTGATTTTCTCGACAATAGACTTGCCTTTGACACCGAATTCCTCATCTGTAGGAGTATTCAGCGCCAACATAGCCATCAGGATGACATACATCAGGTTAATCATCTTCTGGCGAGGCGAAACCGGTCTTTTCTTGATTGCCATGGATATAAATTTGCTTGATTCTATTTATTTTCTTCGTCTTTACTCTTCACTTGTTACATGAGGAGCCGCCACACGCATATTGATGGTCATGGCATCAATCATACGGGTATAAATCTTGTTCAACTGTTCTATCTGCTTTGCCATCATCTTGGTCTGCTCATTGATCTGGTCAATGGTACCAATCTGCTGGCTGGCACTTTTCAGCTGCATCTCGTATACCCTGCTGATACCTGTCAAGGTACGGTTCAGATTCTCCATCTCCTCGCTGTCACGAGTCAGTCGGCTACTCTGTTCGTTTACCTTACTCAAGGTTTCTACCAGACTCTTCAACTGTTCTACGTAGCTGTTCTGAACTTCCACCACCTCAGGATTAAGTGGAGTCAGTTCTGGCGCAGCAGTCATTACAGGAGAGACAGGAGAAGCAACCTGAGGTTGAATGGTTTCAGAACGATTCTTGGCAGTCATCATTTCTTCAGCCGACACCTTTCCTTCCAGATACTCCTCTGTAGCATGGGTAGGCAAGTCTCTACCTTCGGCAGTCTTGTCGAAAGGACGGTCGAAAGCAGAAAGGAAGAACACGAAAATCTCGGTTCCCATACCTAAGAAAAGCATGAGATTGGCACCAGGAAGATGGGTCAACTTAAAGAGGGTACCAGCGATTACGATAGAGGCACCCCAACTGTAAGCATAGTTAAGGAATGTCTGACCCGGCACACTATCCATCCACTTCTGCAAGCGGTATACGATATTGAATTTGCTATAATAGCTCATATTATTTATCTCCTATTCTTATTCTTCAATGGTTTCTGTTTTCCGCTTGCCGTAGTAGCAAGACTTCTCACGCAACGGAATCCGATGTATGAGCGAGGCTGATTCTGGTACTCGAAAGTGCGCCATGCCGAACGGATAAACGACTCAGGGTCTTTCCAGGAACCACCTCTTACACTCTTCTTCTTCAAACGGTAAGGATCTTCTATGGCAGCATTATACTGTAAAGTTGGGTTAAAATCGCTCATTGCGTCAACACCCGCCTCTGTATAAACGGTACTTGTCCACTCTGCCACATTACCAGCCATATCGTAAAGTCCATTAGAATTTGGCGAATAGATAGCCACCTTGCTGGTTATCAGGTTGCCGTCTTTGGTATAGTTGCCCCTGTCTGGTTTGAAATTAGCATAAAAACAGCCATCCCCGTTCTTCACATCCGCATTGTCCCAAGGAAATTCATTCTGGTTCTTGCCTCTTGCAGCATATTCCCATTCTGCCTCGGTTGGCAGACGGTAACGCTGCACATATCTTGCTTCAGGACCTAAGCCCTTCAACAGATAGTCTGTTCTCCAGGCGCAGAAGGCATTTGCCTGTTCCCAGGTAACACCGACTACCGGATAGTCATTATACGCAGGATTGCTGAAATAACTTCTCAGATAGGTTTCATTCTCTGCATTCTTGAAGTCGTTTACCCAACAGGTAGTGTCAGGATAAACATTCACGATATAGGTATTCAGGAAATCCCATGGTCCTGAAAGCGGACGGTTGATAGTCTCACGCACCACTCTACCCTCATCATCGTAATAAGCGGTATCTTTCGAAATCATCACCACCTCGTCCGGATTTATCTTCACATCGGTGTTAAGGGTACGTTCCTGTGGATTCAGGCGAAACTTACGCTGAGCCGCAGCCGTATAATCATAGATTTCGTATTTATAGTTGAGCTGGCGCCAGTCGATGAGTTTTTCTCCTGTAACCGGATTGTTTTCATACAAACTTTCAAAAGCTCTCTGCTCATCCTCATTAGGTTTCTTAGGAAGTGCTTTCTTCCAGTTTACATGAGGCGTAACCGGATCGCCATTCTTATCTTCAGTAATCATGTAAGTCTCGTCGCCTCCATAAGCAGGATCAGCCAGACGTGTACGAAGGATAGAATCACGCACATAAGCCACAAACTGCTTATATTCTGAATTGGTGATTTCGGTATCATCCATCCAGAATCCATCCACCGACACATCCTTGCGTGGTGTTTTCATTCCCCAGAGTGAGTCTTGGGTCTCCATTCCCATTTTCAGGAAGCCACGGTTTATCTTTACCATACCATAAGGGGCTGGCTCTACAAAGCTTCTACCGCTCACGCCAACCACCTCGCCACCTCTGCCTGCAACAGAAGCTTGCTTGGCACCGAAGCAGCCGCTCAAGGTGAGCAATATAGCGAATGCACTAAGGAGCAATATACTTTTCTTCATTGTTTTATGATTCTACTATGTTCTTTATTTCTATTTACATTATAATATTCTGACGCTCTGATGGCGGTTTCTGCCTTTCTTGGTCAGGTTGATATCGGTCTGATACCCTACAAAGAGTTCATGACTGCCATTTCCGGCACTGAGTTTGGAGGTGTATGCCTCGTAACTGTAACCAAGCACTACCCCATGGAAACTACCGCCTACCAGGATGGTCACAGATCTGTCCAGACTGTAGGTTACACCACCATACAACATCCGTTTCTCATATTGGTAAACCAACCTTCCTGTCAGATCGCCTCGCCATGTGGTGCCATCTGTTGTTACAAGAACAGACGGCTTTATTGTTAAGAACGGATTTCTAAGCCGAATATTGTATCCACCTGTCAAATAATATGTGGCATCTATTTTCAATTCATTGGTCTCACCCAGATTAATTGTAGGCGATGTAAGATGCTGGGCAGAAAGTCCTACGTACCAAGCCTTATGCTGGTAATACAGACCCAGACTCAAATCCATTCCGCTTCCATTGACATTTGAGGTAGAAAAGGCAGGGTCACCACTTTCTCCCAAATCAACCTTGCTTCCATCAAACTTCTCGCTCAGCATACCTCCTTGAACACCCACGCTCAGCGTTCCACCCAGGAGTTTATTCTGCAAAGCATACTGTAAAGCCAGGCGCTGATGGGTAAAAAGACCTATCTGGTCATTCTGTAACGACAAGCCTACTCCATGCCTGTGATTGAACAGGAAGAAAGGCATGTCAGCCGCCACCTGAAAGGTACGGGGGTTATGTTCGAATCCAGCCATATCAAGTGCGTAGGCCGCCGTAACATTGAGTTTCGACTGCTTACCCACAGCAGCAGGATTAAACGATGGTTCCATGTCAAAGTAATGACTATAGGAAGGATCATACTGTGCCCTCACTTCGAGCACCCCCACTAGCAGAATCCATATAATGATAAATCTTTTCAACACAATAAGATAACGGAATTTCTTACACATTATTATATATAAGCAAGAAACAAAAGATGAAAAAGGCTACCCTCTTATAAGAGAGCAGCCCTATCATCGAGATTAGTACTCGTCATCATTCCAGAGGAATATTAGGGCTGAATACCAAGCACTTATAGTCTTCCTACTTTTATATTGAACATTTTATTAAGGAGTAAAAGTCGCTAAAAGGCTTTTCTAAACCTATCTTGCAACTCCTTGATTCGCTCTAAAAGTTTTTCGAAAGATAAAGTCTGACCATAGATAAAGTGGTTACACATCTCTGCATAATCACCCTCCCAATCCTTCATCAACTCTTGCCTAGGAACGAAATCAATCTCGCTCGGCATTAACTTAGAATAATCTACATACCCTACAGCATAGTATATGGAACGATGCTTAACAATACGCTCATACAAGTCCATATCCTGCAGGGCTTGTTTGCCAAATTCTGTATCCATCAAACGTTCTAGATCATAAAGATGCCTAGACATTCGGACATAACGAGGAGACTGTTTCTGAAACTCCTCACATAGCAAGAATGCCTTCTCCAGGAATGTTCGTGTAGGCAAAACTGTCCTTATAGTAGCTGTAGCCGCCTCATCTTCTCCAGGGAAAGTCTGCTCAATATATGATGAAATCAAACGGTCTTCCGTAGGCTCGTTCATAGACAAGCAACTAATCTCTATCTTTACTCTTGGCGGAATATACTCTATCGTATGACCAAGCATAGACTCATAATGAACGAGAATGACAGACGGATCCTTATCACTTGCAACGGGACTTGCCTTACCATCCTCATCAAATTCCTCTACTACATTTTCTATATGGTATCCTTCCACACCAAGTTTCTTTAGATTTTCATCCAACTCTGCAGAAACTGTATCAAGAAAATACCTACGTGCCTTCTTGCGAAGTTTTTCACGCTGATTCTTTGTCGTCTTCTCTATACCGAAGAATTCATGGTTTACAGATAAGTCTATATCCTCACTGAATCTTTCTATCAAATTCCATCCTTTACTGAGACTTGTACCTCCCTTAAAGATGAGTTGATCTGCACATGAACATTTGAAAAGAGCGTTGAGCACCACAGTTACCCACCAGTCCTTTTCAATTGCAACCTGATTAATACGAAACTTCTCTTCCGCACGTTGCAACATTGCTATTCGTTCATCTATTGTGTGATTTAACCAAAGTGTCATAATGCTCGTTTTTATCTATTATATCAGTTATCAGCTTTCTCATCCATACTGGCATGAGAGTAAGGTCTTGTACAAACAAGTCTTTATGTTCCTCTTCATTGACCAATTTTCTTATGGTAGAGAGTTCTTGATTACCTACATTCTTTTGTCCTAATGTTCTAAGAGCTTGTACAAGAAGCGCTGCCAACACTGTCTGAAAAGCAAAGTTCTTAGGAACACTTCTCTTCAACTCTATAGTCCGATTTCCAAGAGTCAAGACTCTTCCACTTCCCGATGTCAGATAAGTATATTTTGTAGGCACCTGTGTTGAGAGTCCAAGTTTGTTGAGCGCTGTAACTCCTGAAGGTTGTATTTGTACCTTATCTCGCTGGGCTATAGCCATCACCATTTCATCTATTGATGGATAGACTATCCCAAATCGGGTATTCTTAGGGCGAAGATAAACCCCATTAGCTAATCGAACTATATTTCCCTTTTTTTCTTCTACAGAAAGTGCACGACTTACCACCTTCTCATTATCATTGATGTCAGAGAAGTCTGAGATGAAGAGAATCTGCCCTTCACTTGTCTCGTATATACGGTTTGCTATTTCTGCCATATCGTTTTCTTTCTTTAATGGTGCAAAAATACAAAAAATCAGCGATATGTGTAACACCCCGCCGATTTAATTAACTTTTTTTATGTAGAAAACTTTGCAAATATTTTCCACAATCACTTATTTTTATTCACTCTTAGCTGTCTGTGGTACTCACGGCTCTTGCGTTGTAGTTCTTCCTTATGACTGGCATAATATCGACGTTGATACTCTTTTTTCGTGGCAGTTTTTCACTCTTTAAGAGACATACAGGCAAATTCTCCGAATGAATCTGGATACTGCTTGATTATTGCAGTAAAGACTGCGGACAAGACCTGCACGACAATGGAGTTTCCGGCTCGCCAATATAGAGAATATTCAGAAGTCTTACGATGACGACCATTTATAAACATAAGTTTCGCTATTTGTTCTTTTGTGTAACCTTCTTTACCTCAAATCCGCAACCTATAGGGTTTAGTGGGATTTTGCTTGCAAAGCGACAAAATTCATTTTATTGTACATATTTCTTGCACAACAGAAATGTCGCAGACACAAAATCCCCTTACCCCATAAAGCGACTTGAGGTAATACGCTGGTTTAACCA
>JAJWJX010000097.1:0-5239 GCA_021623045.1 Segatella copri | reverse complement strand
GGCGAAGAAATCAAGTTTAACAGCATGGTAGATGCAGCAAATTATATGGTTGACAAGGGGTGGAACTTCCAGCAAGCTTACTCTTCTGCCTATGGCGGAAAACCTGTGATACATTGGATTTTCTACAAAGATGCAGATAATATGGATAAAGCCAGAGAAGGTATTATGACTAGGACGGAATATCAGAAACTAAAGAAGTGAAGCTATGACAGAAGAAGAAAAGAAAACGTTGGTTGATGCGGTGAATTGCAAGTATCCACATCAGAACCTAACGGAGATTTACTACAATATAGGTAGAGCATTGCCTTTTACTGCCCAAAGATTCCCTGACGGAAGAGTTTCAGACTGGTATCGTAATCAGTATGTGGAGGTTGTACGAGTAGAACCACATGGAAGAGGTGGTAAGTTTGGAAATGTATTTGGTTTTTATTACCGTAATGGTGAAAGAGCTGATGCTTATGAGAATGACCCAGAACACAGTTGGTGTACAAAGGATGATACCGAACCGCAACCAATACCATGTTGTGGATGTGGCTCATGGATGTTGTTGGACATCATAGGTGAGAAGACAACAGAATCTGTTAAGGTTCTCGGTCTTGATGACAAGATTGGCTTTGGTAAATATAAGGATATGACTTTGAAAGAGGTCATCATTAAGGATTGGCAGTATGTCAAATGGGCGATTATAGATTCCCAACACTTATATACCGATGTCGATAAGGTATTGGAATATCATATGGAGAATAGACCAACACTTGGTCCTGATGATATAATGAGCTTCGGGAAATACAAGGGAAAGTCCATTGAGGAGGTTTGCAAAACAGACCGACAATACCTTATATGGCTTTCACAAAACAACGATTCTTTCAATCTTGATTGGGAGAAATTCAAGTAATCAAATTATAATGTAGCTATGAAGGGATTTATGTTAATATTTTGCTCCCTGCTTATAGCATTCGGAGCAACAGCACATAGCAAGTTAGGTTCGCAAACTCCTAAGAAATCTATATTCATTACATCAATACTTTTGGTATTGATGACCCTAGTTTCATGTTCTGCCGGATATAAAAACGATGGTAAGGAGGTAACATGGCATACGTGGAATGAAGGAAGCGGTCATACTTCAAGGCATGTTGATGCAGACCCAAAGACTTTTGAAAAACTGGATGATGATTATGGTCGAGACAAGAAACACGCATTCTACGAGGGCGATATTATCAAAGGTGCCGATGGCGGCTCGTTCCGTGTGCTTACCAAATCGTATGCAGCAGACAATACGCATGTATATGTTTCCGGTGAATTGATAGAAAAGGCGCATCCGGCAACATTCAAAGTGCATTCCTACTATTTTGCAGAAGATGCCAACGATTTTTATTGGGATGGGAAAGCACTGAACGTAAGAGATAAATCGACATTCAAAATCTTAGGCAGTTCAGATTCTTGGGAAACTCATTGGGCAAAAGACAAATACAATGGATACTACCTTGCAGGAAGTGTGATTACAGATATCGATTACGAGACTTTCCACCCGATTGAAGCAAAGACTCCGGACCAATCAGGAGACTATGCCGCTGACAAGCACAAAGTGTTTTTCAGGGACAAGGAGGTTCCCGGTGCTGACCCTGCGACGTTCAAGGAAGTGGACTTCTATATAGGGCAAGACAAGCACAGGGCTTACAATAAAGGGATTCCAACCCAAATAAAAGATTATTCCAAACTCACCGAAGTAGGCCGTTTGATGTATTCCGACGGAACGAATATCTACGATTCCCATTTTAATATCCTTCCTAAAGCCGATGTCGCGACTTTCGAGCATATTTCCGACAACTGGTACAAGGATAAATCGCATGTCTGGTGGAGTTCCAAATTAGTTGCCGGGGCAAATCCCAAAACTTTCCAGCCTGTGCCCGCGGGAGGTTTCGGGGGAGATTTCAACTATGGGAAAGATGACAAACATGTGTTTTGGAACGACTCCATCATTCAAGGTGCTGACCCCGGAAGTTTTGAGAAGATGACATTCCCGGACGGCGACAGTTGGACGGTGTTCGACCGCAACCGAATATATGAAGGCAAGGATTCTCCCAAACTGCGTGAATATCTGAAAAAGAAATATGGAAAATGAGTATGGAAATCATGCTGCGCTATATAGTCGGAATCGCTATTGCTTATGGCATAGGCAAATGGATATATCAGTCGATACGTTCACGGTCGATTGACTTTTTTTTATTGGCGATTATCGCGCTTATGGGTGCAGTTTTATGGCTTTCAAGAGGGTTTCTTATCTCCAACCGTGTATATGATTTCTTGATGATTGTCGTATGGCTTGTTGCTGTCGGTTGTTTTATCATTTCCCGAAAATCCCAATATGGCAAGTATTTGAAATTTGCTACTGTTGGCGGTCTTTCTACTTTTCTTGTGCTTTTTGTCTATTGGAATGTAAAAGCGGAGTCTATCAAACCGACGACATTGACAACTCAGCTGAGGGGATATTCAACAAGTAGAATAGTTGAGGTATGTTTCCGTTATAACGAAACTCCATTTTGTAGAAGTTACAATCTCAACCAATACCCAAATGTAAAGCTACTCCCTGAACAGTACGATGTAAGGCTGACAATCAAACCTATCTCGGCCAATGTTGCCAAACTTGAATCAATAACGCTAATTCCAAAAAACAGAAAATGAAGCAGTGGTAGAAAATTTGGGGTTTATAATCTTTGAAATCATATTGAGAATTTAATATGTTTTGAAAGAAATATATTCCTTTGTAGCATAGACGAGATGCCAAGAAAGCATATCAAAGCAGAATGCAGCAACAAGAACGGTTGGCAATTCGTTACCTCAAAATCGGACAATCCTCCCAATGTCCTTATTATAAAGGGATAAAGATGATATTCCAAAATTACACTAAATAAATGAGAGGGGAATGTATTAAGTTTATTTCCCTCTCATTTAGTTTTGTTAGTTTCCAGAAACTTTATTTTGAGCTTTTCATAGCACGTTTTATGCGATTTGATTCTTGCAAAAGCTTATTGGCTATACTATCTTTATAAGCAGCCATTTCTACCATTTCATGATGATGGCGAATAGAATCCTCGTAGGCAGCAACACGATTTCTTACATCATCTATAACTTTCTCATCTCGTCAAACAGAAAAATGCTTTTCGATGTAGTGAATATTCGGGTCGTCAGATGGAAGCACCATCTTCAATGCCCTATACTTCAAGTCCGCCTCTTCCCAATCTTGGTACTCTTGCCATTGGGTGAGGTTGCCCCAAATGGATATGACAAGAGATAAAGCCAAGCCACCAATGAAAAGAAGAACATACTTTGAAGTTGGCTCGAAGCGATGGGTAACAATCTTCTTCTGAGGTGCATTGCTTATGTTGTCAAGTCGCTCTTGCAGGTCTTTTGATGCAGCATCTTGCTCTTGCTTCAGCTGCTTAACCGTATCAAACAAGAGCTTGCTTCGCTGTTCTCTGTTACTTGCTTCTTTCTTGGTAAGGTCGGTAAAGATACAGATAGCCTCTCTTAATCTTGCCAATTTGTCAATAGACTCCCCTTCTTTTACAGCTATAGAAAGGATGGCTTTTTCAAGCTTGCATGTATCAACACTTACAGGGACAGGAAAGCTTCCAGCCTCTGCATTCTTTGGTGAAGCAGAAAGTTCATCGACTTTCTGCTCCAATCTCTCAACTGTGCCGTAGATGGCTTCCAATAGTTCTTCTTTCATCTTTCTTTTGTTGTTTGAATGTTTTGTAACTTGCATCAAAGGCTGAAGCCCTTTCTGCGTTTCCTCTTTTTCTTCTTGGCGGATTCATCCTCTGGGAATGGCTCATAAGTTTGGGCATTGGACGGAGCGAACAAGCCGATGGAAGAAATACTGTCCCAAGGGTCTTGACTGCTCTCCGATATGGATGGCTCCTGGTTGTTCTTGTGATAACCTTGCTCATATTGCTGAGCAGATTTGGCTCTTGCTGATAAAAGGTTCTCCGTTCCCTCTAATCTCGCATTCAGTTTGCCAAAGCTATAGTCTCGGCTAATCTGCGTACCCTTGAAGCTATATCCATCCTTGCAGAAACGGATGCCTTGAACCTTGGTTCGCTCCTTATCCTTATAGACAAACTTTAAGTGAACACCTCGTTTTGCAAGTTCACTTTTGAACTCGTCCCAGCTATCTGCCATTCTCAATGCGCTCTTTACAGCATTGTGAATCTCGTATTTGGCACGCTCAGCATTGCGTAACTTGCGAGTATTAGTATTGCTCTTGTCCGTTCCGTAGGTCAGTCCATATTTGGATTTTAGAACCTTGGTAACTTGCTCATTACGCCTGTAATCATTCCTGTCTGATATGAGCTTGCCATCGTTATTGATGCGGTTGTACACAATATGGCAATGTGGATTGTCCGTATTGTGATGCCTTACGATAAGAAATTGGGTATCGGCGATGCCCATCATCTGCATGTATTCAAGGGTTATATTAGCCATGAACTCATCCGTCAAACGTGGCTTGTCCTCAGGCTTGAAGCTCAAAGCTATGTGCCCCACAGGCTTCTTAATCCTTGGATTTAGCTGCCTCTGTAGCTCGAAACTTTGCGTTATCTCGGCATTCGTGCCGAGTAACACACCATCCGAGGCGATGATTTTCGCCTCGTCCTTGCCTGTAACATAGCGGATGCAACCACCAAATGAGCTGCCCTTCTTTAGCTTGCCTATCATGTGGTATCCTCCTTTCTGCCCATACTGCTTGGCTTCGGTTTATAACTTGCTTGGCGATACTCGCCAAGGATTGCTTTCAATCTTCTCAACAAGTCCACCACATACACATGAGTTTCATGGAAACCTCTCTGATGCGACAGCTTGGTAAGTTGGTTGAGGTTGTTCGCCATGCCAATGAGATTCTTGGCGATGGCTACCGTCTCTGCGTTGTGTCCGCTGACCACCTCGCCGTTCAAGGCGGACTCACGGATGTACTCCGCCAACTTGCGGTTGGCTTTTCTCGCCCTCAGTCTCAAAGCCTCGTAGCTTGGCTTCGAGAACTTCACCGTGACAGACTTCGACAACTTGCGAACCCTGCCAGTGGGCGGTCTTCCGCCCTTTCTCTTGTCTTGTTCCTGTATGTTTGTCATTCGATACACTGTTTATAGTTGGTACACTCACTTTCTGCGACCGTCGGGAGCAAAATTTCTCCGCCCTCATGGTGGAGCGAGGCGTTTTGGGGTTCCCAAAACATAACCTCGCT
>JAJWJX010000007.1:0-83723 GCA_021623045.1 Segatella copri | reverse complement strand
GGACTATTTGATTAATTAATTAACGTGTCCAATTTTTATTGGACACTAATGATATATACTTATTTTTATATAAGTGTGTGGATGGAAGTATGCATTTTTGGGGTGTTAACTGTTAACCTGTTAACCTTTTGCTCTCAGAACGCTCCTCTTTCATCAGAAATGCGCTCTCTCCCGATGCCTGCTAAAGATGGCTGGCTGAGCCTTGGCAGAAAAAAGCTCAAACTCCCTGCTACAGCCCGTTTTACGGGCTTATATGATGGCTGACACGAGGCATAAATGATGGCTGGCGATAGGCATAAATGATGACTGGCACGAGGCTTAAATGATGGCTGAAAAGGGGCATAAATGATGGATCACGAAGGGGATGAATCATGCATCGCGAGGGAAGAAATGTTGCGTCGCGACGGAACGGGGAATGCATCGCGATGCAGGAAAAAGGGCTTTTTAGAGCGGAAAACTATGAGTTGCGGGGCAGAAAACTATGAGTAAGTTTTGTTAACGGGAGGGAAAACAACAAGGCGATACTCTTCTTTTATAGGAAGAATATCGCCTCGTTGCCTTCATTAAAAAGGAGGTCAAGGATGCTCATATTCGGCTGGAAACCGTGTTTCTGCCCGTAAACCTGGTAATAGCGCTTCGACTCGAATTCGGGGTCAGGGAGCGGTTTCTTGGGGCGAATCGCATCGCGGAAATCCTTGATTTCATTCTCTTCTTTCAGTTCTTTACTCTGAATATAGGCTTCGGTGATTGAAATCTTCGGGCGGATGTCGAGGAGTTCTATCATCTTCTCGGTTGTCTCCATGTTGAAATCGAAGAGGAACTCGTATTTCTTCTCGTAGAAGGGGCGGATGTCGTCCTGGTAATACTCGAAGAAAGGGCTCTCGCCATAGGCGGAAAGGAGCGCATTCCAGTGGACGTGGCGCCAGTTGGCGTGGTCGGAGATGCGGATGTCCTTCATCGACAGGGAGATGTCGTGATTGGTGGGGATGGTGAGCGCGAGAGGACCGTTGGTGGTGGGGATGAGCATGCGGTTACGATAGGTTTGCTTGATAAAGCTCTCGTGGCGCTCTATCAGGCATTCATCGTAACGGTTCAGCTTCTGGTACCACTGGATGGGGCCGAAATATGTGGAAGAAAGAAGGGCTTTCAATTTCTGCTTTGTTATGAAGGGTTAATGATGAAGAGGGGGACGAGCGATGGAATCGCTCGGAACGGGGGCAGACGGGGGACAAGCTTCCGAAGGCGCGAGGGAGCTAGAACAGCTTATGGGCTTTGCCTATCATCTGGTGCTTGTGGACGAGCTGCTGGCCGGTTGGCGTCTTCAAGAGATAGAAGCGGCAATCCTTGCAGCCGCAGCGCTTGCAGCATACGGTTGGGATGATGAACTGCATGGTGTCGATGCGGAGCGTATCGCCCGGAAGCTTCTCTATCCTGCCTATGAAATGAGACTCGAAGATGCGCTTGCGGCGCTGATTCTTGGGCTGATAAACCACCGTATCGGTGAAAACAACCACATCGCCACGCCCGAAATTTTCGCAGTCAATCCTGTTCACTATCACCCGGTTGCCTGCCTTCAGCTGGGGCGGAAGCCCACCCTGAGGCACCGAGAAGATAGTGAAGACATAGGTGCGCACTGCCCAAGCCAGGAGCAGCGACAACACCAATGCTATTAGGAATTTGACGGCAGTCTTCAATTCTTATTTCTTTTTCTTTACTTAATATTGTCTACGAAAGTGAAGAGGCGATTCCAACGAATGCCCGAGAAGCCCGGATGATCTGGGCTGTGGCTCCACCAGATGAAGATAGGCTTGCCCACGATATGGTCCTCAGGCACGAAGCCCCAGTAGCGGCTGTCGGCTGAGTTGTGGCGGTTGTCGCCCATCATCCAGTAGTAGTCGAGCTTGAAGGTGTAGCTCTTCGCCTGCTTGCCGTTGATGAAGATGCGGCCGGCGTTGTCTACCTTCAGGTCGTTGTGCTCGTAAACCTTGATGCAGCGCTCGTAAACAGGCAGATTCTTCAGCGTAAGAGCGATGCTCTCGCCCTTCTTCGGAATCCAAACCGGACCGTAATTATCTCTTGTCCAGCCTGTATAGGCGTTGAGCGGATAGAGGTCGCCGTAGGTTGCATCTGTATTGATAGAGATGCTCTCTACGAGGTTTCTGTTCGCCTTCAGCGCCAGATAAGCCTTCTTGGTAAGCGGAATCACGCCACTCTGATTATACATCAGCAGGTCTTCGTTGGTGATTCCCAACTCATCGGCAAGGTCGATTGGGAACTCGCCCTTGAGCTTCATCTTATAAGTATACTGCACGTTATCAGGCTCTTTGTTCGCCTTTCCGTTCAGATAAACGATGTGGTTCTTGATCTGCAGGGTCTGTCCTGGCAAGCCCACGCAGCGCTTTACATAGTTCTCGCGGCGGTCGGTAGGACGGCTGATGATGTCGCCATATTCGCCCGGCATGCTGCTGATGTAGTTGCGACCAGTAGCATAAACCTGCTCAAAATAGTGGCGCTGCTGCAATGGGTTCATCGCGCGTACATCCTTTTCCTGTCCGTTTTGCTGCATCAGCTGGTCGCCGATGCTGTAAACCATCTGATAGTAATCATTCGCCTGATAGCGCTCCTCATTGACGAGCGTATCGCCTGCAGGATAGTTGAACACCACGATGTCGTTGAGCTTTACGTTGCCCAAACCCTTCACGCGGCGGTAATCCCAGTGAGGCCACTCAATGTAGCTCTTCACGTTGACCAGCGGCATGGTGTGCTGGGTGAGCGGCATGGTGAGCGGAGTTTCAGGAATGCGAGGACCGTAGCTTACCTTGCTTACGAAGAGGTAGTCGCCCGTGAGAAGGCTCTTCTCCAACGACGAAGAAGGGATGACGTAGTTCTGGAAGAAGAAGAGGTTGATGAAATAAACCGCTACGAGTGCGAACACCAGCGCATCTACCCAGCTCATGATGAAGCGGATAGGACCTTCCTCATCCTTCCACCACTGCCAGCGAATCTTCTTGGTGATGTAAACATCGAAGATGAACGGAACCACGATGAGTCCCAGCCAGCTTTCTACCCAAACCAGAAAGAGGAGATAGAGGGCGAGAACCACTGCGAACTTCGCCCACTGTACCTTCATATTGAGTTTTTGTTTCTGTTTATCTATCATAACTTCTGCTTAGAACTTAAACAAATCTGATGTGGTGAGCAAGCCGGAATGGTTGGCTGTAAACTCAGCTGCGAGAACGGCTCCCAGGGCGAAGCCCTTGCGAGAGTGAGCGCTGTGCTCGATGGTAATCATATCAGCATCTGAATCGTACATCACAGCGTGGATTCCTGGAACCTCGCCATCGCGTACGCAGTTGATGACCAGGTCCTCATCGGTAATGTTTGCATCGCCCTCATCGTGATGACCATCCTCAGTCCAATAAGTTACGCCACGCTTCCAATCCTTCTTACGGTCGATATTGTCGATGATTTCCTCGGCAAGGGTGATGGCTGTACCTGATGGCGCATCGAGCTTATGAACGTGATGAGTTTCCTGCATGCAAACAGAGTACTGTGGGAAACCATTCATGATTTTAGCCAGATAGCGGTTTACGGCAGAGAAGATAGCCACACCGATGCTGAAGTTAGAAGCCCAGAAGAGGGTCTGCTTACCGTCGGCGCAGAGTTTCTCCACGTCTTCCTTATGGTCTTTCATCCAACCAGTAGAACCCGAAACCACCTTCACGTTGTGAGAGAAAGCCTTCAGATAGTTGCCGTAAGCGGCAGTAGGGTTGGTAAACTCAATGGCAACATCGGCAGAGCAGAACTCCGGGCTGTCGATGTCTTGAGGGTTATTCACGTCAATCTTACAAACGATTTCGTGGCCACGCTGCAGGGCGATCTCCTCGATCATGTGTCCCATCTTTCCGTAGCCGATCAAAGCAATTTTCATCTTTATCTATTTTTTATTTGTTCTTACTTTTTGTTCTAGTCTGACTTTCAGAAGAAGACCTTGGTGTCGCGTTTCGCGATGTCAAGGTATGCTCTCTGAACCAAACGTTTCGGCAAAAATACAATTTTTTCTTCGAAAAACCTTGAAAAATCCTTGTTATTATAATAATAAATAGAAAATTTTGGTTATTTTTGCAGTGATTTAAGGCTTTTAGCCTCATTTAGTAACTAAAAAAGAGAAAAATATGAGCAGATATATATTTGAGACGAAGATGGAAGTAAGAGATTACGAGTGCGATATTGAGGGCATCGTGAACAATGCCAACTATCTGCACTACATGGAACATACCCGCCATCTCTTTCTGAAGGAATGTGGCCTCAGCTTTGCCGAAATGCACAACAAGGGCGTGGATGCTGTGGTGGCGAGAATGAACCTGCAGTATAAGGTTCCGCTGCAATGCGATGATGAATTCCTTTCGCGTCTGTGGCTGGAAAAGCAAGGCGTGAGATATGTTTTCCATCAGGACATCTTCCGTGCCAAGGACGAGAAACTCTGCCTCAAGGCAACCGTAGAGCTCGTCTGCCTCATCAACGGCAAGCTGGGCAACAGCGAGGACTACGACAAGGCATTCGAGAAATACTTTAGTTAAGTTGACAGTTGATAGTTTATAGTTAATAGGGGGCATTCTTGCTGAAAGGAAGATGATGCACCACAACCAAAAAGGTTAACAGGTTAACAGTTAACAGCTGTTTTTTGCACCATTCTCCCAAACTATTATCTATAAACCTATCAACTATCTCAGGACTTCCCCCCATGCGCCAAGGATTCCTCCACACATCAAGAGGTCAAGCCCTATAAACTATTAACTATAAACTATAAACTAAACATAAGATTATGGAGCAACTCCTTCATTATGTGTGGAAGCACAAACTCTTCCCACTCTCTCCACTCACCACCACCTGGCACCAGGCTGTGGAAGTAATTGACCCCGGACTGCACAACCGCAATGCAGGGCCCGACTTCTTCAATGCCAAAATCAAACTCAACGGAACCCTATGGGTGGGAAACGTGGAGATTCATGACAAGGCAAGCGACTGGTATGTGCACGGACATGATAAGGATGAACGCTACGACAACGTCATCCTGCACGTTTGCGGAACCATCGATGTAGAAGCCAAGAACTCGAAAGGCGAGCCCCTCGTGCAGTTGCAGCTCGACATCCCCGAAAACGTATCGAAGCATTATCAGGAACTGCTGAGCATCGACCAGTATCCACCCTGCTACCAGATCATCCCATCGCTCACCCGCCTCACCGTGCACAGTTGGATGAGCGCCCTGCAAACCGAGCGCTTATCGCAGAAAACCTATGCAATAGAGGCGCGCGTGAAGCAATGTAACGGCGATTGGGAGAACGCCTACTTCGTGACCCTGGCGCGCAACTACGGGTTCGGAATCAACGGCGATGCTTTCGAGCAGTGGGCTTACCATCTGCCGCTGAGGGCCGTAGACCATCACCGCGACGACCTCTTCCAGATAGAAGCCATCTTCCTGGGGCAAGCCGGACTGCTGGAGCTGAACACCATTCCCGAAAGATATCAGAAAGACGCCTTGAACGACGGCTATTTCTCCCGATTAAGGAACGAATATCTCTATCTCTCGCATAAATTCTCGCTGCAGCCGATGGATTACAAGCTGTGGCGGTTCCTGAGACTTCGCCCTCAGAACTTCCCTCACATCCGCATCTCGCAGTTGGCTAATCTTTATTACAACCGCCGTGCGGGGCTGAGTCAGTTGATGGAGGCAAGCACGGTAAAGGAGGCGAAGCAAGTGCTCTCAACCAGCGTTACGGAGTATTGGGAAACCCATTATACCTTCGGCAGCACGAGCATCCGTAACGAGAAGCATCTCTCCCCTTTCTCGCTAAACCTGCTCATCATCAACACCGTGGTTCCCATCCTCTTTGCCTACGGCAGGCACCGGGGCGAGGAGAAATACTGCGACCGCGCCTTCGACTTCCTGGAGGAGCTGAAGGCTGAGAATAACCACATAGTAAGGATGTGGAAGGAATGCGGGCTGCCGGTGGAGAACGCCGGGGATAGCCAGGCGCTCATACAGCTGAAGAAGGAATACTGCGACAGGAAGGAATGCCTGAGGTGCAGGATAGGTTACGAATACTTGAAGAGATAAAAGATAAAAATTATGGCTGATCAACAGGAAATACTAAACACCATCCTCCTGACAAGGCTCAATTACTTCAGCCTGGCAGGAATGCTGGAGCTATACAGAAAGGTAGGCTCCGCTACGCTCATCTTGGAGCATAAGAACAACCTCAGAGACATCCTCCCCGATGCCTCGGATAAACTCGTGAGCGCTATCCAGAACTGCGAAGAAGCCCGAAAACGCGCTGAGGAAGAACTGGAGTACGACATACGCTACGGAATAGAACCCATTCCGATGAACGACGACCGCTATCCGCAACGCCTCAAGGATTGCGATGACGCACC
Organism: Segatella copri; assembly: GCA_021623045.1. Lineage (GTDB taxonomy): Bacteria > Bacteroidota > Bacteroidia > Bacteroidales > Bacteroidaceae > Prevotella > Prevotella copri_T. The sequence goes on along the minus strand of JAJWJX010000007.1, from coordinate 77,288 downwards.
CCTCATCCTCTTCTATAAAGGCAACGCCAACCTCAACCAGCAGCGCGTCATCAACATCGTGGGAACCCGCCACTGCACGCCTTACGGCGAAGACCTCATCCGCCGCTTCATCACCGACCTGAAGCAGCTCTCGCCCAACGTGCTCATCATGAGCGGACTTGCCTACGGAGTGGATATCGTGGCGCACCGCCAGGCACTCGCCAGCGGCTACGAAACCATAGGCGTGCTGGCGCATGGTCTTGACGACCTCTACCCCCGTCAGCACCGGGAAACGGCGGCAAGAATGATAGAACAGGGCGGACTGCTCACCGAATTCCTTACCCGTACAAACGCTGATAAGATAAACTTCGTGCGCCGCAACCGCATCGTAGCGGGAATGTCGGATGCCTGCATCCTGATAGAGAGCGCAGCTCACGGCGGCGGCCTCATCACCTGCGATATTTCGCAATCCTACGGTAGGGACGTCTTCACTTTCCCGGGCAGGATAGGCGACCACTACAGCGAGGGCTGCAACAACCTGATACGCAACAACGGCGCCACGCTCATCACCAGTGCCGAGGATTTCGTGAAGGATATGGGCTGGCAGGATGATACAACCCTGATGCGAGCCAAGCAGCAAGGCATCGAGCGCAGCCTCTTCCCGGAATTATCTCCAGAGGAGCAACTCATCATAGATGTCCTCTCCAAGACCAACGACCTGCAAGTGAATCTCATCTCCGTAAAGACGAATATCGACATTTCTCGCCTCACTTCCCTCCTCTTCACATTGGAGATGAAGGGAGTCATCAAGACCTTTGCAGGGGGAATGTATCATCTTTTGAAGTGAATCAAAGGAGGAGTTAAGGAGTTAAAGGGAGTTAAGGAGTTAAGACAACAGTTATGAGATACTCATGTTTTTTTGTATATCATGGCAAATTCTCATAAAAAAAGTGTAACTTTGCAACCGAAATTTTGGAGAAGGAATATCAAGGATTATCATTTTCGAAGCATTTGTCTTAACTCCTTTAACTCCTTAACTCCTTTAACTCCTCATAAAACGATGAAAATAGGTAATATAGAATTTGGGCCTCAGCCCCTCTTCCTCGCTCCGATGGAAGACGTAACAGATATTGGTTTTCGCATGCTCTGCAAGCGATTCGGAGCCGCCATGGTTTATACTGAGTTCGTATCGGCAGAAGCCTTGGTGAGAAGCATCAAGAGCACCGTCAGCAAGCTTACGATAAGCGATGAGGAGCGCCCTGTGGGCATTCAGATTTACGGCAGAACCACAGAGGATATGGTGGAAGCTGCCAAAATCGTAGAACAGGCGAAGCCGGATGTAATTGATATTAACTTCGGTTGCCCGGTGAAGAAGGTGGCCGGAAAGGGTGCAGGAGCCGGAATGCTCAAGAATATTCCGCTGATGCTGGATATTACAAGAGAAGTGGTGAAGGCGGTAAACGTACCCGTAACCGTGAAAACCCGATTGGGTTGGGATTGCGAAAACCTCATCATCACCGAGCTTGCCGAGCAGTTGCAGGATTGCGGAATCCAGGCGCTCACCATCCACGGCAGAACCCGAAGCCAGATGTACACGGGAGAAGCTGACTGGAGCCTCATCGGAGAGGTGAAGAACAATCCCCGCATCCATATTCCGATTATCGGCAACGGCGATATTACGACCCCGGAAGAAGCCAAGCTTGCTTTCGAAAGATACGGCGTAGATGCGGTGATGATTGGCCGCGCCACCTTCGGAAGACCTTGGATTTTCAAGGAGATACGCGATTATCTGGATAATACAGGCGCAGCTCCATTAACCGTAGATGAGAAGATTGACCTTCTGGAAGAGCAGCTTCGCATCAACGTAGAGCGCATAGACGAGTACAGAGGCATTCTCCACACCCGTCGTCACCTAGCCGCCTCCCCTATCTTCAAGGGCATTCCTGATTTCCGCCAGACGAGAATCGCTATGCTTAGAGCCACAACCGTGGAGGAACTAACTGGGATTCTGAAAGAATGTAGGGAGAGAATCAAGGCAATAGAATAATAAAAGTATATAAGTAAAGGGAGATTCCAACGATGATGGTTGGAATCTCCCTTTTAATTTATTTTTTATATGACAACAAAATTATCTCATACCTGCCTTTTCCAAAATGCTGCGAGCCATTACACAAAAGGGATGTTCTTCGATATTCTTGAATCCCTTAAAGTTACGCTCGGCCTCTTCTGCATGGCGCAAAAACTCTTTTGCTTCTTTACCATGCAATGTTGGTATTGCTTTGATTGCTGTTGCCATAATCTTATCTCCTATCATTATATTAACTGCCAACCTGTAACAAAGTTAACAGGTTAACAGTTAACAGTTGTTTTTCTATATTTCTACCTGAAATTGAAGAAACCTAGCTTCCTCAAATTATAGAGAAGGGCTTTACTTCTTCAATATCGAAGCACCTTCGAGCAGGGCGAGGGCCTTGTTCTCGTTCTCCTCCATGATTTCGCGCTCTCCCGGACCCTTGTCGTTGATTCCGCAGAGGTGCAGGATGCCATGGATGATGACGCGGTGAAGCTCATCATCGTAGGTCTTGCCAAACTGCTCGGCATTGGTGCGGACCGTATCGAGCGAAATCACGATGTCGCCGTTAATCACATCATCCTCATCGTAATCGAAGGTGATGACATCAGTATAGTAATCATGACCCAGATACTCATTGTTCACTTCGAGAATCTTCTCGTCATCTACAAACATATAGCCAATCTCTCCCACCTTGCGGCCATGAGAGGCAGCGACCTTGCGAATCCAGGCACTCGTATCACGCTTCTTGATCTTTGGCATTTTCACGCCATCTACATTGTATGTTATCATACGCTTCTTCCTCCTATTTTTTATTTTATTTTTGGTAAAAATTCATCTACTTCTCTTCCGAAGAATCTCAATTCCCTAACCAGCGTTGAGCTGATGCTGCTGTATCCTGGGTCAGAAAACAGCAGGATGGTTTCTACGCCGCCCAACTGCTTATTGATGTCAGCCTGCTCTCTTTCGTACTCGAAATCCTTGGCAGAACGGACGCCGCGAACCAGGAACCTGGCTCCCAGGCGATGCGCCAAATCGATGGTGAGATCATCGTAAGAAACCACCTCCAGGCGATAACCCTTAGATGCATCCTCCACATCCACCAACTCCGAACATTCCTTCGGAAAAACAGCCTTGATATCCTCCACACGCTTCGAGATTTCCTCGCTGGCGTGCTTCAGCTTGCTCACCGCCACTGCAATCACGAGCTTGTCGAACATCGGCAAGGCACGCTCGGCAATGTTCTGATGTCCTATCGTAAATGGGTCGAATGTACCCGTAAAAATCCCAATCTTCATAAATGTTTATCCTTTTACGGCGCTAGCCCTAATTCAACATTCAACATTTAACATTCAACATTACTCAAACAAGTCTCCCTGCATAATATTGCTTGTATACGGATTTCTGCCGAGATGCTCGTAGGCAAGCGGCGTTGCCATTCTTCCTCGCGGCGTGCGCTTGATGAAACCCTCCATGATGAGGAACGGCTCATAAACCTCCTCTACGGTGCCGCCATCCTCGCCTATTGCCGTGGCAATGGTGCTTACGCCTACCGGACCGCCACGGAACTTGTCGATGATGGTGGTGAGAATCTTGTTGTCAATCTCGTCCAAGCCATACTGGTCGATGTTGAGCGCCTTGAGCGCCATCTGGGCAATATCATAAGTGATGGTTCCGTTGCCCTTTACCTGGGCAAAATCACGCACTCTTCTGAGCAGAGAATTGGCGATACGAGGAGTTCCGCGCGAACGGCGGGAGATTTCCACAGCCGCCTCATCCTCTATCGGCACCTTCAGGAGCATCGCACTTCGCTTGATAATCTTCTGAAGCGTAGCCGGGTCGTAATATTCCAGATGCAGATTGATTCCGAAACGGGCGCGCAGAGGGGCTGTAAGCAAACCGCTTCTCGTTGTTGCTCCCACGAGGGTAAACGGATTCAAATCTATCTGGATGCTGCGAGCCGAAGGCCCCTTATCTATCATGATGTCGATGCGGTAATCCTCCATCGCCGAATAGAGATACTCCTCTACCACAGGCGAAAGACGGTGGATTTCATCGATAAAGAGCACATCGTTGGGCTCCAGCGAGGTAAGGATTCCTGCCAGATCGCCCGGCTTATCAAGCACAGGACCCGATGTAATCTTGAATCCTACGCCCAGTTCGTTGGCGATGATGTTGCTCAGCGTGGTCTTACCCAATCCCGGCGGACCATGGAGGAGCGTATGGTCGAGCGGTTCGCCACGATATTTAGCAGCCTCAACAAAGACCTCGAGATTTTCCACCACGCCATTCTGTCCGCTGAAATCAGAAAACTTCAGCGGGCGCAGCGCCTTCTCGAATTCCTTTTCGGCAGGCGAAACCATTTCTTGTCTTATATCAAAATCTTCGTTCATTCTATGACTATTATCGATAATATGGGTGCAAAGTTACACATTTGTTGCGGAATTAAAGAAGAAAAGCCGAATTATTTTGCCCATGATTTTGCTCAATCCCAAAAGATTCGTGCAGATTTGCAAGCGCTACCCTATAAAAATGTTATAATTTGTCATTTTCTTGCAGAATAATTTGTTTATCCGAAAGAAAATACGTACTTTTGCACTCGATATTGAAAGCGAGGAAAGAAATAAATAAGAGAGAAATATCAGGATTTTAAAAGAAATAGAATTATGCTTAAGTTATTTCAAGGGCTCAGCAAGCTGCTGGCCAATTACACATCTATCTTCGTGATAGGTGTTGCAGTGTTCACATTCTTCTTCCCACATACCTTCGACTGGGTGCGCGGAACTACTCAGACCGTCATTCTCGGCATCATCATGCTCACTATGGGTCTGACCTTGACCACCAACGACTTCAAGATTCTGGCCCAACGCCCGCTGGATGTCTTCATCGGAGCCTGTGCCCAGTTTATCATCATGCCTGGTGTGGCTTACACCCTGGTTCATGTGTGGCATCTTGACCCAGCCCTGGCACTCGGAATCCTGCTGGTAGGTTGCTGTCCGGGCGGCGTTTCGAGCAACATCATGAGTTATCTGTGTCATGGCGACGTAGCCTTCTCCGTAGGAATGACCTGCGCCTCTACCATTCTTGCACCGGTGATGACTCCGCTGCTGATGAAGATTACGGCAGGCGAGATTATCCATGTAGATGCTGTGGGAATGTTCATCAACATCCTCATCGTAACGATTATTCCTGTGGCCATCGGCTGCGCCCTCAACTATATTTACGGCAAGAAAGACTGCTTCCCTACCATCCAGAGTCTGATGCCGGGCATCAGCGTTACGTGTCTGGCAATCATCGTAGGCGGTGTGATTTCTACGGTTCATGATGACCTCGTAGCCCGCGGCTTATCGCTTTTCCTCTGGACTTTCGCCGTGGTTTTCTGCCACAACACGCTGGGTTACCTTCTGGGTTGGCTTGCCGGCAAATGTGCCGGATTCAATACTGCCAAGAAGCGTACCATCAGTATTGAGGTAGGAATGCAGAACGCCGGTCTTGCCACGGTACTTGCGGGCAACTTCTTCGCAGCCCAGCCTCTCGCCGTATTGCCTTGCGCCATCAGCTGCGCCTGGCACAGTATTTCGGGCACCATCCTTGCAGGAATCTATCTGAAATGGGATCGCATGCATGAGAAGAAGTAAATGACTTCTGAAAAAGATAAATACAAAAAAGGTCGTGAGATTTCTGATTGAACCTCACGACCTTTTCTTATATCATTACCTCACGGGGTTAACAGGTTAACAGTTAACAGCCGTTTTTTCTATAGTTACTTCCCCATAGTCAGCAGCTGCACGGCTCGCTGAACTATCTCGTTTGTCTCGTTCCAAACCTGGAAGTATTGACTCATATCCCAGATATCTCGCGCTACAAGGGCTTTCAGCTGCAGGGCGAGGTATTTCTTCGTCTGAATTAATTCAGCCTCATCCTTCGGCTCTATCTTCTCCTTCTTGCCCTCGGCGATAATACCTTCTATCAGCGAAGAAGGAACCTCGTAGGTGGCGAGGAACTTATCGAAATCCTTATACTGGCTCTTGAGTTCCTTACGATGCGCATCGATGAACTTCAGACTGTGGTTGATGACGATACTCTTGGCAGCCAACTGACGGTGCATCTTGGTGTACTTGGTTGTATCCAGCGGAACGAAATAATCTGGCATGATTCCACCACCACCATAAACTACACGATGCTTGCGCAAGGTATAATACTTCAGACTGTCTGAAAGATGGATGCTGTCCTGATTGGTGAACTCGCCATGTTTGTAACGCTTGTCCAGATCCATCGCATAATCCAATCTGTCACCTTTCTTATATGGCTTCTGGATGCATCTGCCGCTAGGCGTATAGTAATGGGCGATGGTGAGACGAATCTCGCTGCCATCATCGAAGGTCAGCGGACGCTGCACCAATCCCTTTCCGAAGGTTCTGCGACCAACCACTACGCCACGGTCCTGATCCTGGATGGCTCCGGAAACAATCTCGGCGGCAGAAGCGGTAAACTCATTGGTGAGCACCACCACCTTGCCCTTGCGCCATCTGCCGTTAGCCTGCGCCTTGTATTCCTGGCGAGGCGCAGCACGACCGCTGGTATAAACGATGAGATCGCCCTTCTGAAGGAATTCATTGGCTATCTGAGCCGCAGCCTGCAAGTAACCGCCACCATTATCCTCGAGGTCGAAGATAAGGTCTTTCATTCCCTTCTTTTTCAGCGAATCCATCGCTATTGTTACCTCTTTATGACTGGTAAGACCGAAACTTCCCAATCGGATGTATCCGATGCCCGGACGAATCATATAAGCCGCATCCATCGTAGTTACCGGAATTTTATCGCGCTTTACCTTGAAGATGAGCTTATCCTTGATGCCACGGCGCACGATGGTAAGGTTCACCGTTGTTCCCTTAGGACCGCGAAGGCGCTTCATGATTTCCTCCTTGCTCATCTTGACGCCCGAAATGGCAGTATCGTTTACAGCCACAATGCGGTCGCCGGCAATGATTCCCACCTTCTCGGAAGGTCCGTTCGTAACCGGCTGGATAACGAGCAGCGTATCATCTACCATGTTAAACTGCACGCCAATGCCATCAAAACTGCCGTTCAGCGGCTCGTTCATCGCCTTGGTTTCCTTGGCTGTAGCGTAAGAAGAATGAGGGTCGAGCTTTTCGAGCATGCCTCGGATGGCGTCCTCTACGAGCTTATTCTCATCCACACTATCCACATAAAGGTTGGTAATGGCGATTTCAGCCCTTCCCAACTTCTCTATCGGGCTGTTCTTGCCCATCTTGATACGCAACTGGGCACTGGCAGAAGTTACTGCCAGGAATGCCATGAGCGCAATAAATAGATATTTCTTCATTTTTTTAAACTTCGTTCTTCACTCTTCACTTCATTTAATCCAACGGTGCTGAGTCTTCCTCCGGAATATCCTCTTCTATCACCAGATTTTCGATGATGAAGTTCTGGCGCTCCATCGTGTTCTTACCCATATAATATTCCAGCAGCTTCTGCACCTGATCGGTTTTATGCAGCGTAACCTGCTCCAATCGCATGTCAGGACCGATGAAATGGGCGAATTCATCAGGCGAAATCTCTCCCAATCCTTTGAATCGGGTGATTTCAGGATCAGGGCCCAAATCGCGAATCGCCTGCTGGCGCTCCTCATCGCTGTAACAGTAATGCGTGATGAAATCGCTCTTTTTCTCCTTGCTTCCCAGTTTCGCATCGGCATCAGCCACCGCCTGCTTGTTCTTGATCTTGGTTCGCTTGTTGCGCACTCGGAACAATGGGGTCTGAAGCACGTAGACATGGCCCTTCTTGATGAGATCTGGAAAGAACTGAAGGAAGAAGGTGATGATGAGCAGTCGGATATGCATTCCGTCGACATCCGCATCGGTTGCCACAATCACCTTGTTGTAACGCAATGAATCCAAGCCGTCCTCTATATCGAGAGCCGCCTGAAGCAGATTGAACTCCTCGTTCTCATAAACCACCTTCTTGGTAAGACCGAAGCTGTTGAGCGGTTTACCACGCAGAGAGAACACCGCCTGGGTGTTCACATCGCGGCTCTTGGTGATGCTTCCGCTGGCAGAATCGCCCTCGGTGATGAAGATAGAACTCTCCTCCTTGCGCTCGTTCTTGGCGTCGCTGAAATGGATGCGGCAGTCGCGGAGCTTGCGGTTGTGGAGATTAGCCTTCTTGGCACGCTCACGGGCGAGTTTGGTAACGCCCGCCATCGCCTTGCGCTCGCGCTCACTCTCCTTGATCTTGTTCTCCAGAATCTCAGCCACATCCTTATGGATATGGAGATAGTTGTCTACTTCCTTCTTCAGGAAATCGCCTACATACTTATTGATGGTTTCGCCACCATTCGGAGTCATCGTGGTGCTGCCGAGCTTAATCTTGGTCTGACTCTCGAAAACCGGTTCTTCTACGTTGATGGCAATGGCAGCCACCAGTCCGTTTCGGATGTCTGCATACTCATACTTGCCGAAGAACTCCTTGATAGTCTTGGCAATATGCTCCTTGAAGGCACTCTGATGCGTACCTCCCTGGGTGGTGTGCTGACCATTGACGAAGGAATAATACTCCTCGCCATACTGGTTGGTATGGGTGAAGGCAATCTCGATGTCCTCGCCCTTCATGTGGACGATGTCGTAGAGACCTTCGTTGGTCATATTATCACTCAGCAAATCCTGCAGACCATGGCGGCTCAAGATGCGGCGGCCATTGTGCATGATGGTGAGTCCGGTGTTCAGATAAGTATAGTTGCGGAGCATCGTTTCCACGAAATCATCGTGGAAGGAATAGTTCTTGAAGAGTGTATTATCCGGCTCGAAGAAGATAAAGGTACCGTTCTCGTCCTCAGTATCTTCCATCGTGTCGCTCTTCAGAATACCTTTCTCAAACTTCAGATGGCGCACCTTTCCGTCGCGGTACGACTTTACTTCGAAGTGGGAACTGAGGGCATTGACCGCCTTCACACCCACACCGTTCAGACCAACGCTCTTCTTGAACGCCTTGCTGTCGTACTTACCGCCGGTATTCAGCACGCTTACAGCCTCAACGAGCTTGCCCTGAGGAATACCACGGCCATAGTCGCGCACACTGACACGCAGATTGTCCTCGATATCGATTTCCAGACGGGCACCTGCACCCATCTTGAATTCATCGATAGAGTTGTCTACCACCTCCTTCAAGAGCACATAAATACCATCTTCCGGCAGATTTCCATCTCCCAGACGACCGATGTACATACCCGGACGGGTGCGTACATGCTCCATATCGCTCAAGTGGCGGATGTTATCATCGGTATATTCTACCGGCTGCTCCTGAGGGGCATTGGTAAGCTCATCAGCGGCATTCAATTCGCTGTTACCTAAGTTTTTATCTTCAGACATGTTTTCCTCCTTAGTTATTCTTATTTATTTTCTTATAACATAGCAAATGATGTTGCAATATTCTGTTTATCAGATAATTGCCAACACAACAATTACTATTTACCTGATACTCTTAATATAGCAGTTGCGGCGCTTGTGAAGGATTGGATCCAAGACGCCCCATTGTCCCTGCACGGCAGCATTTTCTTCCATTTCTACCTGCGTTTCTCCCCACTCGATTCCATACTTCTGATAGATAGGAATCAGGTCGGCAAAGAGCAACGCATTAGCACCCTTAGCACGGTATTCCGGCTGGATACCGATGAGCAGAAGGTCGACAATCTTGGTTTTATGGAACTTGATGGCGCGCAGCAGATGCCACCAGCCAAAAGGAAGCAGCCTGCCCCTATGACACTTCTGCAGGGCTCTGGAAAGGGAAGGCATCGTAATACCAATACCTATCATCTTATGATCCTCGGTAGTCCAGTCTTCTATGGCTGTTACAAAGTTCAGGTCGAGCAAAGACAGATACATCTTGATGTACTGGTCTATCTGCTTCTGTGAAAGTTCGGAATAACCATAGAGATGCTTGTATGTATCATTGATGAGGTCGAAAATCTTCTGTCCGTATCCGCCCTGATAAATATCCTTACGGGTAAGTTTGCGGACATGGAGATTGTATCTTTTCTCTATCATCGCCGCTATCTTGGAATATTTCTCAGGGATGGTATCTGGCACCATCAGTTTATACTCTACATATTTATTATCTACGGTAAAACCCTCCAGAGCCTCGATGTGCTCCGGATAATATGAATAATTATAAATGGTAGGCATGGTGCCTAGCTGGTCAAAGCCCCAGGTAAGCATGCCTTCCGGATCCATATCGGTAAACCCCAGCGGACCTACAATATCTTCCATTCCCTTCTCCTTACCGTATTTCTCTACAGCATCGAGAAGAGCCTTGGAAACCTCACGGTCGTCAATGAAATCAATCCAGCCGAAACGGACCGATTTCCTGCCCCATTTATTGTTTGCCTTATGATTGATAATGGCAGCGACGCGACCTGCCAGCTTGCCGTCCTTATAGGCAAGAAAATACTCTGCCTCGCAGAACTCGAACGCTGCGTTCTTGTCCTTGCTCAGAGTATTCATGTCGTCGCTGAAAAGATTAGGCACATCATATTCGTTGCCTTCGTAGAGGTCGTAATGGAAGTCGATGAACGTCTTCAAGTCCTTCTTTGTTTCGACCTTTTTAATTTCTATTAATGACATGATTTTCAAACTAGTTTGCAATATTATAAATGCAAAAGTAGCAATATTTTGGCAAATTACCAAATATTGCTACTTTTTTTGCAGTTTTTTAGGGGTTAATTTTTAATTACAGCTCCCAAACTAGCCTATATCACCTATTTAGTGGTGGTTTTGGCGGGATATCCTTCCCGATAATTTTAAGCACTGGCGGAAAACCAACATTCTCCAAGGAATCACAATAAGAAAAAGCTCGATCATCTATTCTCTCCAACACTGGCGAGAAGTGCGAAATGTCGGATGAAGCGAGAGATGGTTCATCAAATGAGTAGTGAAATTCTAAGGATGGAGTCGATTAGAGAAGACAATATGGAGTCAAATTGCTCCATGACCCGAAAATATTCCTCCAAAAGGAGTGAGTTTCTCAGATTTAATTTGTATCTTTGCCATGTCATATCAGAGTTTTGCTTGTTTTCTCTTCGCAACACTAAGATAAGTGAAAATTCTGACATAGCAAAATTCGGAGCAACTTTCTGCTGCTCAGGCGCTTAAAAAGTTTAATTAATAATAGTGTTGCGGAATTAATGGAATAACTAGAAATGAGATTGAAAAGACATCTACTGACAGCCGCCCTGGCACTCTTTTGCCTATCGGCAGCTAACGCCCAACTGCTAAGAACAACGGTGGAGCAAGGAGAAATTGAAGGTGTGGAACATGAAGGATTCGCCCTATACAAGGGAATCCCATACGCAGAAGCACCAGTGGGCAACCTCAGATGGAAAGCCCCAGTGAGCAAGAAGCCTTGGAAGGGAGTATTCAAAGCAGATAAATGGGGAGACCGTCCACCACAGCCCATCGACCCTAACCAAAATGGTGGAGAGCTGGGCATGAGCGAGGACTGCCTATACCTCAGTGTGGAAACGCCAGCCAAGAGCAAGAATGACAAACTCCCTGTATTTGTGATGATTCATGGAGGAGCCTTTCTTACTGGCTCCTACAGTGGAACTCAGGAAAGCTTTGTCAAGGAAGGCATCATCTATTGCAGTATAGAATACCGCTTGGGAGCCTTGGGATTCATGGCACATCCAGAGCTGAGTAAGGAATCAGGCAAGAACATATCTGGTAACTATGGTATCCTTGATCAAGTGATGGCCTTAAAATGGATTCACGACAATATCGCTGCCTTCGGTGGAGACCCAGACAAGATTACAATTGCAGGAGAATCTGCCGGTGGTATCTCGGTAAGTATACTATGCGCCTCTCCCCTTGCCAAGGGACTCTTCCGAGGAGCCATCAGCGAAAGTGGTAGCTCCTTCTGGCCTGTGGGTGAAAGCAGAAATGGTAACACAGCCATGCTCACCACCAAAGCGGCAGAAGCAGGTGGACTTCTCCTTCAAAAGAGACTCAAGGCTAAGAACTTGAAGCAGCTAAGAAAAGTTCCGGCTATGGACATCGTGAAGAATACCGACTTTGAGTCCTTCTGGCCAAACGTTGACGGCTACTCCATCACCGATGACCAGTATAAGCTCTATGAAAAGGGAAACTACAATGATGTAAATGTCATCATAGGAACCAACAGCGACGAAGGAAGTATGTTTAGCCGCCCTGTCAGTGTAAGTGACTATGAGAAAAGAATCCATGAGATATATGGAAGCTGGGCAGACCAGGTTCTCAGTCTCTATCCTGCCAAGACAGAGGAAGAAACCTACTTCGCCCAATCCGACATTTTCCGTGATGGCTCCTTTGCATGGGGAACGTATGCCTGGGCTAACCTGCAGAGCAAGACTGGCAAGGGCAAGGTGTATATGTATTACTTTGACCAAGACTCAGAGAACACCATCGTGAAAAGCCGCAAGGGAGGAGCCAGCCATGTAGCAGAGATGCCATTCATCTATGGCTATAAGTTTGGCCCAGGAAAGATGACCGAGACGGAGCAGCACATGGAGCAAATCATGTCACGCTACTGGATTAACTTTACCAAGACTGGCAATCCAAACGGGGATAGCCTTCCTTTCTGGACTACCTACCAGGAAGGTAAACCAACGGTGATGATTATGAAGGAAGGACTGCATTTGGGGCCTGTTCAAAATCAAAAGCAAATGGACTTCTTCGAGAAGTTCTTCAAGGAAAAAAGAAAATAATACGTCAAGTTCCAAGTGGCATTTCTCCCACTTGGAACTTTTTCAGTGCCCTCCCTGGGCTAGGAGCTTCTGCCATTTCAGGGCGTGTGGAGTTTACATGCGAAACTTGAGTAAAAACATCATAAAGGCCCAATACTATACCTAATTCTAAGCTTTCTCCGTTATTACCAGCACATGGCTTTCATCGCTCAGTGTGGTGGCAAAAATATAAGTTTCACCACCATCTTTCAGTTTCAGGCGCTTGCGCAATTCTGCCACGGAAAGGGGGAAGTTGCGGGTGGCGATGTTTGCCTTGGTAATGCCTGCAAGATGACGCTTCAATTCCTTTTTATTAAAAGAGGAGATGGCGATGATGCGGAAACTTCTGCCGGGGAAGACGGCGATAGGCTCCATGCTCACGAAAAGATGACTGTTCTTGGAAAGCATCCTTGCATCATAGCGCCCAGAAAGAACTCCGAAACAGCCGGCTTTCATCAATGAGGCATTCGGCTCGTAAAGATACTGCATCTCTTCAAGGGTGGATGGGGCAATCTTGACGGAAGAAGTCTCCATATCCGACTCATCACAGACGAAGGACTGCGCATCATTGATGCAATAAATGCGGAGATTTCCGCCCATATTTCGCGCAGAGAGCACTAAAAGGAGTTCCTTGCACTCATTATTCACGGAGATAATATGAACCTCTTTTACGCAGCTTAATTCGCTTACCGCACGGTGCCAGTCAAGCATCGGAGAGAGTTTGATGATAACGTAATCTGCCTTCGAAAGCATTTCTTCCTGCAAAAGGGTTACATCGGGCGTACAATCTTTCAAGGATACTACCTTGTTGCCCGCATCGTCTCTACGGGCAGGATCGATGAAGATTAGCTTAAGACCAAGGTTGGTCTTAAGTAATGACTGAGACTGGTCTTCAGTTATGCCTAAAGATTCAGATGCAGCAGCCTCTTTCTTTGAAGCAAAAGAATGCAGCACCTCTATTCCGTCTCCATTCTTCACGCTGACATTCTTCAAACCCAATCGCTCAAAGTTTTCCTTCGCTGCTTCACAGAGATGAGCCTGACGCTCCACATACATCGACTTCACGCCCAATCGGGAAGCGATGTAAGAGAAGTCTACTCCGAAACCACCGGTCAGGTCAACAAACCCGATTTCATCAGAAAAATCTCCTCCATGAGGTTCTTCTTTTGTTTCATTAACATTCTCTTTTGATTCTGTTAATATCTGTTGCTTTTTGCAAGTAGCTTCATTTTTGGCGAATTCTGAATCAACTGTCCCTTTAGCCGCAAATTCGCAAATTTCAGAAAGATGAAGATTTGAGGCGTTTTCGCTCTCCTTATCCTTTTCTTCTCCGTTTTCGGATGATGAAGGAGACAAACCGAGCAGTCGGGCAGCGAGTTCAGCCTTATAAAGTGCAGTTTGCTCTGACGAACATTGCTCCATCGAAATATGAGGGGGATAGATAATGCCATCGATGCTTGCCCAACGGGGCAGTTTTACACGAGCCATCTTTCGCCCGCGAATCTGGTCGAGAGCGAAAGGCATATCTACCTCGGGATACTTGCTGCCGAGGAAAGCCAACTGGCGAACATCATCGTCCTGATGCTGGCGGATAAAATCGAACGTTGCTTGGTTCATGATTTCTGTTGAGTGATTCGTCATTACATTACTTATTCTTTATAACCGCAAATTTACGATATTCTGATGAGATTACAAAATATTTCTCAGAATATCTGATAATTTACTCAAATTTCGCATGTATACTCCACACGCCCTGAAAGGGCAGAAGCTCCTAGCCCAGGGCATCGCCCTGGGTTTTTATGGACGCACCCCTGTCGCCCTGTAAGGGCAAAAGCTTTTAAATATCAGGCTATTAACAAAGCTTTTGCCCTTACAGGGCGGCTTGCTGATTGCCATTATACCCAGGGCGATGCCCTGGGCTAGGAGCTTTTGGGCCTTCAGCCCGTTCTTGAACCACATGCGTAAGTTTAGTAAATACATAACTATCGGAGATAGAACAACTGCCTAGGAAAAACAGCCGGCTAGTAGAAGGCAAACAGAAAGCTAGCAAAAGGCAAACAGCCGACTAGCGCAACAGAGGCTAGTCGGCTGTTCCTGTATAACAGTTTGCCAAACATCCTTTCTCTTATTTCAAGAGAAGCACGGTTGGCAGGAATATCGCAATCAGCTCTTCACTCTTCACCTTTCCAACATAAAGAGCTGAAACACAATACATTACATAGATGAAGAGATTTTCGACACTCTTCACCCACTCTTCACCACTCTTCACCTTTTACGATTTTGGGAAAGGTATAAACGCAGAGCCGCTTAGCTGTCAACAGCCTAAAAAGGTGAAGGGCGGGTGAAGAGTAAAAAAACACTCTTCACCCGCCCAACTTCCTATCCTTCAACCACTTACGCCCAAAAGGTGAAGAGTGAAGAGTTGTTGGGAAAATTCTCTCGCATCCGTAAAGATGCAGAGAGAAAATTCCGGTGTCTCAAAAGAAACGATGGATTAGTCAGCCAACTTAGCCTTCAAGAACTCACGGTTCAAGCGGGCGATGTTAGCGATAGACTCGTTCTTAGGACAAACAGCCTCGCAAGCACGAGTGTTTGTACAGTTACCGAATCCGAGCTCATCCATGCGTGCAATCATCTTCTTAGCACGGGCAGCAGCCTCTACACGACCCTGTGGGAGAAGTGCCAGCTGGCTAACCTTTGAGCTGACGAAGAGCATAGCAGAACCATTCTTACATGCAGCAACACAAGCACCGCAACCGATACATGTAGCGCAATCCATTGCCTCGTCTGCATTCTCCTTAGGAATCAGGATAGCGTTAGCATCCTGAGCCTGACCTGTACGAATGCTGGTGTAACCACCTGCCTGGATGATCTTGTCGAATGCTGAACGGTCTACCATACAGTCCTTGATGATAGGGAAACCAGCAGAACGCCAAGGCTCAACGGTGATAACATCGCCATCGTTGAAACGACGCATGTAGAGCTGACATGTTGTAGCACCACGCTCAGTCTTACCGTGAGGTGTACCATTAATATAGAGAGAGCACATACCGCAGATACCCTCGCGGCAGTCGTGGTCGAAGACGAAAGGCTCCTGACCTGACTCGATGAGCTCCTCGTTCAAGATGTCGAGCATCTCGAGGAATGAAGTATCATCTGGGATGTTCTTCATCTCATGTGTATCGAAGTGACCCTGTGCTGTAGGACCGTCCTGCTTCCAATACTTAACTGTGAAACTTATATTTCTTGCCATTGTCTTGTTCGCTTTTTAATTCTTGTAATTTCTTGTCTGTACCTTAATTGCCTCATACTCGAGAGGTTCCTTGTTGAGCACTGGAGCAGTTGTATCATTGCCCTGATACTCCCAGCAACCTACGTAGAAGAAGTGCTCGTCATCACGCTTTGCCTCGCCTTCCTCTGTCTGGTACTCCTCACGGAAGTGACCACCACAGCTCTCGTTGCGGTGCAATGCATCGTAAGCGATCAACTCGCCCATCAAGATGAAGTCACGCAAGTGGATAGCCTTATCCAACTCTACGTTCAAGCCTTCCTTCTTGCCAGGGATGAAGAGGTTCTTGTTGAATTCCTCGCGGAGAGCCTTCATCTTCTTCAAGCCTTCCTCAAGACCTTCCTTGGTACGACCCATACCTACGTGCTCCCAAAGGATGTGACCCAACTCCTTGTGGATAGAATCTACAGAGCGCTTGCCCTGGATACCCATCAGACGGTCGATTTCCTTCTGAACACCTGCCTCTGCCTCTGCGAACTCTGGGAGATCGGTAGAGAGCTTTGGCCACAATGCCTGGTCAGCCAGGTAGTTCTGGATGGTGTATGGCAATACGAAGTAACCGTCAGCCAAACCCTGCATCAAAGCAGATGCACCAAGACGGTTAGCACCGTGGTCAGAGAAGTTACACTCACCAATAGCGAAGAGACCAGGGATAGTGGTCATCAACTCGTAGTCAACCCAGATACCACCCATTGTATAGTGGATAGCAGGGAAGATCATCATTGGGTTGTAGTACTTCACGCCGTTAATCTCGTTAGCCAACTCACCTGGGTTAACGTCAGTAATCTCCTCATACATATCGAAGAGGTTGCCATAACGCTGAAGGATAACGTCGATACCGAGACGGTTGATAGACTCAGAGAAGTCGAGGAATACGGCAAGACCAGTGTTGTTGACACCGAAGCCCTTGTCGCAACGCTCCTTAGCTGCACGAGAAGCCACGTCACGAGGAACCAGGTTACCGAATGCTGGGTAACGGCGCTCCAAGTAGTAGTCGCGGTCTTCCTCAGGAATATCAGAACCCTTCTTTGTACCAGCCTGCAATGCCTTAGCATCCTCAATCTTCTTAGGAACCCAGATACGACCATCGTTACGGAGTGACTCTGACATCAAAGTCAACTTACTCTGGTTTGTACCGTGAACAGGGATACATGTAGGGTGAATCTGAACGTAAGATGGGTTAGCGAAGTCAGCACCCTTGCGGTAGCACTGGATAGCTGCTGTACAGTTACAACCCATAGCGTTTGTAGAAAGGAAGTAAGCGTTACCATAACCACCGGTAGCGATAACTACGGCGTTGGCAGAGAAACGCTCCAACTTACCTGTAATCAAATTCTTAGCGATGATACCACGAGCGTGACCGTCAACGATCACAATATCCTCCATCTCGTAACGGGTGAAGAGCTTAACCTTACCTGCCTCAACCATGCGGCTCAAAGAAGAGTAAGCACCGAGGAGGAGCTGCTGACCTGTCTGACCCTTAGCATAGAATGTACGAGATACCTGAGCACCACCGAAAGAACGGTTAGCCAACATACCACCGTACTCACGAGCGAAAGGAACGCCCTGAGCTACGCACTGGTCGATGATGTCGTTGCTCACCTCAGCCAAACGGTAAACGTTAGCCTCACGAGCACGGTAGTCACCACCCTTTACTGTATCGTAGAACAGACGGTAAACAGAGTCACCATCATTCTGATAATTCTTAGCTGCATTGATACCACCCTGTGCTGCGATAGAGTGAGCACGACGTGGAGAGTCCTGGATGCAGAAGTTCAAGATATTGAAGCCCATCTCGCCGAGAGAAGCAGCAGCAGAAGCACCTGCCAAACCTGTACCTACAACGATAACGTCGAGCTTTAACTTATTCTTTGGGTTAACCAAACGCTGGTGAGCCTTATAGTTGGTCCACTTCTCAGCAACTGGTCCTTCAGGTATTCTAGAATTTAATGTTTTTGCCATAATCTTTTTTAATACTTAAATGATTACACGAATTATGCGCAGCACAAAGATGGAGCGCAACCGAAAGCGAATGCCAATACAACTACGATGAAGAGGAGAAGCAGGATGGTAGAATAAATCATACCAATCATCTTCCAACGGCAGAACCAAGTCTTACCGCTCCAACCGAGAGTCTGAATAGCACTCCAGAAACCGTGAGTGAGGTGGAACCAAAGAGCTACCAACCAGATGATGTAGAGAACTACGAACACTGGGTTAGCGAAGGTGTCCTGAATGAATGCGAAGCCATCTGATGGGCAGTGGCCGAAGCTTGTACCCAAAAGCTCTGCAAACATCATGTTGTACCAGAAATTAAAGAGGTGAAGCAACAAACCGAGAACGATGATGATACCGAGCACCAACATGTTCTGGCTAGCCCACTCTACTTTTTCTGGCTTTGCTGTTACCTCGTAACGCTGGTTACCGCGAGCACGACGGTTCTGTGCTGTCAGGATGAAAGCGTAAACGATGTGACAAACTGCCAAAGCTGCCAAACCCAAAGTTGCAACTACGGCGTACCAGTTAGCACCCAACAACTCGCAGATTGTGTTGTAAGCTTCTCCAGAGAAAAGCGCAACAACATTCATGCAACCGTGGAATGTCAAGAATAGAATAAGAGCGATACCAGTTACTGACATCACTACCTTTCTACCAATAGATGAATTGATTAACCACATAAATGATTGAAATTTAATTATTTAACTGTTTGAAACTAATTTATATTCCACACTTTTCGTCCCTGCAATACCTATTTTTTGGCATTCTGCAATCCTCATTTCTAGGTATATTTTCGCAAGTCTGCTGCAAAATTACTATATTTTAATGATTTATCAAAGTATTTTTGCTAAAATTTCGATTTTATTTCTTACTTTTGCCGAAAATTAGAAAAAATATAGATTAAACGAAGTATGAAATTCAATTATGACGTGCTCGTTATCGGTGGAGGACATGCCGGATGCGAGGCTGCTGCAGCCTCTGCAAACATGGGTGCCAAAACCTGTTTGATAACGATGGATATGAACAAGATTGGACAGATGAGTTGCAACCCCGCCATCGGAGGTATTGCCAAGGGACAGATTGTGCGCGAAATCGATGCTTTGGGCGGACAGATGGGTATCGTAACGGATAAAACCGCCATCCAGTTCCGAATGCTCAACATCGGCAAGGGTCCTGCCGTATGGAGCCCTCGTGCCCAATGCGACAGAGGAAAGTTTATCTGGGAATGGAGAACCATCCTCGACCATACCGACAACCTCGACATCTGGCAAGACCAGGCTGACGAACTGCTCGTAGCTAACGGAGAAGCCATCGGCGTAAAAACCATCTGGGGAGCCGAATTCTATGCCAAGAGCATCATCATCACCGCTGGAACATTCCTCAACGGACTGATGCATGTAGGAAGAAAGATGGTAGAAGGCGGAAGATGCGCCGAACCTGCCGTACACAACTTTACGGAGAGCATCACCCGATGGGGTATCACTACAGCCAGAATGAAAACCGGAACTCCGGTCAGAATAGACAAGAGAAGTGTTCATTTCGAAGATATGGAAGAACAGCCGGGCGACAGCGATTTCCACCAGTTCTCTTACATGGGAGAACATCGGGTTCTGAAACAATTGCCTTGCTGGACTTGCTACACCAACAAGAAGGTACACGAAACTTTAAAAAGCGGTCTCGCTGACTCACCTTTATATAATGGTCAAATTCAGAGTACCGGTCCACGTTACTGTCCGAGTATAGAAACAAAGCTCGTCACCTTCCCCGACAAGGATCAGCATCCGCTCTTCCTGGAACCGGAAGGCGAAGATACGAACGAGATGTATCTGAACGGTTTTTCTTCGAGCATGCCGATGGATATCCAGCTGAATGCACTTCACGAGATTCCTGCTTTGAGAGATGCCAAGATTTACAGACCGGGATACGCCATCGAATACGATTACTTCGACCCGACCCAACTCAAACATTCACTGGAGTCGAAAATCATCAAAGGTCTCTTCTTTGCCGGACAGGTGAACGGAACCACCGGTTATGAGGAAGCAGGAGGACAGGGAACCGTGGCCGGAATCAACGCAGCCTTGCATTGTGTTGGCGACAAAACATTCGAGATGAACCGCGATGAGAGTTATATCGGCGTACTCATCGATGATCTCACCACAAAGGGAGTTGACGAACCATACCGTATGTTTACCTCCAGAGCCGAATACCGCATTCTGCTCCGTCAGGACGATGCCGATGCCCGACTCACCGAAAAAGCATACGAACTCGGAATTGCCAAGCACGACCGTTACGACTGGTGGATAGAGAAAAAAGAAGCCATCGGAAGAATCATCGAATTTTGCGCCAACTATCCTATCAAGAAGGATGAGATAAATTCAAAACTGGAAGCGCTCGGCACTACTCCACTTCGCGCCGGCTGCAAGCTCATCGACCTCATCGCTCGTCCGCATCTGAACCTCACGAATCTTTCGGAGATTATTCCGGACCTGAAGGCTGCACTGGAAACACCAGCCAACCGAAAGGAAGAGATAACGGAAGCTGCAGAAATCAAGATGAAGTACAAAGGTTACATCGAGCGAGAACGTCTCATCGCCGATAAGATGCACCGATTGGAGGACATCAAGATAAAGGGCCGTTTCAACTATTCCGAGCTCCACGAAATCTCCACAGAAGGACGTCAGAAACTCGAGCGCATCGACCCGGAAACCTTGGCACAGGCAAGCCGAATTCCGGGCGTATCACCAAGCGATATCAATGTGATGCTTGTATTACTCGGAAGATAAGCCGTTTCACAGCGAAAAACAAGGGATTTCCCAATGTTTCACGTGAAACAGACTATCAACAAAACATTTGATGCTCAACCGCTTAAGAAAGGTTGCATCAAGTGTTTTGCGGTTAAAGTAAAACTTCAGCAATTCGTGAAACAAAAGCGGATAAAATCGAGTAAAAGGCAAAAACAAACGGGCAAAAAGCCCATAAAAAGGAATAAGAAAAAAGAACAAAATAAGTATCAATTTAAAGCATAAAAAGTAATGAACAATCAGCTATTATTAGACAATCTGCGTTGCATTCCAGATTGGCCAATCAAGGGTGTAAACTTCCGCGACGTTTCAACCCTTTTCAAGAATCCTGCATCTTTAAAAGAGATCAGCGATGAGATGTATGAACTCTACAAAGACAAAGGAATCACCAAGATTGTAGGTATCGAATCACGCGGTTTCGTAATGTCTTCTGCCCTTGCTATTCGTCTCGGAGCCGGTGTAGTTTTATGCCGCAAACCAGGCAAACTTCCATGCAAAACCGTACAGGAAAGTTATGCTAAGGAATATGGCATCGATACCATCGAAATCCACGAAGATGCCATCAATGAGGACGACATCGTACTCCTCCACGACGACCTCCTTGCCACCGGTGGAACCATGAAAGCAGCATGCGACCTGGTAAAGAAATTCCATCCGAAAAAGGTATATGCCAACTTCATCATCGAACTCGTAAACGAGAATTTCGAAGGCAGAAACTCCTTTGATCCAGACGTTGAAGTAACTACTTTATTACAGTTATAAGCAGCAAAAATACTGCAAGAAATACTGCGAGAATGCAGCAAGGAAGCAGCAAGGAAGCAGTAAAAGACACTAGAGCGTTGCCGTTTCACGTGAAACAGTAACGCTCGTTTTCCCTTTAAAAACAAGTAAAATATGACGAAACAAGAGAATGAGGAGCGCTTGGCTAGGCTTAAAAACATCGTTTTAAGTATGCCGGAGAAGCCAGGAAGCTACCAATATTACGACGAAAATCATACGATTATATATGTGGGAAAGGCGAAAAATCTGAAGAGAAGAGTATCTTCCTACTTCCATAAAGAGGTAGACAGATACAAGACAAAGGTGCTTGTTTCTAAGATTCACGACATATCTTATACGGTCGTAAACACAGAAGAAGACGCACTTTTGCTCGAAAACAGCCTGATCAAAAAGTATAATCCAAGATACAATGTCCTGCTGAAAGACGGCAAGACATACCCCTCTATATGCGTAACAAACGAGTATTTTCCACGCATTTTCAAGACTCGTCATATCAATAAAAAAGTGGGAACCTTCTTCGGTCCTTACCCTCATATCGGCAGCATGTATGCCGTTTTAGAGGTTATCAAAAAGCTCTATAAGCCCCGCACCTGCAGAATGCCTATCACCAGAGAAGGCGTTGCAGAAGGCAGATACAAGCCGTGTCTGGAGTATCATATCCACAACTGCGGAGCACCCTGCATCAACAAGCAGAGCTATGAGGAATATCAGGAAAACATGCGCCAGGCACGTGAAATTCTGAAGGGAAACACGCGGGAAGTAAGCAAATATCTCTACGATTTAATGATGAAAAATGCCGAACTTCTACGTTTTGAAATAGCCGAAGAATATAAGAAAAAGTACCAATTACTGGATGAATTTGAGGCAAAAAGCGAGGTGGTAAGCCATACAATTACAGATGTAGATGTCTTCACCATCGTAAATGATGATGCCAACAAAAACGCCTTCATCAACTATATTCACGTAAAAAACGGCACCATCAACCAGAGCTTTACCTACGAATATAAACGTAAACTGGAGGAGAGCGACGAGGAACTTCTGATTACTGCCATTCCAGAAATCAGAGAGCGTTTTCACTCCACATCGAAGGAGATAATCGTACCCTTCGAAATGGAATGGAAGCTGAAAGATGCCACCTTTTTCGTACCTCAGAGAGGTGACAAAAAGCATCTTCTGGAACTGTCGGAAATGAACTGCAAGCAGTATAAATTCGACCGTCTGAAGCAGGCTGAAAAACTCAATCCGGAGCAGAAACAGACCCGATTGATGAAGGAATTACAAGCAAAACTGAAGCTTCCGAAGCTGCCTTATCAGATAGAATGTTTCGATAATTCCAACATATCCGGTACTGATGCCGTGGCAGGTTGCATCGTATATAAAGGTATGAAACCATCCAGAAAAGACTATAGGAAATACAACATTAAGACGGTAGAAGGGCCGGACGATTACGCATCCATGCAAGAGGTGGTAAGGCGCCGGTACAGTCGCATGATAGAGGAAGAATCAGCACTTCCAGACCTCATTATTACCGATGGCGGAAAGGGCCAGATGGACGTAGTCAGAGAGGTTATTGTTGACGAATTACACCTGGATATTCCTATCGCAGGACTTGCCAAGGACGACCGGCACAGAACCAACGAACTCCTCTTCGGATTCCCTCCTCAAACCATCGCCCTACCACCCGAAAGTGAGCTGTTCAAGGTGCTGACGCAGATACAGGATGAGGTGCACAGATACGCTATCACCTTCCATCGCGACAAGCGCAGCAAACATGCCCTGCACTCAGAATTAGACGATATCAAAGGTATCGGTCCGAAGGCTAAAGAAGCCCTGCTGAGCAAGTTTAAGAGCGTGAAAAAGATGAAAGAAGCATCATTAGAACAACTTTCAGAAGTATTAGGCCCACATAAGGCGGAAATTCTTGCAAAATATTTCGAAGAAAAAGGCGAGAATATGAAATAAAAGTTGTATATTTGCAGTTCAAACTATGTAACTGAACTTTCGCATGTGGTTCAAGAACGGGCTGAAGGCCCAAAAGCTCCTAGCCCAGGGCATCGCCCTGGGTATAATAGCAATCAGCAAGGCGCCCTGTAAGGGCAAAAGCTTTATGTATTGCCTGGAGTTTTAAAGCTTTTGCCCTTACAGGGCGACAGTTTTGCGCCCATAATAACCCAGGGCGATGCCCTGGGCTAGGAGCTTCTGCCCTTTCAGGGCGTGTGGGGCAAAACTTGCGAAACTTGAGTAAAGAAAGTATAACGACCGATAAATATAAGTTAAAAACGTTTATTATCAAGGCAATAAAGCATTTTTTTGCTAACTTTGCAGCTAAAAAGTAACAATATGCAAGACAATACAAAACAAAATAGAACCAACCCATTCTTCGTGCCTTACAATACACCGCACGATACAGTACCATTCGAACGAATCCGTCTCGAAGATTATGAGCCGGCATTCATGGAGGGAATCCGCCGTGATGACGAAGCTACAGACAAGATTGTAAACGATCCGGCAGAACCAACCTTTGAGAATACCATTGCAAGAGTTGATACCGAAAAGGGCGAACACTATTACGACCTCTTAAGCCGTGTATCTAACGTTTTCTCATGCATGATGAGTGCTGAAACCTGCGATGAGATGGAAGAGATTGCGCAGAAGATGAGTCCGATTCTCACCAAGCACGCAAACGACATCACGCTGAACAAGAAACTCTTCGAGCGCATCAAGTTCGTTCACGATCATCCCAACAGAGAACTGACTCCTGAAGAGAAGATGCTTCTGGACACCAGCTATGACGGATTCGTACGCAGCGGTGCACTCTTAGATGAAGAAGGTAAAGAGAAACTTCGCGAACTTACAGAAGAAGCCAGTATGCTCACTCTGCAGTTCTCACAGAATCTCTTAAAAGAGAACAAGGCATTTACACTCCATATCACAGACGAAGCTCAGCTCGACGGACTTCCAGAAACAGCAAAAGCTGCTGCTGCGCATACCGCCAAAGAGCAGGAAAAAGAAGGCTGGATCTTCACACTCGATTATCCAAGTTATTCTCCTTTCATGACCTACTCTACCCAGCGTGAGCTCCGCAAACAGATGTATATGGCACGCAATACGGTATGTACCCATGATAACGAGCAGAACAACCTGGAAATCTGCAAACGACTGGTAAACCTGCGCAGAGAACTCGCCCAGTTGCTCGGTTTCGAAACCTATGCCGACTATGTTCTTCGCCACCGTATGGCAAGCAATACAGAACATGTATATAAACTTCTCAACGACCTGATAGAGGCTTATAAGCCAACGGCAGAAAAGGAAGTGAAAGAAGTGGAAGCCCTTGCCAAGAAGCTGGAGGGTAAAGATTTCGAAATGAAACCATGGGATTTCGGCTTCTATTCTCATAAACTCCAGATGGAGAAATATAATCTCGATGCAGAAATGCTTCGCCCTTATTTCCAGCTGGACAAAGTGATAGACGGTGTGTTTGGCCTCGCCAACAAGCTGTATGGCATCACCTTTAAGGAGAACAAAGAGATACCGGTATACCACCCAGACGTCAAGGCATACGAAGTATTTGATAAAGACGGAAGCTATCTGGCTGTATTCTATGCCGACTTCTTCCCTCGCAAGGGCAAGCAAGGAGGTGCCTGGATGACAGAGTTCCAGGGACAGTGGATAGACCATAAGGGCAACAACATACGTCCTCACGTAAGTGTGGTAATGAACTTTACCAAGCCAACAGAGGAAAAACCTGCTCTCTTGACATTAGGAGAAGTAGAAACCTTCCTCCATGAGTTTGGTCACAGTCTTCACGGCATGTTTGCCAATACCCGCTTCGAGAGTCTTTCGGGAACCAACGTATGGTGGGACTTCGTAGAGTTGCCATCACAGTTTATGGAGAATTATGCAATAGAGAAAGATTTTCTCCGTACATTTGCCTTCCACTATCAGACAGGTGAACCATTGCCAGATGAGCTCATAGAGCGCATCATGAAGAGTCGCAACTTCATGGCAGCCTACGGTTGCCTGCGCCAGGTAAGTTTCGGATTGCTTGACATGGCATACTACACCCAGAAGAAAGAATTTACTGCCGACATCATGCCTTATGAAAAGGAAGCCTGGAAAGAGGCGATGATATTGCCACAGTTGCAGGAAACCTGTATGACCGTACAGTTCTCCCACATCATGGCAGGAGGTTATGCCGCAGGCTATTATAGCTACAAATGGGCAGAAGTACTGGATGCTGATGCTTTCAGTGTATTCAAGAAGAATGGAATCTTCGACCAGAAGACTGCTCAAAGTTTCCGTGACAACGTACTCTCTAAGGGTGGAACAGAGCATCCTATGGTTCTCTACAAACGGTTCCGTGGACAAGAGCCAACCATCGATGCACTGCTGGAACGTAACGAAATAAAGGTACAACATAAAGGATAAAAGGATGGCAAACGAACTTTCCAAACAAACCAAGCTCGACCTTCGCTATTTGCGAATGGCACGTATATGGGCTGAAAACAGCTATTGCAAACGCCGACAGGTAGGTGCACTGGTTGTAAAAGATAAAATGATTATCAGTGATGGCTACAATGGTACACCGAGCGGATTTGAAAATGTCTGTGAGGATAACAACGTAACCAAGCCATACGTTCTCCATGCGGAGGCTAATGCTATTACGAAACTGGCTCGCAGCAGCAATAACAGTGAGGGAAGTACGCTTTACGTCACCGCCTCTCCATGTATAGAATGTGCCAAACTGATCATACAGTCGGGCATCAAGCGTGTTGTATATGCAGAGAAATACCGTCTGGACGATGGTATCAAACTGATGCAACGGGCAGGAATCAAGGTAGAATACCTCAATCCTGAAGAAAAGACATCTTCTGTAGAAGATTAGAGATAAGATAGATAAAACGTTAGTAAAAAGAGAATTGTTATGAACATGAGTAAGAATAAGACCAACCGCTTTATGCCATTCATCATGGCATTCTGTGTTGTGATAGGTATTATCATCGGAACATTCTTTTCCAACCATTTCTCAGGAAATCGCCTCAACGTTATCAATAGTGGAAGCAACCGTCTGAACAACCTGCTCCATCTTATTGACGACCAATATGTAGATCCCGTGAACATCGACTCGCTGGTAGATAAGGCAATTCCACAGATTTTGGCAGAACTGGATCCACATTCCGTATATATCAGTGCTAAAGACGCAGCTCAGGCCACCGACGATCTGAAAGGATCTTTCTCGGGTGTAGGCGTAGAGTTTGTCATCCGCCAAGATACGATACATATACAGAATGTGATACAGAATGGACCTGCCGAGAAAGCCGGACTTTTGGCAGGAGATAAGATTGTAGCCGTAGACGGCAAGCCTTTTGTTGGCAAGATTGTAACCAACCAGGAGGCAATGCATCGCCTGAAGGGTCCAAAGGATACCAAGGTGAAAATCGGAGTTATACGATATGGAAGCAAGAAGGTTCAGACCTTTACCGTAACCCGAGGTGAAATACCGACAAAGAGTGTTACAGCTGCCTACATGCTTAACGACAAGACTGGCTATATCCGTATCAAGAACTTTGGCGAGAACACCTATCCGGAAATGCTGATTGCCCTTGCCAAACTCTCACAGCAGGGATTCAGCAACCTCTGTATTGACCTTCGCGATAACTCTGGAGGTTACCTGACGGCTGCCGTAAACATGGCAAACGAATTCTTGCCAGACAAGAAGCTCATCGTTTACACCCAGGGACGCAAGTCGCCTAGACATAACTATATGAGTGATGGTAAAGGTGCCTACCAGAAGATTCCGATGGTAGTTCTCATCAATGAAGGTTCGGCATCATCAGCAGAAATCTTTGCGGGTGCCATGCAGGATAATGACCGTGCTACCATCATCGGACGACGCTCGTTTGGTAAGGGACTGGTTCAGCAACAGATAGAATTCCCTGACCACAGCCTCATCCGTCTGACCATTGCGCGCTACTATACTCCTTCAGGAAGATGCATCCAGAAGCCATATACGCTGGGCGATGACAAGGATTATGAGCAAGACTTGCTTGACAGATACCAGCACGGAGAGTTCTTCTCACAGGATAGCATCAAGCATACAGGACCAGCTTATCATACAGGTAACGGCCGTATTGTCTATGGTGGAGGTGGTATTACCCCAGACATCTTTGTTCCTGAAGATACGCTCGGCATGACATCCTATTTCAAGGAGGCTAGTCTGAGTGGTCTCATCTTGCAGTTTGCCTTCACTTATACAGACGATAACCGTCCGAAGTTGAACAACTTCAAGGAGATGATGGAACTTGCCGATTATCTTGACAGTCAGGACATGGTTGAAAAGTTTGCCAGCTATGCTGATAAACGTGGTTTGAAACGTAGAAATCTTTTAATCAAGAAATCACACAAACTGTTAGACCGTGTCATCGACAGCCGTATCATCTACAATATGTTGGACGAGCAGGCATGGACCCAATACATCAATCTTGATGATCCAGTCATCAAAAAGACGCTGGATGTATTTGAGAACCATGCAGCATTTCCAAAGAAACCAGAGCCAGCCAAAAAACGCGCTGCGAAGAAAGAAAAGATAGCTATGGCGAATACGCCCTACAACTATTCTTCCTTACACCATAATAATTGTATGATAGCAAATGCTTAAGGCATGGACAAGAAAGAATTAAGAAAAATCATAAAAGACAGAAAGCGACAGTATTCCTCAAGACAACTTGAGGAACTGTCGCTTTCTGTATTATCACGTTTAGATTCCAACCCGCATCTTCAGAATGCCCAAACCATACTGATGTACTATTCGCTTCCTGATGAAGTGGACACCCATCATTATATAGACCAACTTGTTTCCAGGGGAAAACGGGTAATACTGCCCGTTGTGCTGGACGATACGAATATGGAACTGAGAGAATATACCGGAGCTCAAGACCTGAAGGAAGGAGCCTATCATATACTTGAACCGAAAGGCAAGATTTATCCGGAAGAGAAATATCCTGAGATAGAACTTGCCGTAATCCCAGGTATGAGTTTCGATATGAAAGGCAACCGGTTAGGAAGAGGAAAAGGCTATTACGACAGATTTCTTGCCCAGATTCCACATGCATACAAAATAGGCATCTGTTTCGACTTCCAGAAGATAACAGAGGAAGGACTCCTTCCTGTTACCCCTACAGATATATGCATGGACGAAATCATATAGCACTGAAGTTTCGCAAGTTTTGCCCCACACGCCCTGAAAGGGCAGAAGCTCCTAGCCCAGGGCATCGCCCTGGGTTATTACGGGCGCAAACCTGTCGCCCTGTAAGGGCAAAAGCTTTCAAATATCAGGCAATTTATAAAGCTTTTGCCCTTACAGGGCGCCTTGCTGACTGCTACTATACCCAGGGCGATGCCCTGGGCTAGGAGCTTTTGGGCCTTCAGCCCGTTCTTGAACCACATGCGAAAGTTCAGTATAGTATATCAGAACGGCGTATTAATAAAAGCGTATATCCGCAATAACCTGTGCACCAACCTGTTCATTCAAACGGCGAACAAGAGTAGTACGGCTCATCGTGAGGTCAGCCCTCAATGCAGCATTCTCTATCTTTACATAGAGAGTCTGGTTCTTGATAAACTTATCACCACAATATGCAGCAATATTTTCCCCTACTACAGAATCCCAACTCATGATCAGGCGTTTCTGCTGTAAAGGAGTCTCCAAGCCTTCCTTTCTCAGAAATTCGGGCAAGAGTTCTGCTATTGACTTTACTTTTCTTCTAAACATATTCTTAAAATTTTAAGAGGGTGTGTCATAAGTCACATCCAATACGCCCTGAAAGGGCAGAAGCTCCTAGCCCAGGGCATCGCCCTGGGTTATTACAGACGCAAACTTGTCGCCCTGTAAGGGCAAAAGCTTTCAAGTACCAGGCAATAAATAAGGCTTTTGCCCTTACAGGGCGCCTTGCTGATTGCTTTTATACCCAGGGCGATGCCCTGGGCTAGGAGCTTCTGCCCTTTCAGGGCGTATTGTTTCCGGAGCATTTGGGCTTTCAGCCCGACCTTGCTGCCATTATCTGGACTTATGACACACCCTTTTAGTTTCTTACTTCATTATTTCCCCATTCTCTACATAGAATATCGTATGATCTCCCTGCATGTTCTGGAGAATCTTATCCAAATGATCACGGTTCGTATCCGTAATAAAGATCTGTCCGAAATGGTCACCGGCAACCAGTTTCACAATAGCCTCAACCCGCTGTGCATCCAACTTATCGAAGATATCATCCAAGAGGAGCAAAGGAAGTGTATTGGAACTCGTGCGCTGCAGGAAAGTAAATTGAGCCAGCTTCAGGGCAATCACGAAAGTTTTGTTCTGTCCCTGACTTCCCTCTCTCTTCATCGGATAATCACCCAGCAAAAACTCCAGATCATCACGGTGAACACCATGCAGAGAATATCCTACAGCACGATCCTTAAACCGGTCGCGCTGGATAACATCCAGCAAAGGACCTCTCTGGCAATGAGAAACATAGTGAAGACGGACCTGCTCCTTATCACCCGAAATCTGCTGATAAATCTGCTGAAACAGCGGAACCAGTTCGTCAACGAAAGCCTGCCGTTTCCGGTACAGCAATTCACCATTACTCGCCATCTGCTGTTCCCAAAGTTCCAGCAGCGTAATATCAGGTTCCTCCTCCATTTTCAGCAAAGCATTTCTCTGTTGCAAAGCCTTATTATAGTTGGACAAAGCCTCTATATAAGAGTAATCATACTGAGAGATGACCACATCCATCAGTTTTCTGCGCTCTTCACTTCCTCCTTCTATCAGAGAAACATCAGAAGGAGAAACCAGAATCAGAGGGATAAGCCCAATATGTTGCGAAAGACGCTTATACTCCTTCTTGTTTCTCTTGAAATGCTTCTTGGTACCCCGTTTCATGCCACAGTAAACATTCTCTATCTCCCCCTTATCATTATCATAATTTCCCTCCAGCATAAAGAAAGGCTCATCATGAGTAATAATCTGGGAATCGATAGAATTATAGGCACTCCTACAGAAAGAGAGATAGTAGATGGCATCAAGGAAATTAGTCTTTCCCATGCCATTATGTCCTATCAGACAATTGATTTTGGGCGACAACTCCAGATTGGCGCTCTTTATATTTTTAAAGTTAATAATGGAAATATTCTTTAAAATCATAGTCTCTTTTCTGCTTTTATAGTGCAAAGTTAGCAGAAAAAGAGGAAAAAACAAAAAAAATAGGCTAGAAATTTCAATAATTGAATAAAATTGAGTAAATTTGCAGAAGTTTAGCGGCATTCCACAATTTGAAAGCTAACTTTCTATTGAACAGATTGCCCCAAAACCAGAAACGAAAAAGTATAGAATAATAAAAAAGCAAAATAAAAATGGCAAACAACAACGTACAGGCTCAGGAAACAGAGAGCCTTAACATTCGTGAGGCCTTCTTCTTGAAGAACAAGAAGGCTATTATCATTGCAGTAGTAGCTATCATTGTTATCATTGCAGGTGTATTCGGTTATGTATCTCAGATCTCAGGTCCTCGTGAGGACAAGGCTAGCACTATGCTTGCTAAGGGTCAGACCTACTTTGCTAACCAGATGTATGAGCAGGCATTGAAGGGTGATGGCGCTGGCTATGTAGGTTTTACTAAGATTGCTGACGAATACAGCAGCACAGATGCAGGTAACCTGGCAAACCTCTATGCAGGTCTTTGCTATGCAAACCTCGGCAAATGGGCAGAAGCTCAGAAGAGTCTGGAAGCTTTCTCTTCAGAAGACGACCAGATGATCAGTCCTGCTGCTGAAGCTGCCTTAGGTGATGCTTATGCGCATCTCAACCAGCTCGACAAGGCTGTAGATGCTTTCAAGAAGGCTGCTTCTATGGCAGACAGCAAGGCCGACGAAGGTACAAACAACAGTCTTTCTCCTACATTCATTATCAAGGCAGGCGAGATTCTCGAAAGCCAGGGTAAGAAAGACGAAGCTTTGAAGCTTTATCAGGATGCTAAGAAGAAGTATGTTAACGCTATGCTCGTACAGAGTGGCGAAATCGACAAGTACATCGAGCGCGCTTCTAACTAATCTGTACTGATAACAATTCGAAATCAATATGGCAACAGCACTTCATAATTTATCTG
Source organism: Segatella copri (assembly GCA_021623045.1). Lineage (GTDB taxonomy): Bacteria > Bacteroidota > Bacteroidia > Bacteroidales > Bacteroidaceae > Prevotella > Prevotella copri_T. Next base: position 45,448 of record JAJWJX010000007.1, on the reverse strand, counting down.
AATACGACTTTACTAAAATACCAGACGCCAGTAACATGTGCTTTGGTATCGTTGTAGCAGAATGGAATCCTGAGATAACGGGCGCTTTGCTCGACGGAGCAGTAAAAACACTCGAAAAACATGGAGCTCTCACTGAGAATATCCATGTGAAAACTGTTCCAGGCAGCTTTGAACTTATCTATGGAGCCCATCAAATGGTTTTGAATGGCGGCTATGATGCAGTCATCATTTTAGGTAGTGTGATACGTGGTGAAACTCCTCACTTCGATTACATCTGCGAGGGTGTTACCTACGGAATTGCCCGTCTGAATGCTACTCAGGAAATTCCTGTTATCTATGGTCTCTTGACTACCAACGATCTGCAGCAGGCTAAGGATCGTAGCGGCGGCAAGTTGGGTAACAAGGGTGATGAGTGTGCTATAGATGCTATCAAGATGGCTAAGTTCTAGTCTTCACAACGAGAGTTGACAAACTGAATGTTATATATATAATAAGGTATAAGCATATGAAACTCTACCAGCTATTACAGTCGTTTGAATTTGAAGAGATTTTTCCAACAGTCAATGTGATGTTTCCAAATGCACAGTTGCATCGCGATATTTTTGAAAAAGCATTCGATATGCTTTGCAATATCCAACCTATCACATCCAAAAAGGTTATCAAGTTTGAACTGATGGAAGATCCCAACTCAAATGATATGTTTGTTGGAGCAAATGATAGCTGTTTCCAGTCCACATGGGATGTATGCCTGGGAAAGGAAGTCAAAAAAGGCAAAGGCGCTGATCTCAATGATGTAGAACTGGCAGCCAACTGCTTACTCAATGTTCTTTTCATCGGACGTCATCCTCAAGGATTTGACAAGGACTACAAAAAGTTATTGAAATAAACTATCTTTAAAAGGTAAAAGGCTTTTAAAGGTAAAAGGGTAAAAAGGTAAAAAGGTAAAAAGAGCCTTACCCCCTTCGCGCCCCCGTCCCCAGCGATTCCATCGCTGGTCCCCTAAAAAAAAGGTAAAAAGAGCACCCTAGCTTAACATTCCGCTAGGCTCTTTTTACCTTTTTACTTTTTTACCTTTTTACCTTTTTAACATTCTCTTTACGCCCCCGGCTCGCCCAGATATTCGAAGATGGTGGATACCTGGCGGGGAGGGAAATACTGGCTATGCTCCTGGTAGCCTAAACGTTGCAGCTCGCTCCAGAGGGGCACACAACGCTTGATCCAGTCCATGATATGACGGCGCGCTGTCGCCCCGTCGGTTGTGTCGGGAAAGTAGAGCAGACCCAGCTCGGTCTTGCTGTACATACGTTGGGGATAATTCATAAGCTTTATATTTTTTACAATCCTTCTACACCATGATCCTTAAAGAAACCTACCATGGCTGTGGTCATATAGCCACCCGTGTTCATCTTCTTGTTCGAACGCCTGCAGTTGGCTATGTAATAATCCTTTCGCTGGAAGAAGTCCTCCAGGTCGCCAATCATATCTAACCTGAGATAGCCGCTCAACTGCTCAGCCTTCTTCTCGCTCACATCATAATTGCATTGCAGCCGGAGTTTCAGTTTGCTTCGCTGTCCTCTCAGTTCGCTGCTCACTTCTCCACCCTCCGCAGTTTCGCCTGAAGTGCGACGGTCGTGCAGGGTAAAGGTGATGTGTTCGGGCAGGTGATGCTTCACTTTTTCACCCTCTTCCAGAAAGAAAGGCTTATAGGTAAGATACTGGTCGATGATGCGGTTCCGGTAAAGGCGCTTGAGGTCTTTGCAGGCGAAAGTCAGACATTTTCTGTCCAGTTCCGACCAGGTCTTGTAGTAATCTTCCCTGCCATGCATCAGTTGCTGGAAATGCGCCGTTTTGCTGATGGTGAATCCATTTGCAGCCCAGCAATTCATGATGAGATATAACTTGATGCTCGATGCGCTGCGGCATTGGTTGATGGCATTGAGGTCGATACGGCTGACTCCCTTGTCGAAATTGTAGAAAAACCGTATCACGTTGTTGTCGAAGCGGAATTTTACCATCCAGTTCTTGTGCCGGTCTTGGTATATTTCACTCTTAAACAGGCATGCAAATTTCCGGTAGTAGGTCTGGTCGCCCTGCTTGAACGGCAGCTGGATGGGCTTGAATTCTATACGCTGGATGGCATCGCGCAATTGCGGATAATGTCCAGCTCCAAATTTAAACTCCGACAGTTTCATGATGACATCGGTGTGGCCTGCAGCTCTCTGTTCTGCGGTGAAGCCAAAAGTCTGTGAAGTTACCTGATAAGGGATCACATAGCCCAAGATGGCTTTCTGGGCATGCCTGATAATCTGTAGAACGATTTTGAGTTCTACCACCGAATAGTTCTGGTAAGACAATCCCTGTACGCCAAGGATGGCTATCAGTTGTTTCTCTTGTTGATTTGTCTGAGGGAAGGACTGCTGCCCGCCCGGAGGCTGTTGATAAACTTGTTCCATTTCCGTTTTCTGTTAAAATCGTTAGTGACCTACCGATTGCGGCAAGTCTTGGTTATAGTTTATTGAAAACCGGCATGGAATTGGAGTAAGGATGACATGATAAGTTGAAATGTTACATCCATAAAGGATTGTAAATCGGCCATTTCTTCTTATTACCAAATAACCTTACTTCGCATCCATGCCGATAAATTTTCATCAAATTTATCAGGCATAGAATGCCTTGTAAGGATTACTATTTGGTCACTCATCTTTTGGGGCCGATTCCTACTCAATGAGCTATGTTCTAATCCTTAACCGAAAGCATATCCCGGTGTCCTTCATCGGGAGGAGAAATGCATTCTCCGCACTTTCATGTTGCAAAAGTAATATTAATTTCAGACTTATGCAAATTTTTGAAGAGAAAAAATGCATTTTAATGGCTGATTTGTTGAAAAAAAATCTTTTTCTTCCCGTATTACGTATAATGTAAAAAATGTGAATGTATATATATAATATACTTGGTATAATGTAGGGAAGAAAAACCAGCATCTAACCGCCTGATATTCAACATCTTGTATTTTTAAGATTCGCCCTGGTAGTCATTGGGGCATATAAGAAGACACATGATTGGCTCTGATGGTACCTATTATTGGCCCTGGTAGTCATCAAAAAAGGATAATTCTCTCTGGTAGTCATTGAGCACTCAAATGAGGTAAACAAACGATGTACTTCCGTTTACCAACTGATGCGGCTGCGTCGGGTTAAGGATATGGCTGAACTGGGTTACGCAGACGGCTGGACTCGCTTACGCAGACGGCTGGACTCGCTGATTGAGCCACTTGAGTAAGCTGATTGAGCCACTTGAATAAGTTAACTGAGCCACTTGAATAAGTTAACTGAGCCACTTGAATATTCTGCTGCATACGCTTGCGTGCAAAAGTATACTGAACTTTCGCAAGTTTTGCCCCACACGCCCTGAAAGGGCAGAAGCTCCTAGCCCAGGGCATCGCCCTGGGTTATTACGTACGCAAACCTGTCGCCCTGTAAGGGCAAAAGCTTTAAAATACCAGACCATTAATAAAGCTTTTGCCCTTACAGGGCGCCTTGCCGATTGCTATTATACCCAGGGCGATGCCCTGGGCTAGGAGCTTTTGCCCTTTCAGGGCGTGCTGCTTCCGGAACTTCTGGAGTTTCTGCCCGTTCTTGAACCACTTGCGAAGGTGCAAAAGTATACATAATTGAGCCAAATAGAGCACAACTGGTACTTATCGTACCAAAGTGGACAAGTGGGGCACCGCCGATGTTGTATCTTTGTATCAGCATTCGGGAAGAGACCGGTGCACAACATTATTATTCACAATTTTAAAATTTTATGTATTATGGCAATTAATTACAGTTTAGTAAAGCTTTCGTCAAAATTTGGTGACAAAGCAGGAGTTCCTCTTTTCTACGCCCGTGCTCAGATGAAAGACTCCATTTCGCTCAAGCAGTTTGCGAAGTTGATCTCTATGCAGACCACCGTATCCTATGCGGATGTAACAGCCGTTCTGGTCAGTATGCAGGAGAACATGGTCATCGAGTTGCAGCGTGGCAACCAGATTGATTTCGGCGAGTTGGGCAAGTTCCGCCTCCAGCTAACCTGTGAGGGTGCAGCAACCGCAGCCGAATTCAAGAGCGACATCAACATCAAGGGTGTGAACATCCAGTTTATCCCGGGCAGCGATCTTGCCAATATCTTTACGGGTATGGAGTTTGAGCAGGTTGCATCTCGTGCCGTACAGAAGGCTGCCCTCAAGGCGGAGAAGGAGGGTGCCAAGACTCTCGACATTGAGGAGGCTAAGAAAAAGCCTGCCAAGGACAATGCTCCTTCTGGAGACAATACCAGCGGCGGCAACACCTCTGGCGAGCAGACTGGCGGCACAGGCAGTACCGGCAACGGTGACACTGGAGACGGATTAGAATAATTAACTGAACTTTCGCATATCAGGAAGTTAAAGGAGTTAAGGAAGTTAAGGAGTTAAGACGTATGTCTTGCAGCTTAAGAACTACGCCAAAAAGACTATTGTCTTAACTCCTCAGCGACCGTAGGGAGCGATAACTCCTTTAACTTCTTTAACTCCTGAACTTGCGAAACTTGAATAATTAACCTTTTAAAACAGAATAGATTATGACAGAAAAGAACAAGCAGAAATGGAATGAGATTCTCAAGTTTGCAGTAACCGTACTGACAGCTCTCCTCGGGGCGTTGGGCGTTTCGGCAGGTGGACTTTAGAGTGATGCCTATGAGAGACATCGATATGATAGTGGTGCATTGCAGCGGTAGCCGCTGCAATCACCGTTATACGATGAAGATGCTGCGCTACGACCATGTGCATAACAACGGCTGGACTGACATCGGCTACCATTTCTACATCACGCTGGATGGAGTGGTTCATGCCTGTCGCCCGGTAGAGCGTATGGGTTCTCATGCCCTCGGTTACAATGCGCACAGCATAGGCATCTGTTACGAGGGTGGTCTTTCGCCATCGGGCTGCATCAGCGACACCCGCACTCCTGAGCAGAAGGAGGCGATGAAGCATCTGATTCAGGAACTTCACCACCGTTTTCCGGGCATCCGTACCATCCTGGGCCATCGCGATTTGCCTGGCGTTCAGAAAGCCTGTCCGTGTTTTGATGCCACGAAGCTCCAGTACCTCCTGGATGCTTCCTGATTCTCTTCCATTAAGAGGGTTTTTCAGGAGCAAAAACCCTCCGAATTTATTTAACAAGTTAGGGCGCATCCAATCCGGATGCGCCCTTTTTCTTTGTCGTCATATTTCTTTCAGTCAACACTCAACATTCAACAATCTCTAACTTTTTCATAAACTTTTCACAGAAATCTCTTGCGGGTTTGAAAATAAAGTCGTAACTTTGCAGTAGTGAATTTTAAAACAGATGGTTATGAAGTACTTAGATCCTAAGGCAGACCTTACGTTCAAGAAGATATTCGGCAATCATCCTAAAAGACTGATCAGCCTCCTGAACGCACTCCTGCCACTCAGCGAAGAAGAGCAGATACACGAGATAGAGTATCTGCCAACGGAACTTGTGCCCCAGCTAGAAGGGGGCAAGAACACCATAGTTGATGTACTCTGCACCGACGTCAGAGGCAGGAAGTTCTGCGTGGAAATGCAGATGGAATGGTCTGACGCATTCCAGCAGCGAGTACTGTTCAATGCATCCAAGCTCTATGTGAGTCAGGCAAAAAAGGGAGGAAAATACAGCGAACTGCAACCAGTGTATTCTCTCAACCTGATAAATGATATCTTTGCGCATGATACTCCAGATTTCATCCACAACTACCGCATCGTGCACGATAAGGACAGCAATAAGGTCATCGAAGGCTTGCATTTCACCTTCATTGAACTCCCTAAGTTCACTCCTCATTCCATTGCCGACAAGCGCATGATGGTATTGTGGCTCCGTTTCCTCACAGAAATTAATTCCAATACGAAGGATATTCCTGCCGACCTGCTTAATGATCCGGAGATTGGAAAAGCCGTAGAAGATCTTGAAGTTTCCGGCTTTACAGATGCCGAGCTCCGTGCCTATGATAAATTCTGGGATTCGGTAAGTGTTGAAAGAACCCTTCTGGATGACAGATATCAGAAAGGAATGGAAGAAGGCATGGAAAAAGGCAGAACTGAAGGCAAGCATGAGGCCAACACAGAAACAGCACAACGTTTGCTGGCAATGGGACTTTCTGCCGAACAGGTTTCCAAAGCTACCCAGCTACCTTTGGAAATCATTAAGAATCTGAGCAATTCATAAACGGAGACGTAGATTACGAATATCTCCATATAATCAAGGGTCTATACGCCACCTTTTCTTCGTGGCATATAGACCCTTGTATTTTGCCGTTAGGCGTTATAATGACTGTTACTCACCATAATACCAGCCATCATCATCTTTTGCTAGACTACTACCGCTATCAGCACTTCCTTGCCCCATAGTAGATGCTGCGAGGAGGGTGCAAGAAGTGATATTTACCACCTGCATCTCTGGCTTTGTATATTCTTTCTTTTTCATATCCTTTTGATTTTAAAATTCTTTACTTAACCATGATTTTATAAGTCTTGCTGCCACGCTTCACGATGTTCAGACCCTTCTGCAGACCATTGGTACGACGACCATTCGCATCATAGTATTCTGCATTGGCATCGTTGCTGATAGCGTTGAGGTTGTCAATGGCAGTAGTGCCATCACCCTTTCCGATGCTCAGCATGGCTGCTCTTGCCAGATATTCATTGGCAGGATGGATGTATGCACGCATCGGTTTGATGCCCACGCCATTGCCATCATCCAAGTCAGAGACACGCCAGAACTTATTCTTACCGATGATGTAGTCGTTTTTGTCAAGACCCTGATTGTCTTTGCCGCCAATCTTGGTGAATGAACCTACGAGGTTGACATCTTCGTCAGTTCCTGCTACTGGCTCTTTAACGATGCCTGCATTTTGTACAGAAATGCTGAGTGTCTGCTCGTTCTCATTCATCTTGAAGAGCACCGGAGTGCCGGCAGGGATTATGCCCTCTTCGCAACTCTCAAGGGTGATGCAATCATTATCATTGTCAATACCAGTAAGACGATAGAACTTACATCCTGTTTCCTTGCTCTGGTCAATGGCGAAAGGCAAGCAGAGCGTTCCCCAGGTAGAACCTTTAGGGATATCTCGGCTGTAAAATGCATCCTTGGCTGCGAACAGGTCATAAGCCACGAAATCCTTGCCGTCGTCAAGAACAAGATTCTCCGTAGCAAGAGTTTTTCCCGTTGCACCTATCTTCTTCTCACCATTCTTACCTACCAGCTTGGTGAAGTAGCCAGTCTTATAGTTAGCGTATTTGTTATCGTCCTTGTCTTTGTCTGTGTTACTGATATAATCTATAAAACCTTTGAGATTCTTGCAATCAAAGAACATACCAACACCATAAAAAAACTGGTCCGTAACAAACTTATCGCTGGCGAAAATAGTTTGGAGAGTTGAGCAACCAGAGAACATAGAGGACATATTCTTCACGCGCTCTGTATTGAAATTAGAGAGGTCGAGCAAAGAGAGTTTTTGACATTCTTTAAACATGTCTTCCATATTCTTCACATTCGCTGTATTGAACTTTGAGAGATCGAGCGAAGAGAGAGCTGAGCAGCTCTCGAACATAATGCTCATATCTTCCACATTCTGAGTATTGAAGTTAGAGACGTCGAGCGAGGTAAGCGCATAGCAACCCGAGAACATAGAGCACATGTTTGTTACTTTCTCGGTATTCAGATTCTCAATACCTTCAATTTCGGTCAGATAAAAGCAATCTGCGAACCACAAACAACAGCTCGTTGGTCTTGCATTGGCAAACGATGCATCGAAGACCACCTTCTTGATATTTGCTCTTTGGGCATTCCACCCCGGATTGTTAGATTTCACATTAAGGTCATAAGCTCTTGCTGGCTTTACTCCCTTGTAGCGGAATGTAAGAGTTCTAGTAGCATTGTCAAACTCGGCATAAGCACATCCAGGAGTAAAATAACCATCCGTGCCGCAGTTGGCTTTTTTGTGGTCGATCATGCTACTATCAAAGCCTTTGAGGTTTTTGCAGTCTTTGAACATATAAGAACCATTTTCTACTTTTGTTGTAACAAACTTATCGCCGGCGTAGATGGTTGTAAGAGCGGAGCATGCATTGAACATGCTGTTCATATACCGCACCTTCTTTGTATTGAAATTAGAGAGGTCGAGCGAAGTAAGAGCTGAGCAACTAAAGAACATGCCCATCATACTCTCCACCTTCTCTGTATTGAAATTAGAGAGGTCGAGAGAAGTGAGAGTGGAGCAATTATAGAACATATTGCCCATTTCCATCACATTCTCTGTATTGAAATTAGAAAGATCGAGCGAAGAGAGTTTTTGACAACCAAAGAACATATCTCTCATATCCGTCACCTTCTCTGTATTGAACTTAGAGAGATCGAGCGAAGAGAGGTTTTTACAGTCCTCAAACATGCTTATCATACCCTCCACCTTCTCTGTATTGAACTTAGAGAGATCGAGCGAAGAGAGTTTTTGACAACCATGGAACATACCACTCATATCCGTCACCTTCTCTGTATTGAACTTAGAGAGATCGAGCGAAGAGAGTTTTTGACAGCCCCAAAACATATCTGACATATACTTCACATTCGCTGTATTCAAATACTTCAAGTCTTTAATTGTTTCCAACTCTGTTAAATCCGTAAAGAAAGAAAACAACGATGTAGGTGCGTATGTTTTGAAACTCTCATCGAAAACGATATTCTTGATTTTTATAGTTTCTATATCGTACATATCTTTCACCATCGGTTCGTCATTCACTATAACTAAACGGCTTAAATCAATACTTTCTAAATTATCAGAAGTGATTTTTTTGAAAGTCAATGTAGTATTCGTAGCATCCAACTCTGCTACATAATCAGAAATTGTGGTTGCCGTGTTCAGATCGTATATGAATGCGCGGTCAGCACCTTTATTACCTTCATCAAAAGGGTATGTATTATATGATAATGTCAAAGTATATTCACCATTGTTTAAAATGCTTTTATACACTTTTTGATCTGTTCCCCAAATTTCATCAAGCCGTTTTCCATTTAAAGTAATAAAGACATAGTTAGAGTTCATTGCCGAAATTAGATATTTAAATGAAAATAATATAGGCTTTTCTACATTGAATTTGACTCTAATTTCAGATCTACTGTCATTCGTCCCATAATTACTTGACATCAGTCCCTTGCTTTCTGCTGTAAAATAGGAAGAGACATTAGACATTCCATCTGCGTTCAAGTCCAACATCTTCCAAGGATATCTGTCATTGTCAGTAATGGTAACATCGGTTATACCCTCCAAATTGAACAAAGCATAGCGAGAATCCTTATAGTGACAGACAGTACAATTGCCTTCACGGTCGAATTTATGACCTTTTGCTGGAATCACGAGGCTGGCAGCATCCGTAATCTCGGTAGTAGCATTAGCATCGCTGAAGAGTTTGTTGCATACACTGCACTGCCAGTATTCTATGTTACCAGCCTCTGTACATGTAGCTGCTTTCAGTGCATGATGTGTGAGTTTGTGTGGTTTAAGCACCTCATCCTTATATACCTTCACAATAGAATTGCAGATAGAGCATTTGTGTGTGGTATAGCCATGCTCTGTGCAAGTTGGTTCTACGGTTTTGATTACTTCACCAAGGGCATCCGAGCCATCGGTATTCTTGTGCAAACAGGTTTGGAGTTTGAGTTCAAACTCGCCTACCTGCAATATGTCTCCACCATGAATAGCCGAGATTTCCCATTTAAAATATTGATAAGAGGTAGAACATTTGCAGGTGAATTCATACGAAGCATAGTTCTTATCCTTGAGCACCTTGTCCTCGCTTACCTCATCGATAAGCTCCCAAGCGTCATTGCTGCCTGTATTGTTACCATAGAGCTTCCATGACTTCGGATTGCGGCCTCCAAAAGTTTCATTGTCATTACCCGTAGTGATGGTGTAGCCCACAGGAACTCCTGCCTTGCTGGCTTTGAAGATGACATAGGCGCTGCCATTAAAATAGCAGCACCACTTGCTGGAATTACCTTCTGTCTTTTTGCCATCAAAGAGTTTCTTGAAATTTTCTGCTTCAGACATCCCCTGAGGGTAACCCTCTAAGGCTGTAAACGTTATTGTGTTGTCGTATTCTACTTCTGTCTGCGCCACCATACGTGTAGGCACAAACAACAACATCAACAACATCAATGGGAACAGGGCAAATCTACAGAGCTTTGCCCCCCATAGTTCATACGGCCGACATGCGACCCATAGAATTGATAGTTAAACTTTTTCATAATCTAATACTATATTTGTTATTAATATTTGTCTGCTTATTGCCGAAACTCACTCCAGGAAATACAGGAGGTTTAACGACATGATGAATATCGATACCAGAAATAGAAAGATATAAAACTGTTCCTGTTTGAAGAAATCACGAAAGCTGATGCGAGACTTCCTATGATCCTCAAGATACATCCTGTACTTATGTATCATGACATATACGAAGATGATACCTAACATGAGTGCAAACACCCCGATGATGATCAGAGCCAATTCTATCCTTGGTATGGTTTCTAATATTTCTTTCATGGTGCAAATATAGTGTTTTTTTTTCAAAAAAGGTGTCGCATTCCTCTGTTTAGGTGTCGCATTCCTATCAAAAAGGTGTCGCATTCCTATGAATGCGACACCCTTTTTAACGTATTTTTTCATTTCGCGATGCGTTTTCCTGGTATTTATCGAAAAATGGTTAATCCTGCTTTTTATCCTCTGCGGCTACATTTTCAGCCATTTTCTCCCGCCATTCGGCAGGAGTACAGCCTTCCTTTAACTTAAAAATGCGGTACAGATAGGGGCAGGCAGAGAAGCTGCACTCGGCTGAAATGATGTCAGTCTCCGAGAAATTTCGGGACCGCTCCGCCTTAGGGATATCCAACGAATGCGACAGAATAACCATGATTCAATATGGTATTCCCCACCGGCGCACCAGTCTTCTTCAGCTTCTTTCACTTCTCTTTCCGAAGTCTTTCAGAAAGCTTCGAATGTAAAGTCTTTTCCTTATCAGTATATTCAAGTAACTTGCGAAACTTTAGTTACCATATAATCAAGGGTCTATACGCCACCTTTTCATCGTGACATATAGACCCTTGTCGTTTCCCGTAATCAGATATATACTGTTAACCTAATTATATTTTAATGACGAGAGATCTGCACTATCCCTGTCTATCATTTGAAAGACGAAGGGATAACCTTCACTTTCTTCCATATTAATTTCAAATTAACTGTTTGTAGACAGGGATGCGGATTTTGTCTAATTGTTCTGTTGTCAGAGCCTTGACATCATCGTTAACAGTAAAATACACTGTAGGATATCGGTACTTACCATTAGGCATAAGTACCTTCGTTACCTGCTTGATAATCTCAACTCCATCAAGCGTAACTATCTTAGTCTCTGTTTTATCTACTATCTTTCCCATAAGCAGAATTTTTGTTATTTGATTTATTGATAATGCAAACAGGCACAATGAAAATTTGTTTTCAAATTACCGAGTGCAGCATTTCTGCTGCAAAGATACACTGTTTATTTGTAACTACCAAATTATTCGTGAAGAAAACAACATAAAACACATAAATTCCGACTCTGTCAGCATCCGTATCATATCCCCAAAGGGTTGTAAACGGCATTGTTACCGCCTGCATGCCATCCGCCATATCATAAATTTTCCGACCTCTCACACCACCGTACATGCGGTTCCTATTTTGGGTACCTTTCGAGGTACTACCCACCCCCTTATGTACTCTTCAAGTTTTAGCTTCCTCTTGGCATATCCCCAACCATTGCTTCGGGAAGTCAACTCCTTGAGTTTGGCTTTCATCTTGGCTTTGGCTTTTGCATGCACAGTGAGTTGGCATTTGCCTTTCATTACATAAAAGGAGTAGCCAAGGTATTTCACACCTTGTACATAGGACACAACTGTCTTATCCCTGTTTACCTTCAGATGAAGTTTTCCTTCGATGAATCGGGTTACGGATTCCTTCACGCGTTTGGCTGCACGCTTGGACTTACAAAATATCATCGAGTCATCGGCATAGCGGACAAAAGGGACACCCTTGCTATTGGCTATACAATTCCCGCTATTAGGGCTTATTAGGGACTTACCCCCATTAGACAACACACATGCTAGTCAAACCAAAACATGTTTGCATGCAAACATGCAAACATCGTAAACCCTGTCTACGATTTCAATTTTGCTTAGTCTTCTTCCTCTGCCGATTCCTGCTTGATTTCAAGCAGTGTACGTTCATACACCTCCTGCAACTGATAACTTGCCACACCTAACGGAGTGGTAATACCACGCAAAGACCATTCAACAACGGACGAGTCTTTATCCTTGCAAAGGAGAATGCCAATGCTTGGATTGTCTCCTTCTCCTTTAAGCAACTCATCTGCTGCCGAAACATAGAAATTCAGCTTGCCGATGAACTCAGGCATAAAATCCACGATTTTCAACTCCACTACCACATAGCATTTCAACCGAGTATGGTAGAATATCATGTCGGGGAAGTACGCCTTTCCGCTTGGCGTATCAAGTTCTATCTGCCGACCTACATACGCAAAGCCCTTACCCAGTTCCAAGAGGAAACGAGTAATATTGGTAGCCAACTTATTCTCCAAATCCATTTCGCTGAACTTGCTCGGTAAAGAGAAGAAATCCAACTTATATGGATCTTTTATAATCTCTGCAGCCAATAGGTTTTGCGGTTGCGACAATGTAACATCAAAGTTGTTCAACGCCTTGCCTGTATGCTCATACAATTGAGACTTAACAACATACTCCAATTCTGTACGGCTCATGTTGTTTTCAACTACCTTATTAAGATAGAACAAGGCTTCGTTTATCGTATCGCATTTGGAAACAATTACCGTTTGGTGTCTCCAAGGCACACCAAGCAGAATCTCCGGAATTGGTGTGTTGGCATTATCCACTTTCTGTAATTGTCCACCAGCCTGGTGGACAAATTCTATTTGACTTGAATAAAACGCAAACCACCGTTTGATATCATACAAGTTGGTCCTGGAAAATCCCTCACTCTGAGGAAATTCCGCACGCAAGTCAAGACTAAGTCTTCCAATAACTTTTGCCCCCCACTTATACTGTTTCTGTTTCTCACAAATGTCCTCGCCCAAACTCCAATAGAATTTGAGCATTTCTGTATTCACTTTGACTGCAGCTTTAAGCTGTGCCGCATGAAAGCGCTTTTTCAAGTCAGACAACCACTTCACATAGTTCTTGTCTGCCATGAATGAGTCGCTGTTCACAAACTGTGGTATATTGTTCTTTTCAGCCATAACACCTAATCTATCTTTAAAAGTCAACTTTCCCGCAAAGTTACGACTTTATTTTCAAACCCGCAAGAGATTTTTGGGAAAAGTTTTAGAAAAAGTTATCAGATAGTATTGGGATAGCAAAATCTTTACTTTTTTACCTTTTTACTTTTTTACCTTTAAAAATCCTAGAAATCTCTTGCAGATATGAAAATAAAACCGTAACTTTGCGGCATGGATTTTTAATACAGATGATTATGAAGCAGGTAGAAGAAAGATATATCAGCTTTGAAGCCAGCAAGATGGCATATCGCGACATCAAGAATTCCGTAGATACTGCCAAGCGTGAAGGTATAGAAATAGGTAGAGCAGAAGGCAAGCATGAGGCCAACACAGAAACAGCACAACGATTGCTGGCAATGGGACTTTCTGCCGAACAGGTTGCCAAAGCTACCCAGCTACCTTTGGAAATCATTAAGAATCTGAGCAATACATAAAAAATATAATAGCGGAGATGTAGATTACGATTATCACCATATAATCAAGGGTCTATACGCCACCTTTTCATCGTGGCATATAGACCCTTGTCGTTTCCCGTGAGGCGCAATGTGTACCAAACCTGTTAATTATAAGTAATAAAAACAAAAAATCTATCGTTTTTGTTACTTATGTGAAACAAAAAGAGTATCTTTGCGAAAAGTTTTACTCGTATGAAACAAAAAATATTAGAAAGACTAGGGTATTCCAACCGTATCGAACACATGTTTGGACGTGGAATGATGATTGCATTGACGGGCCAGAGGCGTGTCGGCAAGAGTTGTGTGATGCGGCGAATTTATAATCACATCGCTGAGAATGAAGAAAATCACGTTATCTATATAAATAAGGAGAAAACCTCATTTGATATGATAGCCAACTATCAGGATCTGGAGGCTTATGTAGCAGCCAACATCGTTGAGGGTAAGGAAAACTATCTGTTTATTGATGAGGTGCAGGAGATTTCTGATTTCGAGAAAGCACTCCTCAGTATCCAATCGGATGATACCTGCCAGATTATGATTACCGGCAGCAACGCCAAGATGCTTTCGGGCGAACTGGCAACTCGCCTGAGAGGCAGATATATTGCTTATCGCATTAAAGGACTCTGCTATGAAGAGTTCCTGACGTTCCATGAACTGAAGGATGATGATGCTTCCTTGAACCTGTATCTGCAGTATGGCGGGCTCCCTCAGTTGAGAAATTTAGGGTTGGAAAATACGGATTTGGTAGAAGATTATCTTGACAATGTGTATAATACGATAGTGCTTCGTGATATCATAGAGCGAGAAAACATCAGAAACATACCATTGTTGCGAACGCTGCTGAAGTTTGTGAGCGATAATATCGGTAAACAATTCTCAGCAACGAGTATTGTAAAATTTCTGAAAAGCCAGAACACCGAAACGTCTGCCAAGATGATTCTCACGTATTTGGAGTATTTAAGCAATGCTTTTATTATCGATCGAGTTAACAGATACGACATTCATGGCAAGCGACTTTTCGAGTTAGGCGACAAGTTCTATTTCGAAGACCTGGGAATCAGGAATCATATTATAGGTGGCAACAGGCGTTTTGATATCGAAAAGGTGATGGAAAACGCTGTATATATCCATTTGTGCAGGATGGGGTATAAAGTATATGTTGGTCAGATGTATAAGGCTGAGATTGATTTTGTTGCCGAGAAAGCGGATAGTGTGGCGTATGTGCAAGTTACCTATCTGCTGGCTTCTGAGGAAACGGTAGAGCGTGAATTCGGCAATTTGAAATTGATAAAAGACAGTCATCCCAAATACGTGATTTCTATGGATAGGCTTTACAGTCAAACCAATATTGATGGCATTAAGCACATTCATCTGCGAGATTTTCTGAAAATGACTACTTTGGTTTGATGCCAGGTAGATTATGATTATCACCATATAATCAAGGGTCTATACGCCACCTGTTCATCGTAGCATATAGACCCTTGTCACAGATTTACACATATATTTACCTTATAACATAAAATATGTGGGTTCCTAACTTTTTCCGTAACTTTTCCCAGAAATCTCTTGCAGATATGAAAATAAAACCGTAACTTTGCGGCATGGATTTTTAATACAGATGATTATGAAGCAGGTAGAAGAAAGATATATCAGCTTGCTGACCGACTTCGGTTTCAAGCGAATTTTTGGAACAGCAATGAACAAGGATTTGCTCATTTGCTTCCTCAACAGCTTGTTTAATGGCAGACAGGTTGTGAAGGACGTGAAGTATCTGAATCCAGAGCACGTAGGAGATGTCTATACTGACCGCAGAGCCATCTTTGATGTATATTGCGAGGGCGAAAACGGCGAGAAGTTCATCGTAGAAATGCAGAATGCGTACCAGACGTATTTCAAGGATCGCGCCCTCTTCTACTCCACCTTCCCTATCCGTGAACAGGCGCCCAAGGGGAATGAATGGGATTTCAAACTCAATCATATCTATACCGTTGCCCTGCTCAACTTCAGCATGAACGAGGATGCATTCGACAAGGAGAAAATCCGCCATCATGTGCAGTTGTGCGACACTGCTACCCACAAAGTATTTTACGACAAACTCGAATATATCTATGTAGAGATTTCCAAGTTCAACAAACCCCTGGAAGAACTGGATACGCTCTACGAGAAGTGGCTCTATGCACTGAAGAACCTCTATAAGCTTACCCAGCGCCCTAAAGAGCTGTGCGATAAAGTCTTCGACCGTCTCTTTGAGGAAGCCGAAATAGCCAAGTTTACTCCGCAGGAAATGAGGGAGTACGAGACCAGCAAGATGGCATATCGCGACATCAAGAATTCCGTAGACACTGCCAAGCGTGAAGGTATAGCTGAGGGTAAGGAAATTGGTATGAAGGAAGGTATGGAGAAAGGTATGGAGAAAGGCAGAGCTGAAGGCAGAGCTGAAGGCAGAGCTGAAGGCATGAACCTGCGAAGCCTTGAGATTGCCAGAAAGATGCTGGCAAAGGGTATGGATGAAGCATCGGTCATGGATATGACGGGGCTGACGGCAGAGGAGATAAAACTGCTGAAAGCGGAGATGTAGATTACGAACATCACCATATAATCAAGGGTCTATACGCCACCTGTTCTTCGTGGCATATAGACCCTTGTCGTTTCCTGAAGTGCGGGTAAATATATGTTTACTGAGCACCTTATACTCCTGCCCAGCTTAGGAGTTCAATTATTACTCAAAGAATTTAATCTCCTTGAATTCGTAACCAATGAATTTCGAAAGAGCATATTGGTCGGAACCTATATAAGGTTGATTTATTGATATCCAAAAGAAATTTAGCTCTTCATTGACATATAAGCTTAGCATACTTTGACTTGAAGATAATGTAAGAGAAATACCTTTAGTATAAACACTATCAAATATTCCAGCTGTGTTATCCTCATCCCCAGTCCAAACTTTTGTGAGTGTACCGAACAGAACATTTTGCAAATTGCTGCAAAAATGAAATGCTTGAATACCTATTTCCGACACCTTAGGCAAATTCACATTTTCAAGAAACTTGCATTGATCAAATGCAAGCATTTCTACAGTGCTTACTTTAGGGGCTTCTATATCCTTCAAACTACTTCCACCAAAGGCATTTTTGCCAATAGTAACAGCATCTGGCAAAGTAACCTTATTAAGCCAAGTCACATCTTTAAAAGTTCCATCAGGAATAGTCATCACATTCTTTAGAGTTAAATTGACACTTCCTTCTGCAACACCTTTTTCTTTAATGGCAGTTTTAATGGCATCAAAAATATCTGAAGACGCATTTGAGTTCAATGTCAACACTACATCATTGCCCTTTTCCAATTGCGTAGTGACAGATTCTTTAATACCCTCTACCGTTATAGAGGAAGCTGCTCCACCCGATATTGCAGTTCCATCAGTCCATTCCGCTACCGTGACATTCTCTATCGTGACTCTATCCTTTCCAATCTTTAATTTATAGGTATAGCTATTGCCTTCTTCAAGATTTGGGATACCTTTGACATAATATGGTTTTGGGTCGTCGGCAGTGTTGGTCTCTTGTACCTTAATACATATAAAATTTTTGCTTGCATCTTCTGCATTTGGAGCAACCAAAGCCATCCAGGAACTCTTTGGATTGGAATCATCCATCTTGTATGGTTTTATTTCCGTGACATCTGCGCCTTGAGTCGCAGGTATCTCCAACTGAGAAAATATTGTCACCCCAGATACTAATGGACTGTCGAACTCATTCGTGAAAGTCGAATTTTGTATATCGACAATGACACGTGCCGTCTTGCGCTTGAAGTATAATTCTAATTCACGGTTGGCTGGAATAGAAGGCTCAGTTCTATCTGCTATCATGTAATCAGACAGAGCCATTCCCTCCTTGGAAATCTGGTTCTCTATGATATGTCCTTTTTCGAAACTGTTGTAAAGTTTATTCCCATAAGAATATGGGTAAAAAGCCTTGAACTCTGTTATCTCCGTTTCCCATTTCAGAGGCTCTCCATCCTTGACATCCCAAATGCCATTTTTCATTTCATACAACCGTGCGGCACCATCATTCATACTGATACCTATTTGGTCATAATCATTAAAATTGCTCTGTTTTTCTTCGTCTCCAGCAGGATTACTTCTGGTAAAAGTGCTTTCTCTGCATATAGCTGCATCGACTTTCACCTCATTCCCAGCAAAATGTACCTGTTCCTCTTCTGTAGAGCAAGCTGTAAGCATTGCAACAAGTGCAAATGTTCCTATATAATTTGAAAATTTCATATTCTTCGTTTTAATTCTGTTGCTTATTCTGTTTCTAAAGTACCACCAGTTCCCTCTGTCCAAGGTTCTGACGATATGTAGCCAGATTTTACGACATCCTTACCTACTGTAAGGTTTAGCTGATGTTTTTTGCCAGATTCCAATGTCACACTTTCAGAAGCTGTCCACACATAAATTTTGGCATCTATTTCAAACTCCACTCTAAATCCTTGGGCAATAGTTTGGGGAATAAGAATGGCAGAGTAGTTTACTGTCGCATGGGCATCATTGTTGGCTGCAGCGTTGAAAATTCCAATTACAGGTGTAATTAAAACAGGTTCCCTGGCAGCATCCGCTGTCACGCTGATAACATCTTTTGTAAAATCCGCATAACCACGGTCGACGCTTCCTCCGACAGTTATATTCTTTATCGGGTTGGATGTCAAAGGAGTTGTTTTGCTAAATTCATTGCCGAACTCTATATTTATATTCAGCAAACTGAGAGCATGCGTAAAAGTTATGTCAACTGCACCATTTTTTAAATCCGTCCCTGGCACAAACCCTTTTTTCTTGTAAACGAGAAAGTCCGACTCGTAAGTATCCGCTTCCTGTTGTACTTTTACATAAACAGGATAATTGGTGGCGTTACTCATTTTCTCGTATCTTGAAATTTTGGAGTATGGTGCATAAGCTATAATATCCACAGGTTGCGAGGCATTTTGCCAGAGCATCTGAGAAGCAGGAGTCCAAGTTGAAGCCTCTTTTGTCACCTTTACATTGTCATAGGAAAATTTGGTGCTTTGGGGATTGACGATACAAAACGCAAATTCATCAAGGGTATTTGTGCTGTGAAAAGCACGTGTATTTATATCCTTTACGCTTGTTGTAACTCGCACCACATTATCCATTGGATAATTGTTCTGTGCCAATTCATCCTCACTGGAGCAGCTGGCAAAAACTGCCGTTGCCAAAGCTGCCATTGTTAATATTTTAATTGCTTTCATATTGTATCTGTATTTAAATGTTTTACAATGTTAATTGAGAGCCTCACCATTGAATGTGCTGCCATCCTCCCAATCAGTAATTTTAACATCTCCAAGTTTTATCTCGTCACGACCAACCTCAAGGTTTACTGTGGTAATTTTACCGCTTTCCAACTTGAAAGGTGTGCCGTTATCATAAACGAAATTCTTGCCACCTATGACAATGGTGAGTTGCTTGACTTCTTCCTGTGGAATAATGACAGAAACATACTTGGTGTTTTCAGTAATCTCAGGAAGCGAGAAATCTTCCTTTGCAGTAGTGGAAGGAGTAACAACCTTTGTCAGATAATTGATGGTTGCCTCTTTTGCCGCATTGCCCACAACCACTTTCTCTACAGTTGGTATGCCACCCCATTGATTCTTATAGGTAAGGTTCACAGCAAGTTTAGACATTACATGGGTAAAGGTGAGAGGTACTGTCTGCTGTTCATCTGCATTATAGGATAGGCCATCAGCATTAACAGCCACCAAGAGATCGCTTTCAGTTTGCTTGTTCACATCGAATGTATATTCTCCGGCAGAAAGGTCGGATATTGCTGAAATAGGGTATACACCGATGAAATAATGCTTGTCACGGTTGTTCTTCCAAAGCATCTGTGGAGTAGATACCCATGAGCCGTTTGTCAACTTGTTGATAGCGTTGTTCACCACACGCTCTCTTGTCTCAGGAGCAACAGTTGCATCGCCAGTCCAGGCATACACGCTGATTTCATCACCCTCTTCAAAGGTTTGAGCGCCATTCGCATCTGTGGCAACACGGGTCATATTGCCGATGCTGGTAGAAACGGTGATATACTTGGAGGTCTCGCCTCCGATACCATTCTCGTTGTCTGAACAGCTGCCCAATGTCAAAGCCATTGCCATCAGGGCAATGAGATAAGTCTTCTTTTTCATTGTCTTTTACTATTTTTATGTTTATATTCTTGTTTTGATTCTTGCTTAAATGATAGGGGTGCTTAATCTTCTGGATTCAAGATTTCGCCTCGATACACCCAGCCTTCTGTCCAATCATCTATCTTCGTGCTCGTAAGATACATATAAGGTTTCATCTCCTCAAATTCCAAGTTTATCTTGTACTTGCCGCCAGATTTCATGACGGGTGCTTCGATGTCGTAGTTGCTAACTACTCCCCCAGGAGAAATCAGTTGGATAAACAACTTGGTGGTATGAAAACCATTGGCTGTCGGCATCAAGCGTAATGTTTCCGTTTTTAAAGTTTCGCCAGGCACTGCGATTCTCAAAGGTATATCACACTCTTCCTTGGTATAGCTTGCCGTCCCAAATGTTCCATCCTC
This sequence comes from Segatella copri, assembly GCA_021623045.1. Classification (GTDB taxonomy): domain Bacteria; phylum Bacteroidota; class Bacteroidia; order Bacteroidales; family Bacteroidaceae; genus Prevotella; species Prevotella copri_T. Next base: position 24,983 of record JAJWJX010000007.1, on the reverse strand, counting down.
ATTCTTTTGCAGGGGAAGGAGTCCGGTTGCCACATTCAGAACCTTGCCTATCATTGCAAAATTGTCAGGAACTCCTTCAATGAAGATGGTCAATTCTGCAAGTATATGTCGCATTTCATTTTTTGTTATGTAGTTGACATTTGATTTGTCAATAACGATGTCCGTTACACCATAATAGGCATGGTCGGGAGAGGCACTTGGATTGGACAATCCAAACATGAGTTGGTTCATGTTGAGGGTTGCCCTTGTAGCCTCACCGATAAAAAACGGTTCTATAAGGTTGGTGGCAGCCAGAATCTGATAATGCCCTACAGGAAGAGCAAAGCGTTGGCTTGCCACCTCCTGCGCACTGCCATCATGTTTTTCCTCAACTAAGGAACCGTCATCGGCATTGAATATCCAGAGCTTCACATCCTTCACTTCCGTACCTTGGTCGGCTTCATCTGCCCAGGTGAGTGATACAGACAAGCCACCTTCTTCCTCATCAGAATGAACATCATGGTCGCAACTTGCCAACAGGCATGGGACGCATAACAGCACCCATAACCAAAAATTAAATCTTCTTTTTGCTTTCATTCTCTATCTTGTTTTAGGAGTTACGGATGATGATTGGTAAAAGGCAAGTTGATTCCTAATCTTATGCCACTTTCCCACAAGAAGTTGTTCTTATGCTGATATTCCGGCATTCCATCCATACGTTCGCCAGTAAGACGAGTCAAACCGGAATAGATGCCCAATTTCAGGCATGAGGTCAGTTGATAACCAACCTGCAAGTCTGCACCATAACCCAAATGCCAGTTGGTAGAACCTTTCATCACCTTGGCATCATCGGCTATAGTCCGGATGTCAGCCTTGGTCGTTACTGCATATATATGAGGTGAAACAGCCAAATCCCATCGGCTGTTAGCTGTCTTGTGGAACAGTCCAAGGAGATTAACGTTCACTCTTGCCCCATACCAACCCATCCTGACATGGCTTTTCAGATTGGCATATTCCCAACTGTCCATGCCTAAGACACCTGCGTTGTAAAGCATACCGTCGCTACCCAACCAATAGTTACGTTCTACGCAACAGTCTTGTGCAGACAAGTTCATTTCTCCATACTTGGCAGATAACTCAGCCGAGAAGATGGAGTTAAAACGATAGCCCCCATATAAGCCAGCAGCCCAACCGAGGTGCGTCTTGTCATGTCCGAAACTTGAGAAAGTAGAGAAACCGAAAGGCATTCCACCCTCTACTCCTATATACCAGCCTTGCTGCCCCGTCTTTCCATCTTCTTTTACTTCTGCTTTCGCGAAAGAAAATGGAAGAATAAAAGCAAGCAATGCGACCAGCAATCGTTCTTTTCCAGTTAAGTAATTTCTCATATTAATCTTTTTTTTATAGAAAATATACTGTCTTTTTCCAAAGAGCAACATACTTTTTTCTTAGTTAAAACTTTCTTCATATCTATTATGTTTTGATTATAATTTACAATATTTTAAATCCTTCATGATACAGGTTGTAAAAATCCTGGTGCAAAGTTAAGGCTTTTATATGAAAGTGGGGGGGGTAATATTTGTTTTTTCAGGTATGAATTTTTGGTTTTTGGTGTCTCATTCGTGGGCAATGCGACACCTTGTTTGTATTTTTTAACGTTTCCAGACTCTATTCAAGCCCAGAATCTGTGTAAATCTTTAGCTGGTGTCCGTTGGTTCAAGGCGTGTGGAGCCTGCATGCGAAAGTTCTGTACAAAAGAAAAAAGAGGGTGTGTCATAAGCCACATCCCACACGCCCTGAAAGGGCAGAAGCTCCTAGCCCAGGGCATCGCCCTGGGTATAATAGCAATCAGCAAGACGCCCTGTAAGGGCAAAAGCTTTATGTATTATCTGTGAGTTTTTTAAAGCTTTTGCCCTTACAGGGCGACAGGTTTGCATCCGTAATAACCCAGGGCGATGCCCTGGGCTAGGAGCTTCTGCCCTTTCAGGGCGTGTGGGTAATTTCAACCGTACAGGTCGAAGAAGTTTACCCATTTATCAACTATATTCTTATAGTACTTCTTCACAAACTGCGTTCATCAGAAAGTTGATGTAAAGATTCTGTACTACTACCGAGAGCGATAAATGTAAGATTGAAGAACCGCTTTATACCCCATCTTCTTCCTCTTCTTCCTCTTCAGCAGAAGCGTTGGTATCCAACTTCTCATCCTTTGAAATAGAAATACTACCCATTCGGGAAATCTTAAGTACCAGAGGTACATATTCATCACTGGTAACATCAGGCGACCCTACACTTGCTGCGAAGTAAAGATAATCACCTTCTGCTTTCACATACACAATACCGAGCAAAGCACCCATGTCCTGTGTATGTTTGTCAATATAAGACGTGAAATCTTTCTTTGTGAAAGTACGGCTAAAGAATTCAGAACCATCGCTTCTCAATACCTTAACCGAAATTCTGTTATCATAATACTTGGTGTTTTCGTCCAACTGGAGAACCGGAAGTTCCTTGTCAGAACTACGTTTCACCACCACTTTATAATGGGAACCAACCCAGTCAGCCTCCCTGGTCTGCTCATAATCACTCATTTTCTGAGTAGCTTTATTCACAACCTTAGCCACCGGTTTAGGAGCAATAATGATATTACTCTTCTTCTTTTCAGTACAAGCCGTCAAGCTAGAAATAGCCAAAAGACCTATTAATATATAATCAATTCGTTTCATTCCGTTATTTTTTCTTACTGCAAAAGTACATTTTTCTTTTGAAATAGCCAAAGAAAAGAACCGAAATCTACATTCTTACACAAAATCAGACGCAAAAAGGCGTCTACTTTCACAAGCAGGCGCCCTACATACCTAAATACTAACTAATAAATTTCCTATTGAATCTTACACGATATAATAAAAGTTCAGTTTATGAATTCTAATCGTAACTTTGACGTAAAGAAAATGAAAAGGTTTAATCAAGATATAAAAAAAAGTGCTTTTTCTGCTTTTTTTTTCATTTCTTAGCAAAAGAACATCAAAAAACACGATTTTGTTTTGTTTTTCGAACAATTTGCCGTACCTTTGCAGCATAATAAAGACATTAAGTATGAAAAAGAGGTTAATATTTATCATTTCTGTATTTTTTGCCTTCGTTTCATGTTCGCATCAGCAAACAGAAAAGAAGGAGCAAGTCATCGACACAATACCTGTGATGGTGATGCAGATACAGAAGTGCAATCGCCTATATACAGCAGAAGCTCATGTACATAAGATTATAACACATGATGACCAGCTTAATCTGAAGGGCTCACTGTTCAAGAAAGACTTTAATATTCATGTTCCCGGCTCAAACCGCAAGGTGGCCATTCCGATGGATGCGACATTAAAAGCTTATGTAGACTTTTCAGGATTCTCTGCTAAGAACGTTAACCGACAAGGTGACAAGATAGAAATCATCTTACCAGACCCAAAAGTGATGCTCACCAGCAGTAAAATCAATCATGAAGGAGTAAGACAGTTCGTTTCACTCACCAGAAAGAACTACAGTGATGCAGAACTGTCACAATTCGAACAACAAGGCAGGGAAAGTATCATTCGCGATATCCCGAACCTAGATATTCTTGAGCAGGCACGCCAAAGTGCAGCAAACACCCTGATTCCGATGCTACAGGACATGGGATTTGCAGAAGAGAATATCAAAATCAGTTTCAGGAAGAAATTCACTTTCAACGATCTGAAGACTCTTCTGGATAAGACAACCATCGAAAAGAATCACTAAGCGAGGAGAACAATGATATGAAAAGAATACAAATCATCGTACTATTGGCACTGATCCTTATTCTGGGTGGAGCCTTCTATTGGCTCACCAAAGACAACGAGGTCAGCGTGGTACAGGAAGATAAGACAACCCTCTCACCCACTCAGGTAGAAAGCATCGAGAATATCGGTCAATGGGAATTTCTATCTGTAAGTGATGAAGAACTGATAGATACGATACGCCGTGGCTTTTTGGGCGACGACCAACTGGTACGTATCTATTACGGAACGTTGCGCTTGGGTATCGATATGAAGGATGTAAAAAAAGGATGGCTACAAGCCAGCCAGGACAGCATCGTATGCACTTTACCTCCTATCAAACTGCTGGACCATAACTTCATAGACGAAGCGAAGACCAAGAGTTTCTTTGAAGAAGGCAAATGGACAGGCAGCGACAGACAGGCTATGTATGAGCGTGCTTATCAAGCCATGAAGAAGCGTTGCTTAAACCGCACCAATATCTATACTGCACAGGCGAATGCCAAAACTCAGTTTAGAGAGATGCTGAAAGCAATGGGATTCAAAAACGTAAAGATAGAATTTGAGAAATAACAAGGTTACTGAACTTTCGCATATCAGGAAGTTAAAGGAGTTAAGGAAGTTAAGGAGTTAAGACGTATGTCTTTCTGCTTAAAAACTACGCCAAAAAGACTATTGTCTTAACTCCTCTGCGACCGTAGGGAGCGATAACTCCTTTAACTTCTTTAACTTCTGAACTTGCGAAACTTGAATCAGGTATAAAAAAATATAGATATAAGATAAACATAAAATTTTTTAAGAGATGGATGCAATAAACGATTTTTTCACCGCATTTAGTTCATTCCTCTGGGGATGGCCTATGATTATCCTGCTGTTGGGAACCCACATCTTTCTGACCATCCGCTTGCGCTTTCCACAACGCAAGATTTTCAAGGCAATCAAACTGTCTGTAAAGAAAGACAAGAATGCCACAGGAGATGTTTCACAGTTCGGAGCACTGGCAACAGCACTGGCAGCCACAATTGGTACCGGTAACATCATCGGTGTGGCTACAGCTATCGCTCTTGGCGGACCAGGAGCCGTACTCTGGTGCTGGTTAACCGGTGTCTTTGGTATTTCTACCAAATATGCCGAAGGATTGCTCGCCGTAAAATATCGCGTCAAGACCAAGCGAGGCACGATGTTGGGTGGTCCTATGTATGCCCTGGAAAAAGGATTGGGCTGGAAATGGCTTGCAGTTCTGTTTGCCCTCTTTGCCACATTGGCATCATTCGGAATCGGTAGCACGGTACAGGCAAATGCCATCTCAACCCTGGTAGAAAACCAATACGGCATTTCTCCATACATTACAGGTGCCATCGTTACGGCTTTAGGAGCAGCTGTGATTCTTGGAGGCGTGAAAAGTATCGCCAAGGTTTGCGGCATGCTGGTACCTTTCATGGCACTCTTTTATGTATTAGGCTGCATCTACATTCTCTGTGTAAATCATGCTTATTTATTGCCTGCCATCCACGTAATCTTAGACTCTGCATTCACGACTAAGGCTGCAGGTGGCGGCTTCGCTGGAAGTACCGTGATGATTGCAGCCCGCTATGGTATAGCCCGCGGATTGTTCTCTAACGAAAGTGGTCTGGGTTCGGCACCCATCGTTGCTGCAGCAGCCCAAACCCGCAACCCAGTGCGTCAGGCATTGGTTTCATCTACCGGTACCTTTTGGGATACTGTCATCATCTGTGCCCTTACAGGTCTTGTCATCACCTCAAGTATCATAGCATACCCAGACATCGACTATCATAACGGAGCAGCACTCACCAAGGCTGCCTTCAGTAAGATTCCATATATCGGAGCTCCGATATTGACCATCGGACTGGCAACATTTGCATTCAGTACGACATTGGGATGGAGTTATTATGGAGAACGGTGTGTAGAATATCTGAAAGGCAAGAAGTGGATGCTCTGTTTCCGCATAGTCTATATTGCTACTATCTTCCTGGGTAGTGTCATCAGTCTGGGACTGGTTTGGAACATTGCCGACTGCATGAATGCTTTAATGGCGATACCAAACCTTATCTCCTTGCTCTGCCTGAGTGGTATCATAGTGCATGAAACCAGAAAGTATCTGTGGAGAGACCAGTTAGATAAAGACATGGACGAAAAAGAAATAGAGGAATTAGAATAAAAGACACAGAAAGAAAATACCCTGAAAGGGAATAAAAATACAAAAGCTCGGTATTGCATCACTGCAGACCGAGCTTTTATTATTAAATCAACAAAAACTAATAAAATATCTTTTCTAAAAACCAAAAAACCTATTCGTTATGAACTTATGGTGCAAAGATACTACAGTTTGCGCAATAAACAGCACATTTTCTGTTGATTTCTATACTTTTTATTGGGCAAACGTTTGCACAGTTTGCCCTATCAGATTACAATTTATACTGAAGATGTTTCATTGCATGACCACCCCAAGTGGTATCATTGACATATTGGAAACCAACCTTCGCATAGAGACGCTCCGCTTTCGGATTGCCTTTATCACAAAGCAAACCTACAGCAGGAAGTCCTAATTCTCTTGCGCGAGAGATAGCAGCATCCAACAGTTTAGATGCAATACCTTTTCCACGGTATTGATTAGAAACAGCCAAACTATCCAAATAGAACTCACCTTCCTCAGTTTCAAGATCCATAGCCGAATAGTCTATTCCAAAAGACGCAATCGCTTCCTCTATAAAGCGCTTACGTAATCTTTTGACATCAGCACCATCGTATGCAACCAAGATGCCAACAAGAATGCCATCATTAGACATAGCAACTAATGTGTTCTTATAACTATACTGACTGTCCTCCATCTCTACAAGTTTAGTCATCATACGGTGAAAATCAACCAATGTATGCTGAGGACCAGCAAAATTTTGGCAACACTGCGCATTCATCGCCTCCATGATAAGCGATGCGATATGCGAAGCCTTGTCTGGCGTAGCCTGTTCTATTTGAATTTTCATTATACTATTTTTATTTTATTGCTTTATTATTGTTATTTCTTTCATGCTCCAGCATCGTGAGGAAATTCTACAAAGATTACTTTTTTCATGATTGCAGATTGGGTTTGATGCCTTATCGTTTACAAAGTTACGTATATTTTTTGATAAGAGCAAGTTTTTTATATTTTTTATTCGAAAAAGTTTTTTTATTCGAAAAAAAGATGTATCTTTGCCGCAGGTTTTGAAGCTAAATTTCTATTACTAGTATAATAGAGATACCCAAATCCCTTGGGTCCCAATGCTTCAAAACCTTTTTCGTTTTTAAGAGCGAAAAAGGAATACACCGAAAGAGTGTATCCTTCTTCGCAATATAAATCCTTAATGTTTTGATTTTCAGAATATTACTATAATCACAAAGCTACAGAAGTATCCTTTAAGTCTACTGCCTGTGCCTTGAGGGTTCCCTTACCTTTTATCACAACGACACATTTTCCGAAGAATGCCTTGCGATGTGAATCGGTGAAACGCTCCAAAGAAGTCTGACAACCATTATCTGTTCCCAGAATCTTTGGCGTTTTCAGGTAACCATGACCACTTGCATCCTGTTCTCCTGAAACAGAGAAGAAAATCTGGTTATCTGCGTTCGGACATAGATTGCCATCTTTATCTACTACATTCACCTCTACAAAGGTAGTCGGATCAGAAGAGCCAAAAGCCTGACAGCCCTGATAGGTTTTCTTCAACACAAGATGATGAGGAGCTCCAGCTGTCTTGATAACCTGCTCTCTAAGAACTTTACCATTCTTTCTGGCTACAACCTTTACTTCTCCCGGTTCAAAGTTTACCCGCCACATCACGTGATATTCAGTACTCTTTCTGAAAGCATCGCCTTCGTTCTTTGCACCGTAGACAGTCTTCTTACGGATACCCTGACTCTTGCCATTGATAAAAAGTTCTACCTCATCGGCATGATTATAATAACACCACATGTCGATGGTCTGTCCCGGCAGCCAGTTCCAATGAGGGAAGAGATGCAGCACATCTTTCTGAGTCCACTCACTCTGATACATATAATAGCTGTCTTTTGGAAGACCCGCCAAATCGATAATGCCAAAATAACTGCTACGGGCAGGATAAGCATAAGGAGTAGGTTCACCGATATAATCGAAACCGGTCCAGATAAACTGTCCGCCCACAAAGTCGTTGTGCTTCACCACATCCCAGGTTTCTTCGTGGGTACTACTCCATGATGCGTGGAAATTATCATAAGCCGAACACATAAACGAAGGATCGGTATAAGGCAACCACCATTCCTTTGGCGCAGTATAAATGCTGTCGCTAGGCATCATATAGTAGCCACGAGTCTGCAAGGCAGAAACACTCTCCGACAGAATGAAAGGCTTGCCAGGGAAATTCTTTGGCACATCCTTCACCCACTGATGGTGATAATTGAAACCTATAACATCAATAGCCCCACTCTTAAAGAGGTGATTCTTCGGATCAGGCTCATTACAGCCAGCAGTAACAGGGCGATAGCCCCAAGGATCATACTCTTTCACAATTTTTGCAAGATGCTGGGTAAGAAGCGAATTGACACTCAGTTCATCGCTATGTGCCAAGGTAGAAGCATCATGACCGGCATTCAGAATCAGGTTAGCCTGCTCTAAGCTGAGCGTATCAGCAGCCGCATCCGACCATTGTTCGAGTACCTCATTACCGATACTCCACATGATGATACTTGGATGATTTCTATCTCGCTTGATGAGATCAGACAGGTCTTTCTTATGCCATTCATCGAAGAAACGGGCATAGTCGCCATTCGATTTCTTGCGGCGCCACATGTCGAAACTCTCATCCATCACGAGAATACCCATCGAATCGCACATGTTCAGGAGTTCAGGTGCCGGAGGATTATGGCTGCTTCGGATAGCATTCACGCCCATATCGCGAAGGATGGTAAGTTTGCGATGCATTGCATCTTCATTGACTGCAGCACCCAGACAACCGAAATCATGATGCTCACAGACACCATTTATCTTGATATTCTTGCCATTCAGGAAGAAACCCTTCTTTGCATCAAACTTTACATCACGGAAACCGGCAGTAGTCGTAGCTACATCCACAACCTTCCCGTTTACTACCAGCTCACTCTTCACGGTATAGAGATATCCCTTTCCGATGTCCCAGAGATGCGGATTCTTCACCCGGAGTTTCTGTTCCTGAGCACCCTGACTCTTTGCTACCATCTTTCCTGCAGCATCATAGATGGTGTTACGGACAGAGAGTTTCATCCTGTTGCCGGAAGCTGCGAAATCTACCTTCACCCTGACATCACCTTGTGGAGAAGTTGCCACATACTGGCCCCATTGAGGAATATAAGCCGACTTCATGGTTTTGGTAAGCCAAACATGGCGGTAAATACCGCAACCGGAATACCAGCGGCTGTTAGGCTGGTCGCTGTTGTCTACCTTCACAGCAATGACATTATCACCCTTCTTATTAATATAAGGTGTAAGATCATACTCGAATGTACTGTATCCGTAAGGACGGGTTCCGAGTTTATGACCATTGATATACACGGTAGAATTCATATATACGCCATCAAAGGTGATGGTAAACCGGTCATACTTTTCCTTCGGATTCACCGAGAAGTGCTTACGGTACCATCCGACGCCGCCCGGCAATGCACCACCACTGGCTCCCGAAGGATTCGATGGGGAGAAGTCGCCCTCTATCGCCCAATCGTGAGGAAGATTCAAACTTCGCCAATGCCGGTCTGAATAATCAGACTTTGACATTCCGGCACTATCTGCTAAAGTGAAAAGCCAGCCTTTATCAAAAGACTGGCGATCACGGGCGCTCAACGACTGAGCGCCCAATAGAAAGATTGCTAAAGCAAATATTTTCTTCATATTACTTCAGTTTTACAGTAACAGCCTTACCAGCATACTTCACCATCTTGCCCTTAGGCGCCTTGGCGAGGCTGATGCCCTGCTGGTTGTTATCACTAACAAGTACGATATTGAAGCGACGCTTCTGGAGCATACCATCAAAAGCACCCTTACGGGCAGCGATAGTAATGGTCTTCTGAGCATCATTATACTTGAAGTCTATCATAGCATACTTACCCTTCTCGTAGTTGTAGTTGGTTCCCTCATCCTCATAGAGTGTATAAGAACCGTCCTTGCCTGCATAGACATAGAGATCGATGAGTTCAGCCTTCTTCTGATCGCTCCACTCCATCTCAGGACCTATAGGAAGAATAGAACCCTCTGGAACAAAGACTGGAATCTTATCGAAAGGCGCATCGGCTACGATAGTCTGTCCACCGGCATAGTGCTTACCTGTATAGAAATCATACCAGCCCTTCTGCTTAGGAAGATAAACATTGCGGCTGTACTTCTGATACTCGCCTACAGGACAAGCCATGAGAGCAGAACCGAACATCCACTGATCCTTGATGTCGTAAACATTATCATCGCCGTTGAAGTCCATCACCAATCCACGCATCATCGTATAGTCCTTGAAGTGAACCATACCCGCCATACTGTAGAGGTAAGGCATCAGACGGTAACGGAGTTTATCGTATGCAACAATGGTTTTATAAGCAGGATGATCTGCCGGAGCAATGTTCCAGACCTCACGGGTAGGCCACTGACCATGAGTACGATAAAGAGGTACGAAGCAACCGAACTGGTTCCAACGCGCCTGCAACTCGCGCCATTCCTTCAAATCAGCATTCTCCTTACCGGTCTTATCGAACTCCTGCTGGGCAGCCACATAGCGGTTTTCTACACAGAAACCGCCCTGGTCCATTCCCCAGAAAGGCAGACCTGCCATAGAATAGTTCAAACCGGCTGTCATCTGGGCACGCATATCTTCCCAACGGGTAGCAATGTCACCAGACCAGGTAGCCGTACTGTAGCGCTGTTCACCTGCAAAGCCCGAACGGGTCAGGAGGAAGACACGCTGGTTAGGGTTCACGCTGCGCTGTCCGTTATAGATAGCATCAGCATTCACGATGCTGTAAGCATTGAAATATTCGGTAGATGTACCGAGGGCAGTAGGACCGGAAAGTGCCTTGCGGTACCACATCGGGGTACAGTCGCGAACGTTTGGTTCTGATGCATCCATCCACCATGCATCGATTCCGAACTTATACTTGGTATAAAGATTCTCGTCCATCTGGCGCCAGAACATCTTACGGGCACCATCAGAATAGGCATCATAGAATGAACCGCGGAAGCCGAGCCAGTCGTGAATATCATCCTTGATAGCCTGATGATACATCCAACCCTTGCTGTCGAGTTCCTTATAGTTCTTGACTGTATCGTAGAACTTAGGCCATACGGAAATCATGAATCTTCCATTCATCGCATGTACGCTGTCGAGCATCGCCTGTGGGTTTGGATAGCGTGCCGCCTCAAACTCATGACTTCCCCATGAATCCAGTTTCCAGTAGTTCCAGTCCTGAACAATATTGTCTACAGGAATATGCAGGTCGCGGAACTTCTTCATGTTGTCCTCAATGTCCTTGCTGCTCTGATAGCGCTCACGGCTCTGCCAGAAACCGAGGGTCCACTTAGGATAAAGCGAAGCCTTACCTGTCAAAGTACGATAACCAGAGATTACCTCATCGAGATTCTGACCGGCAATGAAGTAATAGTCCATATCCGGTGACATCTCACTCCAGATACTCAACTGGTTCTTCTCTGCCTCAGAACGAGGAGCTGCTACGCGAAGTCCGCAGTAGGAAACATCACCATCAGGCTGCCATTCGATACGGATAGGAGTCTTTATGCCCTTCTTGATTGGAGTTTCAAACTTATAAGAGTTCGGATTCCAGGCTGTACGCCAGCGCTCAGGCACTACCAGTTTGCCATCGATATAAATCTTCATGTAGCCGGCATAATAGAGGATAAACTGATAGAAGCTGTTACTTGGAGCTTCCACATAACCCTCGTACACCACCTTGGAACCATTCAGGGCAAAACCCTTTGGCAGGTTCTGAATACCGCCCTTGTCGGTCTGGTTGCAAATCTCAGAAGCCTCAGGCATTGCATACTCAAAGTAAATGCTATCTTCGCCTCGAACAATCTTCTTACCGTTCTTGTCTACATAAGTACCTGTCAGCTGACCTTCCTTACCATCCTTATCATAGAGTTTGAAGGCACGGTTCAGCTGGAGATAATCTTCCGGATTACCCCAACGGCAATAAGAATAAGAATCCCAGAGGATGCCGTAGTTTTTATTCGAGATGACGAAAGGCACACTCACCTTGGTATTATACTGGAAGAGGTCTTCGTTCTTACCCTTCATGTTGAGTTCCTCGCTCTGATGCTGACCGAGACCATAGAACGCCTCGTTATCAGGAGAGTTGAAGAGCGCACGCCATGACCATCCATGCTTCTGTGCTTCAGGAACCTTGGCAATGTCTACACCGATTTCACGGTCAGGCACAGTGAACGGCTTGAAAGTTTTTCCGCCCTGTGCAACCTCATTGAGAAGGACATTGTCTTTCAGGTCATAGAAGGTAATCTGACCCGTAGCCTCGTTCATGACAGCACGCATGGCTGCAGTGGTAATGATGAGATTGTCTCCCTGCTCTTCCACCTTGTAATTTGCCTTGCTGTTTTGAGGCACAATAATCAGACTCTGTTTGTTACGGAAACTCTGTTCGGCTGTAGCCTGAACACGGATAATCTTATCGCTCACCACCTGGAGGCGAATCTGACTAGGACCAAAATTCTGGTGTTGCTTCAACTGAACAGTGAGATAATTACCATTCTGGTTGAAACCTGCTGCCTGCATGCCTGTGGCACTCATCAGCAGCACTGCTGAAATCAATAATGTTTTAGTTAGTCTCATTTTATACGTTTAAAGGAAAGTTTAAAAATCTGCGGCAAAGATACGAGAAAATTCCCGTATCTTTGTGCGCAAATGTTTTATGTATGTGTATAAAATGTTAATCAGATGCGTAAATTACTCTGATTCTGATAGATTCTTACGATATTGAGACGGCGTAACGCCATACGCGTCTTGGAAGTATTTGGTGAAATAGCGTGGATTATTGAAGCCCACCTTATAGGCTATTTCACTAATATTCAAGTCGCCCGAGCGCAGCAGATGCTCTGCAAATTTGATACGCTTGGTTCTGAGATACTCTGAAGGCGTAATACCCGTCAGCGAAATCATGCGCTTATATAATTGTACGCGCGAAATGCTAAGATGAGTACTCAGCGATTCTACCGATGTTTCAGGATTGCTCATATGATCGCGGATATAAACATTCACCTCATCGATAAATTTGCGGTCGGCCTCTGTGATTACATATTCTGTGCTTACATTCTTGCGTTTCTTCAAGAGGTTCAGAATACAGAGATTCAACATATCAATATCGAATGGTTTGGCAATATACTCGTCAGCACCACACTTCAGACTTTCCTTGCGCTGCTCATCTCCCATACGGGCAGAGAGCATGATGAAAGGTATGGCTGTTGTTTCGTCATTGTCCTTACACATCCGGCAGAGTTCGTTACCATCCATCACAGGCATCATCACGTCGCTCAGGATGATGTCTGGACGACGGTCGATGATCTTGTTCCAGGCATCCTGACCATTGACAGCCTCAACAACCGTATAGTCTGTCAATACTTCGTTCATAAACTCACGGAAGTCGTCGCTGTCGTCAACGAGGAGCACAACCGGTTTCTTGATCATCGATTCTCCTGGCTGATGCACATGTTTACTCATTCCGTAGAGAATGTTCTTACCTGCATCCGGATCATTATCATCTGCCTGATGCACCGTGGTTATGATAGGTGCTGCACGCAGCGAACCGAGATGTGCGGTAGAATTGGAGGTTGTACTGCTCTCTATCGGAAGGTCAACCATAAAGATGGTTCCTCCGCTTGGATTATCTGTAACATCCACTTTTCCGCCATGCAGTTCGGCAAACTTCTTAACCAGGTTCAAGCCTATTCCGCTACCACCCTGAGGCTGCATTTCGGTGCCATTGACCTGATAGAAACGCTCAAACACATGTTCCTTCTCCTTATCGCTGATGCCCTTGCCGGTATCAGATACAGAGATGCGGAGCATATCCGAATCCTTGTCACCTACACGCTGACGGAGTGCGATGCTCAGAGAAACGGTGATAAATCCTCCATCTGGCGTAAACTTATAAGCATTGCTCAAGAGGTTGTTCACGATCTTTCCTACCTTATCAGCATCGAACGACATCTGCAGACTAGGCACCGTAGAATCGAAGGCAAGCGTTACCTTGCTGTTTGCCAAAGTACGGAACGAAGTACAGATATTGTCAACGAAGCTCACGATGTCGATATGCGACAGCGTAAGTTTCTCCTTGTTCTGGTCTATCTTGCGGAAGTCGAGAATCTGGTTTACCAGATTGAGCAAACGGGTAGCATTGCGATGAATCATCTCCAGCTTCCTGCGTTTAGACTCTTCTCTTTCTTCCCGAATCATATTTACCAGCGGCGAGATAATCAAGGTGAGCGGTGTACGGAGTTCGTGGCTCACATTGGTGAAGAAGTTGAGTTTGAGTTCGTTCAACTCCTTGGTCTTCTTGATACTGTCTTCCTTGCTCTGGAGTTCGAATTTAACACGCTGCTTTTCGAGCATACGTTTACGGTAGAGATAGAAAGCTACACCTATTAATATAATATATACGATGAACGCCCAGATAGAGAGATAGAAAGGCGGGTGAATATGAATCTTCAGCGTGCTCACCTCTTCGCTCACACTACCATCAGCATTCACCACCTTTGCCTCCAGGACATAGCTGCCCGAAGAGAGATTGGTAAAGGTTGCCTCCGGACGTCCTTCCGGTGTCAGCATCCATTTGTCATCAAGTCCCTTCATGCGATAGAGGAAACGGCAACGTGCCGGAATACTTACCTGGTCGGAAGCCAGCTGTATGGTAAACGCCTTATCCTTATAACTGAGATCCAGTTCAGGATTCGTATCAAGCGATTTTTCCAAAGGCACTCTTCCCTCAAACTCCTCCCCTGCCTTGAGCGGATGGTCGAAGAGTACGAAACCGCTAAACAGGACATGAGCACTTTTCTGTGCAGGACGGATCTTGGCAGGATTGATGATATTAATACCATCCTGTCCACCGATGGCGATGGAGCCATTTCTCATCAGACAGGCAGAACGCTGGTTAAACTGGCGGCTCTGCAAGCCATCGAGCGAATTGAAACTGATCATCGTGATGTCCCATTTGCCCTGGTTATTCTTGGTCAGCGTAACACGGGTAACGATAAATTCAGAAACCAGCCAGATGTTATGCTGCTTATCTTCGAGCACCATGCAGCCTACCGTGCCCTGCGTACCATTGAGGTCATTGATTGACTCCAACTGCCCTGAAGTCTCATCATACATGGTGATTCCCGCCGGCGAAGCCATCCACAGAATGCCGCGGCTATCCTTCATCATGTAGTTCAGGGAAGGACTAGGGAAAGGCTGTCCGTCCTTGGTTCCATTCACATTGGTCACCTTCCGGGTTCCGAAATTAAAGATAGAATAGTTCTGCGAATGACCTATCAGGATTTCATCTTTATTCGGCAGGAAGATCGAGTTGATAAAATCGCTGGAAATGCCTGAGTTCTGTGCGTTGAAAGTTGTAAACTTTCCGCTCTCAGGATTATAAATCTGGAAACCTGAGCCCAAGGTTCCGATAATCAGACGATGATACGAATCTTCGGCAAGACACCAGACGCTGTTATTGGCAAGTCCGCCTGGAGCAGCCTGGAAACTCTTCCATCTGCCGTTTTTATATTGTGCAAGTCCACCATTGAAGGTTCCGAAATACATCGTACCATCAGCCATGGTTACGCTGCTGACCACAATATCCGAAGTCAGACCGGTTTCAGCCTGTGAGAATCGCCAGCTCTGTCCGGTCAGCGGACTGTAGCAAACAATACCGCTATCATTGGTTCCGCACCAGAGATTACCATTCAGATCCTGCGTAATAGTACAGATATCACCAAGCGGAATGGTAGTGAATTTCTGAGCCGCAGGCGAATAATAAGCCACGCCGTTCTTGTAGCTACCTACCCAGATAGCCCCCTCATCGTCCACATAAACCTTCTGCAGGGAATTGTCAACGATACTTCCCTTTGCCTCGGTATGAACATATTGGCGGCAGATCTTGCGCTTGAAATCAACAAAGAAGAGACCGTCATGGTCGGAAGCCACCCAGAGATTGCCAGCCTCATCGCGGGCAATATCGCGCATCAGGATGCGGGTTGGGCAAGGAACCGCAATGCCCATGTTCTCAAGATAAGAACGGGCATCGGTCCATTTTCCGGTCTTAGACTGATACACATAATTGGCATTACTTACAGAAACCCAGAAGCCACCTATACCATCATAGAAAGTATAGGCACCATTATCACCGGCAGCTTTATGGGTAGCAAGGAAGGAATTGTACCAGAGAGCCTGCTGTTTCTCGCCGTTGACACGGCAGAGCGTACCATCAGAATAGGTAATGAGCGCATCGCCGTCAACCTCGGTTATCTTACTGATGTTTCCCTCTTTCAGACAACCCTTCTGAGCCTTTTTTGTAAATTTAAAAAGGTAGGTATTTCTGGTTTTGGCATTATGATAGTAGAGTCCCTGGCCGTAGACAGCAATCCACATGTTCTTATCCTTATCTATCAAAAGCTTGAAAGGAGGTCCCTGCACATGGATGCTTTTGAGCCATTCTTCCGGTTTGCGGTCAAACTGCTCTTCATCGTATTTGTAGATGCTGTAGCCCACAGAGGTATGGACCCAGATATTTCCATCATAGTCTTGCTGAAGTTCATCTACCGAGTTATTCGGCAGCGACTTATCATCAGTATTGCTGTAATAGAAAGTTTTCATACGGAAGCCGTCAAAGCGGCACAGTCCCGACTGGGTACCAAACCAGATGTAGCCTCTGGTGTCCTTGAGGATGGCACCCACCTGACTGTTCGTTAGTCCATCATGATTGGTGAGGCTGCTGAATTCTACGTTTTCATAGGCAGCCCACGCCCTACCCGGCTGCATGAGCAGCAAGAGCAGAAACAGCACGATGGCATGTTTCAAGTAGTTTTGTTTTATATTCATCATAATTGTAGGTTTATTATCTAAAAAGATTTATTACTTTAAATAGGAATTATTTCACGTCGTTCTTCTCAGAGCTTTCACGTATTTTCAGAATCATCGGTACCACTTTCTTGTAGATTTTTTCATCACCATTGATACTTCTCATGAGAAGATCGCAGGCTGTGGTTCCCTGTTCGTGCGCCTTGTCCATGATAGCCGAGAGTTTCGGCGTAACGAAGGCAGCAGTATCACCATCGGTAAAACCGATAATAGCAACATCCTCTGGTATGCGGAGCCCTTTTTCCTTGATAGCATCGAAGGCGGCATAAGTGATAATATCGTTAAAAGCGAGGATGGCATCAGGTCTGTCCTCCTTTTCGAGGAGACGGAGGGTAGCGTTTCGCGCCACATCGAAATCGATTCTGTCGCAGACTACGAGGTCGCGGTCAATAGGGATGCGGTTCTCTCTCAGAGCCTCCAGATAACCGTGTTTTCTGCGGCGCACCATATCAAGATGGTTAGGACCACCGATAAAGGCGATGCGGCGCGAACCGGTGTCAATCATGTGCTGGGTAGCCTCCTGGGCTGCAACATCACCATTGCCTACTACCTGGGAGAACTTATCGTCCAGACAGCAACGGGCAAAGAACACCAATGGCACTCCCATCTTATGCAACTGCTCGAAGTGAGAATAGTCAACCGTATCCTGTGCCAGGCAGGCGATGATGCCTTCCACATGCATATTCAGGAAGTTTTCTACCGCTCTCTTCTCGTGCTCTGTATTCTCATGACTGTTGGCGCTGATCACCGAGTAGCCATTTCTAACGGCATAATCTTCAATGCCATCCAACACGGCAGCATAATAATGGGTCACCAAGTTTGGCACAATCACACCAATCACCCTAGGTGCTTCTTTTCTAAGGCTTTGCGCAAAGGGATTTGGGCGATAATTGAGCTCCTTGGCAAGGTTTTTCACCTTTTGAGTCATCTCCTCTCCTACTTCATGGCTGTTGCGCAGAGCTCTAGATACGGTTGCTATGCTAACGCCAAGTTGGTCGGCGAGGTCTTTCAAGGATGTTCTTCGTTGTTTCATATTTAGTTTACGCTTATTATTGACATTCATTTTTGTATCCACATATTCTGCATATTTGTCTTTTCAGACTGCAAAGTTAGTGAATTCTCTGCAAAGATAACAAAATCTTTCGAATGCGCAAACGTTTACGTTAATATTTTTTTGAAAAAGTTTATTTTATAAGAAAAAAACTCGTAATTTTGCAAACTGAAAAGTAATGAATAGTTGATAATAAGTTAGTTAGAAACAAGCGTGGGTTTGGAATGTCGGGAGACAATCCAAACTCTTTTTTTTGCCCTAAAGCCAACAGATGAGCTGACAGGATACAAAAAAAGATGAGGGCAAATACTGAATACTGCCCCCATCTGATATTGGTTATTTCTGCTTAAAAACAAATTTCTTCTGCCCCGGATAGTTTACGAATATCGCCACCAGCAGAGACACAATACTCTTCGGAATCATATAATGCAACTGAATATGCTCGTGCGCATTCAGAAATTCGGTCAGGGCGATAGTGCCTCCCGAATTGAGCATCCAACTGATGCCCCAGATGATAAAGTAGCGCCAGGCTACACTCTTTTTCTTACTCTTGGAATCGCCGAACACATAGCGGTAATTCAGAATGCAGTTGGTAATGCCGCCACTTATCACTCCCAGCGCATTGGCAAGTCCGTAATAAATGCCAATGATATCTGAGAGGAAGAATGCCAGTCCGAAGTCTACCACTGAGGCACAGGAGGCTGTCAGTTCCGCCTTGCCGAATGTTACGAGTTCTTCTTTAATCTTGCCCATATTCTCTTAGATTCCATAAGCAGTACGCCTACTATCGTAGTAAGAATACCCAACATGACATCGATGATATAATGATGACCGGAATAGACTGCCGTCCACCAGATGCCCAGACAGATGCAGGCGAAGAGCACCACCGTATACCAGCGCTTGCGGCTCATCACAGCATAAATCGTGGTGAGGAACATATAGGCAGCATGCAGACTAGGCACGGCAGCAAAGACATTGGCATTCTTGCCGTAGAGACCGTGGAACACGTGCAGTCCGGTCATTGCGTCCCATCTGCCCAGACCAGCCACGTTGCCTGGTGTATTGAGCACAGCCTCGAAGCCATAGTTCATCGCATACCATGGCGGAGCAGCCGGATAGATGTAATAGCCGATGAAGCCGATGATGTTCACCAGCAGGAAAGCCCAGGAGAAACGTCTGAACCATTTTAGCTGTTTCGTAAGATAAAGATAAAGGGCAAAGGCGATAGGCACCGGAACCCAGCAGAGATAGAAGATGCCTGCCCAGAAATCGGCAAAACCGCAATGGTGAACCTTGAAGTATTCGCCCGGAATCATCAGCTGGGTATGGTCGGCTACCGCCTGCAACTCTGCGCTGGATGAAGCAGCAATGCCGAAGAGCGACTTTTCTGCATGATAGAGATTCGCCACGTCAATATCGTTCACCATATAGTTAGGATAAAGGCGCATCGAATCGTAGATGATTCCGAAGAGGAACCAAGGCAGAAAATAGAAGGCAAAACGGCGTGTCTTCTTCCAGGCTGCGAGTACCGCCAGGAGGATAATCAGATAGATACTAAACACTTTTTCCTATTGTTTTATTCAAGTTTCGCAAGTTCAGGAGTTAAAGAAGTTAAAGAAGTTATCGCTCCCTACGGTCGCTGAGGAGTTAAGACAATAGTCTTTTTGCCGTAGTTTTTAAGCTGAAAGACATACGTCTTAACTCCTTAACTTCCTTAACTCCTTTAACTTCCTGATATGCGAAAGTTCAGTTTATTATTTATGAGCGTTCATCACAACATAACAATGCCAGATGCGCCAGAAAGCGGTGATGTTTGCCAGAACGGCAATGAGAATCATTCCGCCAGCCAGCCACCAGATATTGCCTGTAAAGCCGGTAATCATCGCAGTAACAGCGGTAACTACAACACGCTCAGGACGCTGCATGAAACCCACCTTACACTCAATATCCAAGCCCTCGGCACGGGCACGGACATAACTTACCATCACAGAACCTATCATTGCTGCAAAGGTTACTACGCTCATCCAGAACCAGGTCATATCGCCCTGCATACGTACGAAGATGAGGCAGATGCCAAAGAGGCTTACCAGTTCGCTGTAGCGGTCGAGTGTAGAATCCCAGAGTGCACCGAAGAGACTGCTCTTGCCGCTCATACGTGCCAGTCTGCCATCCATCATATCGAAGAGACCGGCTGCCAGGATGATAAATCCACCCCATCCTACAGTAACCATGCAAGATGCATAGTCAGCCTGCTCAGTTCCGAGCATCCATGCAGCATCGAGGAAGAAACCGGCGGCCACGATATTGCCCAGGAATCCTACGAAGGTGACAATGTTAGGAGTAATACCTACTGCTATCATCCCCTTGATAAGCGGATTGATGATGGCATAGATAACTTTTTGTAAGAAATCTCTATAATTCATATTTTTATCTATTTATTTTATTGTCTGTTTAAGAAATGACTGATAAACTGGCTTAGATGATTCCTGCCGAAACCAGAATAATCTTGATGATGATTAAAGAAACGGCTGCATAGAAACCGCCTAGCAGATCATCAGCCATCACATAGAAGGCGCCCTGCCTGTTATCCAGTTTCTTGATTCCCAGCGGTTTCACCATATCAAAGAAGCGGAAGAGAACAAGTGCCACCAATGCCCACCACCAGGCATCTTTCACCTCGCCCTGAGCCGTAAGCGGAGTCAGCAACGAGAGGGGGATCCACACGCCAGCCATCTCATCTATCACCACCCGGCTGGGATCCTCGCCCCAATAAGGCTGCAACTGCGCCGTTGCCCAAGTGCCCAGAATGGTAGAAACAATGACAAGAAAGAAGGTGATGCTCTGCAGACTCTCGCCCGTAATACCGAGCCCGTAAGCCAGGGCAGCCCAGATGAGGGTTGCCAATACAGAGCCAGCCGTGCCCGGTCCCCAAGGCCAGAAGCCACTGCCGAAACCGGTGCCTATGATAACGGGCAGCAAAGGAGGCCGCTCGTCGGTAAGATTTCCCTTGTTATTCATTCGCTTGATATTTAATAAGCCCGCAGAAGGGCGTTTCTTCTTTAAATTTCAGTGTGCAAAATTACGCTAAAAAATTAAATTAACCAAATAGTTTTCTTAATTTTTCGGAATTTCATCATATATTGACAGATAATAAGGTGAAATAGAGCAATATGAAGGGGGTTCGTACCACTCAGACTGCCCCGCGAAGAGCAGGAACAGGCTGCAGAGAGAACTGCACGGAAGCCTTTTTCTGAAAATCTCATAAAAAACTGAAATAATGAATAGGTTTTTGCGTCTATTTACGAATAATGTTATAACTTTGCACCCTGAAAGCATTAAATCATGGGCAGAGAGCCCCTATATATAATAAGGTATAAAAATGAAAGGTATTAAAAAGTTGTATTTTACGGTCATACTTCTGATGATTTCTACGCTTCAGATGATGGCCCAGCAGAAGATAACAGGCCGTGTCATCGATGACGACGGTTTTGCCGTTCCGTATGCAAGCGTGCAATACAAAGGGCATAAAATTGCGGTTTCCAGCAACGGAGAAGGTAAATTTACCATCGATAAGAAACCGGGACTCATGCTCACCGTCAGCGCACTGAGCTACAAGAGCGCCACGGTAAAGGTAGACGAGAAGACCAACTTCCTGGAAATCAAACTGAAAGACGACACCCACAAACTTACCGAAGTGGTGGTGAAATCGAAAAAAGGCCGCTACAAGCGTAAGGATAATCCTGCCGTAGAACTGATGCGCCGCGTGATTGCTGCCAAGAAGAAGAGTGATCTGAGCAACCACGACTATGTGCAATATGATAAGTATCAGAAGATTACACTCGCGCTCAACGATCTGAAGAAAGAGCAGCTCGAAAGCAAGTTCTTCCAGCGCCGTCAGTATCTCCTCGACCAGGTAGAAACCTCTCCATACAACGGAAAGCTCACCCTGCCTGTCAGCATCGACGAGACGGTTTCACAGCATATTTACCGCAAAGATCCGAAGACCGAAAAGGACATCATCAAGGGTCAGCAGAGCAATGGAATCGGACAGGTAATCCAGACCGGAGAGATTCTCAACACCGCCCTGAAAGAGGTGTTCACCGATGTGGACATCTACGACGATTACGTGCGCCTGCTGCAGTATCCCTTCCCATCTCCTATCGGCAAGACTGCCATCAGCTTCTACCATTATTACATCGAAGATACGGTGTATGTGGAAAGAGACCTCTGCTACCATCTGCAGTTTATCCCAGCCAACAGCCAGGACTTCGGATTCAGAGGCGAACTCTATGTGCTTGCCGACAGCAGCCTGCACGTAAAGAAATGTAACCTCTACATGCCTCACAACAGCGATGTAAACTGGGTTACTGACATGAAGATTGAACAGGAGTACACCAAGCTCGACAACGGCGAGTGGGTGCTCTCTAAAGACGATATGATAGCCGAACTGCACGTCAACAAGCTCCTTCAGGACCTGCTGGTGGTGCGAAACACGCGAATCACCGATTATGCCTTCGATGCCTTGCCGAAGCAGCTCTTCAAGGGCAAGGCGAAGATCAGGCACGATATGGATGCGATGAACCGCGATGAGGCTTACTGGAACAAATACCGACAGGTAGACCTCACGAAGAGTGAATCGTCGATGGACAGCTTTATCCACCGCATGGAGAACTCCAAGGGCTTCAAATACATCATCTTCGGTGTGAGAGCCCTGATGGAGAACTATGTGGAAGTGGCTCATACCAAGGGCAAGAAGGTGACGGTGAAAGACAGTCTGGGTGTAGAAAAGGACAGCATCATCAGCGACCGTCGCAGCCTCTTCGACCTCGGACCTATCAACACGTTCCTCTCCAACAACTACGTAGACGGCGTGCGTCTGCGCCTGGCGGGCAGAACGATGGCAGCCCTCAACCCTCACTTCTTCTGGGATGGTTACGGCGCCTACGGTCTGAAGAGCAACAAGTGGTATTACGGCCATGTGCTCACCTATTCGTTCAACAAGAAGAAGAACAGTCCGTTCGAGTTCCCTATGCGCAAGCTTACCTTCGAGCTGGGGCATGATATTACCTCTCCATCCGATGATAACCTGCTGCACAACAAGGACAACTTCTTCATGACCCTCCGTGCCACTACGCAGGACCAGATGTATCAGTATCACCGCCAGAAGGTGACCTTCACCTACGAAACCGACTGGGGTTTCCGCTTCGACACCAGCCTCCGCTGGCAGAGCAACCGCACCGTGGGCAATCTCCACTACTACAGGGTGAGCGACGGCGAGGAAATACGCAAGATACGCACCACAGAGGCGAGTGTAGGCTTAGATTACAACCCGGGTGTTACCTATGTCAACACCAAGCAGCAGCGACTGCCTATCAACCTCGACAGTCCTGAAATCTCGCTGCGCCACACCATGGGCTTAGACGGATTCATGGGCGGCCAGTATCAGAGCAACCTCACCACGCTGGGCATTTACAAGCGCCAGTGGCTGGGAAGTTTCGGTTATATGGATTTCAACATCGTGGGCAAGGCGCAGTGGAGCAAAGTGCCTTTCACCATGCTCATCCAGCCACCGGTCAACCTCTCTCTCTTCGAGCAGGAGGCAACCATCAGCATGATGAAGGACTGGGAGTTTCTGAGCGACCGCCAGCTGTTCTGGTCAGTAGCCTGGGATATGAACGGCAAGCTGCTCAACCGCATTCCGCTCATCAAGAAGCTGAAGTGGCGTGAATATGTAGCCATCAAGGGTGTTTGGGGCGATTTGACCAGCAAGAACGACCCGAGCAAGAACCTCAATGATGAGAAGCTC
This sequence comes from Segatella copri, assembly GCA_021623045.1. Taxonomy (GTDB): domain Bacteria; phylum Bacteroidota; class Bacteroidia; order Bacteroidales; family Bacteroidaceae; genus Prevotella; species Prevotella copri_T. Next base: position 1,229 of record JAJWJX010000007.1, on the reverse strand, counting down.
TTCAAATTCCCTACCAACTCCTACACCTTTGGCAAGACGCCATACTGGGAGGTTGTAGCCGGCGTGCACAACATCTTCAAGTTCTTCGGAATCGATTATGTTCGCCGCCTCAACTATTACGACCATGCAAACATTTCAAAATGGGGCGTCCGTATGGGCTTCCTCATGACATTCTAATAAGAAAAAAAAGACGCCTTGATGCAGTATGTTTTTTACCGCATCAAGGTTTCTGTGTACATATATATAAACAACATATAAGAGAGTAAACACAATGAAGATTCTATTAGCAGACAAACAGGACATCACAAGAGCCGGATTGAGCTATGTGATCAGTAAGATAGAGGGTTTGGAAACCCGGACCATCGAAGACAAGGCAGACCTGATGCTTGCCTTAAAGGAGAATGAGGATACGGTTGTAATACTCGACTACACCCTTTTCGACATCAATGATGCTGCCGAGTTACTTATTTTAAACCAGCGTTTCCCATACACGCGCTGGCTACTGTTCAGTGAGGATCTGAGTGCCGATTTCGTGAAGATTCTCATCGCCAGCAGTACGCAGTTCAGCGTATTGCTGAAGGAGTGTTCGCTAATGGAAATCAAGGAGGCGATCCGTTTCTGTGTGGCAAGCAACCGTTTTGTCTGCCAGCGCATGATGGAGGTTCTTCTGGCTCCGAAACAGGAGGAGCAGGAGAAGATCAACCTCACCAAGACTGAGACTGAGATTCTGAAGGACATTGCGCTGGGAATGACGACGAAAGAAATAGCCGAGAAGCGCTTTTCCAGCTTCCATACGGTCAATACCCACCGCAAGAACATATTCCGTAAGCTGGGCGTAAACAACGTTCATGAGGCTACGAAATATGCGCTGAGAGCCGGTTTGGTTGATTCGGCAGAATACTATATTTAACTGAACTTTCGTATATCAGGAAGTTAAAGGAGTTAAGGAGTTAAGGAGTTAAGACGTATGTCTTGCAGCTTAAAACTACGCCAAAAAGACTATTGTCTTAACTCCTCAGCGACCGTAGGGAGCGATAACTTCTTTAACTCCTTTAACTCCTAAACTTGCGAAACTTGAATATTTAACTTTTTAAGTGGGGGGTTAACAGGGTTAACAGTTAACAGCTGTTTTTTGCATGGTCCCCCTCGCGTACCTTATTATATAATAATATATATATATACTTATTTTTATATAAGTGTGTGGATGGAAGTATGCATTTTTGGGGTGT
>JAJWJX010000096.1:0-5336 GCA_021623045.1 Segatella copri | reverse complement strand
GGGCTCGTTAGGGACTTGCACCCATTAGAATAAGCTCATGCCGAGCATACAAGCAAAAGCCCCGATGCATGATGCATCGGGGCTTTTTTGGGTTTCCTTTATGGTAAAGGCTTTTTGGGGGACCAGCGATGGAATCGCTGGGGACGGGGGCACAAAGGGCTAAGGTTCTTTTTACCTTTTTACTTTTTTACCTTTTTACCTTTAAATAGCCTTTTTACCTTTAAAAGCTGCTGCAGCTTGTTACACCGAGGGTGGTAGCGATGGCTGTAAGAAATGAGATTGCAATCTGCAAAATTGTTTTCCAGGTACTTGCTTTCATAATCTTTAATTTTTAAATGTAAAGTATTAAATGTTGACTTGGTTGGGGGTTGCCCTCAGGCGAGGGCTTTATTCAAGCCCGTCGCCGCTATCCTGAGAGCCGCCGCCTGGCTGCGTACCGCTGCCGGTAGTTCCGCTGCCGCCCTGACTGGTGTTGCCGCCTTGTTCAGTGCCGCCTGAGGTGCCGCCAGAAGTACCACCTGAGGTGCCACCCTCGTCGGTGCCGGTATAGCCGCCGTACTCCTGAATCTTGCACTTCTTGCGCAGCTCAGAGTTGCTCCAGCTTTTTGTGTTTCTCACAATCAGGTGTACACCCTCTACGCTGGCAGCCGTTACCTTCTCCTTGGTATCCTCCGCCTTCGAAGTCATACCGATGGAGAACAGACCGAGATCAGAGAGACGCACACTCTTGCCGTCGAGAATCAACTCCTGCAGATGGTCGAGTGCATCCATCAGCACACCGTGGATAGTACCTCGGGAGTAAGGCGAACCGTGGTCAGAGATGTGGGATACGAATCCCTCGAAATCCACCTCGCGGTCTGTTACCGCAGTGGCATACCACTTTTTCTTACCTGCGTTCTCGCCACTCTGTGGTGTACGCTGCAACTTACGATACTTCAATGTTCCTTTCTGTTCCATGAGCTTAAATTATTAAAGGGTTAATATTAATGTTAAGTGTTAAATGTTAAATGTTGACTTGGTGGGGTGAGCAAGCCTTTCTTCGAACGACAGTGCAAAGGTACGGCAATTTTCTGATACTACCAAATTTCACCCTGCAGAGTTATGTTAAACGGATTTAACACTTCGGGCTTATCCGGTTAATCTTGCCAACTCATAATTTATCGGGCGAGAAAACTATGTGATGTAAAAAGTTTCTCTATGCTTTCTCATCCTGAAAACAGCAGGAAGCAAGAAATCATCCACCAATGCTCACACCTTCCTCAACCCCAAAAGTGTGACAGTTGTGACAGTTGTGACAGTTTTCAGCGCCTACCCCCACCTCCCTCTCTTTAGAGGTAACTTATTATATATATAATTATATATATAATAAGTTAAATATAATAATAACAATTTGAAAGCAGCCCGAATCCATATACCCCTCCCCTGAAAACTGTCACAACTGTCACAACTGTAACGTTCCCTCAATCCTTCTCCTCTCCTTCTCCCTCCATCCTGTTTTGTAAAGAAAAGAGGAATCACCCTACCCCCCTGGAGGTTATTAGGGAGATACGCTCATGCCCATAGGGGGTGCTGCTGAGTAGTTACTTCATTTTTCATCCTTTAAAATCAGTTAAAAAATGGATACTCCCCATAAAATGTGCAAAAACATGATAGGATTCCCTCATAAAATGTGTATATTTGCAGCGTTATTCCCTCATAAAATGTGGGATAATAAGTGATTATTCCCTCATAAAATGTGATTTTAAGATACGGATTATGGAAAGATTAGCTATCAATGAACTTCTGAAATGGAAGAATAAACAATATCGTAAACCTCTTATTATAGAGGGCGCCAGACAGGTGGGAAAGACTTGGCTGGTGAAGGAGTTTGCCCGCCAGAATTACAAGCAGCTGGCATATGTGAACTTTGAAGAGATGAAGATCCTGCAGAATCTATTTGAACAGGATTTCAGTATTCCTAGAATTCTTACAGCTATTGGGGCTGCAACGAATGTAACCTGCACAGAGGGCGAAACGCTGATATTCCTGGATGAGATTCAGGCTGCCCCTCATGCTGTTACTTCTCTCAAATATTTTGCAGAGAATGCGCCGGGCTATCATGTCATAGCTGCAGGTTCTCTTCTGGGTATCGAACTGCATCAGGGGGAATCTTTTCCTGTGGGTAAGGTGGATTTCCTCTCTCTGTATCCAATGAACTTTATCGAGTTCGTGATGGCTATGGGGGAGAAGAATCTGGCGCAGCTGCTTCAGACGAAGGATTGGAATATGATAACGATGTTTGCTCCCAAGTTTCAGGAACTCTTGAAGTATTATTACTACGTGGGAGGCATGCCTGAAGCCGTATTGAGCTTTAGCCAGAATCGTGACTGGAAAGAGGTGAGAACCATACAGAAGGACATTCTGAACAGTTATCAGAGAGATATGTCGAAGCATGCTCCATCGGAGATTATTCCCCGTATTACTGATTTGTGGAAATCCTTGCCCGCCCAGTTGAGCAAGGAAAACAGGAAGTTTATCTATGGAGTGGTGCGCGAGGGGGCAAGAGCCCGGGAGTATGAGTTGGCCTTGCAGTGGCTGCTGGATGCCGGACTGATATATAAGGTATATAATGTGAAGGCTCCCCGACTGCCGCTTGCCAGTTATGAAGACCGGGCGGCCTTCAAGATCTTTGTCCTGGATGTCGGGCTTCTAGGTGCGATGTCTAATCTCAAGGCTGCGACAATAGTGGCTGGCAACACTATTTTTACCGAGTTTAAAGGGGCATTGACGGAGCAGTATGTTTTGCAGCAGCTCATTCTCAGGTATGAACCGTATTATTATGCCAAGACCAACAGTACTCAGGAGATTGATTTTCTGCTCCAGGATGAGGAGGACGAGATTGTTCCGCTGGAGGTGAAAGCCGAGACGAATGTTAAGGCAAAGAGCCTGCGCCAGTTTGTTGCAGACAACCAGTCAAAGAAGGCCTATCGCATCTCCATGAATGATTATCTGCAGGAAGATTGGGTTACTAACGTACCGCTCTATGCGGTAAATGGTCTCGAATTTTATTCGATACAAAATTAATCTTTCTCACGAAAACACAAAAGAAATCCCCCAAAAACTTGCAGAAAAGAGAAATATTTCTTATTTTTGCAGCAAATAAAAAGAAAGAACGATGGCAAAGGAAAATATAAGCTGGGACGAGACATTGAAGCTAAGCAATACACCAACAATTATGGTTCTGGCTTTTACAAGAATCTCAGTCAAGATTTGAAGAATGAAATGCCGGGGGTGAAGGGATTCTCGCCAACCAACTTGAAGTACATGAGCTATTTTTATAAGCTCTATGCTCCATTGGCTGCAAATCGTCAGCAAGCTGCTGACGATTTTGAAGAGGACTTGTATAAAACAGATATTCAGCGAGTTGGAGATAAAAAACAAAATCGTCTACACGGTGTAGACGATTTCAAAATTCTATTCTTTATTCCATGGTTTCATCATCAACGTATCATCGACAAATGTAAGGATGATGTGAACAAAGAGAACTTATCCATAGCAGAAATGAGCGGCAAGAAACTCGACTGGTTCCGCAAGGTCTGTGCAGCGGTACTGTAGTCACTTTTTCCGATTGTCTGCAATTCGTCCGCAACTTGCGGACAAATTCACTGATAGCACAATAACCATTGATATTCAACAAATTGCAGCCAACAAGCAAAATCGTCAACAGCCTGTTGACGATTTCAAATTATTGGTTCCTAACTCTAGTTCCGCATGTGGTTCAGGTACGGGCTGAAGGCCCAGAAGCTCCTAGCCCAGGGCATCACCCTGGGTATAAGCGCAATCCGCCTTGCGCCCTGTAAGGGCAAAAGCCTTTTTAAAAAGGATATTAAGAATGAAAACAAGAGAAGAATACATAGCCCTCATCACATCTCATGCCGAAGAACTACAAAACACCTTCGGCATCACCTCCTTGCGCCTCTTTGGTTCTGTAGCAAGAAACCAGCACCACGATGACAGCGATGTAGATATCTATGTAGAAATGCCCCCTAAGTTTTTTCTAGTAGTCCGCCTGAAGGTATACTTGGAAGAACTTTTAGACAGCCCTGTAGATATTATCCGGAAGCACCAACACCTCAATCCCTTCCTACTCAAGGAAGTTGAGAGAGATGGGATTGAAGTGATAGCAAACAGAAATGAGCGGTAAGAAACTCGACAGGTTCCGCAAGGTCTGCGCATCGGTACACTTTATTCCTCCTCGTCTCTACGCCTCCTATGCCACTTGTAGTCATTGTACAATACCCACAAACCGCCTCCCCCAAAGAAGAGACAGCCCACTATTCCCACTACCTGACAATATGTTTCAGATGGAATTTTTCTTGATACTTTTGGATGAAGAAACATATTGATGCCACCACACACAAAAATCAGACACAACAGGTAAAACTTAATTTTAATCGATATTTTCTTCCTATAAAAAAGAAAACAAACCAAAGAAAGACCTACCATTAACACTAAAATTAATGAAGACATTCTCCCCAAAGTAAATTCTTCATGCCTCAATAACCTAAGGCATAGCGTAAATATGGAAGCAGTAACCAATACAAGACCAACTGCATAACCTATCCAAATCACTTTTCGATTATCTTTAGAATCGAAAAGTGAACCCACGCTCTTCCAATATTTATCCATATCTTTCATAAGCCTTATTCCCAATAATAGTAGTTACTAATCACGACGCCTTGGTTCCGGCTCCGCCACCATTTCCGGCTCTTCTTCCGGCAATTCATATCTCCTGATATGATGATCTTCCAGATAGATATGGTTCAGCGTAAAGGCGAGCGACTCCAGCGTCTTCTCCCTTACCGCCGGCTTCAGTTCACATTCCCATATCACGATGGTATGCCATCCCATTTCAGCCAGCCGGTGCAGCACCTCATGATCCCTCTCCCGGTTCCTCCTGATCTTCTCCATCCAGAACCCGGTGTTCGATTTCGGCACCACATAATATTTGCACCCCTCATGTCCGTGCCAGAAGCACCCGTTCACCAGAATACAGGTGCGATATTTCCTCAGCACGATGTCCGGCTTGCCCGGCAACCGCGGATGATTAAGCCGATACCTGAATCCCCTACTCCACAGAAATTTCCTGACAAGAATCTCCGGTTTGGTATCCCTGCCCCTTATTGCCGCCATATTGTTGTGGCGCTGTTCTATGGTCAAACGATCCGACATACTCTTTATTTACAAAGACTTCTTTTAACGTAACTTAGAAACAAAAACGAGGTCACTCTTACCAATAACCTCGTTCAAATATTAGTTGAGTTTTAAAATATCCTCCTTGGCAAGCCCTGTATATC
>JAJWJX010000095.1:0-5446 GCA_021623045.1 Segatella copri | reverse complement strand
CCCTGGGCTAGGAGCTTTTGGGCCTTCAGCCCGTTCTTGAACCACATGCGAAAGTACTGTTAGATATTGATCCACTTGTTGCAGATTACCTGCATGCGGGTGAAGAGCTTGTAAGATGCCCAATAGTTGAAGGCAGCCAAAGCAAGAAATACTGCAGACGAGGTGAATACTGCACAATATTGAGCAGAAGAACCCTCTTCGATGTGCAAGGTTCCTACGAAATCAAGCCATCCGGCTTCACCCAGTTCGTTGACAATATAACCCAAAATCAGACAAAGTGCCAATCCCGTACATGCTGTCAGAAGCACAGGAAACTTACGGTAGAATGCTCCTCCCAGGGTTGCGAAGGAATGGGCAAATATCAGGAAGGAGTAGACTGCCAGAATTGTTTGCCAAGAGTTGCCTATTGGTGAAACGGCAAAAATAGTGTGGCTGAGTACTGGCCATGTAAGGCTGATATGGAAGCCTGGAGTGATGAAAAAGCTAAAGATGAGCTGGATAATATCTGAAATAACCAGGGCTCCTAGCAACGTCACAAGGCCACCAACGGTAACAACCAGGAATCGAGCCGCATATTTTTCCAGGTTTGTGGCAGGAAGCATCAGGAAACTTTCGCGCTGTAACTTGGTCTTCATATTTCTGAAGATGCAAGATGCCAATACGTAAATGACCATAAAAGAAATGAATCCAAAGAACATATATGCGGATTTCTTATAACTGTCGGTCATGGCATCTAGTTCATGGGATGCTGCAATAAAGCCACTAATTTTGTAAAGCCGGATGATGTTTGTGATTGAAAAACAGATGGCGAGTCCTGCAATAACTCCCAAATTATAGGTCCAGTTGTTTAATACATCCCAACGGATAACCATTCCTAATCTATGTAAATCGAAATTCTTTTTCATAATCGTCTAATCATTTAATCGTTTATTTTTTTATTAATCACTGCATTGAACAGCAACTCCAGGTTCATCTGTGTTTCCTGCTCACCCTCCTGTCGCTTGCAGATGGCGGCATTGCCCTGCAGGGTTGGCTCGGCGTAGAGCACGGTGTCATCCATTTCCTGTGGATTGCGGTACTCGAAGGTGTATTTCTCGCAGATGTCTAAAACCGATGCATCGAGCAGGAGCTGGCTCTGGTTCATGATGATGATGTGGTCGAGCAACGACTCTACATCGTGCACCTGATGAGTTGAGATGATGAGGGTGCGGTCTTCCGTCATGTTGTTGGCGATGACCTTACGGAACTGGCTCTTCGATGGGATGTCGAGACCATTGGTTGGCTCGTCCATCAGAAGAAAGCGGGTACCCGTGGCGAGTGCGAAACTCATGAATACCTTCTTCTTCTGTCCCATCGAGAGTTCGTTCATCTTGAGAGAGAGTGGTAAATCAAAATCCTTGAGACAACGGTCCAGTACTTCCTGCGAGAAGTTAGGGTAGAATCCCTGGTTCATCTTCACATAAGTGGCGAGGGATACGTTGGGCAGTTCAAACTCTTCGGGTACCATGAAGATGTCCTTCAGCATCTCGGCTCTGCGGTCTTGTGCCGAAATGCCATCCACGAGAACGGTACCTTGTTGCTGGCGGAGCAATCCGCTGATGAGGTAGAGCAGAGTGCTCTTGCCTGTACCGTTCTTGCCGAGCAAGCCATAAATATTGTTCTCCTTGAGTTCCAAAGAGAAATCTCTAAATACAAGGTGCTTGCTACCTGGGTATCTGAAATCAATGTCTTTAATCTGTATCATAATCTTTAATGTTTTAGTGTACTACTTCAATAGAACACTGCAAAGGTATGCTTTTCTGCGATAAGTTCCAAACTTTTGGGCAATTATTTTTATACTTTAACGTATTGTTAACAATTCCACCTTATTATATAATAAGAAGAGTATGATATGGATGAATGTCTTGTAATATAGAACTTTATAAAAAACAAAGGCATCGGAAAGCAAAAACTTCCCGATGCCTTGATGCTTTTTATTAAGTCGTTTAGATATATTTCATGAGAATATCCCAAACTGCAATGATGTGGCAGATACTACCAGCTAAAACGAAGAAATGGAACACGGAATGCATGTATTTCTTCTTGTTGATACTGTAGAATACGGCGCCCGTAATGTAGCAGACTCCTTCGGCGATAATCCACCAGACCGTGGCGGTGGATACGGAGTCTATCAAAGGTTTAAAGGCAACCAGTACCGACAATCCCATGCCTACAAAGCAGATGGTCTCCAGGTTGCTGTGATCCTTGAGTCTGGCAAAACTCATGATGGTTCCGGCAATGGCGCAAGCCCAGATAAAGATAAAGAGGCTCCATCCCCAATATCCCTGGTCTCGCATCGCAATGAGCGTGATTGGCGAGTAAGAACCGGCAATATGCCAGTAGATGGCGGCATGGTCCCATTTGCGCAGCCGCTCCTTCCATTTACTCCAGGCAGAAACGGCATGGTAAACCGTTGAGGCGATGTAAGACATCAGCATACCGAACAGATAGAGGATAACTCCCGCCGTAGCCCATCCGTTATGCATCGTAAAACACCAATATAAGAAGATAGCTCCCACGACAATGCCCATCAGGATACCTCCTGCATGCGACCATGAGTTCCAAAGTTCTTCTTTATGACTGAAATGTATCTTTAGTTTCATATCTCTATATATCTTTTCGTTACACATTCTGCTGATTTTGAGAAATTGGGATTGCAAACCACTATATCTAAATCGTTATCAGCTATAATATTGCAAAGATACTAAGAATTTCTTAAAGTGGACTATCTTTTAGGAATTCTTTCGATTTCGGGAGTGTTTTCTTTGCTTTATTTGCTGATTGTTTGTCCTTTTCTGCTTTCTTCGAAAAATAAATCAAAAAAGTATTGGAGCGTATTGGATTTTTTTATAATTTTGCGATGTGAAAATGAGAAATCATCTCTCACAAAATAGAAATTGTAAACGCAACTAATAACTTAGAAAGGTAATATGAAGTTAAAATCAATTGCACTTATATTGATGACTGTCGCACTTCCGGCGATGGCAGAAAAAGTATCTGTAAATACAAAGGGTATGTCGCTCATTCTCGATGTTGAGAATGGAAAGCCTGCCCAGTATCTCTATTTCGGTACTAAGTTGAATCCTAACGATTTGCAGAATCTGAAGGTCGCTACTGATGGCCGTATGGATGCTTATCCGGCTTACGGACTGAATACTCCAGCTGAAGCGGCGCTTGCCATGCGTCATAGTGATGGCAATCTTTCAACTGCACTCGTGGCTACGGGCTGTGATGTGAAGAACGAAGGAAATGCTTCTGTTACGACCGTTCATCTGAAAGATCCTGTATATAATATAAAGGTAGATTTGAGGTATCGTGCATACAATGATGTTGATATGATTGAGGCATGGACCGAGATTCTGAATGGTGAAAAGGGTACTGTAACCCTGACTACCTTTGCATCGGCTATGCTTCCTATCCGTCGCGGAGATGTCTGGATGAGTCATCTTTCCGGTACTTGGGCAGCAGAGGGACAGTTGAGTCATGAAAAACTGCAGCCAGGAGAATTTGTAATCCGAAACAATGATGGTACCCGCAATTCGCATACCGATCATGCAGAAGTCATGTTCTCGCTCGATGGTAAAGGACAGGAAAATGCAGGTAATGTTATTGGTGCAGCCTTGGTTTATAGCGGAAACTATAAGCTGAAAACGGTTACCGATGATACCGAATATCATTATTTCTTTGCCGGTATTAACGAACAGAACTCTGAATATCATCTTAAAAAAGGTGAGACTTTCAAAACTCCTGCACTCGCTTTGACCTATTCAACACAGGGCTTGAGCGGTGCAAGTAGAAACTTCCATAAATGGGGACGCAAATATATCTTGGCACATGGAGATAAGGAGCGTGATATCTTGCTCAACTCTTGGGAAGGTGTTTATTTCGACATCAACCAGAAGGGGATGGACCAGATGATGGCTGATATCCATAGTATGGGTGGTGAACTCTTCGTGATGGATGATGGATGGTTCGGAACCAAATATCCTCGTGTTACTGATAATTGTGCGCTCGGCGACTGGGTGGTTGATACCAAGAAACTTCCTAATGGCATTGAAGGCTTGCTGAGCGATGCCAGAAAAAACAAGGTAAAGTTTGGTATTTGGATTGAACCGGAAATGACCAATACTACCAGTATGCTCTATGAGAAGCATCCTGATTGGGTTATCAAGGCTCCTAAACGAGATGCTGTTCTGGGCCGTGGTGGTACCCAGCTGGTGCTCGATCTCTCAAATCCAAAAGTACAAGACTTTGTTTTCGGTGTAGTAGACAATTTACTTACTAAATATCCAGATATAGCCTACATTAAGTGGGATGCCAACATGCCTATCATGAATCATGGTAGCCAATACTTGTCTGCAGCCGATCAGAGCCATCTCTACATCGCTTATCATCAGGGATTTGCGAAGGTTATTGACCGTATTCGTGCTAAGTATAAGGATGTGGTGATTCAATGTTGCGCTAGTGGCGGTGGTCGTGCCAACTGGGGTATGCTCCGTGGTTTTGATGAGTTTTGGGTAAGTGATAATACGGATGCCATGCAGCGTATTTATATGCAGTATGGAACCAGCTATTTCTTCCCAGCCATCGCCATGGCAAGTCATATCTCTGCTGTGCCAAACCATACCGTATTCCGCACTACTTCTTTGAAGTATCGTATTGATGTAGCTATGAGCGGACGTCTTGGAATGGAAATCCAGCCAAAGAATATGACGGATGAGGAGAAGGCTCTCTGTCGAAAGGCTATCTCTGAATACAAGGAGATTCGTCCTGTTGTTCAGTTTGGTGACCTTTATCGTTTGGTTTCTCCGTACGATAATCAGGGCTTGTCTTCTATTATGTATGTTAGTGAAGCAAAAGACAAGGCTGTCTTCTATTGGTGGAAATTGGCAAACTTCTATAATGTTCATTTGCCAAGAGTTAAGATGGCTGGTTTGGATGAGAATAAGATGTATAAGATAAAAGAACTTGATGTAATTGATAACAAGCCTCTTGATTGTGAGGGAAAATCTTACTCAGGTAAGTATCTTATGGAACATGGCTTGGAAATGCCGTATGTTCATGAGGTAGACTGGGGAAAGAAGAACGACTGGTCGTCTCGTGTTCTCTATTTGGAGGCAGAATAGTTTTCTGGTACCATTATATGTATATGCGCATGCTTGTGTGCCCACACGCAGATATGAGCGCGTGTATGTATATAATAAAGTGTTTGGTACCAAAATAAGTGCAAAATAAGACGAAAGTGTTAAAATACTGTTAATTTCTAAACTTTTTCTTGGAAATATTTGGTGGTTTCGGAAAATGTTTGTACTTTTGCACTCGCTTTTGAGAAATACAACTTCTCTTAGCAACTAAAGAAAGAGTTCTTTGAAAGATTTTACATAAACAGACAAGTAGTACAAGAAGC
>JAJWJX010000049.1:0-27143 GCA_021623045.1 Segatella copri | reverse complement strand
ACCCAGGGCGATGCCCTGGGCTAGGAGCTTCTGCCCTTTCAGGGCGTGTGGGGCATACAGGGCGCGTGGGGCATACAGGCGCGTAGGGCATACAGGGCGTGTGGGGCATACAGGGCGCGTGGAGCTTACTTGTGAAAATTCAATAACCGAAATATCACACCGGTTACGGCTGATATCAGAAAAGAAGAAGAAAAAATTGATTTTACTCTTCACTCTTCACCCAATCGCTGGGAATGCCTTTATATAAAGGGGTTTCGAGAGGTGAAGAGTGGGTGAAGAGAGGTGAAGAGTTACGAAAAACTCTTCACCCTCCGCAACACCTTTATATAAAGGGGATTCGAGCTGTCGGGTGAAGAGTGAAGAGTTTTTGGCTATTCCATTGCCTCATATCCTTTATTCTGAACCAACTTGCCATTGAAGGCAAGGCTTCGCTGAGGTATCGGGAAGACGATGGAACAGGATGAGAGAGAGGACTGAACAGAACGTCGAAGATGCGAGGACTTGAGGAACTTGCCGAAACGGATGAGGTCCTGACGATGCCCCGCCTCTCCCGCCAACACAACCTGACGGTCTTCCAGAATATTGGCAAGCGATGACCTGCGCACAGGCAAACCGGCATGCGCACGAACCATATTATACTCTGCCCTGCCATCCCCATCGTTACGCTCCATCGCCTCAGCCTTCATCAGCAACGCATCGGCATAACGGAAACGGAAAAGAGGTCTGGCTGGTCGGGAATGCTGAACAGAATCAGCCTCATCCATCACCAGCGCATCCTTCGGCATCTGATAACGCACAGAACTGTTGAAGATTTCATCCTCCTCTAAACTGCAGCCCTCATCAGCCAGTCTGTTGCAATAAAAGATGCAGGTTTCCCAAGCATTCAATATCTTGCTGCGGTTCTCACTCGCCTTGCCGCCCGTAATCAACGAGGCGCCATCGGCAGTACGAACCATAAATTCCAGGTCCCTACCCTTCGGACGTTTCCTGTAACCCTGCGTCCAATCATTATACATATAGATTTCAGCATTCAGCGCCAGTTTAGCCAGCAGGAAGTTGACCACAGGCTGCGTAATGCGCCCATAATGAGAGCCTTCCTCCAAACTGGACGTCTGAGGAAGATAAGGCAACACCTGCTGCAATTCGCTGAAGATAAAATGGAAGACTTCGCTCCGTTCGCTCTGCGCCGACAGCTTTTCATCGGTTACCGAAGAGCCCGAAGCCGGTTCATAAATGAGCGATTCTGCCGAAGACAGGAGTACCGGAATCCTGCCATACAAATCCATCGCCTCATAATACATCATGGCTCTGATGGCACGCACCTCAGCCTTGAACTGCGCCTTCTGGTTATCGGTAAGCCTGACAGACTGGAAATCTATCATATCCAGCGACTTGTTACACATGCCGATAGCCCGATAAAGATATTGCCAGGAAGAATAAAGCTGTTCATCATCAGCAGAAAGAGAAAGCAGACTGTCCAGACGCTGAATGTCGCAGATGCCTTCACCATCTATCGTTCCACCCATAAAATCATATAAAGGAGCTATGGTCGTATCGAATATTTCAGACGCAGAGCCATTGCTGCCACCCCCATCGAGCTGATCCTTAGGATGCTCATTCAAGCACGATGAGAATGCCAACAGGGTCAGGAAAGAGATGACCCACGTAAGCAAATGTGAAATATATCGTCTCATAACCATATCACATGAAGTTTAGGTTTTAAACTGTCAAGACTGCGAATAACAGCAATCCGACTGCAAATATAAGAAAAAAGAATGATAAAAGGACACAAATATAGTAAAAATCTACGTAAATTTTGCGGTTATCAAATTTATTTGTACCTTTGCACCCGGTTAGCAGAGAGCTAACTAAGGGGTGCTACCGCCGAAAAAGAGAAAAAAGCGGATGCTGAGAATATACCCATCGACCTGAACCAGGTAATGCTGGCGTAGGAAAATAAGGCACATTTCCCCCTTATATGATGTTTTTAATTTAAATAAATGAAAAGATTCAACGGGATCGCACTCAGTGTAGCGTTTTGCTCTTTGGCAAGCCAGGCTGCACTGGCACAGACAAAAATCGACACCTTGAAGGTGCAGCATTTGAATGAAGTGATTGTAAAAGGCGTACGTGCCGCAAAGGAAGCTCCATACGCCGTGGCTAACATCAGGAAATCAGAACTCAAACAATTCTCTTGCACAGGTCAGGAATTGCCATTTCTCCTTTCTCGTACACCGGGCATTCTCGCCTGGAGTGAGAACGGTATCGGCACCGGTACTACCTATATGCGCATTCGTGGCGCTGCCGGAAGCCGCATCAATGTAACACTCGACGGAGTGGCTCTCAACTCACCGGAAGACCAGACCGTTTTCTGGGCTAACATGAACAGTTATTCTTCGCTCCTGGGCAGCATCCAGGTACAGCGCGGCGTAGGCTCTTCTACCAATGGCGACGGTGCCTTCGGAGGAAGCATCTCTATGGCTACAGCTGCTCCTTCGCTCACCCCTACTGCAGAAGTTACCGGTTCGTTCGGTTCTTACAACACCTACCATACAGGCGCCAGCTTCTCTACAGGTCTGCTCGGCAAGCATCTGATTTTTGACGGTGCTTATCACGAGACAGCTACCGACGGTTATGTAGACGGCACAGCAGGCCGCTCTGGTTCTTACTATGGCGGACTGACCTGGCTGGGCGACAACTTCAAGGTAAGCTACAAGAACATCGGCAACTTCGAGAAGACCGGTCAGGCTTGGAACGGTGTGCTGGGCGGAGATTACAACTCTAACTTCACCCTCCTTGAGGATGGCATCCGCACCTATAAAGATATGTATAAGGCTGGTCTGGATAAGTTTAATGTGCTGACAGGCGATTTGGTTCGCAACGACAAGGGCGATTATACCATCACTCCTTATACCCTGCGCGACGGAAGCAAATGGGACAAGACTACTGATAACTTCTATCAGAACCACAACATCCTTTCGGCTACCTGGACACCAAACAGCCACTGGAGCCACAGCCTCTCACTGCATTATACCTATGGCTACGGCTACTACAAGGAGTTTAAGAACAACGCCAAGTTTGCCAAGTTCGGACTCGTTTACTATGATGCAGAAGGTAATTTCATTAAGAAGTCTGACTTCATCCGCAAGAAGGGACTCACCCAGCATACCTACGGCATGGTATACAATACCAACTACAAGGATGAGCACTGGGATGTTATCGGCGGATTGAACCTGCAGCAGTTCCGCGGCAACCACTGGGGATACCTTACTTATATCGCCAACCAGGATGCCGAGAAGAAATTCTTCGGCAACAACGGCCAGTATAAGTACTATGATTCTGATGCCCACAAGTATGACTACAGCGCCTTCGTCAAGGCAAGCTATCGCTTTGCAGACTACTGGAATGCCTTCGCTGACCTGCAGTATCGCCGTGTAGAATACAAGACCGACGGTATCAACGATAAATTTATCGCCCTGAAAGACGGCAGCTACAAGAACCAGGAGCTGAACATCAACGAGAAGTACAACTTCTTCAACCCTAAGGCAGGTATCAGCTTCAACAAGGATGGCCACAAGGCATACGCATCTGTAGCCTACAGCAACCGCGAGCCAGAGCGCAACAACTTTACCGACAACTTCAACTATCCATTCCCTAAAGAGGAGAAGTTGCTCGATGTAGAGTTCGGCTATCAGTATCAGGGCGACAACTGGCATGCAGGCGCCAACTTCTACTATATGGATTATGACAACCAGCTGGCTCAGACCGGACAGTTGAGTGACATCGGCGAGGCGCTGACCACCAACATCAAGGATTCTTACCGTATGGGCGTAGAGCTGACTGCCGGCTGGGCACCATTGTCATGGTTGTCTGTAGAAGGAAATGCCGCTTTGAGCAAGAACAAGATCAAGAACTTTGATGAGTATGTAAGCAACTGGGAAGACGATACGAAGCCAGGCGTAGTACATTACGACAACTCAACCCTGTCTTATTCTCCATCAGCTATCCTGAACGGATTCATCGATATCCACTATGCCGGTTTCTCTGCTACCTGGCACACCAACTTTGTAAGTCGCCAGTATATTACCAACACAGAAGACCGCGACTTCTCGCTGCCATGCTATTCACAGAGCGACCTGAGCCTGAACTACAGTGCTAAGGTAACCAAGGCACTCGGCATCAAGGAGGTAAGCTTCGGTGTAGACATCAACAATATCTTCAACCGCCACTATGCAGCCAGCGCATTCACCTGGAGCAATGCTACCGGTTACGGATATACATTGGACAACCGATTCAAGCAGATAGCCTACATCCCGATGGCAGATACCACCTGGATGACGCATCTTACATTGAAGTTCTAATCAGAAATCATTATGATGGATTATATTGCATCACATGGTTTAGACATCTTTACCACGGTACTCGGACTGGTTTATATTCTGTTGGAGTACCGTGCCAGTATCTGGCTCTGGCTGGTAGGCATCATCATGCCCGCCCTGGACGTATGGCTCTATTGGAGTCATGGTCTTTACGGCGATGCGGGAATGGCGGTCTACTATACGATAGCCGGTATATATGGTTATGCCGTATGGAAATATGGCAAGAAGCACAACCAGAAGGAGAAAGAAGAACTTCCGATTACCTATATGAAGAAGTCGCTCTATCTCCCTACTCTTCTGTTCTTCCTGGCAGCCTGGGGCATCACCTATTATATACTGATAACTTTCACCAACTCTACAGTTCCTCTGCAAGACAGTTTCACCAATGCCCTGAGCTTTGTGGGTCTCTGGGCACTGGCACGCAAATATATCGAGCAGTGGTTCTTCTGGATTATCGTAGATGCCGTTTGCTTCTATCTCTATATCGTCAAAGGCATCCCATTCAAGGCAGGACTTTACGGTCTCTACGTCATCATCGCCGTAGCCGGATACTTTAAATGGAAGAAGATGATGAAAGGCAGTTTATAGTTGATAGTTGATAGTTAATAGTTGATAGTTAATAGTTGATAGTTAATAGTTAAGAGTTTATAGTTAAGAGTTTATAGTTGATAGTTAACTCAAGTTTCGCATGTAAGCGCCACACGCCCTGAAAGGGCAGAAGCTCCTAGCCCAGGGCATCGCCCTGGGTAATTACGGACGCAAACCTGTCGCCCTGTAAGGGCAAAAGCTTTAAAATATCAGGTAATTTATAAAGCTTTTGCCCTTACAGGGCGTCTTGCTAACTGACATTATACCCAGGGCGATGCCCTGGGCTAGGAGCTTCTGCCCTTTCAGGGCGTGTGGCGCAAAACTTGCAAAGTTCAGTAGTTTATAGACGGAAAAAGGAAGCAGAGCAAAAAGAAAACTAATCATAAAGCTCAAAGTTCAAAGTTCAAAGTAAAAAAGGAAGCCAAGGCAAAAACAAACTTGCCAGGCTTCCTTTATTTCATTTATATAAACAAGAACCACTATACCAAGGTTCCGCGCTTAAACTTATCCTAACAGCGAAAAGCACATCCTTTATGCCCTTTTCACCTTTAATCCGTTTTCGATACTAACCAGTTCATCGCTGAATCCAGCATCAATCTTCAGTCTTTCTTCCACTTTTGAACAACTGTGGATAACTGTGCTATGATCACGATTACCAACGAGTTTGCCGATTCTCGAAGCAGGCATTTTGGTATATTTCTGTGCCAGATACATCGTTACCTGTCTAGCCACGACATAATCACGCTTACGGCTCTTGCTGTTCACGGCAGTAACCGTTACATTATAATGATGGCAAACCGTTTCAACAATATCATCGATGGTGAGCGGCTTATCATCGACCTTCACCGCACGCTTGATGACGCGTTCGGCAAGCCGGATATCAATGCTGCTGTTATAAACGATGCTGTAAGCCAGAAGACCATTGATGGCTCCCTGCAAATCGCGCACACTTCCGTTACAGGTCTGGGCGATGAAAGAGATGACATCTACCGGAATCTTCAAACCGTCGCGACGGATCTTATTGCTCAGGATATCCACACACAACTGGATATTCGGCTTCTCCAACTCGCAGACCAGACCGCAAGAGAAACGGGTAAGCAGACGGTCTGGCATATCCTTCAACTCTACCGGAGGGCGGTCGCACGCCAGGATAATACGCTTTCCGTTGCGGAAAAGGTGGTTGAAGATATGGAAGAAGGTGTTCAGCGTCTTCGCCTTACCAGCCCACTCCTGGATATCATCCACTATCAGCATATCGATAGACTGATAGAAGTTGATGAAATCATTGCTCGCATTATGGAGCACGGCATCAGTATACTGGGTCTGGAAAAGACGGGCACTCACATAGAGCACACGCTTCTGAGGATACATCTGCTTCGCTTTCAGACCGATGGCATTCACCAGATGCGTCTTACCGCTACCCGAAGGTCCGTAAATGAACATTGGGTTAAACTGGGTGGTATTGGGATGCTCGGCAATAGACAATCCTACGGAACGAGGCAGCTTATTGCTGTCACCCTCCATATAATTGTTGAAAGTAAGCTTCGGGTCTAACTGTGTATCAATGTCTTCCTGCTGCTGGGGAGCGGCAGGCTGGGCAGCCGTCTGCTGGGCACGTTCACGAGTTTGCTTTGCCATATCAGCATCGTCTGGATCTGCCTCTATATCTTGAGAAAGCTTATGCTCCTTATCGGTTACAACACGATAAGTGAGACGGATTCCTTCCCCAAAATTACGATGCAGCACCTTACTTAACAAGTCAACGAAGTTCTGTTCCAAGTACTCGTATACGAACGGACTCGGAACCTGCACCAACAAAGTCTTTGTCGACGGCTTGTACGATTCAAAGACGATTGGCTTGAACCATGTGTTATATTGCTGCTCTGTTACACTGTCCTTTATGAGCAAAAGACTGTTGTCCCAGAGGGCTTTTGGACTTGCTAACATTGATTACTAATATTATTAATACTTTAATTCACAAATGACGGGACGCACCGAAAGATGCGAAATCACGTGCAAAGTTACAAAAAAAATAGGAGAAATGCAAATCCCCTTATTTAAAACATTTTAATAGATAGTCTTTAAATTACTGAATACCAAACACTTGCCTAAAATACAAATATAGCAGACTGAAATTCAGTGAAACAATAATGTAACGTCCCCGAAACGGCTAACAAACAAACAGTTTGCGAGTCATTTCGGGGCGTGAAACATACCGAATCTTATTTAGACTAAATTTATTTAGCTCGGACTCTTTTTACTTGTCTTTTCTGCCGAAAACAGAGAAATGGACATAGCGTTTCGGATGTGCCTTCAAGTCGATAACCAAGGAGTCGGCATGACCCATGGTTGACGTCAGATTGTCGTACAGCTTGGTATCGTTCATCAACAATCCGAGGCTGCCCTGGTTGCTGTTCAGCTTCTCAGTAAACTGATGAGCACTCTCCAAAGTCTGGTTCACCTTGTTCAAAGTGCCCTGCACATCAAGACTGGCCAGATTAGCTGTTAGGCGGTTGGTATTATCCAGCACGCCATTTGCCTTTCCTATCATACCCGGAACCTGCTTGTTGAGACCTGCCATCAGGGTATTCAGTTCACGTGTAGAAACGGTAAGGTTGCTTGTGATGGTTTCCACATTATGCAGCGAAGCAGCCAGAGCCGGGTCAGCCAGCAGCGCATTCACGCTGGTAAGGATAGAATCCAACTTAGGCAACATCTTTTCCACTACCGGAACCAGGTTGGCAGCCTTATCCATCATGCCTCCGTTTACAGCACCCGGAATGATACCACCCGGTTCTACTCTTTCGCGCGGATTGTTTGCCAGAAGCAGATTCACCTGCAGGTTACCCATCAGGTCTTTTACTATTTCGGCTTTACTGCCCTGCGGGATTCTCAAATCCTTGTTAATATCCACCTTTACTTTGATAGGACCATTCTCCTTGTAATCATATTCCAAACCATCCACGGTACCTACCTTATAACCATCCGCATAAATAGGCGTAGAGGCACCCAGTCCCTGGATGTCATCAAACGTTATAAAATAGGTATTGTTGGTAGAGAACAGATTCATGCCTTTCAGAAAATTGATTCCGAAATACATAATCAAAATACCGACAATAGCTACAAGAGCTATCTTGATTTCTTTTGTTAGCTTCATATTTATCTCTTTATATATTCGTGCTTATATCTTATCCTTACTCAGGTCAATCAGCGGTTTCTGTTCTGTTTGAACTCACGTATAGCCTGATTCACATCATATTTCTTTCCATTCTTGAAAGCTATGATGAAAGCTTCCGGAAACTTCTCGGCAAGCGTCTTGCGCAAGCGGAAAATCTCATTATAGTTGGTAGAGGCTCCCATCGTATATTTCACCATATTGCCTTCCTGATAACTGTCATAACCGGTTTCGCCCTTAAAATGGGCATCGCCCTTGCGGAGCATGCGGTTGCTGACAAATATCTGAAGCTTGAAGACAGGCGCATCGGCTACATGGGCTTTCTGCTGTGCCGGCTTGTTCTGAGCTACAGCTCTGTTTTGCTGGTTCTGTCTGTTCTGCTGCGCCTGTCTGCTCTGCTGAGCCGGCTTATCCTGCTGGTTCTGTCTCCTGTTCTGCTGAACCGTTTTAGCCTTTGTTGCTCTGGTTTCCACCTGCTTCACCGTTCTTCTCGGCGCAGAATCCGCCTCCTCAGCACGGCGCTCGTCCTTCTCCTGTTTCGTATCAGAAACTATCTTGGCAACCGGCACCGATTCTGTATCCGCAGCCCGATAAGGAACCGAGATGGATTTATCGTATTTATTGCGATATTGCGCAAAACCTTCGTAGATGCCTCGGGCGATATCATCCACCCTGCTGGCATCGTTGAGCAGTCTTTCTTCATCGGCAGTAGTGATGAAACCGAGCTCTATCAGACAGCTAGGCATCGAGGTTTCTCTGAGAACCAGGAATCCAGCCTGATGCACACCCTTATCCGGACGGTTGGCACCGTTGCATACCTTTCGCTGGATATTGCGCGCCAGTTCTACGCTTCTCTCCATATTCTTACCCTGTATGAACTCGAAGATGATGTAACTCTCAGAAGATCGCGGGTTGAAACCCTGATAGGTCTGCTGATAGCCCTTCTCCATCGAGATAACGGAGTTCTCTCGCATAGCCACATCGAGATTATCCTTGGCACGGTGCATACCGAGCGTATAGGTTTCAAAACCGCGGGCTATCTTACCGGCTGGCAGCGCATTGGTATGTACCGAGATAAACAGGTCGGCATTGGCGCGGTTAGCAATGTTGGCACGCTCTTTCAGAGGAATAAAGACATCCGTCTTGCGGGTATAGATGACTCTCACATCCGGCATATTGCGCTCAACATATTTGCCAAACTGCAATGCCACAGAGAGATTGATATTCTTTTCTTTGGAAATAGCACCAAGTGCACCCGCATCATGACCGCCATGACCTGGGTCGATAACGAGCGTGAAACGGCGGTTGGCGCCTGTCGCTGTCAGCACCAACATACACAATAGGGTCAATATGAATGTTATTTTCTTCAACATATCTTTCTGATGATTTTGCAAAATTACTACTTTTGTATCAGAAAACCTAAATCTACTATAAAGTTTTATCATTTGTTAATACAACTTCTACCCCTGCGCCGTCACAATCTGCTCCAAAAGGAGGATTAACTTTGGTAATGGCGAGTTGTATTTTCTGAATAGTCGGATATTCTGCAAAGAGTCGCTTTCCTATTCTTCCGGCTACATGTTCCAGCAGTTTGCTAGGTATCTCCATCTCCTGTTTCACGAGTTCATAGAGTTCTGCATAGTTGAGGGTTCCAGCCAGTTCATCAGTTTCCATGGCTCTGGAGAAATCATAGCTCACATCCAGATTCACCACATAATCGTTGCCCACCAGAGTTTCCTGTGGCAGAACGCCGTGATATGCATGGAAACGGACATTCTTCAAGTATATCTTACTACGGAAAAGCATAGTTTATATCAGTTTCTATCTTGGGGATTAGGATTCGGAATCGCTATCATCGTAAAGTTTCATCAGGCTACCATCCTTCAGATATCTCTTCAGGGCTGTCACAACACCTTTCTTCCAGGTATTGATGTTATCTGAAGTAAGCTGGAGCTGATAAACGAGTTTGATGACATGTTCTATAGGCATACGGTAGCGCAGCACACCGGAAATCAGCTTGGCATAGTTCCAGTATTCAGGATTAAACTTCTCGCTCAATCCCTCAACCGTAATCTTATAGCCTCGCTTGTTCACAAACTGGAAATCGTATCGCTTCAATCCTCCATCCAGAATGGTCTTCACAATCTTGCCTTTGCTTACAGATTTAGGCAGCATGATACCCTCGTCCTCATCCTGCAAACCCGTGAAGATTTCGTATGGATGACCATCGAGCAGTCCTACCAGAGCCACCCATTTCTCCTTATTATTCTGGAATCGCACCACATCGCATTCCAGTTCTCTAGGTCGCACCTCCATCACTTCAGGAGAGAAAACAGGAAGATGAGTTTCCTCTGAAACAACATTGGCTATCTGATCATAGAGTTTATTCCAATCAGACTGTTCTACATGATAATTCTGATGAAGTGTTGCCAGATTAGCATTCAATTCATCTATAAGAGCCTTGGAAGCCTCTTCAAAAGTCATATTTTCAGTATATTTCATATCAAACGTTTCATATTTAGGTGCAAAATTAAACTTTTATTTCTAAAATCTGAAACGTTTTGCCATATATTTCACTAAAAAAGCGAAAGAAAGACAACTTTTTGGGAAACTTTCACTAACTTTGCAGCAAAAATAGGGTTCTGAAATGGAACAGAACTCCTATATATATAATAAGGTATAATGATAAAATAAAAAAGATATGGAATCGATTAAGAACAGAACAAGCATCAGAAAATATGCAGAGAAGGAAGTATCTGAAGAACTCCTGAACCGCCTTTTGGAAGAGGCAGAGCGCACCCCGACAATGGGAAACCTGCAGCTTTACAGCGTTGTGGTAACAAGAAGTGAAGAAGGAAAGAAGGCGCTGGCGCCAGCCCACTTCAACCAGCCGATGGTAACAGAAGCCCCTGTCGTCCTCACCATCTGTGCCGATTATCGCCGCACAACCCTCTGGGCAGAGAACCGCAAGGGAACCCCGGGCTATGACAACATTCTCTCTTTTATGAATGCAGCTACCGATGCTCTTCTTTTCACCCAGACCTTTACGAACCTAGCAGAAGAAGCCGGTTTAGGCACCTGTTTCCTAGGAACTACGGTTTATATGCCAAAGATGATCATCGACACCCTGAAGCTCCCTAAGCTCGTAATGCCAGTAGCCACATTGACCATCGGATGGCCGGCAGAACATCCAGCCCTGAGCGACCGCCTCCCTCTGCGCAGCATCATCCACCACGAGCATTTCGAGGATTATAGCCCAGAAAAGATAGATGACTTCTATGCAGAGAAGGAAGCTCTTGAAGAAAACAAAGAGTTCGTTCGCATCAACAACGTAGAGACCCTAGCCCAGGTTTTTACCGACATCCGATACACAAAGAAGGATTGCGAGGCGATGAGCGTTGGGTTTATCGAAGCCCTCAAACAGCAAGGATTTATTTAAAGGTAAAAAAGTAAAAAGGTAAAAGGGTAAAAAGGTAAAAGGGTAAAAAGCTCCCTCTCCCTCTTTGCGCCCCCGTTCCCTGCGATTCCATCGCAGGTCCCAATCCTTAATCATAAAGCCCCAAAAGCGCATCAGCAAACAAATGCCGATGCGCTTTTTTGTAAATTTACGTATGTTTTATTCCAAGCAACGTAATGTCAAATATCATTGTACTGTACGCAGGAACAAAAGGACTAACAGAACTTTGATTCTTCAAAGCAAGATTATATGGTACGTATACCATCCAGCGATCACCGATATGCATTTTCTGCAAAGCAGTAGACAAGCCATCAATTTCTTGTTTTTGCAATGTTCCTTTTGCAGAAATGGTTAATCGCAAATCTGAGGAGACATTCCTATCCTTCCCTGAAAACGTAGAATAAAATACAGTTCTCCTTTCTTCATTATCAGTTGGCATTAACATACCTTGAATATCTACCACAACCGAATCGGTATAAATCGGAACAGAAGTATTTGTACTATTTTCTAGAACATGCACTACGATATTATTTTCTTTCTGTACTCCAAACTGCTCTTGAAGAGACCAATTACGTATAATTTTCCAATTATTACTTCCAGCATTAATTGCTGAATCAGCCTTGAAAAATATACCTTGGAAAAACACATCATTCCTCTCTTTCCAATTAGCATATTCATCTTCTTGTTCAGATGATTCGCTACAAGATGCTATTGTCAAGAGTAGCAATACTCCATAAATCAGTTTCTTATACATTTTCATTCATTCCATTCATTTTTTATCTTTTACCTACTAAAGATATTTTACAAGGAAAAGAATTTTCTTTTTTGAACAAAGGGAAGTTTTCACGAGGAGCGTGTTGTGTAGGATATATAGAACTTCCGGTACTCTGATATATTACATTTCCATTAGCATCTTTCTCAGACATTCTATCTGTCCATACAAAAACTTTACCTGTAACTTCATATTTATTTATCATAACAATAGGATTTTGGGTAACTTCAGCTACATGAAAATTAATTTTTGTATATGAATAGAATTCTTTGGATGTGCCAAAATAATATGTATTCGGACTTAAATTTGAAGAAAGTGCATCCGGATTTAACTTATCTAATCCTTCCATGTTTTCCAATCTAAAAAAGAACTGTCGATTAGCCCTTTTCCATCCATACTACATTTTGTATTGCGCACCAAAATGTATAAACAACTTGAATTCATCAGTAACGTAAACAGAACAAATTGTTTTATGATTACCATCTTTTTCAATAAAACCATTTACTGGCCAAGAATCTTCACTCGTGTAGTCTTTCTCAACACTTCTTGTCGAATTTGGCGAATATTCTGTATAACTTGTTGCAAAGATTTTCTTATCGTCATCATTCATTTCATCAGAAAAAGGGATATCTCGAAGAGCACCATCAACTAGAACTTTATTACATTCACCGACTAAGTACGGAGCAACAGCAGTATCTTTTGAAGCAGGTTTATAAAGAGATAAGTCTGTAGAATCAGCAGCATTAGCTACTAATATACCTGCATACTTTGTCTTATAATCCAAATATTTTGCTCTGAAATCATCCACAGATGAAGCTGTTGCACCTATTTTATCAAGTTCCTTATCTGCTTTATCATTAATCATAGCCAAGCTTTCAAAGCCCAAACTTTTAACCAATTGAGCTCGTTGTTGTGATGTCTTTGTCCTTAGAATACCAACAAAGTGATTAAAGCCTTCCTCATTATCAAAAGCCAAGACTTTCACTTGAGATTTAGTATTCGAGCTACAAGTTACCTTGTCACCACTATTAATTGTAACGACATGTGGCAATTTCACGTTTGAAGTTGTTACATTAGCTCCATCTTCATCAGAACATGATGAAAAGAATGCGCATAGAAGCGCAAATAAAAAAAATACATTTTTCATTTTTAAAACCTTAAAATTAAACTTTTATTTAATAAAACCTATAAATTCACAATCATTAAGAACAATAGTAATTCTAGACACTTTGTTAATTATATCGGGTGCCATTGAAATAACAACACCATTTTCAAGAATACACTGTTTTCTATAAAGAAGGGTTCCGTCACCAGAATAAAAAGACAACACTGAGGGTTGTGGACTATCAGCACCATCAACAACAGAGACCATCAATTCTGTTACTTGCAACAATATTCTATTGTAACGAAGGGGAGCCTTATTAGAATTATGTCTACCACCATTATAGATAGAGCAAACTACATCATACTCCTTTTCGATACTCATATTCTCCTCTGCAGAAACACCTAGAAAAGAAAACACAATAAATATAAAAACTAAAACTTTCATTACTCTAATAATTAAAATTCGGATGCAAAAGTATTGAAAAAATGCATCATTAAACAATATAAACATTGACAACCATTTGACAAATGGGGAAATTAAGGAAAATAAGCATTTATCGCATAGATATTACAAATAAATGTATTAACTTTGCATTATGAAAAAGTTTATTTACATATTTATCGTTATGTGCGTTATGTCCTGCTCTAAAAGAACAGATAATCGCAGTCTTTTTTATGCTATGGCTAAAGATTTATACAAAGACCAAAACATAGCATCAAATTTCCTCGATACCATAAATGTCTCTTCATTCAACAAAGAAGAACAAATGTATGGTGAACTTTTAAAGATTCAAGCAACAGATCTAACAGATCATGACATCAAACCATACGAGAAAAATATCAGCAGAATAATCAATTATATGCAAAACAAAAAGGATTATACTTTTCTAAAATTAGCCTTATACTATGCAGGCAGAATAAAAAGTGAAAAAGACGAAGCAATGAAAGCTGTCAATTTCTACACAAAAGCAGCGAGTATCAAAGACACCATTTTAAACATAAACAACAAATGTTATTCCCAACTTGGAAATATTTACTACGACCAATACTTATACGACTACGCTATCGATATGTACACAAAGGCATATAACGAAGCATTCATCGCAAAAGACGATATTGCTATGGTCAAAATATTGAAAGACAAAGCCCTTGTTCTTTTAGATAAGGGAGAAACTACACTTGCGCTCAAACTTTTAAAAAAAGCTTTGAAAATGGCTGAACACACTAAAGATATCAGGTGTATCAATAGTGTAAAAAGCTATTGTGTTATTGCATATACGGATAAAAGAGATTGGGGAAATGCCCAAAAGTTGCTTCCAGACATACTACACAATATCAATAAAGCAGACTCTAGTGCAGTTTATTTTATTGCAGCTAATCTATATAAGCAAACAGATATATCCAAAGCCAACATGCTATATTCCTTTCTGAAGAATAAAGGAAACATATATGCAAAAGAAGAAGCATATAAGTTTCTTACAAAAGAATCACTAGGAAAAGAGAAGAACTTTGAAAGTATAAAATTTTTCGAACGGTACACACATATTGTAGACAGCATTCGGAGAAATACGAACTCTGAAATGATGGCAAAAATCAAAGGACTGTATGATTATCAAAAGCAGAAAGAAAGAATCACCAGAATATCAAAAGAGAAAAATGAATTCAAACTTTTGTTTGCTTCTACAACTGTTTTTTTACTCTTAGTTACAACTTTTGCCTTTTTATTAATCAGTAGATTGAGACGAAGAGCTCAGGAAGAAAAAAGGCAAGTATTCATGCTGAAGAAATTGCAAGACGAGATGCGCCAAAACAGTCTGGAGAAAATAAAAGAAAACAACAAACGCATAGATGAATTAGAATTACAACTCATAAATGCTACAAATGAAAAAGATGAATTGAAGAAAAGATTAGCTGATGAGAAAGAAAAACTGTTAGCGCAGAATGCCATAAACAAACTGAAGATTGAAGAAGAAAATCGAGCTTTAGGCAGCATCAAGAACACTGATATAGGGATCATGATACAAAAGAAGAAAAGAAGTGAAACCAAAGAGTATCTGACAAAAGAAGAGAGAAAACAAATGGAAGATACCTTTGATCAGTTCATGCCAAGTTTTAAAGAAAAACTTTGGTCGGTTTATGATATCAGCAATCGAGAGTTAAATGTTTGCATGCTCATCAAATTAGGGTGCAAGCCTGCTGATATGGCATGTCTGTTAGGATGCACACCATCAGCCATCTCGAAAATAAGAATCAGATTATACAAAAAGTTCTTTAATAAGCTGGGGAGTGCAGAAGATTGGGACAGGTTTATTCTTTCTCTATAAGTATAAATATGATAAAAGCTCATTTGCCTTGGTGCAAATGAGCTTTTAACTTATATAAAATATGTGATGTTTATTCAACCACGATTGGCTTGTACTTAGGAACCAATGCCTTCATGATGCACCAGCCTACGAGGTAAGCAACACTACAGATGCAGAATACAATCATATAAGCACCTGGCTTGCCATCGAAGCCCATGAAGCTGAAGGCTGAACCCTGACCCTCTGCATAGGTGAAGAGCATACCGGAACCCTTGTTAATCAGGAAGGAACCGATACCACCTGCCATTGCACCAATACCGGTGATAGTAGCTACAGTTGACTTAGGGAACATATCACCGATGGTAGAATAGAGGTTAGCTGACCATGCCTGATGACCTGCACCGAGCAAACCGATGATGATAGCTGGCCACCATGCACTGTACTCACCCATAGGCTGGGCAATCAGACCAAGCAATGGGAAGCAAGCGAAAATCAACATCGCACGCATTCTACCAATATATGGATTCATACCCTTCTTGTCAACAAAGTAGGTTGGCAAGTAACCACCACCAATACTCAATACGGTTACAATAGCATAAAGAGTGAAGATGAGGGCGATACCCATACCTGAATCTGAAGAATAACCATACTGGTCAGAGAAATAAGCTGGTGCCCAGAAGAGGAAGAACCACCAAACACCATCAGTCATCAACTTACCTACGATGAATGACCAGGTCTGACGGTAGCTGAAGCACTTCAGGAAACCGATAGTTTTCTCCTCAGCGGCAGTTTCTGTCTCTTTCTCAGCCTCAACCTTATCGAGTTTTTCATCCTGCTCAATATAAGTAAGCTCAGCCTTGTTTACATGCTTGCTCTCAGATGGTTTGTCATAGAGCCATACCCAGAGGCCCATCCATACGTAACCGAGCACACCGATGATGATGAAAGCCCACTCCCAGCCCATGCTGCGAGCCAACAATGGAATGGTAGCTGGAGCTGCCAAAGCACCTACTGAAGCACCACTGTTGAAGATAGCGGTAGAGAAAGCACGGTCTTTCTTTGGGAAATACTCTGCTGTTACCTTGATGGCTGCTGGGAAGTTACCAGCCTCGCCCACAGCAAGAATCAAGCGGCAAGAGAGGAACAGCCATACACTGATTGTTGCTATCGCTACTGCTGCATCACTACCTGCCTGTACCAGACGGAGCGCCTCGATAGAATCATAACCTTCCATCTGCATAGCTACCCAACCGCAACCGGCGTGCATCACAGCACCTGTTGACCATACGAAGATAGCAATGAGATAACCTTTCTTGGTTCCCATCCAGTCAACAAACTTACCTGCGAAGAGGTTGGCGATGGCATAGAAGATTGAGAAAAGACCGGTGATGGTACCATAGTGATCATCTGTCCAGTGGAATTCTGGAGCAATGAAGTCTTTCCATGTTAATGACAGAACCTGACGGTCCATGTAATTGACTGTGGTTGCGATGAAGAGCAGCGCACAGATCACCCAACGGAAGTTGGACATTTTACTTGTTGTAATAGGGCTCATTTTGCAAAAAGTTTTTAAGCGTTATACTTATTTTTATTTTAGATTACTATTTAGACGGCAAAGCCAGGCTCATATTAATCATAAGCCAGGTTGCCTTTTATTGTTTTTCTTTATTCCAATGTAGGAATCTTCACTACCTGCATATCGTTATAGATCAGATTCTCACCTGCCATACCCCAGATAAAGGTATAGTTGCTGGTACCTGCTGCACAGTGGATAGACCACTCTGGAGCAATCACAGCCTGCTCATTGTTCAACCAGATAGGACGTGTCTCCTGTGGCTCACCCATTACGTGGAGAATCTTCTGACCCTCTGGCACATTATAATAAAGATATGTCTCCATACGGCGGAGGTGAGTATGAGCTGGCATGGTGTTCCATACAGAACCCTCCTTCAACTCAGTAACACCCATCTGTAACTGGCAGGTACGAACACCGGCTACACCGTCGATAATCAACTGGTGGATTACGCGGTCGTTGCTCTCCTTCAGGCTACCAGCCTTGATGTTGTTGGCATCCTTCAGGGTAACCTTCTTGGTAGGATATGTCTGATGAGCACAAGCGCTGTTCATATAGAACTTAGCTGGCTTAGCTGCATCCTTGCTGCTTACCTCGAGGTTCTTGGCACCACGACCTACATAGAGAGCCTCCTGGAAACCGAGTGTATACTTCTTGCCGTCTACGGTTACAGTACCCTCGCCACCGATGTTGATGATACCCAACTCGCGGTTGTCGAGCAGATTCTTCTGATCGTTTGGCTTGTCTGTATAGAGAGGAGCGATAGAAGTCAGCTTCAGAGGAGCGGTTGTTGGCTCAGCACCACCGATGAGGAAGCGGTCGAACATGGTGTATGTCCAGTTTACCTCGCCTGGAGCAAACACCTTCTCGATAGCGAACTCACCGCGAAGACGGTCTGTTGTATAGTGCTTTGCATCCATCGGATTACTTGCATAACGAACGTTGTAGTAAGTGTAGGCATTTTCTGCCTTCACTTCATAACCACATTTTCCACACTGGCCAAAAGCCTGACTTGCTGTTAATACCATTGCTGCTAATATTAATGTTAATTTCTTCATAATTATCTTGTTTTATTATTGATATTTTATCTTGAGGGGACCAGCGATGGAATCGCTGGGAACGGGGACAGGAGGGGAAAGGCTCTTTTTACCTTTTTACCTTTTTACCTTTTCCTCTTCATTCACGATGCGCTGACGGTTGATAACCATCATGGCTACCGTGATGACAGCGAGAATGCCCATACCGATGTATGAAAGCTTCACACCGCGATAGATAACCCATCCGAAGAGAGAGGATGCGAAATCGAGTGCACCACCAGAGAATCCGTCAGGGATATGAGCGGCATTATCGCCTGTTGCTGCATAAACCTGATTGGCTGCCAGCGTAAAGTCTGGTGCCATATCGGTAACGAAATAGAGACCGATGACGAGGGTTACCAGACCGATGATAAGCGTCTTCACCACATTACCTCTTGTAAATGGCAGAATCATTGGGAAGAGGTAGAACATACCTGCCAACGAAGCCAAAGGCAAGAACTGGTTGCCTGGCAGGAAGACTGCGATAGCAAGGATAACCGGAATCAGAATCACAGATGCTACTAAAGTAGTTGGATGACCGATAACCAGCGCTGGACTCATACCGATATGAACCTTCTTGCCGTTAAACTTGGTCTTCACCAACTCCTGTGTCTTCTCTGAGATAGGCTTCAAACCGTCGATAAACAGGGCTGTGATACGTGGAATCAGCTCCATCACGGCTCCCATCGTTACACCCAGGAAGAGAATCTTCTTGATATCGAGCTGGGCTGCCCAACCAATCAGGGCACCTACGATAACACCGAGTACCAGTGGCTCGCCGAGCACACCAAACTTCTTCTTCAGTCCCTCTGCATCGATATCGAGCTTAGAGAAGCCCGGAATCATATCGAAGAGTTTATTGAAAACGATTGCGAATGGCATGAAACTCTGGCAGAATGGCTGCGGAATTGAGATACCATCCAAATCGTAATATTTCTGGAATCTATCAGCTGTCAGGTCTGCACAAACCAGCGTGTTGATGTAGCAGACGATGGCTGCGAAATAGCCCCAGGGCAAACTCTGACCCATCACGAAGTAAGCCACCGCACCGATAAAGGCGAAGTGCCAGTAGTTCCAGAGGTCGATATTTACGGTACGTGTTGTCTTGGTAATCAACATCAGGAAGTTGACACCCAGACAGATTGGGATAATCAATGCGCCCACTGCTGTATTGTAAGCTACAGCTGCAGCTGCAGGCCATCCCATGTCAAAAACGTTTAACTGTAGGTGGTAGATGTCTGAAATAGCCTTCAATGGGTCGTTGAAGTTGGTAGTCAGCAATGCAGTTACCACGCCCAAGCCTACGAAACCCACGCCTACGAAGAGTCCCGACTTCAGAGCCTTTCCGAATTTCATGCCAATACACAGACCGATGACCGTGAAGATGATAGGCATCATCACGCTCGCACCGAGACTGATAATATAGCTAAATACTTGTTCCATTTTAATTTTTTGAATTGTTTAATTGTTAGAAAATACTCGACAAGGAGCACCCTCTTTTGTCTTTAGATGATTTGTTGTGTGCAAAGATACACTTTTTTCTTCAATTACAATACGTTTTGAAGGAAAAATTTACGCAAAAAAAAATCCTATCAGAACATTTCTGATAGGATTTCTCTATTTTTTATACGTTTTTAAATGATTTTTTACCGAATCGGTCTTCATTCTTCCCTCTTCACTTCCTAGTCCTGGAAGTAAACTCTCTTCACACGGTTGCTGATGGTGGTCAGCACCTCGTAAGGGATGGTCTCGAGGATGTCGCTCAGTGTCTGGACAGGCAGATGCTCGCCGAAGATTTCTACCGAATCTCCTTCCTTGCAAGGGATGTCGGTCACGTCTATCATCGCCACATCCATACAGATGTTACCCACATAATCTGCCTTCTGACCGTTCACCAGACAGTAGGCATGACGGTTGCCCAGACGGCGGTTCAGTCCGTCAGCATATCCGATAGGGATGGCTGCGATGACGCTGTCTCTGTCGAGGATGGTCTTGCGGCTGTAGCCCACACTGTCACCTGCCTTCACGTTGTGCATCTGCAGAATGGTTGTCTTCAGAGTGCTCACGCAGTTGATAGTCTTGTTGTTGCGCGAATTGATGCCGTAGAGTCCGAGACCCAGACGGCACATATCCAACTGACGTTCCGGGAAGTGCTCGATACCTGCCGAATTGCAGATATGGCGCAATATCTTATGGTCGAAGGCTGCCTGCAACTGCTTGCTGCCCTTGTCGAAGAGTTCAAACTGATGAGCTGAGAAATCATCGAAACTGTCGTCATCGCTGCCCACGAAGTGAGAGAACACAGAACGTGGGATGATGGCATTCTGGTGCTTCAGCTTGCCGATGAGTTCCTCCATATCGTTCTCAGGATCGAAGCCCATGCGGTGCATACCGGTATCCAGCTTGATATGGACAGGGAAACCGGTTACTCCCTCTTTCTCGGCTGCCTTGATGAGCGCATCGAGCAGACGGAAAGAGTAAACCTCCGGCTCCAGGTCGTAATCGAACATGGTCTTGAAGGCGGTCATCTCCGGATTCATAATCATGATGTTGCTGGTGATGCCGTTCTTGCGCAGCGTAACGCCCTCATCGGCTACAGCCACAGCCAGATAGTCTACACGATGGTCCTGCAGGGTCTTGGCTATCTCCACGGCACCTGCTCCGTAGCCGTCTGCCTTGATCATGCATACCAGCTTGGTTTCCGGCTTCATAAACGCACGGTAGTAGTTCAGATTGGCTACCACGGCATTCAGATTCACCTCCAGCGTTGTCTCGTGTACCTTCTGTACCAGCAGTTCGGTGAGCTGGTCGAAGCCAAACTGACGGGCGCCCTTCAGCAGAATCACCTCATCGCGCAGGGAAGCAAACACCTCGCTGGCGATAAATTCCTCTACATCCTGGAAGAAGAACTTCTCTGAAATCTGAATCACGTCGTGCTGCTTGCAGAGTTCAGGACCGATACCGATGAACTTTACCACGCCACGCTTGCGGGCTAAATCGCTCACCTCTTTATATAAAGCCTCCGGTTCCTGACCGCTCTGGTAGATGTCGCTCAATATCAGTGTATGGCGACGACCGCGATGGTCTGGACGGCGGTTCATGAAGTCGAGGGCGATATCGAGCGAGTTGATATCACTATTGTAGCTGTCGTTGATCAGCGTACATCCGTGCTGTCCTACCTTCACCTCCAGTCTCATTGCCACAGGTTCGAGCTGTGCCATACGCTTGTCGATATCCTCAGCCGAAAGACCGAGTTTCGATGCTACGACGGCAGAGATGATGGCATTCTGTACAGATGCATCATCGATGAACGGGATAGAGAAACTGTCTTCTTCACCTTTATATATATAGGTAATCACGCTCACGCTCTGCTGCTTCTCGATGTTCTTCACATAGAAAGGAGCCTCCGCATTCTTGAGCGACCAGAAGAGTTTCTCGCCTTTATAGTCGGGATATTCGGCTATCACCTTGTTGATAACCTCGTCATCGCCATCATAGATTACGGTTTCTGCATCATGGAAGAGGATGAGTTTCTCCCGGCATTTCTCCTCCATGGAAGAGAAGTTCTCCTGATGCGCAGCACCCAGATTGGTCAGTACGGCGATGGTTGGCTGGATGATGTCACGCAGGGCAAGCATTTCGCCAGGCATACTGATACCTGCCTCGAAAACGCCCACCTGGGTCTGCTCGTTCATCAGCCATACCGACAATGGCACACCTATCTGAGAGTTGTAACTGCGCGGACTGCGGGTAACAAACATGCTTGGCGAGAGCAGCTGGTAGAGCCACTCCTTGACCATGGTCTTGCCGTTTGAACCCGTGATGCCTACGATAGGGATGTTGAATTCGTCACGGTGGCGCTCAGCCAGACGCTGGAGAGCCTCAAGCGTGTTTACTACCTTCAGGAAGTTGGCTCCCGGATAATCAGAAGCATAGCCCTTAGGCACATCCGTTACAACAAAGTTTTTTACACCTCTGCGATACAACTCAGGGATGTAGTTATGACCATCATTACGCTCCGACTTGAGCGCAAAGAACAGAGTTTCCTCTGGGAAACAAAGTGAACGACTATCGGTCAGGATAAAACCGATGTTGGTATCATTGTCTCCATAGCGACGCGCACCTATCAGTGTGGTTACCTTTTCAATAGTATATGTCATTGTCTTGTTATTTAAATATTCTTTATTTTATAAGAGATGATATTTCTCCTCAAATTGTCTTTTCTTCTCTTCCGTTCTGGCGATGAACTTCTGGTGTTCCTCGCTCTCGGGATGGAAGGGTTTATGGCCGAGAGCTTCGCGGATAGGCCGCCAGTCTTCCAGAAACTGCTCGGCTTCCTTGCCGAAGTAGGTTGCCCGGAACCGCTCCCAGATATATTCCACAGCCTGTTCGCTCGGGTGCAGCATGTCTTCCTTGTAGAAGCGGTAGTCACGAAGTTCATCGTTCATGATCTCGTAAGCCGGGAAATAGCTCACCACTCCGGGATTCTCCTTCACCAGCTTATCGGCTGCCAGCAGGAGCGTAGCCTTCGAAAGCTGACTCCCGTGATAGCCGTATTTCGCATAGCGGATAGGACTCACCGTGATGATTACCTTCAGTCCGCCGTCACTTTCTCCAGATGCTTCCAGCTGCGATTTCAGCAGATTGATAGCCTTCTGCAGATAGCCTGCACATTCGTCCACGCTCAGTTCCCGCTCTTCGAAGAGGCGCTGCGGGCGCTTCTGGCAGTTGTCCACAATCTCGCCCGTCTCCTTCAGGATATACACATGGTTGGTACCGAGCGTAAAGACAGCCACACGGGGACGGACCTCGGAACATTTCTCTACCGTATGGAGAATGCTTGCCGGATTATACATCACTCCGAAAGGGTTCACCGTAGCCCGGAAGCGGTTCTCCACGAACCGCCGACCCAGATTGTCGGCAAAGCAACTGCCCACAAAGAGCATCCGCTCTGCCGCCCCTATCTCGAAGTCGGCCTTCGGAATATCTATTTCTGTGCGAAACAGCATAAGTCTTTCTCCTTTTTATTCATTCACTTCCGGAGAAGCCTTCTTGCGTTTTCTCACCTCAACCACTACACCTATTATAATAAGGAGAGCCAGAACGCCGTAACCGATGTAAGCCACGGTCTCGGTATTCTTAAGCGACTGAGGATGGAAATCGAGCACTACCTTATGGCTGCCTGCCTTCACGTTCAGCGCACGCAGGATATAGTTTACCCTGCCCAATTCTGCCGGCTGACCATCTACCGTAGCCGTCCAGCCCGGATAGTAAATCTCTGAGAATACGATGACGCCGCCCTTGTTCGACTTCACCTCGTAAGTCAGGTTGTTCGGCTTATACTGCGTCATCTTCACCACCGAAGTATCGTCCTGCTTCACGCTCTGCGCCAGCTGTTCCTTGAATTTGGCAACAGCCACAGCCACATGCCGGAGGTTCACCTTGCCCACGCCATCGATTTCCTCGTTGGCATTGTTCACATACTTCACCTCGTCTACGAACCATGCATTGCCGTAGGCATACGGATTCTGCACCGGAACGGTCTGTCCGCCCTGCAGCGGCATGATGAAGTATTTGGTGTTCAGCATGTTCAGTACCGGATAGATACTGTCACCGTTCACCTTGGTCATATCGCCGCCCGCAGCAGCTACCGCCTGCATCGTCTTCTGCATCTCAGGAGCGATATGCGCATCAATCATCTCCTGGTAGCGACGGAGCTTGGCTGGATGATAACCGCCGATGCTCTTGTGGTAGTAAGAGGTCTCGTTCTCATTGAATGTATTCGATGCCAGATTCAGCACACGGTAATCGAGTGCCTTGTCACGGCAGATAATCTTGTCGGTCTCGGTCATCTGCTGCGGTGTATCGCGCTGCGCCTTGTCTACGAACATATCATCGTAGAGATCGCGCTTGTTCACCATCCACATATCCACCAGACAGAGCACGGCGATACCGGCAATCATATATTCCTTGCCCAGCTTCTTCATCTTGAAGAGCATCAGCAGTGCCGAACCGATGAGGATAATCCAGAACGAACGCCAGCAGTCTGAGGTAAAGATGCCTTTACGGATGTCCGTCAGATTGCTCATGATTGGAGAGATATACTCCTGAGGCAACTGCTGCAGCGCCTGTGTCTCCTGTACCGATATAAAATCTGGGAAGAATACGCCCGGCATGATGGCAAAGAGCAGACAGAAGCCTGCTGTCAGACCGAAACTGGCATATACATATTTTATCTTCTCTGTCAGAATCTCCGGCTCATCCACAATCTTCTTCAGCGCCATCATCGCCAGGAGCGGGATGGTGAATTCTGCGATAACTAGGATAGATGCCACGGTTCGGAACTTGGCATACATCGGCACGTAATCGAGGAAGAAATTGGTAAACGGCATGAAGTTTCTACCCCAGGCGAGCAGGATGCTCAGGATGGTGGCAGCAAGCAGCGCCCACTTCATCGGACCTTTCACGATAAACAGACCGAGGATAAAGAGCATGCAGACGAAGGCGCCTACATATACCGGTCCGCTCGTTCCCGGTTGGTTGCCCCAGTACTGACCGAGCTGCTGGTAAATCTGAACGAAGTTAGGATCCGCCTTCTCCATCGCCTTCTGGTTCTGTGCCAGCGGCACGGAAGCACCGCCCTTGGCATTCGGAATCATCAGCGTCCAGGTTTCGTCGATACCGTAACTCCACTGTGTGATATAGTCTCTATCCAGACCGCTGCTGGTCTGGTTAGCCGCATTTTTCTTTACAAGTTCACTCTTTCCACGCATGGTTTCCTGACCATACTGCCAGGTATGATAAAGGTTCGAGAGGTTGAGCGAGATGCCGATAAGGGCACCCACCACGCATACCGCCGTAGCCTTTCCGAAGCGTGCGAGTTCTCCCTTCCTGATGGCATCTACCAGGAAGGCAATCACCATGAAGAGGATGATAAAGAGGTAGTAATAAGTCATCTGCACGTGGTTAGCCTGCACCTCGAAAGCCGAGAAGATGGCAGTCAGGAGCAGTCCCTTGAGATACTTGCCCCGATAGGCAAGCACCACGCCCGCAATCATCGGCGGCAGATAAGCCAGCGCCCATACCTTCCAGATATGTCCGGCAGCGATGATGATAAAAAAGTAGGACGAGAAAGCCCAGATGATACTTCCCAGCGCCGCCAGCGACTGTCTGAAGTTGAAGGCACGCAGCATGATATAGAAGCCCAGGAGGTATACGAAAACATACCATACATAGTCTGGCAACCACAGATGATATGCCTTCACAATCTGGCTGAGCACCTGATTACTGTCATACGAAGGCGACATCTGATAGGTAGGCATACCGCCAAACACCGAGTTCGTCCATCGTGTAGTCTCTCCCGTCTGCTGCTGGAAGAGTTCTTTTTCATGTCCCAGTCCCTTTCCTGCTGCTGCATCATGTCGGAAGAGGATTCGTCCGTCCATATCGGCAGGCATAAAGTAGACGAAGGAGATGATTGCAAATGCAATAACTACCAGAATATCCAGTAGATACTTCTTCAAAAATTTCATATTTCTATATAAACGTTTATAATTTGAAGGCAAAGATAGCACAAATTGGAGACAAAACAAAAAAATATAGCAAAAATTTATATTTTTTTTGTTGAGAAAGTTGTATTAGGTCAGAAATAGGGGTTCCCCTCTATCATTTAGGGAAACGCTCGCTGCCGTTTCGTTTTTTATCCCTACCTTTGCACCGTAAAACAAGTTTCTTCAAACAGTATATATTAATGTATAAAAGAATAAGAATTATGAAAAGATTAGCATTCATCATGATGGCATTGCTCCTGGCTCTGATGCCGGCAGCAGCACAGAATTATCGTGACAGCAGATATTATAACAAGCAGACGGGGCATCTCGACTACCGTTACAACCACAACTACGGCAGCCCGTATTACGGATTCCGCATCGGTCCTGCCTTCACCTTTGTCAATTCCGACGATTCCCGTCTGGATGGTGGCGACTGGCAGACCGGCCTGAATGTGGGCGTAGTAGCCGGC
This sequence comes from Segatella copri, assembly GCA_021623045.1. Classification (GTDB taxonomy): domain Bacteria; phylum Bacteroidota; class Bacteroidia; order Bacteroidales; family Bacteroidaceae; genus Prevotella; species Prevotella copri_T. The sequence continues at coordinate 696 of JAJWJX010000049.1, read as the reverse complement.
ATCCCATTGACCGACAGTGCCCCACTCTATCTCGAAACCGGACTTTCATATATAGAGAAAGGTGGCAAGAAGGATCTTCCTGAAGGCAAGAAGATGACCTACGACCTCAATTATCTTGAGATTCCAGCCGTACTGAAGTACAAGTACGAAGTAGACGACCATTTCTCCATCCAGCCTCAGGTAGGCGGCTATTTTGCCGTTGGTGTAGGAGGCAAGATCAAGAACTTTGCCGAGCGTGAAGCAGAGAGCTCATTCAAGGATGCCAACTTCCGCCGCCTGGATGGTGGTATCCGCATCGGCTGCGGCATCGGCTACGACATGTTCTATGCCGACCTCACCTACGATATCGGACTTGCCAACATCTGCCACGACAGTTTCGACAAATCCCGCAATGGAGCCCTCCAGCTCAATTTCGGAGTTAACTTCTAGGAAACCTCAGCCGTAACCCAGTTCTTGAACTTCACGGCTGTAGAAAGCTTAGAGCCGAGCACCAAAGCATAGAAACCGCTCTCGTTAACATAGAGCATCTGTTGGGCACAGAACTGCGGTTCTCCTTTTTTAAAAAACTACCCATGCACCCTAAAACAGGGTGCATGGGTAAGACCATCCGTATTCAGTATTCAGTTATTCAGTTTTTTTTTAACCCTTACATGGATAAAGGGTTTGAAAACCCGGAAGAAAGGGATTGGTTATTTT
>JAJWJX010000094.1:0-5526 GCA_021623045.1 Segatella copri | reverse complement strand
TTATACCCAGGGCGATGCCCTGGGCTAGGAGCTTCTGCCCTTTCAGGGCGTGCTGATTCTGGAGTTTTTGGGCCTTCAGCCCGTACTTAAGCCACATGCAAAAGTTCAGTTACTTTCTTCATCCCTGCGAGCCCCGTTTTTCTTCTGCCGGCGCTCTTCACGCTTCTTTTCCTTCATCTCCTCCTTGAGCTGTTTAGGATCTTTTCCTGCCAATACGATGACAAATTCGCCCCTCGGTTCTGTCTCCTCAAAATGAGCGATAACCTCGGCAAGCGTACCCCTCACACTCTCCTCGTGGAGTTTGGATATTTCACGACAACAGCTCACCTGTCTGTCATCCCCGAAAACCTCGGCAAACTGCTGCAAGGTTTTCACCACGCGATAAGGCGACTCATAGAAAATCATGGTGCGCACCTCGTCCTTCAATGATTCAAGATAGGTCTGTCTGCCCTTTTTCTGCGGAATGAATCCTTCGAAACAGAATCGGTCGCATGGCAAACCCGATGAAACGATGGCCGGAATGCATGCCGTAGGTCCAGGCAAAGTCTGCACCGTGATGCCTGCCTTGGCTGCCTCGCGGGCGAGGTAAAAACCAGGATCGCTGATACCCGGTGTTCCGGCATCGCTGATCAAGGCGATGGTTTCGCCACCCTTCAGTCGCTCTACGATGGCAGATGATGTGCCATGTTCGTTAAACTTGTGGTGAGCCACTAATCGATTTCTGATATCGAAATGCTTCAGCAGAACACTCGATGTTCGAGTGTCCTCAGCGAGTACCAAATCCGCTTCTTTCAGTATGCGAATGGCTCGCATTGTCATGTCCTCCATGTTACCAACTGGAGTCGGAACGATGTATAATGTGCCCATACTGACCGCAAATGTAGTTAATTAATCTTTCATAGCAAAAAAAAAACGCGTTTCTTTGCATTTTTTAAAACCTTATTATTAATTTTGCCCCCGAAATGACAGAAAATCTAATTGGGGAGGCACACCGTCCCGGAAGAATTGAAGTGGTGTGCGGATCAATGTTCTCTGGAAAAACCGAGGAATTGATCCGAAGAATGAAGCGCGCGAAGTTCGCCAAGCAGAAGGTGGAAATCTTTAAGCCTGCGCTTGACACTCGTTACTCCGAGGAAGATGTAGTGAGCCATGATCAGAACTCTATCCGGTCTACTCCTATTGAGTCCTCTGGATCGATACTGCTATTGGCTTCTGATATCGACGTGGTGGGTATCGATGAAGCCCAGTTCCTGGACAATGGTCTTGTAGAGGTATGCAACGAACTCGCCAACCGTGGCGTGAGAGTCATCGTGGCAGGACTGGATATGGACTTCAAGGGAGTTCCCTTCGGTCCGATTCCTGCTCTCTGTGCCATCGCTGACGAGGTGACCAAGGTTCATGCCATCTGCGTAAAGTGCGGATCGGTTGCCTATGTGAGCCACCGGTTGGTCAATAACGACAAACGGGTGCTCCTGGGCGAGAAAGATGAATACGAGCCACTCTGCAGAGAATGCTACCAGAAGGCGATTCTTAACGAAAAATTATAACAAAAGGATTAGTTATGGGAAAGGAGATTACATTTGATAAATTTATAAGATGGGCGGGTATTACCCTCATCGTTCTGGCCGTGCTCTTCATGACCAATTATCTGAGCAGTGTATTGTTGCCATTCTTCATTGCGTGGTTTTTCGCCTACCTGCTCTATCCGGTTGTGAAGTTCATCGAAAACAAACTCCACGTGAAAGTACGTGCACTGTCTATCCTCATCGCCATGGGAACGGCCATCGCTGTTATAGGAGGCGTGCTGTGGCTCATCATCCCACCGATGATTGACCAGTTTGACAAACTCGGTGAGGTGTTGACACGATGGCTGCATCAGACGACTCATACCAACAACCTGACAGCGCTGATCAAAGACTGGCTGCAGGCGAACCAGGAGCAGATAGAGCATTTCCTGAAAAGCAAGGATTTCAGCGATGCCATCAAGACCACCATGCCTAAGGTCTTCTCGGTAGTCAGCCAGACGGCAACGGTACTGATGAGTATCGTGGCATCAATGATTACCTTATTATATATGTTCTTCATCCTGCTCGATTATGAAACGCTGACAGCCAACTGGGTGAGAATCTTCCCTAAGAAGAACCGTCCGTTCTGGAGTGCGCTGATGAAGGATGTGGAGCGCGAGCTCAACAATTATATCCGTGGTCAGGGACTGGTAGCGCTCTGTATGGGCATCATGTTCTGCATCGGTTTTACCATCATCGGTTTCCCGATGGCGATAGGTCTGGGCATTCTCATCGGCATCATGGACCTGGTTCCGTATCTCCATACCTTCGCCCTCATCCCTACGGCATTCCTTGCCATGCTGAAGGCTGCCGACACAGGTCAGAACTTCTGGCTGGTATTCGGTCTGGCAGTTCTGGTATTCTGCGTGGTGCAGGTCATCACCGACATGGTAGTAACCCCGAAGATCATGGGTAAGGCGATGGGACTGAACCCAGCCATTCTTCTCTTGAGTCTCTCGGTTTGGGGTGCACTTCTGGGCTTCCTTGGCTTGATAGTAGCCCTTCCGCTCACTACGCTCCTCATTGCCTACTGGCAGCGGTATGTGACGAAAGAAAAGCCGCAATATCATGAAGAAACGGGCGAAAATGTCCCGATTTCGGATAAAAATGAAGAAAATCAGTAAAAATATGGCAAAATATTTGGTTATTTCAGATTTTTGCCGTACCTTTGCACTCGCTTTTGAAACATAAAGCAGAAGATTGACTCGCTAGCTCAGCTGGTAGAGCACAACACTTTTAATGTTGGGGTCATGGGTTCGAGCCCCATGCGAGTCACAGATCTTCAAGAAAAAGGCTTTCCATTACGGAAAGCCTTTTTTTTTTGTTATATCCTATTACTGGATACTGCAGAAATTCCTTTTTAAAACATTTCAGCCTTAGCCTCTACCCTCTTCTCAACATCATCAGGAAGCTGAGGGAAGAAATCGTAGCCGGTGATACGTTCTACTTCATCTACCGAGTTCACGAATTCCGTCTTCTTTCTGCCTTTCTGCGACTGGTTACGGCAGATAAAGCCGATGGCTTGCGGATTCTTGCCCGTATGAAGAACCACCTTGAAGAAGGCATCAGGCACTACCACCTTGTTCTTACCCAACTTGCGATGCTCCTTATTCAGAAATATCGGTCCGCAGACTATATAAACCTTGCCATACTGCTTCGCCCAGTTGCGGCACTGCTGCTCTATCGTGTTCCATACCCCCGCATTCAGACTGTGGTTCTGCGGACACATATTGGTCATCAGGAAACATTCGTCCATCGCCTGCTGACTCCATTTGTTGTCACCAGCCGGACACATGTGCCCCCTGTCAAAGCCACTGTTGTAATAATCCGCCAAAGTTCCCACCGGTGCCGGCATCTCCTCATCATCGGCAAACTTTCCGCGCGGCAACTTACCAGATGCATGCTCCCCCGTCAGCGCCCAGGCTACCCAGTTAGGCTGTCGCGTATCATGATTATAAGATACGGTATAAGCCAACCGATGCCTGATGGTCTCCGATACCTTTACCTTAGATACCGGAATCTCCAGACCCTGCGCCTCCAGATTCGCACCTTTTACAGGAATTTCCTGCTTATTCTCCTTTACAACAAGTGCCTGATCTTCTGTTGCCAGCGAAGAAACCTTCGGCAAGACAGAAAACGCCACTACTGCGGCTATCGCCAACAGCCAAATCTTAAATGTACCTACTTTCTTTTTCATATCAGATTCATCATTATTTCATTTTCCATGAGACTCAGAGTCTACACGATTCATTCCGCTTTTAGGTGAATAATCCCTAAAATCTCCACAAAAGTAGTATTTTTAAGCGAAAAAGAGAAAGAAAATCATAAAATTCTTGCGTAATTCAAAATAAAACACTAACTTTGCATCGCTATGTAGAACAAACCTAGACTTAAACAGTAAAAAGCTCAAGCAACTAAGAACTGCAAGTCAAAGGTTACTGTACATTGGCAAAAGTGCTCTATGAAATGGACAATCGAAGAACATTAACAGAGATTAACTAAAAGTGATGCAAGTTTCCCGCCTTTTCTTGTTTTATACAAGGACTGAAGAGCCTCGGGCAACCATATCGGGGTGCATTTAGGCTGAGAAATATGAGAAAATAAGAATCAAAACATAATAGCAAAATGAAAAAAATCAAATTATTCTCAATTGTAGCTGCCTTCGTTGCAGCTTTCGCATTCACTTCTTGTAACACAGGCGATGATAACAACAGTTATTACAAGCAGCTTACAAAATCAGAAAAGGAAGTTTGCTATCTCAAGACAGCTGGTAGCCGTATGAGCAAACTCGCTTATATGAGCGATGAGCATGTTACAGAAACAAAAGGTACAAAGGAATATTACGACACATTAAATGTCGCTACTTCTATCTACGGAGATGGCAAAGACACTGTAATGACTGTAAACAACTTCCCTGTAAAGATTCTCGCCCGTTACATTCCTGAAAATGCAGAAACGAAAGACCTGAAGGAAGCATTGAAGAAATATGAGATGCCGGTGAGCTTCAAGAGTGTTGTATACTACTATTCAGTTACACCAGTTATCCAGTTCATGCTCTTCCCAGATGCTATTACTGTAAATCTGGAATATGGAGGTGCTACACATAAGGTTAAGTTCTATTGCTATTCTAGTGGAAACAGCCGATATACTTTCGGACAAGTTACCACTACCAACAAGGTTGAAGCCTATTTGGTTGCTTATGGTTACGAAGTTGATCCAAAGGATGAGAAGAATCCAAATCCTAAAGCATTCAACTTTAATATGGCAGGAACCCAGTTGCAAAATGGAACACAGATTAAGTTCTTCGAGCCATAAAGCTTAGAGCAAAAGAAATAAAGAAGTAAGAAACTTACACTTACAAATATATATATGTTAATACTCTCTTAAAAATTAAACAAAAAAGAAAACTATTAGAGGCGCAGTCTTCGTGAGAAGGTTGCGCCTTGTTGCATTTAGAAAAAGAACGCTTTTATTACTTATGAAAGTTCTGTTGAAAATATTGCGAAACACTTAATTACTGAACTTTCACATGTGGTTCAAGAACGGGCTGAAGGCCCAAAAGCTCCTAGCCCTTTACCTTTCCGCTACGCGCCGGTGACCGTTGGTTCAGGGCGTGTGGGGCAAAACTTGCATACTTCAGATAGATTTTATTCGGTATCAGCGAAAAGAAATAAAGCATTTTATTCGCTGCCGCCGAATAAATAATCACCTACGATGATGAAGGGGAGATTGTGCGTGATGGACTCAAGATAGAAATAAGACCAGCATGGAAATGGGTGGTGAATAGTGAGTGTTGAATGTTGAATGTTGAGTGTTGAGGGTCTATATGCCACGATGAAAAGGTGGCGTATAGACCCTTGATTATATGGAGAAATTCGTAACTGAACTTTCGCAAGTTTTGCCCCACACGCCCTGTTTTACTCTAATTGAGCAAGCTTTGAGCGTATTTTTTAACGTTAAT
>JAJWJX010000093.1:0-5734 GCA_021623045.1 Segatella copri | reverse complement strand
GAGGTCGGAAGACGAAAGTAGGAGAAAAACTACTTCGTTTTCCTCCTACTCGATCGAGAAGTAGTTTTCGAAGAGGGCATTGCTTCTCAGATAGCACTTGTTGAAGTAATAGATATGCCCTATGAGCATCTCCAGCAGTCCTGCCAGGGCGATAAGCAGCAGGGGTATCTGGTATGCCTTCAGCGCATCTGTCATGGCGATAAGGGCGAAGAAAGCCGTCAGAGTGAACTTTACAGCTATTGCCCTGCAGCGTTTGCGGGAGATATAATGAGGGTCGAGCAGACTGCTGAGCGAGAAACTGAAGCAGATGCTCATCAGATAGAAGAGGATGATATCGAAACAGGGTACCCAGTTGTTATATTCAGTCCAGCTTCCGGTAAATGATGCTATCCAAATCCATATATTCAGACTGATGAGTCCCATTCCGCCTGCCATCAGTCTTTTAGATCTGCGGAAGGTTTTGTAAACGGCTGTATCAGGTGTCTTGTAGAGCAACAGAATGATAGCCAGCGTCAGATAGATGATGCTGGTTACAGTAACAAGTTCTACAAAGTACTGTTCTAAGAAGTGAATCATATTCTTTTTCGTTATATGTATAGTCCTTTTGTCTTTTCAGCGTACAAAGGTACAAATAAAGTTTCTAATAGGAAGGAAAATAGTTTTAAAATATATTATAAAGAGGTGAAATTTCCGTTTCCCTTTCTAATAGAAAATAAAAACACAAAGAAAAATCCCACCGCTCTTGCGAGTGATGGGATTCTTTGTTCTGTTAAGCAATGTGTCTGCCTAAGCTGATTACTTACGAAGACCGAGGGCCTTGATGATAGCACGATAGCGATTGATGTCGCGATCATACAAGTAATCGAGCAATGCACGACGCTTTCCTACAAGCTGTGTCAACGCACGTGTTGTAGTATAATCTTTACGGTTCTTCTTAACGTGCTCCGTCAAATGAGCAATACGGTATGAGAACAATGCTATCTGGCTCTCAGCAGAACCAGTATCAGAGTTAGACTTTCCGTACTTGCTAAAGATCTCTTCTTTTTTTGCTTTGTCTAAATACATAGCTGTAATACTTAATTTAATAAAATATGAATATGTTTAATTTTGCGCATCTGATGACCTTCCTCACGGTGGTTTCATTAAAAATGCGGTGCAAAGGTACAACTTTTTGGCGAATTATGCAAACATTTCGGGATTTTTTTGTAATTTTGCACCCAAATTTAAGTATTTAAGGTAAAAATTAAAATGCAAGACATTAGAAACATTGCAGTTATTGCACACGTTGACCATGGTAAGACTACATTGGTCGACAAGATGATGCTCGCCGGTAAGCTGTTCCGCGACGGCCAGGATAACAGCGGCGAAGTGCTCGATTCCAACGACTTGGAGCGCGAGCGTGGTATAACCATTCTCTCAAAGAATGTATCTATCAATTGGAAAGGTACTAAGATTAATATCCTCGATACTCCTGGACACTCTGACTTCGGTGGTGAGGTTGAGCGCGTGCTCAACATGGCAGACGGATGCCTCCTCCTCGTCGATGCTTTTGAGGGTCCGATGCCTCAGACACGTTTCGTGCTCCAGAAAGCATTGCAGCTCGGACTGAAGCCTATCGTTGTTGTTAATAAGGTAGATAAGCCTAACTGTCGCCCTGAAGAGGTGTACGAGATGGTATTCGACCTGATGTGCGACCTCGATGCTACAGAAGACCAGCTCGACTTCCCTGTAGTTTACGGTTCTGCCAAGAACGGCTGGATGGGCGAGGATTATAATCATCCAACCGACAATATCGACTATCTGCTCGATAAGATTATTGAGGTTATCCCAGCTCCTAAGCAGCTTGAGGGTACTCCTCAGCTCCTTATCACATCACTCGATTACAGCTCTTATACAGGTCGTATCGCCGTAGGTCGTGTACATCGTGGTACATTGAAGGACGGCATGAACGTTACTATCTGCCACCGCGACGGTACCCAGGAGAAGACCAAGATTAAGGAACTCCACACCTTCGAGGGTATGGGCCATAAGAAGACCGATCATGTAGATTCTGGCGATATCTGTGCCGTTATCGGCTTGGAGAAGTTCGAGATTGGTGATACCATCTGCGACTTCGAGAATCCTGAGCCACTGCCTCCAATCGCTGTAGATGAGCCTACCATGAGCATGCTCTTCACCATCAACGATTCACCATTCTTCGGTAAGGAAGGCAAGTTCTGTACATCACGCCACATCCAGGAGCGCTTGAACAAGGAGCTCGAGAAGAACCTCGCTCTCCGTGTACAGCCTTACGAGGATTCTACCGATAAGTGGATTGTATCAGGCCGTGGTGTGCTCCATCTCTCTGTGCTCATCGAGACCATGCGCCGCGAGGGCTATGAGCTCCAGGTAGGTCAGCCTCAGGTTATCTACAAGGAGATTGACGGTGTGAAGTGCGAGCCTGTAGAGGAGTTGACCATCAACGTACCAGAGGAGTTCGCTTCTAAGATGATTGATATGGTAACCCGCCGCAAGGGTGATATGACCTCTATGCTGAACATGGGCGAGCGTGTAGACATCGAGTTTGATATCCCATCACGTGGTATCATCGGTCTGCGTACCAACGTGCTTACCGCTTCTCAGGGCGAGGCTATCATGGCTCACCGCTTCAAGGAGTATCAGCCATACAAGGGTGAAATCAGCCGCCGTTCTAACGGTAGCATGATTGCGCTCGAAACCGGTACAGCCTTTGCTTACGCTATCGATAAGCTGCAGGATCGTGGTAAGTTCTTCATCGACCCGGGTGAGGAGGTTTACGGAGGCGAGGTTGTAGGTGAGCATGTTCACGACAACGACCTGGTAGTTAACGTAACCAAGGCTAAACAGCTTACCAACGTGCGTGCTTCCGGTTCTGACGATAAGGCCCGCGTGATTCCTAAGACCGTGATGAGTCTTGAGGAGTGCCTGGAGTATATCCGTGAGGACGAGTACGTAGAGGTAACTCCAAAGAACATGCGTATGCGCAAGATCGAGCTTGATCACCTGAAGCGCAAGCGCAGCAACAAAGACTAAACAGATATGTTTTTGTGGAGATTTTTTAGAAAGTTTTCATTGCCCTGCTCCCTGGTTCTGGGAGCATTGGGCTACCTGATATTCGCCAATGTGCCCTTCCTGGTGCCCATTGGCGATTATTGTGGTCCGAGGTTGGTAAGTCTGATGCCGGTGGTGCTGTTCGCCCTGCTCTATGTTACTTTCTGTAAGATAGAAATCAAGGAGATGAAGCCTAAGACCTGGCATTTCATACTCCAGCTCATCCGTACCTCGCTGGCATTGATGATGGTAGTGCTCATCTTCGAGTTCGGTTCCGATTACAGTACCAAACTGATTCTCGAGGGTGCCTTCATCTGCTTCATCTGTCCTACGGCAGCCGCCGTGGCTGTGGTTACCGAGAAGTTGGGCGGCAGTATCGGTTCGCTCACCACCTATACGGTCATCGCCAACATCTTTACGATGGTCATCATCCCGAGTCTTTTCCCGATGGTTGAGAAGGGGGCGGATGTCTCTTTCCTCATGATGAGTGCGATGGTGTTCCGCAATGTCACTACCGTTCTGGTGGTTCCTCTGCTGCTTGCCTTGCTGAGCCGCAGATTTCTGCCTAAATGGGTGGATAAAGTGAAGAGTGTAAAGGATTTGGGCTTTTATATGTGGTGTTTCAACCTCACGATACTGATGGGCGAAACGATTCGCAACATACTCCATGCCGAGGTATCGGGCGTTACGATGCTTCTGCTGCTCTTTGTTCCGTTGCTGGTATGTCTCATCCAGTTTGCCATCGGAAAGGCGGTAGGCAGGCATTTCGGTGCGAGTATCAGTGCCGGTCAGGCGTTGGGACAGAAGAATACGATAGTGGGCATCTGGCTCACCCTCACCTTCCTGAATCCGCTTGCCGCCGTAGCACCGGGTGCCTATGTAGTATGGCAGAATCTGGTGAATGGCTGGCAGATATGGTATAAAGAAAAATATGGCAAGCTTAAGTGGTAAGCTTGCCATATTTTTTGTTTCTAACTGAACTTTCGCATATCAGGAAGTTAAAGGAGTTAAGGAAGTTAAGGAGTTAAGACGTATGTCTTTCAGCTTAAAAACTACGCCAAAAAGACAATTGTCTTAACTCCTCAGCGACCGTAGGGAGCGATAACTCCTTTAACTTCTTTAACTCCTGAATTTGCGAAACTTGAATTTCTAGTCCTGAGTAGGGTAGATGAGGTTTTCTTCCCTGATGCAGCAGAGCACCTCATCCAGATATTTCCTGGCTTCATATTTCGCCATAGGCAGGTCGTGGAGCAGGTAGTTACCGCAGTCCTTTGCCGCCTGTCCCGGAATCTCGCCCTCGAAATCGGCGATAAACTGGAAGGTGCGCTTCATCAGTTCCACGATGTCCTTGCTCTCCAGGTCGCCCTTGATGAGGAGATAGTTGCCTGTGAGGCATCCCATCGGTCCCCAGTAGATGATGCGGTCCTTCCACTCCTCGTCGTTGCGCAGATAAGTGGCAGCCAGGTGCTCGATGGTATGGATGGCACCGTTGTGCAGACAAGGCTCCTGGTTAGGCACCTTCATGCGGATATCGAATGTTGTGATCACTTCTCCGCCTACTTCGTCCTTACGGCTCACGTAGATGCCGCGGAGCAACTTGTTGTGATTGATTGTAAAACTTGGAATCTTATTCATAGTTTTTATAATGTTGAATGTTGAGTGTTGAATGTTGAATGAATAGTGTTGAATGTTGAATGTTGAATGTTGAATTAGGCTAGCGCCCTTGAGTCCGTTAGGCAAAAATTCAACACTCAACATTCAACATTCAACACTCCTAAAGACTTTCCAGGAAAGCCTTGGTAACATTGAAAGAGCCTTCAGCCATTTTAGCCCAGAAGTCGAAATACTGCTGTGCCTTGGTATCCTTCAGCGGTACATCGCTGATGATGCGGAAGGAGATGAAAGGCGTCTTGTAGATGTGGCAGGTCTGAGCGATAGAGCAGCTCTCCATATCCACCGCCATCGCCTGAGGGAAATGCTCCAGGATAGAGCGCATCTTCTCCTTGCTGTCTACGAACCATTCGCCGCTCACAATCTGTCCGGCATGGATCTTCGGGTGCTTGTTGTCTGGCAGGTTGTTGATGGCAAGAGCCTTCTCCACATATTCCTTAGGTGTTTTGAAGGAAGCAGGCATGCCTAGAATCTGTCCGAATTCACATTCCTCACCGCAGTAGGCATCGTGGTAAACGCAGTTGGTTGCTACCACTACCTCGGTTACGTTGAGGTTGATATCAGCACCTCCAGCCACGCCCGAAGAGATAACGAGGTCAGGGTGATAGTTGTCAATCATTTCCACGGCACCTATGGTACTGTTCACCTTACCGATGCCGCATTGTTGCATCACCACCTCGTTATTGCCTATCTTTCCGATAACGAAGTCCTTATAGTTTTTTCTTTCAACCTGCGATTCGGTCAATAATGTTTTGAGTTGCGCGAACTCCTTGTCCATCGCAACGATAATTCCTATTTTCATCTTGTATACTAACTTTTGGGTGCAAAGTTACTAAAAATATTGCAGAGAGTAGCAAAGTTTAAGGAGTTTTTAAGGAAAAAGGCTTTTAAAGGTAAAAAAGTAAAAAAAGCCCCCGATGCGTGATGCACCGGGGGCTTCGGTCGGTTACCGAAGTAGCATACCACTTCTTCTTACCTGCGTTTTCACCAGTCT
>JAJWJX010000048.1:0-30040 GCA_021623045.1 Segatella copri | reverse complement strand
AGGTCGGAAGACGAAAGTAGGAGAAAAACTACTTCGTTTTCCTCCTACTCGATTCCCGTTTTCTTATTTCTTATTCAATAATTTTTCGCTCATATTGAGAGCGGCCTTTCTGCCGTCTCCCATGGCAAGAATTACTGTGGCTCCTCCTCGTACGATATCGCCGCCAGCGTAGATTTCTTCGATGGAACTCTGCATCTGGTCGTTTACGGCAATGGTGTTCTTCCGGCCGAGTTCCAAGCCTTCGATACTCTGTGGAACGAGTGGATTAGGACTTACTCCTACGGCAACAATTACCTGGTCGCACTCCAGCGTGATGGTCTCGCCTGTAGCTTCTGGACGACGACGGCCGCTGGCATCAGGTTCGCCAAGCTTCATCACATCGAGAACTACAGCCTTTACTGCGCCCTTATCGTCTGCCTCATATTCTTTAGGATTGTGTAATGTAAAGAAGTTGATTCCTTCTTCCTTGGCATGCTTCACCTCTTCGAGTCGGGCAGGCATTTCTGCCTCCGAACGGCGATATACCAAGGTTACGTCTGCTCCGAGTCGTTTTGCAGTACGGCAACTGTCCATAGCTGTGTTTCCGCCGCCTACAACAACCACCTTCTTACCCAAGTTGATAGGGGTGTCGCTATGAGGATTGGCTGCATCCATCAGGTTTACACGGGTAAGATATTCGTTAGAAGACATGATGTTCAAGGCATTCTCTCCAGGAATATTCATGAAGTTTGGCAGACCCGCACCTGAGCCAACGAAGATTCCCTTGAATCCTTGTTCTTCCAGATCTTTTACGGAAATGGTCTTGCCTACGATGCAGTCTGTAATGAACTTTACGCCCATCTTCTGAAGATTCTCAATCTCTACATCTACGATAGCATTAGGCAAACGGAATTCCGGAATACCATATTTTAATACACCGCCAATCTCGTGTAATGCTTCAAAGACGGTAACGTCGAATCCCTTCTTAGCCATATCGCCTGCAAAACTCAATCCGGAAGGTCCTGAACCAACTACGGCTATCTTGATGCCATTAGGTTCATCGCACTTTGGTACAGAGATGTTTCCACTCTGGCGTTCGTAATCGGCAGCAAAACGCTCCAGGTATCCGATAGCTACAGCAGGCTCGTTCATCTTGAGATGTACACACTTGCTTTCACATTGCTTTTCCTGTGGACAAACTCGTCCGCAAACGGCTGGTAGGGCAGAGGTGTTCTTTAAAACCTTGGCTGCGGCAAGGAACTGGCCCCGCTCAATATTCTTGATGAAGGAAGGAATGTTGATACTTACCGGACAACCTTCCATACAGGTAGGCTTAGGACAGTCGAGACAGCGCTTGGCTTCGGTCAAAGCCATTTCCTTGGTTAAACCGATATTTACCTCTTCCGTACGGGTTGTGGCACGATAAAGAGGGTCAAGTTCTGGCATCTTTACGCGCTCTATAGCTGTACGTTCTTTTGCTTTCATCGAAGCGCGTAACTCCTTGCGCCACTCAGCGTTACGGTCGGTCAACTCTTCGATGCTTGCATCTGTAGGTTCTACGTCCATGATTACATCCGTAGTTTCTTTCTTCTTTCCTGCGTCTACAGTTGCAAGGTGCTCTTCGAAGTGTTCCATCTCTTCGCGTTCAACATCCTTGAAAGTGCCCATGCGCTTGAACATCTCGTCCCAATCTACCTGGGCGCCGTCAAACTCAGGACCGTCGATGCAGACAAACTTGGTCTTGCCACCGATGGTCAGGCGGCAGGCACCGCACATACCGGTTCCATCCACCATGATGGTATTGAGCGAAACGTCTGTGGAAAGATTATATTTCTGGGTTAAGAGGCAGCAGAACTTCATCATGATAGGAGGACCGATGGCGAAAACCTTATCGATATGCTCCTGATTGATAAACTTCTCGATTCCTACGGTTACAACACCCTTCTCGCCGTAACTTCCGTCATCGGTCATGATGATGAGTTCATCGCTAGATGCACGCACTTCATCTTCCATAATCACGAGGTCTTTGTTCCTACCCGCAATTACGGAAAGGACTCTGTTTCCTGCGGCTTTCAGTGCCTTGATGATAGGGAGCATAGGAGCTACGCCTACACCACCTCCGGCACAAATGACTGTTCCGAAGTTCTCGATATGTGTAGGATTTCCAAGTGGTCCCACTACATCGTGAATCTCATCGCCTTCATTCAATGCACAGAGTTTGGTAGATGAAAGACCTACCTTCTGCACAACCAGTGTGATGGTTCCTTTCTCAATGTCAGCATCAGCGATGGTCAGCGGCATACGCTCGCTGTTGTCGTCTACACGGATGATGACAAAGTTACCTGCCTTTCGGCTCTTGGCTATAAGTGGTGCTTCTACATCGAAGCGGAATACTTTCTCTGAGTATTGTACTTTCTTGATAATCTTGTTCATGGGCTATTAAATTTCTTAATGCTGATATATTAATATTTCTGGTTAGCTGTTTAGAGTTTGCTTCATGGTACATAAAAATGCAAAAGGATAACATCGGCTACCTTTGTGGCAGTCGAAGTTATCCTCGTACAATATATGTTATTTTTGTTTTTCGAATGTTTTGTATAATCGAGAAAAACTGAAAGTCTTACCGATACTTCAAATTAATCGAAATTTTTGTCATCAAGCATCTCGAAACCACAGTATGGAACCAATACCTTAGGTACGCGGATTCCTTCTGGGGTCTGATTGTTCTCCAAGATGGTTGCTACGATACGTGGCAAGGCAAGTGCTGAACCATTCAATGTGTGGCAAAGTTCAATCTTCTTGTCATCTGTATGGCGATAGCGGCAGTGGAGACGGTTAGCCTGATAGCTCTCGAAGTTAGATACTGATGAAACTTCCAACCAGCGACCCTGTGCAGCACTCCATGTCTCGAAGTCGTAGCAGATAGAAGAGGTGAAGCTCATATCACCACCGCAGAGACGGAGGATATGGTATGGCAATTCCAACTTCTTCAAAAGACCTTCAACATGGTCGAGCATCTCGTTCAAACTCTCGTAAGAGTGACCTGGCTTATCGATGCGAACAATCTCTACCTTGTCGAACTGGTGCAGGCGGTTCAAACCGCGAACGTCCTTACCATAGCTACCTGCTTCACGACGGAAACAAGCTGAGTAAGCACAACGCTTGATAGGGAGATCTTTCTCATCGAGAATAACATCGCGGAAGATGTTGGTTACAGGAACCTCAGCAGTAGGGATGAGGAAGAGATTATCCAGATTAGCGTGATACATCTGACCTTCCTTGTCTGGCAACTGACCGGTACCACGACCAGAGTCCTCGTTTACTACGTAAGGAGGCTGAATCTCCAGATATCCGCTCTTGCGAGCCTCATCAAGGAAGAATGCCTCAAGCGCACGCTGGAAACGAGCCATCTTGCCGATATATACAGGGAAACCTGCGCCAGTAATCTTAACGCCGAGGTCGAAGTCTACAAGATTGTATTTCTTCAAGAGATCCCAATGGCAGAGAGCATCCTCGCCGAGGTTTGGCTTTTCGCCGCCTTCTTTCACAACAACGTTGTCGGCTGCGTCCTTACCTTCAGGAACCTGCTCGCAAGGGATGTTAGGAATTTCGAGCAACTGGTTGGTCATATCGTTCTGTGCTTTCTCCATGATCTCTTCAAGAGCCTTAGCGTCTGCCTTGAGCATAGCTACCTGAGCCTTAGCACTCTCAGCTTCCTCTTTCTTACCTTCCTTCATAAGGGCACCAATCTGCTTGGCAAACTGGTTAGCCTGCTGCTTGTTGTTATCCAACTTCTGCTGAGCTTCACGACGAATCTTGTCGTACTCCAAAACTTTCTCTACGGCCTCACGAGCATTTGGAAAATGCTTTTTTTCGAGACCCTTAACTACACGTTCAGTTTCCTCACTGATAAGTTTAAGTGTAAGCATAAAATGTCTTTTAATTAAATAATTTACTATTTGTAGGCAAAAGTACAAAAAATATTTGTGATAGCGTAAAAAATTGCTGACTTTTTTACAGGGAAGGGTAGAATTAAAGTTTTTTTGTGGTTTTACAGGGTTAAGGAGCTTAGAGGGGGTGTAATCCGTGCCTAAAAACTTATATAAACGAAGAAAGCCTGCTCTAGGTATGAGCAGGCTTCTATGTTGTTTGTTTGGAATAGTTTTTTCTAAAACTTTAAAAATTAAGCGTCAGCTTTTTTGGTCTTCTCAGCGTAAACCTCTGGAGAGAGAACAGAAACTGTACTCTTGTCCTTGCGACCCTTGTGGAAGTAAACGATACCATCTGCCAAAGCATACAATGTATCATCCTTACCCTGAGCTACATTCTCACCTGGGAAGTGCTTGTTACCACGCTGGCGAACGATGATGTTACCTGCGATGATGCTCTGACCACCCCAGATCTTAACGCCTAATCTTTGTGAAGCTGATTCACGGCCGTTCTTAGAACTACCAACACCTTTCTTATGTGCCATTTTCTAATTCCTCCTAATTTTAAGCGATTACAGATTTGATTGATACTTCAGTGAACTGAGCACGATGACCGTTCTTCTTGCGATAGTCCTTGCGGCGCTTCATCTTGAAGACGATTACCTTGTCACCCTTTACGAGTGGGTTCACTACTTCTACTACTACTTTTGCACCCTCTACAGCTGGTGCACCGACAGTGATTGAGCCGTCTTTGTCAACGAGCAAAACCTTGTCGAACTCAACAGTCTGACCTGCCTCAACATCCTTGATGTGATGTACGAAGAGCTTCTTGCCCTCCTCAGCCTTGAACTGCTGACCGTTAATTTCTACAATTGCGTACATTAAATTAATTATATAAACGGGTTTCTTCGGGAGGCGTCCTGCATTGTGCCGGATCTTCTTTGAGCCCCTTCGAACTAAACTTTTCTGTAACATTTGCCCAATCCATGAGCATTCGGGGTGCAAAATTACAAATTATCTTTGATATGAACAAAATGTTGGGGAAATAAAGATTGCTTTTTAGAAAGATTTAACAGAAAAGCCTGTTTTTTATAAGAATACCGATTATTTGCTACCAGATAAGGGACTCGTGAATAGTATAATGTTCTTTATTGGGTTCAATAATATACTTCCTTAGGTTCAATGATATGTCTCCTCTGGTTCAATGATATACTTCCTTAGGTTCAATGATATGTCTCCTCTGGCTCAATGATATGTCTTCTCTGGTTCAAGGAGATGTCTCCTTAGGTTCAAGGATACGACTTCTCTGGTTCAAGAAGATACCTTCGTTAAAGTTATGACTAGTGTCAGCAGCTCTGCTGAGCCTAGTCAGCAGGTCTGCTCACTATAGTCGGCAGGTCTGCTCACTGCAGTCAGCAAGTCTTCCGACTCAAGTGATATTACCTTTTAATTGTATACTTTCTTCTTGGGGACAATATATGCTATATGCTATTTGATGGAGGAGGTGTATAAAAAGAAAAGCGATGACCTTCACAGGCTACCGCTCCAAATCTTCAATAGGTATTAGTTTCCATTAAGGTAAAAAGATTGTTTTCAGGATAACTGGCTGCAAAGATACACGATTTTTTTCAAATCACCAAATATTTATTTGATTATTTTTGTTGTAATTCAATTGTGTGGGTGCACAATGGTGCTAATTAACTTATTTTAGCAAGAAAGGCTGCGTAATCGATTGCAATTCTGTTGTTTTTTTGTTTTGGTTTAGATTTCTTCAAAAGTATAAAGTGACGAACTTTCGAGACGAGTAGTGAAGTAGAGAAAATAAAAACAGGTTGGCGCAGAAGTGCCAACCTGTTTATGGAAAATACTATTATCTTATTCTGTTTGTTCGAATCAGGAAAAAGAAGTGATTACTTCTGCTTCTTGATTTTCTCTACGTAAGCATCAATGACAGCTACTGCTGTGATGTTTACGATATCCTGTACACTACTTTCTGAGTCAGTGAAGTGGATAGGCTTATTCAATCCCATCTGGATAGGGCCGATAATCTCTGCTTCAGGATTCAAACCCTGGAGAAGTTTGTATGCACCATTGGCGCTACTCAAGTTAGGGAACACCAAAGTGTTGACGTCTTTGCCCTTGAGGCGGGAGAATGGATACTTCTCATCGCGCAGATCCTTGTTGAGTGCATAGTTTACCTGCATCTCACCATCGATAGCGAGTTCAGGGAACTCCTTCTGCATCTCAGCAACGGCTTTCTTTACCTTAACAGGTGAGCCAATATTGTCTGTACCGAAGTTAGAGTAGCTTAACATGGCCATAACCGGCTCTTCGTTGAAGAACTTCACTGTACCTGCAGACAGCTTGGCAACATCAATCAGCACATCTTCGTCTGGGTGGCGGTTGATGAGCGTATCTGCGATATAATAAATACCCTTCTGGGTGTTAAGGATATGCATGGTACCGAAAGTCTTATATGGCTCACGGATTCCAATTACATCTTTTGCCACCTTAATAGTATTGCTGTACTTTGTGTAAAGACCAGTGATGAATGCGTCAGCATCACCCTGTTCTACCATTGACATACCGAAGTAGTTGCGCTCGTACATTTTATCATAAGCTTCCTCGAAGCTGTAGCCCTCGCGAGAACGCTTCTCTGCCAGATGCTTGGCAAACTTAGCACGGCGGCCCTGTTCGTTATCGGCACGCATATCTACAATCTCAATATCTGAAAGGTCAAGCTTCAAACGGCTAGCAACACGGTTCAGACGGTCAGGGTTACCCAACAGGATTGGCTGGCAGATACCCTCTTGCTTTGCCTGAACTGCAGCCTTCAGCATAGTTGGGTTGCCACCTTCAGCGAATACTACACGCTGTGGGTGAAGGCGCGCTGTATCGTGGAGCTTGCGGGTCAGTTTGGTCTCCTGACCAAGCAGCTGGCGCAAATCCTGCTTGTACTTCTCCCAGTCTGTGATAGGGGTGCGAGCCACACCACTTTCCATTGCAGCCTTGGCTACGGCAGCAGAAACTTCTGTAATCAAACGTGGATCTACAGGTTTCGGAATGAAGTATTTAGGACCGAATGTAAGGTCGTTAACGTGGTAAACATCGTTTACTACATCAGGAACCGGCTGCTTAGCCAAATCGGCAATTGCATGAACAGCAGCCATCTTCATTTCTTCGTTGATAGCACGGGCGTGAACATCGAGTGCACCACGGAAGATGTATGGGAAACCGATTACATTGTTAATCTGGTTAGGATAATCTGAACGGCCAGTTGACATCAATACGTCAGGGCGGCTGTCCATAGCGTCCTCGTAGCTGATCTCAGGTACTGGATTGGCAAGAGCGAAAACGATAGGGTTGTCTGCCATAGAGCGAATCATATCCTTGGAGAGCACGTTACCCTTGCTGAGTCCTACGAATACATCGGCGCCTTTCACTGCCTCTTCGAGTGTATGGACATCGCGGCGGTCTGTTGCAAAGAGCTTTTTCTGCTCTGTCAGATTTTCGCGGTCGCTGGTAATGACACCCTTAGAGTCGAGCATTACGATGTTCTTTACCTGTGCACCGAGTGCTACGTAGAGTTTTGTACAGCTGATAGCAGCTGCACCAGCACCATTTACGACAATCTTTACATCGGCAATGTTCTTTCCTGCTACCTCAAGAGCGTTCTTCAAGCCTGCTGCAGAGATGATAGCAGTACCATGCTGGTCATCGTGCATTACAGGGATATCGAGAGTTCTTTTCAGGCGCTCCTCGATGTAGAAACATTGAGGTGCCTTGATGTCCTCCAAGTTGATTCCACCAAATGTAGGAGCGATTTTCTCTACGGTTTCACAGAACTTTTCTGGGTCTTTTTCATCGATTTCAATATCGAAGACATCCACACCACCGTAAATCTTGAAAAGCAATCCCTTACCTTCCATCACTGGCTTTCCGCTCATGGCACCGATATCGCCAAGTCCGAGCACTGCTGTACCATTACTGATAACAGCAACCAGGTTACCCTTGTCAGTATACTTGTATGCATCGTCTGGGTTCTGCTGGATCTCAAGACATGGGAATGCCACGCCAGGAGAATAAGCAAGGCTCAGATCCGTTTGTGTGTGATAAGGTTTTGTTGGCTTAACCTCAATCTTGCCAGGACGGCCAGTCTCGTGATAACTTAAAGCCGCCTCTTTTGTAATTTTTACCATAACAATATATTGGTTTAAAGTTTATTTTTCTTTCATATTCGTGGATTTTTCGCACGAAATTTAAAAGTTTGTGCAAAGGTACAAAAAAACTTAGTAAAAAAGAATGGTTTTTTGATTTTTTTTGTATCTTTGCACAAAAATAGTCTTCAAACAAGTAAAATGGCAGAAATCAATCAATATAGACAAGAACTGAAAGACAGAATCATCTCTTATGCGATGCCTGAATTCTATAAGCGTGGGGTAAAAGCTGTCAAGATGGATGAAATCTCACAGGGACTTCATGTATCAAAGAGAACTGTGTACGAGATTTTCGGTGACAAAGAAGAATTGTTGCTTGCAGGTATGATGCGTCAGCTAGAAGAAAATCGTTCGAAGTTAGAAAATTTCGCCAAGACCCAAGCGAAGAATGTGATAGATATTATCAGCTATGTCTATAAATTGCAGATGGAGCGTAATGGGATGGTGGGCGTTCTTTTTTATGAGGAGGTTCATAAGATGCCTCGTGTAGTGAAATTCTTCCAGGAGAATCATGCTCATGAACGGGAGGAGAGTGTGCGTTTCTTTGAGGCTGGTGTCAAGGAGGGGCTTTTCCGTAAGGATGTAGACTTCAATGTTGTTATGGACATAGGACATGTAATGATGGAGGAAATCATGCATCATCAGCTCTATCGTGTTCATTCGATGCAGGAGATATACGACAATTATATTTTGTGCCTGATTCGTGGATTCTGTACAGAGCGCGGCTTGGAGCAGCTAGACCGTGCTTTGAAAGAGTAGAGGCGTTGGCTTTAATATACAAAATGTACTTTTTTGAGCGTATGTGTAATTACGCTTAAAAAAGAGAAAGAGGTTTCGGAGATGCTTTATATAGGCTCACGGAACCTCTTTTCCTTAATCCTTGTATAGCCAGTGGAGGAGCAGGTTTATAACTTTTGGATAGAAGCGGAACCAGCGAAACTTGGTAACAGGTTTGCCTCCGAAACCGAGAATGAATTCACGGTAGAGATTATTCTTAAGCGGAAGTCCTGCGTCCATAAAGTGGAGGTGTTGGGCATCCTGTTCCTGTGCATCAGAGAGTGCTTGCCAGATGGTCATTGTGTCCGGATGCAGATGGATGTAAGTCTTTCTCTTGAATGCAGAAAACCAAAGAAAGGCATTGCCTTGGTTGTAGATGCAGGTATAGCCGCCAATCACTTTGTCCTTATAGGTGATGATGACGTTTCTGGCATTACTACTTGTACTCAGTTTCTGAAAGAATGTTTCGTCAGGAACAAAACGGCGAAGTTTCAGCCGATAATAATTTTTGAGCAACTGGTGATAACGATGGATGTCTTCGGGTGAAGTTGCCTCTCTACAACTTATTCCCTTTTTCTTCATTTTTTCAATCATAGCAATTTGTTTGTCTGAGAGTCGCTCTTGGGGAAGTTTGCTGTGTAGGGAGTTATGTATCTCTTGCCAGGCAATAGGTACATAGCCCAATTTTCTGAATTCCCGGTAACCCAGCATCTTTTTGCTCATTCGGGAGAACTCGATGTAAAAGCAGAGTCGTTTGTGTAAGTGGATAGTTATGCTGCGGAGTAACAATGGGAAAATAGCATTCTGTTCAGCATCGGGTGCATAAAATCCCTCTCCATACGCGTGCGCGTGCGTATATAAATAAGGTGGAAATAAAGATTTTCGGTGATAGAGGATGACGAGCATTTGTCCTACTACCTTGTTCTCCTGTGTGGCGACAGCCATAAAAGGGGTTATGCCGGGTGTTTTTTCAAGAATCTGAAAAAGCTCCAAGCTATGAAAAAAGTCGCCTTCCAATAAATGCGGCATTTCTTCCAGTTTACCATATATTTCTACTTCATATTTTCTCACGAAGGCAAAAATAATAAATTTATCATAAAAAAGCAAGAAAAAGGGCTTCTCTATCGTTATTTTTTAGTATTTTTGCATAAAAAGTAGAACTTTAAACAAAATTACGTATGAAAATAGTGTTTATTGGGGCAGGTAATCTTGCTACCAATCTTGCGCTCGAAATATCGCAATCAGAACATCAGATTGTGCAAGTTTTCAGTAGAACTAGGGAGTCGGCCTCTCTATTGGCTGAGAAGGTGAATTGTGAGCCTGTCAATGAGATGAGTAAGGTGGTCTGTGATGCAGATTTGTACATCGTTTCAGTGAAGGATGATGCGCTTGAAATGCTTATTCCTGAACTGTGCAAAGGAAGAGAAGATAAGATGTTTGTTCATACAGCTGGTTCCATGCCGATGGATGTTTTCAAAGATTATGCCCGTCATTATGGCGTATTTTATCCGATGCAGACATTTACGAAAGATAAAAAGGTTGCATTCGAAAATATTCCTATTTTCATTGAGGGATGTGGTGCTTTCGAAACTTCTTTCCTGAAGAGGTTGGCAGAACAGATTTCTCGTAGTGTCTATGAATTGGATTCTGATAATCGTAAGTATCTGCACCTGTCAGCTGTTTTTGCTTGTAATTTTGCGAATCATTGCGTAGCTATAGGTCAGCAGATTCTCGAAAATCATCACATTCCTGGCAGTGTTCTCCGTCCTCTGGTTATGGAAACTATGGACAAGGCTTCTTCGCATTCGGCAGCTGAAGTGCAGACAGGACCGGCTATTCGTGATGATCGGAACGTAATGGAGAAACAAATGCAACTTCTTGAAAAACAGCCAGAACTACAGCAGATTTATGAAATGATGAGCAAAAGCATATTCAAGTTCAAGAGATAAAACTGTTATCGGTTTAAGTTTGCAGTTAGGAATTTAAGTTCTAAAAACAGAAACAATTATGATTAATTACGATTTAAATAAAATAAAAGCAATCATCTTTGATGTTGATGGAGTACTGTCAAGACAGACCATCACGCTTTCCAGTGCCGGCGAACCTTTGCGTACTGTTAATATCAAAGATGGCTATGCCATTCAGCTGGCTCAGAAGAAAGGTGTTCGTATCGTAATTCTGACAGGCGGTAATTCTCATGCCATACAGGTACGCTATGAAAATCTTGGTGTAGAGGATATCTTCATGGGGTGTTCTGTAAAGATAAAGACTTATGAGGAGTTCAAGCAGAAATATTCAATTACAGATGAGGAAATAATATATGTAGGTGATGATATTCCTGATTATGAGATTATGCGTCGTTGCGGATGTCCATGTTGCCCAGCAGATGCATGCTCCGATATTAAAGAAATTTCTACTTATATATCGGCTTGTAACGGAGGTGATGGTGTGGGACGTGACGTCGTAGAACAGGTACTGAGAGCCAAGGGTCTATGGCTTTCAGATGCTAAGGCGTTTGGCTGGTAGAATTTAGTTAATAGTTGAAAGTTGATCGTTTATAGTAGAAAGTTTGCAACTGATTTTTAATCATAAAGTTCAAAGTAATAAGGTTTAAAATAGATGGATTATAAGATTATTTTGGCGAGTAATTCGCCTCGTCGCAAGGAACTTCTGGCAGGTTTGGATATTCCTTTTGAGGTGAAGGTGATTAGTGGTATTGATGAAAGTTATCCTGCTGACCTTGATGCTTATCAGGTGGCAGAATTCATCTGCAAGAAAAAGGCTGAGGCTTATCGTTCGCTTTTGAACGGAAATAATAGTGTTGAAGAGTTGGACGAGTCAGAAACTTTAATTCTTACAGCAGATACGGTTGTGATTGCGCCAACAGCTGGCGAACAGAATGATCTGGATGGAAAGGGAGTCATTCTCGGGAAGCCTCGTGATGCTGAAGATGCCAGACGAATGCTGAAGATGTTGAGCGGAAAGACGCATCATGTAGTTACAGGTGTTTGTCTTACCACCCAGCATAAGCAGCGTTCCTTTTCAGTAACAACAGAAGTGACGTTCAAACCGCTTTCTGATGATGAAATCAGTTATTATATAAATCATTATCAGCCGTTTGACAAAGCTGGCGCCTATGGTATTCAGGAATGGATTGGCTACATAGGTTGTACGGGGTTGAAGGGGAGTTATTTTAATGTGATGGGGCTTCCGGTTCAGCGTATCTATGAGGAATTGAGGCAAATTTAGATTTTTTAAAATTAAATATTGTTCTATGTCGTAGATAATGAGTATCTTTGTGCGTTTTATGTAACTAACAAGGATTATGAGTGAAGAAATTTTAGCAAAAGCTCATGAGGTTTTGGACAATTATATGGAGAGCAATCATCACCGGCGCACTCCGGAGCGTTCCACTATCCTCGACACCATTTATTCTATGGGAGAGCATTTCTCGATAGAAGATTTGGGCAGAGAGCTACTGAAAAAGAATTTTCGCGTTAGCAGGGCTACGCTTTATAACACATTGCATCTGTTCCTGGAACTGAGGCTTGTGGTAAAGCACAGTCTGGCAGACGGCACCAAGTATGAGGCCAGTTATAGCGAGGACAATCATGTGCATCAGGTTTGCACGATTTGTGGCAAGGTAACCGAAATTGTAGCACCGCAGGTTACGGCTGCTGTGAAGGATATCAGGATGCAGCGCTTTCGTAAAGATGCTTATGCTCTTTACATCTATGGCGTATGCAGCGGCTGTCAAAGCAAGATGACTCGCAAACGCAAAAAAGAATAAGTATCAAGATAAAAAGATAAAAAATGAACACAGGTAAAGTAGATGTCCTGCTGGGTTTGCAGTGGGGCGATGAAGGTAAAGGTAAGGTGGTTGACGTGTTGACCCCTAAGTATGATGTCATTGCTCGTTTCCAGGGTGGTCCTAATGCTGGACATACATTGGAGTTTGAGGGCGAGAAGTATGTGCTTCGCTCTATCCCTTCTGGTATTTTCCAGGGTGGTAAGGTGAACATCATCGGCAATGGTGTGGTTTTGGCTCCAGACCTCTTTATGGGTGAGGCTAAGGATCTTGAGAAGAGCGGTCATGATTTGAAGAGCCGTCTTTACATCTCTAAGAAGGCACATCTCATCATGCCTACTCACCGTGTACTCGATGCTGCTATCGAGGCTTCTAAGGGAAAGAACAAGGTAGGTACTACTGGTAAGGGTATCGGTCCTACTTATACTGACAAGGTTAGCCGTACCGGTCTTCGCGTAGGCGATATCCTTGACAATTTCGAGGAGAAGTATGCTGCTCACAAGGCTGCTCATCTCAAAACCATCGCAAGTCTCGGTTACACCGACTTCGATATTACAGAGGTTGAGAAGACCTGGATGGAGGGCATCGAATACTTGAAGCAGTTCAAACTCATCGATAGCGAGGTAGAAATCAACAAGGTGCTCCGTTCTGGCAAGGATATCCTCTGCGAGGGTGCTCAGGGTACTATGCTCGATGTTGACTTCGGTTCTTATCCATTCGTTACTTCTTCTAATACTATCTGTGCAGGTGCCTGCATTGGTTTAGGTATCGGACCTAACCGCATTGGCAATGTTTATGGTATCATGAAGGCTTACTGTACACGTGTTGGTGCAGGTCCATTCCCTACAGAGCTTTTCGATGAGACGGGTGCCAAGATTCGTGACCTCGGTCATGAGTATGGTGCTGTTACCGGTCGTGAGCGTCGTTGTGGCTGGTGCGATCTTGTACAGCTCAAGTATTCTGTCATGGTGAATGGTGTTACCGAGCTTATCATGATGAAGAGCGACGTGCTCGATGGCTTCGATACCATCAAGGCATGCGTAGCATATAAGTTGAAGGATGGTTCTGTTACAACAGATTTCCCATACGAAATCGATGATGTAGAACCTGTTTACAAAGAGTTTAAGGGCTGGAAGACAGATATGACTAAGTTCACATCTGAAGATCAGTTCCCACAGGAGTTCAAGGATTATATTGCTTTCGTAGAAGAGTTCCTTGAGACTAAGATCGGTATCATTTCTATCGGTCCAGACCGTGCTCAGACTATTGTACGCAAGTAAATTATATAGTGTTTAATGTTTAGTGTTTAATGTTTACTTTGAGGGGTTAACATTGCGCTAGGCATTAAACATTTAACATTCATATTAAACATTAATAAATGGCTCAGAAACCAAGTATACCAAAGGGCACGAGAGATTTTGGTCCTGTTGAGATGGCGAAACGCAACTACATCTTCAACACCATCAAGGAAGTGTATGCTCTTTATGGATTCCAGCAGATTGAAACCCCTGCCATGGAAACCCTTCAGACTTTGATGGGCAAGTATGGTGAAGAGGGTGATAAACTGCTTTTTAAGATATTGAATTCAGGCGACTATATGAATAAGGTGAGCGATGAGGATATTCATTCTCTCGGTTCACTCAAATTAGCAGCGAAACTTTGTGAGAAAGGTCTTCGTTATGACCTGACCGTTCCTTTCGCACGTTACGTAGTGCAGCACCGCGAGGAGTTGCAGATGCCTTTCAAACGTTATCAGATTCAGCCAGTATGGCGTGCAGACCGCCCTCAGAAGGGACGTTACCGTGAGTTCTATCAGTGTGATGCTGATGTGGTTGGCTCTGATTCTCTCCTGAATGAGGTCGAGTTGATGCAGATTGTTGATACCGTGTTCACCAAGTTTGGTGTTCGTGTATGCATCAAGATTAATAACCGCAAGATTCTTACCGGTATTGCAGAGGTTATCGGCGAGGCTGAGAAGATTGTAGATATCACAGTGGCCATCGATAAGCTTGATAAAATCGGACTTGACAATGTAAACGAAGAGTTGCGCAATGACGGCATTTCTGAAGATGCTATTGAAAAGTTGCAGCCAATCATCTCATTGTCAGGAACTAATGATGAGAAACTTGAAGTGATAGCGAAGGTTCTCGAAGGTTCAGAAGTTGGTTTGAAGGGTGTAGAGGAAACCAAGTTTATCCTCGATACCTTGAAGACTCTTGGCTTGAACAACGAGATAGAACTGGATCTCACCCTGGCTCGTGGCTTGAACTATTATACGGGTGCAATCTTCGAGGTGAAGGCGCTTGATACTCCAATGGGAAGTATTACAGGTGGTGGTCGTTACGACAACCTTACCGGCATTTTCGGTTTGCCAGGTTTGAGCGGTGTTGGTATCAGTTTTGGTGCTGACCGTATTTATGATGTGTTAGGTGCGCTCGACCTTTATCCGAAGGAGGCTGTAAATGCTACTCAGGTACTGTTTATCAACTTCGGTGAGAAGGAGACAGCTTACTGCCTGCCTATAGTAAGTGCAGCTCGTGCAGCCGGTATCCGTACCGAAATCTTCCCTGATAAGGCGAAGATGAAGAAGCAGATGAGCTATGCCAATGCCAAGAATATTCCGTTTGTGGTGCTTGCAGGTGAGAATGAGATGGCTCAGGGCAAGGTTACGCTTAAGAATATGGAAACTGGCGAACAAACCTTGGTTACTGCCGAGGAATTGATAGCCAAAGTAAATAAATAATACTCTCTTTCTCGTCCTCTCGTGCTCGTATATGTGAATATGCAGTGCGGCAGGGCGAGAGCTTTTTATGTGTTAGCGTGTATGCCTAACTATAATTTTAGTAACTTCTAAAAACTACAGACAAATGAAAAAAATTAAAGCTATTTTATGTGTATTCATACTGGCGTTACTGATGACATCCAGCACAAAGACAACAACGATTTTTGTAATAGGTGATTCTACTGCTGCCGAGAAAGGTGGTTTTAGAAATAATCCAGAGCGAGGATGGGGGATGGTGTTGCAAGGCTTTTTTGATGACAAGGTGATTGTTGACAATCATGCTGTTAATGGTCGTTCTTCTTTGAGCTTTATCAATGAAGGAAGATGGAAAAAGGTTTTGGATAGAATAAAGCCAGGTGATTATGTGTTTATCCAGTTTGGGCATAACGATGAAAAGTCAATGCCTGACCGTCATACTGATCCGGGATCTACTTTTGATGTAAACCTTGCCAGATATGTAAATGAGACCCGTGCCAAGGGTGGCATTCCTGTACTGTTCAATGCGGTGGTTCGTCGCTGTTATTATTCTGCAGAATTGAAGAATGATGATGACGAGAAGCTTCGCAATAAAGTATATGATGGAAAGGAACAGATTAATAGCGATACGCTTATCGACACCCACGGAGCTTATGTGATAGCTCCCCGCAATGTAGCAATGCAGTTGAATGTTCCGTTTGTTGATGCTACCAGGATTACCCACGATATAGAAACGGGCATGGGTATTGAAGGCAGCCGCAAATTACATATGTGGTTTATGCCTGGCGAGAATCCGCAGGTTCCTAAGGGTAAGAAAGATAATACTCATTATAATGTATATGGTGCTCGTGTGGTTGCCGGTGCGCTTGCTGATGCTGTAGCTGAGCAGGTGCCAGCGCTGAAGTCTCATGTCTGCCATTATGATTATGTTGTCTCTGCCGAAGGTCGAGGCAATTTCATGGATTTGCAGAAGGCTGTAGATGTGGTTCCTGTAGGCAAGAAGGCTGTTATCCGTATTTTGGGTGGTGAATGGAAGAAGCCAATCATCGCAAAAGGCAAGAAGATTAAGTTTGTAAAGTCATTTGGTGCTAAAATCAAATAGTAACAGGCTTTTTTAAAACTCCCGATATCTTTGAAATTACATGGCGATGTAGAAATCTGTGCGTCGTGACATAGAACAAAATGCATCGCCATGTAGTAAACCTATACATAAAAGGGGTACTTTCACAAGCACCCCTTTTCATATTATACAAAAACATTATGAATTATTTCTATTAGCGAACAAGATTTTAATTTCTATCTTTGTCTCAATTATCTAAAAGTTTCAAACGTTCACCAGAATTGCTTTTGGCAAGGGGCAATTCCTACTCGTAGGATAACCTCAGTTCTGATGTTTATCATTTACGGTTGCAAAGGTACGAAGATTTTTATAATTGTGCAATACCTAAAAATGGGGGTTTTGATGAATACCTAGAAATGAGGAATGAAAATGGGAGAGAGTAGATATGAAAAAAGGAAGTCCTTATTGAAGAACTTCCTTTTTTATGAGGTGTCTAGCGGAGTCGAACCGCTCTACACGGTTTTGCAGACCGTTACCTAACCGCTCGGTTAAGACACCTTGTGTAGAACAATCATTTCTGATTTGCGAGTGCAAAGGTACTACTTTTTATTGGTTCTACCAAATTTTTATGCAACTTTTTTAATTAAAACAATCACTTTCTTTGTATCTTGCTCATAATGAACGGGTTCTGAAATGCTTAAATTTTTGTCTGGTTTCCTCGCTGCATGACAGTAAAAGTAGTTTTAGCAGCTCTTTTATGAGAACTGCTCTTATTCTTTCCGCTGAGTAGCCTCTTTCTTTTTATTCTTTTGGCATTTCTCAACGAACGGGCAACCTGAACATTGATAGTTTTTACACTCTCGTGCTTGTTTGATGGAGCGGTAGATACAAATGGCGGCATGCGTGATGCATGCCGCCAATATGATTGCTATGATGATATACTGTATCATAAGCATAGGTAAATTAACATAATACTAACCTACGGCGTTATAACCATTGGTTGAGTTTTTGCGCATGATGTCGCGGATGTTCATCTCCTTGAAACCCTCTGCGCGTTTCTGCTCTTCAAGCTCTTTCTCTTCCTCGATGTCCTTTTCTGAACGGGTGAAAGTGAAAGCCTTGTACTTAAATTCTGCAATCGCCCAACCTACGAGGCCTACAGCGATTAATGCAACAAATCCAATTAATGCGTTCATTTCTCTTTATATTATAATAATGTATAAACTGAATTAATAATCATCGTCGGCTACGTCTTCTGCATCATCAAGACCGAGGTTCTCCGGGTCTTCGAAGGTAGTACGGTAGCTTTCCTCAGTAAGCTTGTCGTCATCGAATGCATCGTCATCCTCATCTGGATCGTTGTAGTGATCCTCGATTTCTGGTGCATCCTCGTCTTCATCCTCGTCTGGGTCGAGCAGGTCGTCGTTGCGTTTCAAATCATTCTCATCATCGAATCTCATGCGAACCTTTTCTACCTTTGGCTTCTCCTTGGCAAAGATTGCTTCTACCCAAGAACCTTTTGGTACCACGAGCACTTCGTAGTCATCAGCGAGCTTTTTCTCGTACAGACCTCCTGGCTTTTTCAGGCGGTCAGCAGGAAGAGTAGTTGTGCTGATGTCGAAATTGCTTTCGATGATGTCCTGAATGCTTTGAGGCAGACTCTCCCAGCCACCACCAAAGTTGCGCTCCAAGAGTTCGATGAGCTTATTGGCGGTGATGTGACTTACATTTTCGTAAGTAAGATCAGTAACACGCATGATAGGGCGCTTTTTGATGGCATACTTTTCCTTCTTGTCGTTGATGCGGAAAGTGCCAATCTTGAAGCCGCGTGCCATCAGCTTGTCAATCACTTCAGGACGGTCTACCGTCACTGGTTCCATTTCGAATGCGCTGCGGATAACTGCGATATACTTGTTCTGGAAATCCTTGAGGTCAGCATCCTTTTCTGCTGCTTCCCAAAGACGGAACACATCGTTCTCCTGCAATTCCCAAATGCTACTTTTAGTAACATTCTTCAGTGTTAATATTTTATCTTTATTCATCTTCAATTGTGTTTGTGTGTGCAAAAGTAAGTACTTCTTTTTATATATCCAAATTTTCTTGCTGTTTTTTTGTGTTTTTGGTCACTTTTTTATTTGGAATTCGATTTTTTTCATTACCTTTGCACGTACTATGAGTGAACCATTAGCTGAAAGAATGAGACCTCACACGCTTGCTGACTATGTAGGGCAGCAGCATTTGGTAGGTGAGGGGGCCGTGCTGCGCAAGATGATTGACGCAGGGCGCATATCCTCTTTTATCCTCTGGGGCCCCCCAGGTGTGGGCAAGACTACCCTTGCTCAAATCGTGGCACAAACCATCAAGGTGCCGTTCTTCACCCTCTCTGCGGTGACCAGTGGCGTAAAGGATGTCCGCGAGGTGATAGAAAGAGCAAAAAGTGGTAGATTCTTTAATTCGGCTTCTCCTATATTGTTTATTGATGAGATTCACCGTTTCTCCAAGAGTCAGCAGGATTCGCTATTGGGTGCGGTAGAGAAGGGTATTGTTACGCTGATAGGTGCTACCACCGAGAATCCTTCATTCGAGGTGATTCGGCCGCTGTTGTCCAGGTGTCAGCTCTATGTGCTCAAACCGCTCGAAAAGGCTGATCTTGAAGGGCTTCTGCATCGTGCCATTACGCAGGATGTAGAACTCAGAGAAAAGAATATTAAGTTGGAAGAGACGGGCGCGCTGCTGCGATATAGTGGTGGAGATGCCCGAAAACTGCTCAATATTCTGGAACTGGTGGTAGAATCTGCCGGATCTTCAGAGATTGTGATTACCGACAAGATGGTAGAAGAGCAGTTGCAGCAGAATCCGCTGGCTTACGATAAACAGGGTGATATGCATTACGATATTATCTCAGCCTTTATCAAGAGTATTCGCGGAAGCGATCCCGATGCTGCGCTCTATTGGATGGCGAGGATGATAGAAGGAGGAGAAGACCCGCAGTTTATAGCCCGTAGGGTTGTGATTAGTGCCTCTGAGGATGTGGGACTTGCCAATCCGAATGCACTCCTGCTTGCCAATGCAGCTTTCGATACGGTGATGAAGATAGGGTGGCCCGAAGCACGTATCGCCCTTGCTGAGGCTGTGGTTTATCTTGCCACGAGTCCGAAGAGCAATAGTGCTTATCTGGGCATTAATGATGCCCTGGCTACTGTACGGCAAACGGGTAATCTGCCTGTTCCGCTGCACATCCGCAATGCTCCTACCAAACTGATGAAAGATTTGGGCTATCATGACGGATATAAGTATCCTCACGATTATCCGGGTCATTTCACCGAGCAGCAGTATCTGCCTGATGAACTGAAGGATGCCCGCTTCTGGCATGCGCAGCATTCGCCTTCAGAGGAGCGACTCTACAACTGGATGGTTACCTGTTGGGGAGAAAGATTCAAAAATTAGTGACTAAAAAAGAATAATTAGAAATTGACATTTAGTACAACTAACTGATACGAGAAAATGATGATACATGGCGATCCTGAATTCGTGCTCACGCTTCATAGCGTGATAGAATTCATCGGTACATTTGCTTTTGCCCTTTCGGGCATTCGCCTGGCAGCAAGTAAGCACTATGATTGGCTGGGCGGTTTTGTTTGTGGTGTGGCTGTAGCCATAGGTGGTGGAACCATACGAGATGTGATGCTTGGTGTGCGGCCGTTTTGGATGTTGAGCCCTATCTACCTGATTTGTACGCTGTTTGCGCAGTTGGTAGTGATTGCTTGCCACCGCTATCTTAAGCGTCTTGACAATACCTGGTTTCTGTTTGATACCTTGGGCTTGGCGCTTTTCAATATTGCGGGCATCCAGAAGTCGCTCGAATGTGGTTTCTCTTTTTGGGTAGCCATCATCATGGGCTGTATCACGGGTGCTGCAGGCGGTGTTATCCGCGATGTGCTTCTTAATGAAGAGCCGGTCATCTTCCGAAAGGAGATTTATGCGATGGCTTGTGTCGCCGGTGGTTTGGCTTATTGGGGATTGAGCTATCTGGGTGTGAGCCTCTATATTACGGTGATTGTAGCTTTCAGTGTGGTCTGCGCCATCCGATTGCTGGCTGTAAGATACCATATTTCGCTCCCGAAGCTGAGGGATGAAGAACAAACTGTAGAATGAAAAGGAAAAAATGAAATTGATAAATAACAGATAACAGATGAAAAGACTGAAAGCGATTTTGATGCTCGTTGTTGCAATGATGCTGATGTCGTCGGCAACAATGAAGGCTCAGAACAAACGAGAGTTTCGTGGAGCCTGGATACAGTGCGTTAACGGACAGTATCTGGGCAAGAGTACGCAGCAGATCCAGGCGATGCTTACCAGACAGCTTGATGAACTGCAGAAGGATGGCGTGAATGCGATTATCTTTCAGGTTCGAGCCGAGTGTGATGCTCTGTATAAGAGTGATTTAGAGCCTTGGAGCAAGTTTCTTACGGGGGTGCAGGGAAAGGCTCCTTCTCCTTATTGGGATCCGTTGCAGTGGATGATAGAGCAGTGTCATAATCGTGGCATGGAGCTTCATGCCTGGATTAATCCTTATCGTGCCAAGCATAGCGTAACTTCCTATGAGCAGGTTTCGCCGAAGAATATCGTGAAGAGGCGTCCTGATCTCTGTTTTCAGTATGGCAAGCTGACGCTGTTGAACCCTGGGTTGCAGGCTGCAGCCGACTATATTTGCAAGGTGGCTGTGGACATTGTAAGCCGATATGATGTTGATGGATTCCATATTGATGATTATTTCTATCCATATCCAGAGGTCGGACGTCAGATTCCTGATCAGCAGCTCTTCCGCCAGCAGTCGCGCGGCATGCGAAACATAGGTGATTGGCGCCGTGATAACGTGAGCCGGTTTGTAAAGCAGCTCAGCGAATCCATTCATGCCGTTAAGCCTTGGGTCAAGTTTGGTGTTTCTCCATTCGGCATCTACCGCAACAAGCGTACCGATCCTAATGGTTCAGAAACTTTCGGCCTCCAGAATTATGATGATCTTTATGCAGATGTTTTGCTTTGGGTGAATAATGGTTGGATAGACTATTGTGTGCCTCAGATTTATTGGGAGATAGGCAATCGTGCTGCCGATTACAAGACGCTCATAACCTGGTGGAATAAGCATGCTGGCAACCGCCCATTATATATAGGTGAAGATATAGAGCGTACAGCCAAGTTTGCTGACCCGGTCAATCCGCGCAGTCATCAGTTGCCTGCCAAGCACCGTTTGCATCAGCAGATGAATAATGTGAAGGGTACTGTGCTCTGGTATGCGCAGACTGCTGCCGATAATGTAGGTAATATCGGACATACACTCCGCAACAATTATTGGAAGTATCCAGCATTGCCACCCTCTATGCCTTTCCTTGATAATAAGGCGCCAAAGGGGGTAAAGGGTCTCAAGCTGATGTGGACTGAGAAAGGTCCGCTGCTGGTATGGAAGGCTCCTAAGGCTAGCAAGAAAAAGTGGGGCGATCAGGTGAACCGTTTTGCTATCTACCGTTTTGAGAAAGGAGCTAAGGTAAATCTCAATGATGTTTCTGCACTCCAGGCAGTAACTTATGATAATTTCTATCGCATACCTTATGTGAGTGGCAAGAAATATGTGTATGTAGTAACTGCTCTCGACCGTGTAGGAAACGAAAGTAAAGGTAAGAAAAAGAAAATTTCTTTTTAGATTGGTTAGATGATATAAACGGAAAGACCGTTTAAAACAGAAAAACCGTTGTACTCGATAGGAGAGAGTGCAACGGTTTTTTATTTTGTTGGGATGGGGGAGCGGGTAGTCCTTTCATCCTGTATTTTTTTTATTCTTTCAGCAGGTCGTTCAGGAAGTTATCCAGATCGTTGTCCAGATTCTCCATCAAATCACCACCTACGATGATCGTATCATCGTCAGCAAGATAGAGCTCGCCAATATGCTCTTTATCCTCATCTTCGAGCACAAAGCTGTATGGCTTGAGAATGCCGAGATGATCTATGATATCAGCCTGTTTGCGCAATACATCGCGAAGCAGCTTTGCTACCTCGTCGTAGAAGTCTTCATCCTTGTTTTCTATCCATTGCTCAACAACGCAGCGGGTAATCTCGTTGTCATCGTCGTCAAAGGCCAGGAGTTCGCCACTGTCTTGCG
This sequence comes from Segatella copri, assembly GCA_021623045.1. Lineage (GTDB taxonomy): Bacteria > Bacteroidota > Bacteroidia > Bacteroidales > Bacteroidaceae > Prevotella > Prevotella copri_T. Next base: position 7,355 of record JAJWJX010000048.1, on the reverse strand, counting down.
AAACCCTTACGTGGATGTCGGTCATTTGAGAAGTCTCGTCGTCAGATTCTGGCGCTGGGAACTTTTGAGCCACTTTTCTGATAAAGCGCTCTACTTGCATGATTGTTTGCTCTAATGTTTCCATATCAATTCTTTAATAATCAATGCAAAGATACATAAAAAATTGATATCACCAAAAGAAGTTGCTAAAAAAAAGCATTTTTGCTTTTAATTTGTTCTCAAACTGCCTGATTCAAGGGTATAGATAACGTTTACGCTTCTTTTTTTATATTTTCTTTTCGATTTTGTTTGCCATTTCTAAATAATGTAGTATCTTTGCACTTGAATTGCAAAAATGCAATCTCAACATTACAAATGAATAACAAAATAAAACATTCTGGCATCGTAGAGAGCGTAGAAGAAGGTTGTGTGTGCATTCGCATCGTACAGTCGTCAGCCTGCAGCGCTTGCAAGGTGGCTGCTCATTGTACTGCATCTGAATCGAAAGAGAAGATGATTGAGGTTTCTACCTCAGAGGCGTCTCTCTACCACAAAGGCGATAGCGTGGTGGTGACTGCTGATTCGGCTGTAGGCTTCAGAGCCAGTTTCTATGGCTATCTCTTGCCGCTGATACTGATGGTGATCGCTTTGGTGGGTGTACTGAAAGCTACTCACTCAGAGGGAGCCGCAGCGCTCTCGGCATTGGGCATTCTCATTCCATACTATGTGGTGCTCTACTTATTCAGAAACAAACTTAAAAACAAACTGAGCTTCTCTATTGAATCATAGGGTACGTGATGTGCTTCTGTAGTTTAAGTGGAGAACTCTTATTTTAAAACAAAGAAAATAACAAAACAAAACACAAAAAATTATGAATTTTATTTTGATTGCTGTCTTGGTTCTCGGAGCAATCGCGCTGATTGCAGCGCTGGTTCTCTTCGGAGTATCTAAGAAGTTTGCCGTCGAAGAAGACCCTCGCTTGGGCCAGGTAGGAGAGATTCTGCCAGGTGCCAACTGTGGTGGTTGCGGTTTTGCCGGATGTTCCGGTATGGCTGCAGCTCTGGTGAAGGGTGCTGATGCCGGTTCTATCGATGGACTGATGTGTCCGGTAGGTGGTGCCGACGTGATGGGCAAGGTAGCCGACCTTTTAGGTATGGCAGTAGCCAATACCGAGCCAAAGGTGGCTGTGGTTCGTTGTAATGGTACTTGCGAGAATCGTCCTCGCATTGCCGAGTATGATGGTTTGCACACTTGTGCAGCTATGAATTCATGTGGCGCTGGCGAAACAGGCTGCGGATTCGGCTGTCTGGGTTGTGGCGATTGCGTGGCAGCCTGCCAGTTTGGCGCAATCTCTATCAATCCTGAAACTGGCATTCCTGAGGTTGATGAAGAGAAGTGTACGGGTTGTGGTGCTTGCGCCAACGCTTGTCCACGTCATATCATCGAGCTCCGCAAGAAGGGTCCTAAGGGCCGTAGAGTTTACGTTCAGTGCGTAAACCACGACAAGGGTGCTGTTGCCAAGAAGGCTTGTAGCGTTGCTTGCATCGGATGCGGTAAATGTCAGAAGGTCTGCAAGTTTGATGCTATCACCATTGAGAACAATGTGGCTTATGTTGACTTCAATAAGTGCCGCATGTGTACCAAGTGTGTTGACGAATGCCCAACCGGTGCTCTCGTAAAAGTTAATTTCCCAGTTAAGAAGAAGGAGGAATAATCATGAATTTGAGAACTTTTAGAATTGGTGGAGTTCACCCAGAAGAGAATAAGATTACTGCCGAGATGGCTACTCAGGTAGCTCCTCTCCCTAAGCAGGCTATTTTCCCACTTGGTCAGCACATCGGTGCTCCTGCCAAGCCTGTAGTTGCCAAGGGCGACAAGGTGAAGGTGGGTACACTCATTGCTGAGGCGGGTGGCTTTGTGAGTGCTCCTATTTACAGTTCCGTATCAGGAACTGTGTTCAAGGTAGATACATCTATTGATGCTACCGGTTATCGCAAGCCTTGCATCATTATTAATGTAGAAGGCGATGAGTGGGAGGAGAGTATCGACCGCTCTGATAAACTCGAGACGCTTGAGGCTCATACTGAGCTTACTCCAGAGGAAATCGTAAACCGCATCAAGGTAGCAGGTGTCACTGGTATGGGTGGTGCCGGTTTTCCTACCTTCATCAAGCTTTGTCCTCCTCCAGGAGCCAAGGCTGAGTGCGTCATCATCAACGGTGTAGAGTGTGAGCCTTATATCACAGCCGACTATCGCCTGATGATGGAGCATGCCGATGAGATTCTCGTTGGCTTGAACCTCCTGATGAAGGCGGCTAAGGTAGAGAAGGGCTACATCGGTATCGAGGATAACAAGCCTGCTGCTATCAAACTCTTCGAGGAAAAGACTGCTAATGACGCTCGTATCGAGATTGTACCTCTGGCTAAGAAGTACCCTCAGGGAGGTGAGAAGCAGCTCGTCGATGCCGTTATCCGCCGTCAGGTTCCTGCTCCTCCAGCTATCCCTGTCAACGTTGGAGCAATTGTTCAGAATGTAGGTACTGCCTTCGCTGTTTATCAGGCAGTTATGAAGAATAAACCTCTCTTCGAGCGCTATACTACCGTAACCGGTAAGCAGGTGAAGAACCCAGGCAACTTCCTCGTACGTATGGGTACTCCATTCTCTCAGATGATTGAGAATTGTGGAGGTTTGCCAGAGGGCGACAACAAGGTATTGGCTGGTGGTCCGATGATGGGTAAGGCTGTAATCAGCCTCGACGTACCTGTAACCAAGGGAACCAACTCCATCACCGTATTGACCGATGCTGATGCTCATCGCAAGAAGGCTCAGCCATGTATCCGCTGTGCCAAGTGTGTGGATGCCTGTCCAATGGGCCTGGAGCCATACTTGCTCGCTACCCTGAGCGTAGTGAAGGATTATGAGCGCCTGGAGGCAGAGGAGGTAACATCCTGCATTGCCTGCGGTTCATGCCAGTTCACCTGTCCTTCACATCGTCCTATCCTCGATAATATTATCAATGGTAAGGGTGCGGTAATGGGCATTATCAGAGCTCGCAACGCCAAGAAGTAAGCGTTCACGTCAAGAAAGAATTTCATTTAAGAAAGAATTTAAAAGATAAAATGGGAAAATTAATCGTTTCATTATCGCCACACGCTCATGGAAATGAGAGCGTAGAGAAGAACATGTACGGAGTGATTATCGCTCTTGTGCCTGCCATCCTCGCATCTTTCTATTTCTTCGGCTTGGGTTCAGCAGTCGTACTGCTCACCTCTGTGGCAGCCTGCGTCTTCTTTGAGTGGGCAATTACAAAATATCTCCTGAAGGAGGAGACCAGCTTGCTCGATGGTTCTGCCATCATCACCGGTCTCTTGCTCGGCATGAACTTGCCAAGTAACCTTCCTCTCTGGATCATCATCATCGGTGCCCTGTTTGCCATCGGTGTAGGTAAGATGAGCTTCGGCGGTTTGGGTAACAATCCTTTCAATCCCGCTTTGGTAGGCCGTTGCTTCCTGCTCGTCAGCTTCCCTGCCCAGATGACTTCATGGCCTATAGCCGGACAGATGCTCAGCTATACAGATGCAACAACCGGTGCTACTCCGCTGGCTATCATGAAGACAGCCATCAAGACGGGCGATGCTTCTGTTCTCAACCAGTTGCCTGATGCGCTGAGCCTGCTCTTCGGTGCCACTGGCGATACTTTCGGTGCCGGAACTACCGGTGAGGTTTGTGCATTCGCCCTCTTGCTCGGTTTGGCTTACATGCTCTGGAAGAAGGTTATTACCTGGCATATTCCAGTCAGCATCATCGCTACCGTATTCGTTTTCAGCGGTTTGATGCATTTGGCTAATCCTGTTTATGCCAATCCTCTGGCAGTCATCTTCAGTGGTGGTCTGATGCTCGGTGCCATCTTTATGGCAACTGATTATGTAACTTCTCCGATGACTCATAAGGGTATGCTTATCTACGGTGTTTGTATCGGTCTGCTGACCGTCATCATCCGTAACTGGGGTAGCTATCCAGAAGGTATGTCGTTCGCCATTCTTATCATGAATGCGTTCACACCTCTTATTAACACATACGTTAAACCAAAGCGCTTCGGTGAGAAGCCTGTTAAGAAATAAGGAGGACAGAGACATGCAGAAATTAGAATCATCATTAAAGAACATGGTGCTTGTGCTGGTGGGCGTAGCGCTCATCGTAGGTGCCGTGCTTGCATATATCAATCATCTTACATCTGGTCCTATCGCCGAGAAGGCTGCACAGAGTCTGGCTGCCGGTATCAAGAGTGTGATGGGTACAGAAGAACTCCAGGTGGCTGAGCCTGAAGAGGTAAAGCAGGAGTTTGGCGGTAAGGAATTCTCTTTCACCATCCACAAGTGCTCTGACAAGAGCGGCAAGCAGCTGGGTGCTGCCGTAGAGAGTACTACCGGTGGTTTCGGTGGCGATCTGAAAGTGCTCGTAGGTTTCGATACCGAGGGCAAGATTATGGGTTATACCGTGCTTCAGGCTTCAGAGACTCCGGGTCTGGGCGCCAAGGCTGCTACCTGGTTCCAGAAGGACGGAAAGGGTAGCATCATCGGTAAGACTCCAAAGGATGGCGACCTCCACGTATCTAAGGACGATAAGAGTGGCAATGCCGTAGATGCCATTACCGCTTCAACCATTACCAGCCGCGCCTTCCTCAAGGCTATCAACCAGGCTTATGCCGTTTATGCCAAGAAGGATGTTGACGGCGAGAGCGGTGCATCTCAGAAAGCAGATGCAGAGAGTGGTGCATCTAAAGTTGAACATAACGAAAAGAAAGGATAAACCGATATGAGTAATGTTAAGATTTTGATGAACGGACTCATCAAGGAGAATCCAACCTTCGTGTTGCTTCTCGGTATGTGTCCTACTTTGGCTACAACAACCAGCGCCATCAACGGTCTCTCTATGGGATTGGCTACCATGGCGGTGCTGATTTGTACCAACTTTGTTATTTCCTGTATCAAGAAGATTACCCCGGATATGGTTCGCATCCCTGTTTTCATCGTAGTGATTGCAGCCTTCGTAACCATCCTTCAGATGTTGATGAGCGCTTATGCTCCCGACAGCATCAATCAGGCGCTGGGTATTTATATTCCGCTGATTGTAGTAAACTGTATCATCCTGGGTAGAGCAGAGAGCTTTGCTGCCAAGAATTCGCCTGTTGCCAGCCTCTTCGATGGCATTGGTTGCGGTTTGGGTTTCACCCTCGGTTTGACCATCCTGGGTAGTGCCCGCGAGATACTCGGTGCAGGTAGTGTATTCGGTATCACTCTGTTGCCGGAGACTACCAACATTCTGATGTTCATCCTGCCTCCTGGAGCATTCCTCACCTTGGGTTACATCATTGCTATATTTAATAAGGTAAAGAAGTAAGCGTAGGCATCGCTTCAAATCAATGAAATAAAATAGAAATTATGGAATATTTATTGATATTTATCTCTGCGATATTCGTCAACAACATCGTCTTGTCGCAGTTTCTCGGTATCTGTCCATTCCTGGGCGTATCGAAGAAAGTTGATACAGCCATCGGTATGGGTGGTGCCATCGCCTTTGTCTTGACCCTGGCAACCATCATTACCTGGTGTGTTCAGAAGTATGTACTCGATCCGTTCGGATTGCAATATCTCCAGACCCTGGCATTCATCCTCGTGATTGCAGCCTTGGTTCAGATGGTAGAGATTATCCTGAAGAAGGTTTCTCCTGCACTTTATCAGGCACTCGGTATCTTCCTGCCTCTGATTACTACCAACTGTGCCGTGCTGGGTGTAGCCATCCTGGTTATCCAGAAGGATTACAATCTGCTTGAGAGCGTGGTTTACGCCTTCTCTACAGCTCTCGGCTTTGCCCTGGCTCTCATTGTCTTTGCCGGCATTCGCGAGCAGCAGGCTTTGGTCCGTATTCCTAAGGGCATGCAGGGCGTAGCTATCGTCATGGTAACTGCAGCGCTCCTCAGCCTCGCCTTCATGGGATTCTCGGGCGTAGATGGCGGTTTGAAATCGCTCTTCGGATTGGAATAAAACTTTTACTGAAAGTTGATAAAATAATAATGGGAATTTGCGAATGGTATGAACCGATGCAAATTCCCATTTTTTGTACTTGATTTTCTTACTCTCTTACTAGAGGTCTTGATTTTTCTTAACTCTCTGTCTTTATAAACTTGAAATTTTAACTCTTTCTCTTTTCTTATCTTCTGTGTCCGAAGCTTCCACCGCCATTGTTCTTGCTTGGTGTAGAAGAGCGAGGGGTGAATCCGCCGCCACGGTTGCCAGACCCGCTGCTGAATGAACGGCTCATGCTGCTGCGGTTGCCCCCGAAGATATTGCTTCTTCCGCTTCCGAAGCTGCTGTTTCCGAACCCACGGCTGCTGTTTCCGAACCCACGGCTGTTGTTTCCGAAACCTCGGTTGTTGCTGGTGCTGCTGTTGCTGCTGCCGAAACCGCGGTTAGGGCGACTGTTGCTATTGCCGAAGCCCCGGTTGCTGCTGTTGCCGAAGCCTCCGTTGTTATTTCCGAAGCCTCCGTTTTGAGGGCGGTTGCCGCTTCCGAAGCCAGCGTTGTTGTTAGGGCGGCTTGCATTACCGAAACCACGGTTTGGGTTCATCTGAGGTCTGTTCTCGCGGTTCAGATTTCCGAAAGATCTTCCTCTGCCGTAATCACCACGGTTGAATCCGTCTCTCATACCTACTCTAGGATATCCACCTGGGTGAGGGCCGCCAAAACTTCTTCCGTGATACCAGCTTCTGTTTCCGTTTACTCGCCAGCTATGACCTCCACGGTAAGATACGTAGAAGTGAGGGCGACCGAAGTAGAAATAGTCGCGGCGCGGATAGCGGGCGTAGATGCCGAAGTGCCAGTAGCCTGCATTCCAGTAGAGCGGACGGTAGAAATAGGTGGCATTGAGATATGTTCTATACTGCCAGTCGAGCAGGATATAGCTCAAATCCATATTGCGCTGGCGCCAGTAAGCACCATACAGGTCATCGTATGTATCTACACTCATCAGGTAGTCGAGGTTCACCTCGTAAGCTGCCTCATACTGGTCTTCCGTAAGATTGAGCTCGTAAGCCATCTTGTCTGTCAGGAAGAGAGCCTGCTGTCTTGCCTGCTCATAACTCATTGCAGAAGCGGTAGTGAATGTCATCATGAACATGGCTACCAGAGCTATTATCATTCGTTTCATAATCGTATATCTTTAAATTGTTATACTTCATGTTTCTTTTTTCTGGTGCAAAGATACGATGTTTTTTGCTTCCACGTTCGGGATTTCCCCTAAAGGGGTGGGGGAAAATCCCTACTTCTTGTATGCTCGGCATGAGCTTATTCTAATGGGTGCAAGTCCCTAACGAGCCC
>JAJWJX010000006.1:0-94614 GCA_021623045.1 Segatella copri | reverse complement strand
ACTATTTGATTAATTAATTAACGTGTCCAATTTTTATTGGACACTAATGAGTATAGTTAAAACGTGGTTTAATGGTGAAAAGTCTAAGATGATGAGTTTTGCCAATAAACTGCAAAACTATGTCACAATTATCTGGTATGAAGTAGATGACGATGAAGATAGTGTAAATATATTCACACGTCTGAATATAGGTAAAATAAATCTCACCAATGCAGAACTCGTAAAGGCATTATTTCTTAGCCGTGGCAAAAAGGATTCCGAAGGTCGATATGCAGGAAATCCTTATGGCATAGAGGAAAAAAAACAGCATGAAATTGCTCTCGGTTGGGACTCAATGGAGAAAGATTTACATAACGAAAAATTCTGGACTTTCATTACCAATGAAAAGTCTGATCATTATCCCATTCGTATGGAGCTGTTGTTTGATATGATAGAAATGAAACCGAACGGCGAGAGTAATTTCTATACATTTAACAGATTCTATGAGAGGTTTAAGAATTCAGACAATAGATATGATACTTGGGAACTGATAGAACGATACATGCAACAGCTAAAAGAGTGGTATCATAGTTTTGACTTATTCCATCATATTGGATTTCTTGTTGCTACTGGCACAAGCGTGAAGTCTCTTCTTGACATAGCTATGAGTACAGATCATCCTATTAAGAAATCTGATTTTAAACTTAGAGTGCTTGATATGATACGGGAGAAGATGGCATTTAAGGTTGTAGACAATGATTTCGGAGAAGACATAGACTACGCAGAACTTAATTATGAAGATCATTCCGAGTTTATACAGTATGTTCTTCTTCTGTTTAATATTGAGACTATCAGACAAAAAGGAGACGAGAATGTCCGTTTCCCATTTTATCGATATAAAAACGAAGGAACATGGTCATTGGAACATATCCATGCTCAAAATTCAGAGAGCCTGAAAACAAACCAAGAATGGAAGGAATGGCTTGAAATTCACAAAAAATCTCTTGAAGGCTTGGAAGTTAGTTCTGACGATAAAAAACAAATTGAAGAGGTTATTGATAAGATGAACACTGTTATTACCCATGTTAATGAAAATGGGTATAAAGGTTCTATAAGGGATGAGTTCAACGCAGTAGCTCCTGCAGTGATCAATATTCTGTCAGATGGTGATGACAAGTCGCAGATGCACACCTTGTCAAATATGGCATTATTGACCGTTGGTGAGAATGCGGCTCTTAACAATTCCACTTTCGATGTTAAACGCATGAAGATTATTGCTATGGATAAAGCTGGAGAGTATATTCCTGTATGTACTCGAAACGTCTTTATGAAGTACTATTCTTCCTCAGATACGAAGCTGCATTTCTGGTCTGAAGAAGATAGAAAAGGTTATATAAGTGCTATGAATAATGTCTTATACGACTATAAAGAGAAAAATAGCAACAAAGAAATTAAACTTATAAGGAACAGAATAAATTATGGTAACAGAAAATAAGGAAAGTAAACCTTTTAGTTTCAAGTCTTTTCTTGAACAATATCATGTGGTTATCCCCATGGTGCAGAGAGATTATGCACAGGGGCGTACCACAGATGATGTCACCCGTGTGAGAAATAGATTCTTAGATGCTATTAAGTCATATCTCGTAAAATCAGAAGATGATAACGATGTGATGAAAATGGACTTTATCTATGGAGAAAAGGAACTGGTCTGGAGCACTACTACAGCAAATAAACTGGAGAAAATAATTGTGACCCCACTAGATGGTCAACAACGTTTAACTACTTTATATTTACTGCATTGGTATGCTGCAAAGAAAGGTGTTGTAGAAGCAAGTAATTACGAGTTTCTAAACAACTTCACTTATGACATCCGTCCTAGTTCGCGAGACTTTTGCTCACATCTTTTGCAATATGTCCCTGATTGGTCTTTATCGTTTCACGACCAATTGGTTGACCAAAACTGGTTCATGGGTGAATGGCTAAATGACCCCACAGTAATAGGTATGCTTGTAATGCTTGATTCCATCAATGATAAATTTGGCAACATAGCTAATCTTTGGGAAATCTTGACAGGGGAGAAGGCGCGTATAGTCTTTTATTTCCTCCCCTTATCAGAAAATGGACTTTCTGATGAGTTGTATATCAAGATGAACTCTAGAGGAAAAAAATTGACAGCGTTCGAACATTTTAAGGCTGAGTATGAAGATCTGTACGAAAAAGACTCTGATGAGGCAAGAACGGTAAATCATAAATTTGATGTAGAATGGGCAGATACTTTCTTTCCATATCGTAATCAAGATGACATCGTTGACAATGAGTTCATGAAGTATTTCTTTTATGTAAGCCATATCCTTTGCTATGAACAAGGTATCAAGAAGTCTAACGATGAGTTTGAGCTAATTAAACTGATATATAGCGACTCGCCTAATGCAGTTGCCAATCGCAAATATCTTGAAGATGCTTTTGACTGCTGGTATAGGGTTATGAAAGATTATGGATCGATAGACAATTTCTTTGCGAAATATCTTTCCGGATTTACTTATGAGAAAGGTAAGGTTACTACATTTAAGAGTGTTTACGAATACCTCGATACTCAGAACTTCTTTCATGCATGTGTGAAACTCTATCAGGTAAATAACAATTTTTCATATAGTGATTTTTTGTTTCTTTATGGCATAATAACCTACCTGATTAACAAGGATGCAATAAAAGAAGATGAATTTATTGATCGTCTTCGTACATTGAGAAATCTTATTTGGAATTCTAATTCAGGTGAAATTCGTGGTGATGCTGATTATATGAAAGATTTGCTTTGTGAAGTAAAAGACTTGATGTTGGCAGGTGTTATAAACAAGGAACTTTCCCACAAGTTTAATGGCATTCAAATAGACGAAGAAATCGAGAAGAAAGAGAAAAAACAGGAAATAGATATAGAAAACCTTCATAAATTTGAGGATCATCCTTTAATTTATGGCTATGCGTCTGGATTGGGATATGATAATCTTGGTTTGGTTGATACATTTGTTTCTTTGTTTGATAGCACGCCAGAATTTGTTAAAATACACCGTGCGATGTTGGCTATTGATAATTATATGCAGACTGATTCCAATCGCTACTATATGGGAAATCATAACAGATCTACTTGGTCACAACTATTGCATAAAAGCCGTAATAGAAATAATTTTGAAAAAACAATGGCTGTTCTGCGTATGCTTCTTCAAAGAATTAAAAATGGGGAGAGTTTGGATATTATAATCAATAAATACCTTTCGGAAAAGGAAGAAAAACAGATTTTCGATTGGCGATATTACTTTGTAAAATATCCAGATATGTTACGAGGTGCTGATGGAGAACTGACATGGGACGATTCGAATGATTACATTTGTACTACGCTTAATAAGCATCAGTTCAACGGACAGCACTGGAATCCTTTCTTGAATGTAATATATCAGAATTTGTCAGATAAGTTGCGCGACAAAGATGGTAATGAAATTATTAGATTAGAAAATTATGGGGATGATTTGAATATTCTGAAACCTATTGCATCTATAGGTACAACTGGTACAGGCTTTATCTATTATCATCAAGATACTAGTCAGCCTTGGGATGTTGAGCAGGAGAATTCCCTTGACAAAGTAGATCGAGTTGCATTTGCCATAACCAAAATAAAGAAAATAGTTCAAGAAAACTTAAATGAACGTACACAATCATAGATAAGTGAAGTACAAGATCGGGACTATAGGAAAAAGGATAGTATCTCACTTCTATTATGATTTGAAAGAATTAAGTAAACCCACTGTTTTTAGCGTTTATGCTAAATCTCAGCGGGTTTCTTGTTTTACTATAACATTCCAAACCATATTAGTAAGACGTTAGATAATTTGGGGAAAATAAACTATTTGCTAGCTTTTATCATAGCAATTACCCACAAATATGAATAATCTTCGAAATAATATAAAAACGAAGATAACCATTAGTAATTAGAAATTACCTCTTAACAAAAAAGACAGCCAACATAGTGGCTGTCTTTAATTGAATGGGATGAATTATCGTCCTCGATGGTAACGTTGCTCTTCTTCCTGAGCAACAACCTCTTCTTTTTCCATTTGCTTGGCAACTTCCTTTACGTCGTCTGTTGCATCCCAATTCAATTGCGCACACAGTGTATTCGCATTTTGCACCCCCAAAATCCTTAATGACCGAAAATGACCGTGACCTTAATGACCGAATTTAAGGGGATTTGAAAATGATAATGACCCTTAATGACTTTGACCCTTCATGACCGGATTTTAGGTAGAAACAAAAAAAAACGCTCTCCCCATATTGAGGTGAGCGGTCGTTTTCATTTATGATTGAGTCTGCTTATTATAATAAGGTAGACTCCATGTTCTTTATCCCATGCAGCTCGTTACTCCGAGCGTAGTAGCGATAGCGGTCAGTATGCTGATGGCTATCTGAAGAATTGTTTTCCAAGTGTTCGTTTTCATTTTTTTTGAATGTTGAGTGTTGAATGTTGAATTTTTTGTGGGCGGATAGGCTGGACTAGGGGCTAGCAGCCTAGCCAGTCTATCCTTGGGCTATTCAAGGCCGTCGCCAGTATCGTCCTTGCCGGTAGTACCGCCGCCAGATTCAGAGCCTTGGCCATCGCTGCCGGTCTGACCGGTGTTTGAACCGCCTGGGGTAGAACCGCCTGGCGTATTATCCGGAGTAGTTGGCGCGTTGAGGTCAACGTTGGTCTTACCCTCCTTAATCGCCTTGATAACGGCTGCCTGAGCACTGCGGCTGGCTACGAGGTTGAACTCGGCGTCATCGCGAAGGTTCTTGAACTCCTGACCTGGCTCCCACTGAACCTTCACACCGGTGATGTTCTGAGCGGTGAACTTGTCGGCATCCTCGGCACCCTTTGAGGTGAGAAGGAGAGAGAAATCACCAAGATCGCCCAGACGGATTTTCTTGCCCTCGAGCAACATCTCACGCATGCAGTCTACGGCGATGTAGAGGATGGCGCTGATGTCAGCTCTCGAATAGACACTACCATGAGAGGTGATGTGCTTGGCAAACTTCTCGATGGTCATGATGTCGGTGTACTGTGAGATGGCGAAAGCATTCTGCTTCTCGGTCTTCACGAGTTCCAGGTCCTTTGGGTCAGGGGTTGTACCCTCCTTCTTCGCCTGGTTGATGCGTGACTTCGCCTGGTTGATTTCCAGAAGATTTGCGTTCACGCTACGCATTACGATGCTGTAATTAATCATAGTCGTTTGTAGTATGTTTAGAGTCCGTGTTTGCAACTCCCCAGAACGCCCCGTTCCTGCCGTTTTCGGGGTCTTCATTGATGACCGGCGCCTGCCATCATTTATGACCCGTGTAGGTCTTAATAGAAGACCCGAGCAAGGCACAAAAGGCTGTTCTTTCGATTGCCGGTGCAAAGATACAACATTTTCGGGCAGAATGCAAGCTTTCACCCTGACTTTCTATGCCGAAAATGACGTAAGTATCTGATAAATAATACTTTCTATCGTTTTCTATCAGAACTTTATTGCAGAAACATAGCAAAAAGGGAAAATACGCATTGAAGGTAGCCGAAGAAACGTGAAAAAGCGGTCATTAAGGTCAAGGTCATTAAGGTCATTAAGAAAATGGGAATCGGTCATTTTGAGCTATAGTATATATAAATATTATTTATATATATACTATAGGAAAATGTTTTTTCCCCGAAACCTTAATGACCTTAATGACCGGATAGAATATTTCTGTTTTAAAGACTTGCAGTAAATAAGGTAACGTATCGTAATTAGTTGTTTATTACACATTTATACCAGTATATTAAAGTTGCTATTAATGTTTTTATGTATAAGTATAATCTACATTCTCTAGTGCCGGAAATGAGTTCTTGCATTGCTTTTTCTCCTCTCTTTACCTCATTCTACCCCTTATTTACCCCTAGAATTTGTCAAAAATACGTCAAGTCTGAGACAGATTTATGTCTGAGGAGGGGCATTTTTCACCCTTAGGAGAGGGGGTAAAACATCTTCCTATCCCCCATATTTTGCATTTTTCCGTTAAATAACGTGATAAAATTCTTTGGTTTGCCTGCTTTTTATTATCTTTGCTAGTAATTGACAAATTATTGACGTATCAATAGTTCGGAAAGCTAGAAACTACATAACAACAATGCTGAGATGAAAATGGGTAATCTATTGTTATATAGCTATTTAGTATGTATATTTCGTGTGTGAAGTAAAGTCTGTATGTTGGGTTATGAATGGAATATATATTTACTTTTTAAATCATATCATTCGTTTTTTATGCATTCTTCCAATACCTGTTTTCAGCGATGAAAAACGGAAAAATTAGAGTTTCCTGATTACATAAACCCTTTTTTAGCCCATGAATAGCCGAATTTGCACTTTAATTCATGCCCTCATTGAGCAGCTGAAGGAGGAATATCCATTAGCCACGATTCATGGTCATAATGAATTTGCCGACAAAGCCTGTCCCTGCTTTAATGTGAAGAAGGAGTGGGGCTAACAGATAGGGAACGCGCTGCGTTCCCTATTTTCGTTATCTATTATTTCCAGATGCAACATGTGGATGTTGCTGATAGTATAGCTTTCTCTTGGATTTTTGGCTAAATGATATGCTAAATAATAATAAAATTGCTGCAAAGTAAGTCTGTTTTCAAAATTTTCAATTATCTTTGCTGATAGCAATTAAAATAGATAAAAGATATTAATCGAATAAAAGTCGTGTTGGTTATCAATATGTAACCACCGATTTGTATTATCTAAAAACTAAGGATTATGGCAAAGATAAAAGTTGAAAATACAGAAATATCTGTTGTTAATGTTCAAAATGAGGATTATATCTCTCTGACAGATATGGCACATAGCCAAATGCAAGAGCATATTATTTTCAGATGGATGAGCCTCAAAAGTACAATAGAATACCTCGGTGAATGGGAAAAGCTATATAATCCGAATTTTAATTGTACCGAATTCGATACAATTAAAAATGCAGCAGGAAGCAACAACTTCGTGCTTTCTGTAAAGGCATGGATTCAAGGAACAGGTGCAATAGGCATCATGGCAAAAGCTGGCCGATATGGTGGAACTTATGCTCATCGAGACATTGCGTACCACTTTGGAATGTGGATTAGTCCTCGTTTCCAACTTTTGTTGGTAAAAGAGTATCAACGTCTTAAAGCTGATGAGCAGAAACAATTGTCATGGTCTGCCAAGCGGGAACTATCAAAGATAAACTATCGCATTCACACGGATGCTATCAAAGTAAATCTCATTCCTGCGGAAGTGACTCGTGAGCAAGCTGCCATGAAATATGCTGATGAAGCGGATGTACTCAACATAGCCATGTTCGGCATGACTGCGAAACAATGGCGTGAGCAGAATCCCGACAAGAAAGGCAACATTCGTGACTATGCCAGTATTAATGAACTTATCTGTCTCTCAAATATGGAGAATCTCAACGCTGTATTTATCAATGATGGTATGGCGCAGTCTGAGCGACTTATCAAACTCAATCAGATTGCCATTCAGCAGATGAAAATTCTTGAAGATACAGGAGGAAGAAACTTATTAAAATAAAGATTAATTTGGCAATAAAGGATAAGGATGGAAATACGGTGGGATGCATTTTTTATCAGATGCATCCCCCTATGTAAATCCATATATTTCTTGTAGCGGCTTTAAACTTTGTCTTCTATCTTTGTGAATAGGCATTTCCCTTTTCTATAATCGTTGGGAGAAATTCTTTTTTTGTCATCAAATTCTAATTTATAGTCTTCAACATCCCATTCCCAAGCTTCTAGCATTACATAATGTTGGTCATATAGAATCCAAATGAGTTTATCCCAAAGATAATTCGTTGCTTTAGGAACCATTGTGACTTTACTTCCGGGCTTACCACTTGGTCTATTTGCTTTTACCTGGTATCTTTGATGATTAAAAACAAAATCTGCACCTTTACTTACTGCGGTTTTATCCTGCATGTAATCAGAATAATCACTTTCTGACATTCCAACTAACATCGCTGCATCAAATTCAGATATAACAGAAGTAATCTGTGGCGCAACACCATATTTTGATTGCCATTGCAAGGCAATCTCAACAAGTTTATCTCTTAACATAATAATCCATTTCTTGATATTTGCTATATATTAAAAAACAGCAAAATTATTTTCCGATGCAACATGTGGATGTTGCTGATAGTTAAGCTTTTATCTTTTAAACGGTACAACTACCCTTTTTACAAGTGCAGAGAAAGTGGGCGACAAATGCAATGTGCTTATTCTCAGCCTGTTAGCGATAAAGTTGTACCGCTTCTTTTTAGCCTTTTTTGTAAGATTCTGGAAACAAATGCAATGCATTGTTTCTCAGCCTCTTCCGTTTCTTGTGTTACAGAACGCTTATCTGGTTGCAAAGATACAGATTTATATTGGATTAGAGCAAACTATTATCTTAAAAAATATTATTCCACAGTTGCTTTTTCGATAATTTTAATCGCACCACTTCATGTATCACAGTCAATGAGTTGCAGACAATGGGCAATGTGAACATGGTTTACATAATCTGAAAGCAGACAAGATACGCAAGCGCATATCGCATTACTTTGGCTTGCAACCAATTGTCTTAGAATCTTGGTTAACGTCTTTGACACTGTTACGAAATGCCTATTGCCACCATTCAAGAGCGTAGAACAAAGTAAGCTCCGTCATGCCTGTCTCTCCAAGAAGAAAACCTTTGTAGAGCAAACCAATCACTCACCAAATGACTATGATATAAAGTGGCTTCTGACTCTATTGTTTAAGTACCATTGCAAACTGTACATGAACCAGAGGTTATTTGGAACGACAATAGTGACAAACAAGATGAACGGCTTCAATAATAAGCCTGTATTGATGAAATAACACAAGGAATAAAATAATCTTGAAATCTCATGCAAGTTTTTGATTTCTTTTGCGTTTATAGAATAATTATAACCCTTTAATATCAAGAAGCGTATGAAAATTAGAATGATTTCTATGGCATTAGCAGCTTTGCTCTGTTTGGCAAGTTGTAGCGATGATGATTCTGGAATCCAGCTCACTGAAGACGAAGTAGTCGGTGATATAATTACTGGTAAGCAGATTGTTATTAACACTCTTACAACCTATACCGATAGTGGCAGCAAGGTGAATGTTAATGGAGCTAAAGGTAAAGTATCAGCAACTTCTTCTGATGATAGTGTTGCCAAGGTTTCGTGTTCGTCAAAAGAGTCAGAGAAGGAGATATACGTAAGTGGCGTTTCTGAGGGAAATGCTACTATAACCGTTACCGACTCAGATGGGAACTCTGCAATCTTAAAGGTAGAAGTAAAAAATTGGACTGCCCGTTGGATGATATATAAAACGATGTATGTGGTAAATAGAAAATGTTTAGTTGAAGGAGTTTCTTCCAAGGATTCCGCAGCTATCGCAGCTGATGCCATAGAGAACGACAAGTACAATAAATATTATACTTTCCGTAATCCTACATATTTTGGTGTTATAACCAAAAGACTTACCATAACTGACAGTGAAGGAAATACACGTATGGAGGGAGAGCTTAACATCCAACAAAATGCTGATAATACAGAAGTGTGGTATTTGTTGCCTTTCAAAGATTATAGAGCAGTTGTCTTGGCTACATTCTATAGTGACTGTGAGAGTATCTTTAAAGATGTGACAGATAATTATAAGAAGACTTATCCTCACATTAAAAAGGTCGAGCTACAAGCCATTTGCGCAATAGAGGAATTAGAGCCGGACAAATAATTGATAGAAGTAAGTTACATTTATATCTGAATAAATTGCAACATTGTGGCATTAACCTCTACATTCAAAAGGAACAGCTTATATTATTGGACGATGAAGGACATCCGTCCCTCTTTCCCCGATAATGATAGCCACGCTTTCAACCTGTGCGCAATTGGAACGTGATAATATCTCGATTGATGTTGAAACATTCCGTTTATCACATGACCGCTTCCTTTGTATAGACGATGATGTGTATCATATAGGAGCATCCATAAAGGACTTGGGCAAGAAGTGGTTTGGTTTCTCCTAGATGGAGATACTTACACCAGACGAATTGGTGGAAAGGATCAATAGAGAGTAATCAATACGCAATATTTCGGTAATTATAAACATTAAAAATTACGATTTATGAAAAGAAATTTAGGTATATTAATAGCAATGATTTTCATAACGGTATTGTCTAGTTGTGAAAAAAAGGAGATTCTAGAGCTTAAGACTGTCTGGGGAGAAGCGACTATTAATAATAATTGTTTATTCCAATACACAACAATTGGCGAAGGTTTATCTCATAAATACTGGTTTCTTCCATTAGGTGTTAATAACAACATTTGTATAGTCAAAGAAGGCGTATGTTACTTTCAAATGTTTCTACGAGATTATGAAGAAAAGGATGCTGATAATTTTTGGCTAATCCTGATTGGGTGCTATGCTGATGAGAAATTTCCGATTATAGGCAAGGAATACAAGATAGTTGTCCAGGATCAAGTTAATTTGGGCAATATAGGCATCTCTTTCTATGAGAGTGGAAAACTTAGAGATTTCTATTCTGAGAACTCCGAATTTGTGTCTTACGGCATCGCAGGCTTAAGTATACCACCTTCTCATGAGAAATTTATACCCTTAGCAGGATCGATAAAATTTGTGAAAGGAGACACGAAGTCTGGTGAGTATTCCATTTCATACAGTCTTAAAAGCGAAGATAATTCTGCCAGTGATACATACAGTATTATGGGTAAATTTAATGGTAAACTAAAAGTTATTAAATGAAAATGAAAACAATAAAGCTTTTGCTCATAATGTCGATAGCATTAGTACTCTTGTAAAGAGTGCAAAGAAACGTATTGTCCTTATCGACAACTATGTTGACGAGACTGTACTGACATTGCTCGATAAAAGAGACAATAACGTGTCTGCAATCATCTACACTCAGCAGATAAGCCGTCAGTTCCAACTCGACATAGACCGTCATAATGCTCAATATGCACCGATTGATGTTGAAACATTCCGTTTATCACATGACCGCTTCCTTTGTATAGACGATGATGTGTATCATATAGGAGCATCCATTAAGGACTTGGGCAAGAAGTGGTTTGGTTTCTCCCAGATGGAGATACTTACACCAGACGAATTGGTGGAACGAATCAATAGAGGATAATACATACAAATTTCAAGAAAAAGAACTTAATACATAAATATAAAGTAAGCAATGAAAAGGATTTGGATTTTTTTGATGGCGATGCTCAGCATCGTTTCTTTTACAGGTTGTGATATGACTGAGGAACCTAGCGGACCAGTTACAGTTACTGACTATGACAATCTGTTCGATGGGACTTATACTATTAACAACGATGGATGCTGTGTGCTTAAAGGATTAAAGCCCGTAAGTGCTGCTGACATTGAAAATAAGGTAAAGGGCTATGGATGGAAAGTCATAGGCATGTATAAAGTGCAGGATAACGGCAGACTTTCACAAACAGACTACCGCAAGACAGTCGATAACTGTGGATATGTAGATTATTGGTTTGAGCCAAATGGTCATCTGATAGGATTCCACCATGGCGATACCGATGGTAAGTTCTATAACAAAACAGAATGGTTTTATGATGCTGTAACAGGATTCATCATGCGTGGTTTGGCAAGTCAAAGTATGCAAAGCCGCTATATGCAAGTTTTACTCCTCACAAAAACTGAGTCAAATTATTTGCAGATGCACACCATGCAGAAACTGGGCGATGCAACCGATGAGAATGGAAACCTGAAACCATTCTACGGCATGGTGATTTATCAGCGCATGACGGACAACGAACTTGAGGCAACCAAGAAAGCTTATGGTTACGATGCAAACGTAAACTATACGATAGACTCTGAACATAACAATAATAATACAGTCTCGCCGTTATATAATAAAAACAATAGCAATGAAAAAGATATCAATGGTCATTGTGGCTATTTCAGCCATGATTAGTTTAAGCGGATGCCATGAGGATCCTACTTATGTAGAATCTTACTTCCAACGTCAAAGTGTAATTGAGGAGCTGAGTAATGAGCTTAAAGGACAATACAGCAGTATATTCATTCCTGTAATCTATAATGCATCGCAAGAACAGTTGGATTATAAAAGTTTATGGAAGGGTGAGGTCACAGAAAATGGTCAACCTATCATCCACTACACTTTTGGAGGGTACGAAAATCGGACTGTCACCTTACAGCAAGTCCCAATCAGCTGTATAAGTTTTGTTATAAAAGATACTAAATTGGCAGAAGCAGTCAAGCTGTTGCCCGATTATGATATTTCGATACCTTATTCTTTTGCAAGCTCAGACGAAGAAACAGGAGAAGCGAGCAAAATGGGGAAAATCATATATAGCGATAGCAAAGTACCTGTGACACTGAACTATGGCGGAAAGCAGCATCTTGTGCTTTTCAACTTTAAATGTCCTTCGCAATTTGTTTTTGATGCAGACAAGCGTCCTATCTCTCCAGGAAGGATCCAACTGGAACTCAAATCAATTATTGTTGACAATGTAATTGTCCAAGAAATTGATGGCTATTTAGGGGGAGAGTACTTTCTTAGTATTATGGGCAAAACAGATCCAATCTCGAAATGAATGAGACGAACGATGTCTGTTACGTTATTTTCATACAAAAGTTTTGGTAATAGTAGTCTAAGAGTTAAAGGTATTGTCTTTAAAGTACAGAAGAAGGCATATTGATTATAAGTATAAAAACAATAAAAAAATCAATAGATGAAAGCATTGTTAGTCATCATAATGAATTTGTGCCTACACGTAACTTATGCACAAAAACCAGATACAACTAAAACTTTTATCCAAAGCAAAGAACTTGGTGAAGTTGTTGTAAAGTCATCTTATCTTACAAGAGAAGGTGATCATATCCTTGCTATTCCTACAAAAGAGCAACGTAAACATGCTGTAACTGGTTATGACCTGTTGAGCAATCTCATGATTCCGGGAGTGTCTGTTGAGCGTTCGACTGGAAGTGTGACAACTCCAAATGGGGCTGCGACTCTCTATATAGATGGGCGTGAAGTTGATTTTCGAGAGGTACAGTCTTTAAGACCGAAGGACGTTTCTCGAGTGGAATATTTTGATGTGCCGACTGGTAAATATGCAAAAGATGCATATGCTATAAACATAATAATGAAACCACTCAACAATGGTGGCTACACGCAACTTGATGCGTCTCAGAATGTAAGCTATCTCTATGGTGATTACAATCTTATTTCGAAATTTGTCACAGGAACCAAAAGTTTGAACCTTTGGGCTGGATATTCTTTGGAAAATCCAAAATCGTCTATGGACGAGAATGAGACTTTTATTTTCCCTGATTATCAGCTGAATAGACTGCAGCATTACAATAATGCTGACAATAGGCAAACGGAAGAATATGTACAGGCATCAATCAGCAACCGAGGAAGAAAATATATTTGGATGCTTAGAGGTGGTATGGCATGGAATGCCTCAAAAAATGGTGTCAATAATGGAATGACGGAGTATTGGAAAACTGCTGCTGCAATCAAGAACGGTAGCATTTTGGACATTAACACTAGAAACAAATCTTATCGTCCAAGTGTCTATTTTTACGGATTGCACACATTTTCTAACACAAAATCGTTGGATTATGTTTTTGATGGATATTATTCTCGAAACGATTATGACCGTCTCTATAACGATGATAATGTGTCTTTTCGTTCACTTGTCAAGGAAGATTATTATTACATCAAAGCGAATGCAAATTATTCTATGGCGTTCAGTCATAGAAATAGATTGGCTTTCAGTTTATACGAGTTCATGAGAATTAGTGATTCCGAATACGTTGGGACTTCTGCATATAATCAAAATTTGCATTCGTCCGAAACCATCCTTTTTGCAGACTATTCCCAACGTTTAGGGAGTTTTTTCTTTGATATTAATCCTGGACTGTCATTTCTAACATATCGTTTAAAGGGGATGAGGTCAATCAATCATCTTACGCCGAGACTTCAGGCAAGAGCTACATATAGGATAGATAAAGTACAGCAACTTCAATTTATGTTCGCTTTGGGAAACACCTATCCGAGAATAAATACGATTAACAATGTAGAACAGCAGATAGATCCTATCATCATTCTCAAAGGTAATTCTAACATGGATAATTCAATTCTTTTGAATCCGCGATTAAGCCATACCTTGAACCTTAACATATTCGCTTTGCAAACGGGAGTGTCATACTTTTACCAGAATCATTCGATTATTTCGGATTACTATATTCGAGACGGGCATCTTATTAGCACTTTTAGAGATGACTGTATCTATCATCGTCCCAGTGCAGATATATCTATGACCTATAAACCTTCAGGTACACTTAATATGAAGTTATCCGGTCAATGGGTTAAACATTTAATTCGAGGAGGAACAGAGCATCGTAATTTGTCTGCATTCTCTGGGACTACTATGATAAACTACTATGTTCGGGATTTTTCTTTTGGTGCATCCATAGCGTCACCGTCAAGAGATTTGATAGACAGCCAGATTAACAGAAAGACATTTTGGCGGTATCAACTATCAGCAATGTGGAATCATGGGAATTGGGCTATCGAAGCTAATGCAAACAATTTATTCATGATGAAGAATAACATTGTAGATGAATTATCAGCACAATGTTATTCCTTCAAGCAAATAAATCAAAGTCGTAGTTATAATCAGTATGCAAATCTGAAAATTGTTTATAGTTTTGACTATGGCAAGAAGACATCAAAGTCACCAGATTACAAACATCAAAATAGTGAAAGTGCAATCTTAAAATAAGAAGGCAAAGACATAATCAAGTCATTGGTAACATGTTCATGCGAAATGCAAATTAAAAATTGCATTCAAACAGTCAATTATAATTATATTTTCACACATATATAAACATTAAAAATTTTAAATTATGAAAAAAATCAAAACAAGAATCGGGATTCTCGTCATTTTGTTAACAGTATTTACAATGTTTGCAAGCTGTTTAAATGATGACGATGAACCCAAAGACAAGCAGAAGACTGTAACTCTATATGTTTCTGCCACAACAGGAGAACGTACCGGTATGACGGGTACACCACACGAATGTATGTTGATAAAAGAAAAGGGAGAAAAGACTTGGGAGCCATGCGAGTTCAACGGAATTAAAGGCTTTACATACGAGAAAGGATACGAGTACGAACTTTTGGCTACGAAGACCATATATGCCAATCCACCAGCAGATGGATCAAGCTATGACTATACTCTTATAAAAGTGGTGTCAAAAATGGCAAAGGGAAATGAGTAGTAGAGAGTTTTAATTGTATCAAATCAAACAATGAAAAATAAAACATCTATAATGATTGTAGTTTGGGGAATAGCGGTATTATGTACACTATTCTTGAGTTCATGCAAGCGACCAGAGGTCTTAGACAATAGTACTCTTGTAAATAGCGCAAGAAACGTGGCTTTGACCTTTGGTCCTGCGTATGTTCCATTTTTTAAAGAGGCTAACGTATCGGATGTTCAAGTTTTCCAAAAGGAGGATTATGGGGACAGCTTTCCTGAAATAAAAAAACAGATAGGAAGAAAGTACTATACTGTAACTTTTACATATGATAGTACTGCCGTTAAATTTGATTTTGGATTTGCAGCAAGAGTCAGAATATGGAAAGATACAGGGGAACCATTAGATGTTATATTTGGTAATGGTTGGGGAAGAAATTTTTTCTTTTTAAGTTTTAAGGAACAAACAGATCATTCTGCAAATGACTATGAGAAAGTGGCTTCTGACTCTATTGTTAAAGTTCCATTGCAAACTGTACATGAACCAGAGAACATTTGGAATTCCAATGCTGACAACAAACAAGACAGCCTATCAACGAGGGATTTTCTAACATATTCAGAGAAAGAGAAAATAAAAGAATTGGCTTCACATGTTCCAGATAGCATAAGAAATCGTTTTGCAAGTTTAGTGGATAAATGGAACATAGCAATAGATCATAATCCTAAGACGCGATATAGTGCAAGCACATATTCATATGCAAAATTGCCTGAGTTCCTTCCTCTCAAATCAATGGGAAAACAAATAGTTCCACTAATTATGGAACGAATGATAAACCCTTGCGATTTTTATTTTCTTGTTCTTTATGAAGCTGTTCTGGAAGGAAATGAAACGAATGACGATTCTAAGTTTAGCGAAAGCGAACAAATCAGAGCTATAAGGTGTGTAAAAAAATGGCTGGAAAAACAATAATGGGCAAGTTCTTCTATTATAATTGAATCTACATCATTTCTCCTATGCCGCAGAATATATAAGATGTAACAAAACCTTTTGGGTTACTCCCAAAAGAACTTGCCTGTCGGTGATTTGTTCCTCCGTAATTGGACAATTAAGATGGAAAGAACATATAAAAAAGCATAAAAAGTTTCTGATTTTTCTCATAAACAAATTAGATTTCATATCTTTGCGCAAAATTAGAAACAATGACAGAACTATTGAGTATATTATACAAGCTGCGGATATTCACTTTGGATGAACTTTCTGAGGCTCTGAAAGACAAGGTGAAGGCGGTGGAGGCGTTGCTCGCTCGGTACAAGCAACAAGGGTGGATTGTGGCTATACGGCGCAATACCTATTGCATGAAGGATATTGCATCTGGCTTACCTGTTTGCGACAAGTATGAGATAGGAAGCCACTTGTCACATACAGCTTGCATCAGTTATCACACAGCATTGGAATTTCATGGATTGGCTCATCAACCCTTCAATGAGGTTTTTGTGAAAAGCATGACTCGCTTCAATCCCTTTTCTTTCGATGATGTGGATTACACCTATTGCAGACAAACAAAGGAAATCGTTGGTATGATGACTCCCAAGGGAAACCCTTATGTACGAGTAACGGATGTGGAGAGTACGTTGTTGGATTGCTTTGACCGTATCGACCGAGCTGGGGGCATTGAGGAATTGCTGCATTGCATGGAGGGTATCGTCTTGCTCAATGAGGAAAGGCTCATCGATTATCTCGCAAGGTACGACAAGGCATTCCTGTACCAGAAGACAGGCTATCTGTTGGAGCGAATCAAGGAACAAGCCAACATCTCAGAATCCCTCTTGGAGTTGTGCCGAGCCAAGGGAACCAAAAGCGTCAAGTGGTTGACTAACAACGAAGAGTCGGATACATTTGTAAATAAATGGCGCATGTATGTGCCGCAAGAACTAACATCAAAGGAAGAATATGAACTCATATAACAAACAAGCTCTTGACATCATCGCCAAGGAACAAGGCTTTATTCGCGACAACCTCGAAAAGGTGATGCGATTGGTGGAGATACTCAACTATTTCCATGACTGTCCTTTGCTGTCTAAATCTCTTGTGCTGAAAGGTGGCACAGCCATCAATCTCACCGTTTTCCAACTGCCAAGACTCTCGGTAGATATAGACCTTGACTTTACGGTGGATTGCGACCGAGAATCCATGCTCTCCATTCGCCAAGAAGTGAATAACGAGATTCTACGCTATATGGAGTCGGATGGTTATCATCTTGCGCCTGGCTCCAAGACACCGCATACGCTTGACTCATGGGTGTTTCATTATACCAATGCCGCTGGCAACAACGATGGCATCAAGATAGAAATCAACTATTCCGACCGTTGCCATATCCAGCCTGCCATAGAGACTCATGTGTCCATCCCGTTTCTGAGCGATGTGAAGGTACGTTCTCTTTCACCTGTCGAATTGTTTGCCACCAAGATAAACGCCTTGATAGGTAGAAGTGCTGCACGTGACATTTATGATGTCTATAACATGATGAAGCATCAACTATTCGTGAGCGATGAAGAGAAAACGTTGCTGAGAAAAGCGACCGTTTTTTATCTGACTGTTGGCTCAAGCAGAAAAGACAACGCTACGCCTACGGAATATACAGACTTTCCGCAGATAGACAAGATCCGTTTTCCGCAGATTCGTTCGCAACTCTTGCCTGTACTTAGGCGCAGTGAGTATTTTGACTTTGAAAAAGCCAAGACAGAAGTGAAAGACTTTCTCTCAAAGCTATTGGTTCTGACAGAATCAGAGAAAGAATATGTGCGGGAATTCAATGACAAGAAGTATATTCCAGAATTACTGTTCGAGGATAAAGAGATGGTCAATAGAATCAAATTTCATCCAATGGCTTTGTGGAAGACAAGGAGTCGTTGAATGTTTTTTCTGTAAATTTTGAAAAAAGTTGTTGTTTTGCTTAGTTTTTTGATTCCCTCAATTGTATATACAGTATATGGACTATAAAACAGAGAATAGGCTATGAGTAAATATCTGATAAGTTTGATTTTGCTTTCGGTGATAAGTATGGGCGTTTCTGCCCAACGTATCACACGACAATATAATAATGTGTCATTTTCTGCGGCATTAAAGGATTTGAATGCCAAACAGGATAAGTATGTCATCAACTTTGTGTATGACGAGTTGGAGGATTTCAAGGTGACAAAGAACATCAAAAATGAAAGTGTTCCAGATGCCATCATGAACTTGATAGGTTTTTACCCTATCAAGATGAAACAAGTGGATAATATTATCATCGTAGAATGTATTCAAAAGACTTCTAACAGAATGATGGGGCGCATTGTAGACACTCACCATCAACCAGTCGATTTCGCCAATGTCGCTTTGCTCAATGTTAGTGATTCCAGTTTAATCACGGGTGGTGTAACAAATGAGAATGGTCAGTTCGTAATTCCTTGCGAGGTGAAAAAGGCAATTGTGAAAGTGAGTTGTGTGGGCTACAAAACTTATTGTAATGCATATCGTACCGGTGAGGTTGGTGCCATAATTTTGGAGGATGCAACAATTAATCTGCAAAAAATTGAGATTAAAGGGCATCGCAAATACATATCAAGAGAAAACGGTAAACTTACGCTTGACGTTCAAAATTCCAATTTGAAAAATATTGGCAAGGCAACAGATGTTATCAAATATATTCCTGGGATGCTCTATACAAATGGAAAGTATGAGGTGTTTGGTAAGGGTGAGCCTGTCATCTATATAGATGGAAGAAAGCAGACTAATACTTCAGGGTTGTCACTCCTTTCTTCTACCAACGTGAAGTCTGTACAGCTCATAACAAACCCTGGGGCAGAATACGATGCAGAAACAAGGAGTATCATAAACATCACTACCGTACACCATTCCTTGGATGGACTTTCTGGTATTGTGGGTGCGGAAATCTCCAAACATAAGAATTTGTCTAACAACGAGGAGGTCAACCTCAACATCCACAAGGGAGCTTTGGATGTATTCCTCGCATATCAATATGACAATACGAGAAGTGACATCAGATATGATGTTAACCAGTTCAATTACGAGCAAGATACATTTCATGAGATTTCTGCTTCTGAATATTCCGACCGCTCTCGCTCTCATGACTATAATGTTGGTATGAATTATGCCATAAACAAGAATCACACTATCGGCGGAAGATATTTGGGAAGCATCTCCAACTACAAGATGCTCGACTCTCCTTTCGACTATATGCAGACGTACAAGAATGATAAACTGCTGACAGCTACAGATAACAAGACTGAAGAATCTGAAAAGGAAAGGTTTCACAATGTCAATCTGTATTATATCGGCAAACTAACAGACAACCTACAGCTCAACTTGGATGCCGACTATGTTTATGCTCAACTGAAACATAAGCAACAAGTGAGCGAGACAAGTAGAATAGATGCTGTCTCAGAAATCACGCATATGCAAAACGACCAGCGAAATCGTGCGACTGCACTCAAAGGGGTGTTTGCTTGGAACATGAATAAGAATAATGGGCTTGATTTCGGAACGGATTTCAGTAAAATCAGTTCATGGGGTATGTCTTTAAACGAAGAAGGGAAGATAGCCGATGACCAATTCAAGAATAAGGAAACCAAGTATGCAGGATTTGCCACTTATCGTTTGTCTGCCTCCAAATGGAAAGGAAGCATCGGGCTTCGCTATGAGTACATTCATGCCATCAACACAGACCAAGGAGAAGTAAAGAACAAGACCAATTATTCGGACTTACTTCCATCCCTTTCTCTTTCCACTATGTTTGGGAGAGTGGGGATGAATCTTGATTTCAGTAGCAGGGTCAACCGTCCTTCGTTTCGTCAGTTGAACAACAGTGTGAGCTACAACAATCAATACCATTATGAGCAAGGCAACATTTATCTGAAACCGCAATACGTGTATGATACAGAACTTAGTGTGAATTATAGCATATTCGACTTCAAGTTGGATTATCAGTATATCAAGGATTACATCCATCCGACTGTCGTTGCCGTATCCGGCAAACCTGGAACGGTAACTTGGATGTCAACCAACGCCAAGGATTTCCAGCAACTAGGAGCGCAATGTGTTGTTTCACCTGTTTTTGGTTGTTGGCGACCTACTTTGACGGTGGGTGTCTATAAACCTTATTTCACGCTATCATATAATGGAGAGCAATTAGATTACAATCATCCATACGGTCTCTTCGCTTTCCAAAATGTAGTGGCACTAAGGAACGATTGGCTTTTTCGATGTGATTTCTTTTGGAACATTAAGGGACATCATGGCATCTACGAGCAAAACGGTTATTCGTCATTCAATATGATGGTACAGAAACAGTTACTTAAAAAGAAATTGACGATAACATTGAAAGCAGAGGACTTGTTTGATAGCTCGAAGTTGAACGATGTAAAGAGGGTTAATTTTGTGGTGCAGAACAGAAAGGTGAATAACTTCAATCGCTGCATCATAGCTTCCATTAGTTACAACTTCAATAGTTTCAAAGATAAATACAACGGAAGCGGTTCTGCTGAGGATGAGATTAATCGTTTTTAGAAAAGTATTGGTTTTCAAATCAACCTCTAAAATACAATATCCAAATTCTGTGTGATGAATATCTCAGGATTTATTAACCGAGATGTTCATCCACAGAATTTTCACTTATCAATATCAATCGTTAAAAAACATACCAGCCAAAGGCTACATTGCCAATCTTGACAAAGGCGCATCAAAAGAAGCTGATGGACTATCTCAAAGACAATTTCACGTTTCCTAATTTGGAGATACTTGTGTGTCTTTCTACAGGACTTCGTATTGGAGAAGTTTGCGCCTTAAAATGGTCTGACATTAATATGGACACAGGATTACTTCATGTTAATCGCACCATCGAGCGCATTTATATTGTGGATTCTGATAAACCACATACGGAGATTGTGATTAATACTCCTAAGACAAAGAACTCTTTGCGTGAGATTCCTTTGAGTAAAGAACTTGTCAGAATTTTTAAGTCTTTGATGAAGGTGGTGAACAAGGACTACTATGTCCTCACGAACAACACAAAACCGACTGAGCCAAGAACGTATCGCAACTATTTTAACAAGCTATTGAAGCAGTTGGATATTCCGCGATTAAAATTCCATGGGCTACGCCACAGTTTTGCTACTCGCTGTATTGAGAGTCATTGCTATTACAAGACTGTGAGTGTTCTTTTGGGGTTACCGTTAGAACGTTCTAACGTTTGTTCAAATGAATGATATACATATAAACATATATTTAATTATACAATACTTTCTGTCTGTATATCAATACGACAATGAATCAGTACGTCAGTAAGTCTCTCAATCATCATATTTGCAAATCAATACTTACCGATAGGTTGATTCAGATACTCGACTTTGGAGAGGTATCTACCGATAGGCAAGTGCTTTCGAGAGTAACTCGAAAGGTTTTGAGTAACTCAAAACATAACTTGCTATCGTCAGATACCTCGATTATTCAAATCATCTCAGAGTCTGAAACCACGTTGCCTTTTAGGAGTACGGAAACGTGGTTGAGGCTCGTCAACAATTTCGAGTTTGAAGACATCTATCAACTTCCGAATGGCAGGATTCTGTTTGATGAGGGCTTGAAGTTTTGCTTCTGCAGGCTTGATTTTGAGCAAATAATCAGCAATGTCCAGGCCTTTAGCTTTATCTTCTTCGCAAGCTTGATGCTCTAAAAAGTCGAAAAGCGTTGCACGGATGCCGAGAACTTGCATCATTGGCAGCTTATCTTGCCAAACTGTTGTCGCTCCCAAATCAGGGAATAAAACCACATCTCTGTTTTTCAGAACAGATAACGACTTCGTGTTAAAGCAACCATTCTTACCACCACTTGCTATCCATAAGAATTGAGGAAGATAGTAGGAGGCTATCAAGGCTGTCTTCTCACTTTCAACCAATGCTATAGGCTTGGTCTTGTCTTTATTGATAAGATGTTCGCCAAAGAAGCATTGACAGAGATTGAAATCCTTGTGGGGGATAAGCGAGTGTACCCATGAAATATGGTTGTATGGTTCTTTTACTCGCTTACCAGTCTCGGGATAATAGAGCATTACCTTACCAGTTCTCACCTTGCCTTGATTGTCAACTTGCCAAAATACCGTGGCACCAGTCCAGTGTTTGGAAGTTCCGACATGATATTTCTCCATCAAAGAAAGAGTAGCTGTTTCACCGAATTGAGAAGATAGAAACAAGAAAAGGTTGTTTGCCTCATAACATTTAAGAGAACTTCGCATGATGTTCTCGTCTATATAAGAAGTGGGTAATGGCTTCGGCATTTCTCTCTTCTTATATGAAATAGTCTCATCCTTTGTGAATGTCTCATTCTTCTCGGGATTCTTCTCAAAAAAATCCTTGGGAGTGAAGTGATAACCACAAGTTTGCTCATGGTTGCAACGACCCACGTAAGGAGGAAACTCAATCTTCCCTTCTGTGTCAATATATCGGGCGAAGCTACGTTTCTTATGACATTCAGGACATGTATGTCGGGTAGCGATGCCTTTGTATGGCTCTAATATGAATCTATGTGTACTCATTTTATTTCTTTTTTTTATGTGGCGGTTCTGTCGGTTTTGTCGCTTTTGGTATTAAAACCGTCAAAAGCGACAAAACCGACAATACCGTCACGAGTTAATCTTTGAATATTCTCCATGCTTCTCTTTGCGAAATAGGACTCCGATGTTATCATTCAGAAATCTTTCCAATGTCCTTGACTTCATGTCGTTCTCTTTGGCGACATCATGAGCTTGCGCCGTGGTGAATGTTGCAGGAAGATGGTTGACGATTGCTTGTTGTTGAGTGGTGAGCATATTCTCGTTGAGGATATTTTGTACTGATATGGCAGAGTTCTTGAAATAATCTGTCAATCGGATGGCTCGCTCTACACTCAGCAGGTCGATGGCTTCCTTATCACATTCTCCACACGTCCATCGTGCCAATTGAATAATCAGACAGAAACGGATGATGTATATCTCCAACTTGCAATAGATGCTGACAATGGTATCATTTGTTTCATTGTCGCATTGCTCGGAGAAATGATGCTGCCATTCATAGAGCCTTGCCTTAGCTTCTTCAGTGAATGATAAGACATGAGGCTCGATTTCCTGTTGCTCATTTATTGGACACTCCATATCAATAAGGTGTTGAATGATGGCTTGCCAATCTCGCTCTATATTATCGGGCAACTCTCGGTCACTCCATCTCGCTTTCTGCTGAAGGTTAGGCATGACGAACAAAATGCGATCGATGAAGCCGTTGCTGGAGCGTTCGCCTTTCGCCAACTCACTAAGTATCTTCTTTTGGATGGTTCCGATTACTGAGATATAGGGGCGTTTAATGAAGATGGAACTCTTGGAACTTCTTCTGTCTGATATGGTTGTCTTGGCGCTAAAGACTGATAGCCAGAACTGTTCCTCTGAACCATTGTTATAGCGGTTGAAGTTCTTGAACCATGCAGATAGCTCGTCTGTCCATAGGCACAAACCCCTCTTGTTCTGCGCATGAATATAGCTCAAGCCTTCTGGTGTGACATCAGAGACCAAGAAACGTTTGCGTACAGGTTCTTGCGGAAATCCATCCTCTCCATTTTCAATGCGTTCCTTGCGAGACATGCACATCTTTTCCTCAAACTTACTGTATTGCTCCTCGAACAACTTGTTTTGCTCATAGTCGTAATCGAGGAATGGCTTCATAGCGAAGCTAAGTGGGTGGCTCTTGTTGGCTCCTGGTCTTCCGATAAGAGCCATGTATAAGATAGGACTTTCAAGCCAACCTTGTTTCATCTGTGCCAAGTGCGTATTGCCGATACCAACAGCCAATGCAGTGAGTATGGCTGCTGATATATAGTCGGTAGGAAAACTGTGGCATTCGTGTACCTCCTTGATGATTCTCTGAATCTTGGCAGGAAAGATGCTTACGGGAAACTGGCTTCCTGATAGGCGAGTACTCATATCAATAGCCTTATCCATGATAATCATTGGATTGATGGAAGTTTCCTTATTGTTATTTAAAGCTGTCATTTGGTATAGAGTTAAAAATTATACATTGACTTGGGTTTGCGCTTCATTCCTCCTTGCATGGCTTTTAGCATTTCAGAATGGTTCTGCTCCTTGGTAGCTTTTCGACCATTCTCAATCCATGCAAGCAGCTCATCCTTATAGAAGTATAGCTTCTTACCTTTTTTATAGGATGGCAGAATGCCTTGGTTAACCAATCGATAAATGGTTGGCTTCGACTTCATTATAATAATAGCAGCCTCATCAATCTCAACCAATATATGGTTATTTGCTGATGATGTAGGTTGAAGTGCTGATACCATTTGCTTCAACTCGATAACTTGTTCTGTTAAATAAGATACCGCTTGTGGTAACTTATCAAAGGTGATACTTTCATTTATCATATCTGTTTATTTTTATTATTCGGGTACAAAGTAAATGAGTTATGTAATGGAGATAAATATCACTGAGATATAACCTCTGAATAACTGCTCAATGCTTATCAGCAACAATAATGTGTCTTGATTCCGCCTTGAACATCTAAGCTTGGTAGTATTTCTATGATGCAGGTACCTTCCATTCTTAACTTCCTTATAATAGTGGATATTTCCACATCAACCAGCGCATCAGCAAAAACTTGTTTTATAAAGGTTGCTGTATCAATGCCTTTCTTCTTGAAAAGATTTCCTATATTCCAAGCATAATGCATTAAGTCAATAGTACGAATAGCCTTGTCAACAATCAATGAATGATGTCTCATGTGTGTAGAGGCACAACACTGGAAAATAGCGATGTTGTCACAAAGTTGGTTCAAATGCTCCTCTTTCATGTAGGCAGCAAAAGTTCTTCTGGTATAATCGATAGCTGAGTTTAACAAGACCTTTTCCTTTTTGGCTTTGTCTTCCAATGCTTCCTGTCTCAACTGTTCATAGCTTGTAATACAAGAAGAGGCTTCATCTGCATAGACAAAAGTTACATCTTCCAGGTTTAGCTCTTCCCCCTCGTCATATGTATTTGTTTCATTGATGGAAATAGAAGACAGACGCTTTCTTTCTGTATTGTTTACTGTATTACAAAAGATATGCTTAAACCATGGGGTAAGCAATCGTACGATACTATCTAATGCATGGAGATAAACAACCATCAGTATGGTGGTTGAGATAACGAACGTCAAGTTGCAGCTAAAGGTGTCTACACCATATTGCATAGCTTCGTTGCG
Source organism: Segatella copri (assembly GCA_021623045.1). GTDB lineage: Bacteria > Bacteroidota > Bacteroidia > Bacteroidales > Bacteroidaceae > Prevotella > Prevotella copri_T. The sequence continues at coordinate 69,015 of JAJWJX010000006.1, read as the reverse complement.
AACAAGTGCACCAATGATAGACATTGCACACAAAACCAATAAATGCTGTGTCAAAAATTCTTTTTTAAACTGTTTCATATTGCGTATTATTAATCATTTGTGGCGCAAAAATAGGAAAAACTGCAGAAACTGACACGTGAGTCACGCGTGACTCACGTAAAACTTTTAGGAGTCTTTAACTAAAAAGCCCGATATTGAACATTTTTTCAATATCGGGCACCATGAAATGAATGCAATGGTTTTATTTAAGAGAAATCTTATTTGCTGTCTCTCTTTTCTTTGCGTTCACGAGGTCGGCATATATCTGTGTTGTGCTTACATTCTTATGGGTAAGCATCTTCGAAACCGTGTAAATATCTGTGCCTAAGGCGATTTGGATTGTTGCATACGAGTGCCGGAAACAATGGAATGAAAATGGCTTGGTGATTCCAGCCTTCTTCAACCATGCTTTAAGGGGATGGTTAATCATGCTGCGCTTCAATCCCTTGAACACGATACCCATGCTTGGTTCACCACATAGTTCGTATGCCTCGTTGCTGATAGGCAAGGTTGCCTCGGTCTGAGTCTTCTGGGTACGAATACGCAAGCAATAGCCTTGGTCGGGAGCTATCTCGAAGTCTTCCCAACGCAATTTTAAGATGTCGCTGATTCGCAATCCTGTGAGGCAAGCAAAGAGGGAGGCAGACTTCAGTACAGGTATATCGCAAGGAGTAGCTGCCAACTGCTTTACTTCATCGAGGGTAAGAAACTCCTTCTTTACATCTTGTGGCTCAATCTTGTCCAGATAGTCATTGATGTTCTCACGCAGCCACTTGTCACGATAGGCGATTTTTAAGAGACCACGGAAAGTAGAGTAGTAACCTGCTGCAGAGTTGAGAGATACCTTTTGTTTTGTTCGATTCAACTGATTTGCATTCAGAAGATACTCTCTGAACTTTTTGCAAAGTTCCACTGTCACATCCCCAAATGTACAATGACCTTGAACAAATTTGAAGAAATGCTTGTAGACACATGTCCACTTGTCATCTTTCTTATGTGTCATCTTCTCAAAGTATGCCAAAAAATCAGCTTTCTGTCGTGTTTTGTCCAAAAAACCAAATTCTTCATTGATGAGTGATTGGGTTCTGATACAACGGATGGCCTCTGCTTTGTTGAGCATATCTGTATTAAACTCACGTTCCATCTCATTCTTTGGATGAGCATAGATATAGATACCTAAATATTCCCTGCGACTCATTTGCATAGTCTCAGGGTTGCGTACTGGTGGATAGAAATCCAAATAAAGAGAAATACGGTCGTTTTTAATCGCTCTTTGGCGAAGAGAAACTCTTGTACATGTATTTACCATGATGTTTACTTTTTATAATGTGATACTTATGTTTCATATATGATCCCGTATTAAGAGATCTTTGTAATCGATTGCAAAATAATAGAGTTATGTAATGGGGTACAACTTAACCTTTTGATAACTGCTAAATAACCTTAGGCTTGCCGATTGCTTTCTCTAAATCTCGCTTGGAAATCTTGATATACTTGCCAATCTTCACCTTTTCAATAGCGTATTTCTTGATACGCTTATAAATCTGGTCCTGACTTAATCCATACAACTTCATGGCCTCCGGTATTGTATAATAAGGTTGGTCTTCTACGGATTCACCTTTTGCCAATTGTACATGACGCTTGGAATACAGAACATTGTTACCTTCCATTTTTCTTGGAATAGCATTGTGACTAACGAAACTATATACGGCTGTTTTCGTCATACAATATTTCTGTTGAATGTCCATAACAGTCATCCATTCACTGATGGTTGGATCTGGAGACAGGTGTGCAAAATAATCATCCACCTCTTTCTTGTTCCAATATACTCTTCCTTGTATGGATATTCTTGAAATCTTGACTTTCTTGACTATCTCATAGATGGCGGTCTCGTAAGTGTTGTGGACTTCTGCAATTTCCTTGGCAGAGTAATATTCTGGAACAGGTAGCTCTCGGTTTGCATGAACTGCTTCTTTTGAAGCACTTTTTTTTGTAGTGTATGGCAAACTATCAACAAGATAATCTATATCTCGCTTTCTGATTAAAGATAGACGAGAAGTAATCTTGGATGCTCGCAACTTACCACTATACACCATATTATATATGGTCTGTCTGCTTAGTCCCAAAAGTATAGCGACCTCTTGAATAGTGAGGTATTCTTTCACGAGAATTTCAGACATGGATTTCTCGGAAGCTTTTCGGTGGCTCATTGTCTCAGCCATCTTTACTTTCTCCTCACGTCTTGCTGCCTTATAGGCATAACTGTTGCATTGCTTGGAGCAATAACGAGTTGTGGATTTTGATGCATAGAAGCTCTTCCCACAATACTCGCAAATTTTTAGAATTCTTTCTTTGCTTGCTGTCATTTGTACGCTTTTTATACTTTTTTACTTAATTTATTGTAGAAAAAGTCGTCTGTCATTACTCCGTTTATTTTCAACAGTCTTATATCATCGTCCATCATTGTCCAAAACTCTCGGCAATCTTGCACTCATTTGCCGAAAATGGAGTCTCAAATTATTACTTTTGAAAAGTGGAGGTACAAGAGCGGTACAAAAAGGTGCTAAAAAAGCCTTACCATTGATTATAACCAATAGTAAGGCTAAAAAGAAAGGTGCTCAAAATGAGCACCTTAACTATCATTTGTTGTCGATATTAATCGTTGTTTATCACGACTTACTTCCCGATGCAAAAGTGCTTGAAGATATTATTTAGCGTTTCCTGGCTACTGATCTGTCCGCCAGTGATTTCACCCAATTCTTCCAATACCATTTTCAGGTCTTCGGCGATGATGTCGCCGCTCATGCCCATTTCCATCGACTCCAATACTCGGGAGAGGGAATTGTGGGCACGGAGAAGGGCCTCGTAATGGCGGGCACTCGTTATGATGACGTCGTTCTCGGTAATCTCAGGAATATCAGCGGCTCTTACTAATGCCTGCTCCAGGGATGAAACGTTCTCGCCCGTGCGGGCACTGATGAAGAGTGGGGCTTCTGGTTCGCTGGAATCTGAGCCGCAGGAATGGGTGAACTTATCGAACGCAAGTTTATCATTCTCAAGTTTATCCATCTTATTAAATACTACCAGCAGCTTCTTGCCCTGGTTCTTCTGCTTCATCTCCTCGATTTCTGAGGCTGACGGCTGCTCATCTAATAGCCAGATTACTATCTTCGCCTCTTCCATCTTCTGGAAAGTGCGCTCTATTCCGATGTTTTCTACCACATCATCCGTCTTGCGGATTCCGGCTGTGTCAATAAAGCGGAAGGTGATTCCGTCGATGAGGGTGGTGTCTTCGATTACATCTCGGGTGGTTCCGTGAATGTCGCTCACGATTGCCTTCTCCTCGTGGAGCAGACGGTTGAGCAGGGTGCTCTTGCCCACATTCGTCTTGCCTACGATGGCTACGGCTACTCCCTGCTTTAGGGCATTGCCGGTTTCGAAGGAGTGGGCGAGGGTGGTAATCTTGTGATTGATTTCTTCGGCTAGTGCCTGGAGTTCGCTGCGGTCGGCAAACTCCAGTTCTTCGTGGTCGCTGAAGTCGAGCTCCAACTCCAGGAGCGAAGTCATCTTTAATAATTTTTCGCGAAGGAGGGAGAGTTCGTTGCTGAAATGACCCTTCAGTTGGCTGAGCGCCATCTTGTGGGTTGCCTTGTTGGTAGAGGCGATGAGATCAGCTACGGCTTCTGCCTGGGAGAGGTCCATCTTGCCGTTGAGATAGGCACGACGGGTGTATTCGCCCGGTTCTGCCTGGCGACATCCTACCTCCGTAAAGCGATGGAGAACCTGCTGAAGAATGTATCGGCTGCCATGACAGGAAATCTCGGTGGAGTTCTCGCCTGTATAACTGTGGGGTGCACGGAACACGCTCACCAGTACATCATCGATGGTGTTGCCATCCTTATCCTTGATTTCGCCATAATGCAGCGTGTAGGGCTTGGCTTCTTCCAGGGATTTGCCGTTGGCAGACTGGAAGATTTTGTCGGTGAGGGTAATGGCGTCGGAGCCACTGAGTCGGATGATTCCGATAGCACCGCCGGCTGGGGTTGCCAGGGCGCAGATACATTCTTCTTGATTCTTCATTTATTGATTCGTATTTTAAAGCTTTTGCCCTTTCAGGGCGACAGGGTTGTTTGCTGTTTTAACCCAGGGTGTTGCCCTGGGCTAGGAGCTTCTGCCCTTTCAGGGCGTATTGCTGCAATGGAGCTAGATTCTATCTAATACAACCTTGATGAGATTGTCGATGGTGCTCTTGTAGCCGGTGTTGGCGCTGAGGGCACGGCGGTTGGCGATGACCATGCAGCAGGTTAATGCCTTATGACCGAGGAGAAGGGAAAGACCGGCGAGGGCTGAACTCTCCATCTCGAAGTTGTTGACGCGCAGACCGTTATACTCGAAAGCTTCAATCTTCTGATTAAGTTCCGGGTCGGCAAGTGGGGCACGGAGTTCGCGGCCCTGAGGTCCGTAGAAACCACCACAGGCTATGGTGATTCCGCGTACCATATCATCGCCGGCAATCTGGTTGAGCAGTTCCGGATTGTTGTCTACACAGTATGGGTTGCCAATCTGGTCGTTCCATTTTACCTGGCGCTTGAATTCTGCCTCTGTTTCGAGGTCGCAGATTTCGTTGCGACGGGCATAGAAGTTGATGAGTCCGTCGAAACCGATGCTCTTCTGCGAGGCTACGAAGGTTCCGGCAGGGCAGTTGAGCTGCAGGCCGCCGCAGGTTCCGATGCGCACGAGGGTGAGCTTGGTGTGCTCAGGTTTCTCGGTGCGGGTTTTGAAATCGATGTTCTTCAGCGCATCGAGCTCGTTGACTACGATATCGATATTATCGCATCCTATTCCGGTGCTCTGCACGGTGATTCGCTTGCCTTTATATGTGCCGGTGATGGCGTGGAATTCCCGACTTGAAACTTCGCATTCCTTCTCATCGAAATGGGAGGCTACGAGGGCTACGCGACCTGGGTCGCCAACGAGGATTACTTTATCAGCCACTTGTTCCGGGCGTAGATGAAGGTGGAAGCAGCTTCCGTCTTCATTGATAATCAATTCTGATTCTGCAAAATATTTGCTCATGGTTCTTTTGATTTTAAGTTATACATTATTTATATTGGGGCTTTGCGCCCCTCTGTGTTTAAGATTAGCAAAGATACGAATAAAAAATGAAATGGAATATTTTTTTAATGATTTTAAACAGTAAAAAAGCACGAAGGGCAAATCCCGGAAATGGAACTTGCCCTTCTCTTTCAAATCTCTCTTCTTTTATATCTAGTAAAGAGACTGCCGATGAACGGAGCCTTTTGCCGGATATTCTAGTATGGTTAAACCCGGATGAGGGGTTATGAATTCATAGAGAGCAGGAACTCGTCGTTGTTGCGAGTATGCTGCATGTTCTTGTGGATGGTGCTCATCGCCTCGATAGCGTTCATATCTGACAGATACTTGCGCAGAATCCACATGCGGTCGAGCGTTGTCTTGTCCTGCAGCAGATCGTCGCGACGGGTAGACGAAGAAATGAGGTTGACAGCAGGGAAGATGCGCTTGTTGCTGAGTGAGCGGTCGAGCTGCAACTCCATGTTACCGGTTCCCTTGAACTCCTCGAAGATGACTTCATCCATCTTACTACCTGTATCGATGAGGGCAGTAGCGATGATGGTGAGCGAACCGCCGCCTTCGATGTTACGCGCAGCACCGAAGAAACGCTTAGGCTTCTGGAGGGCGTTTGCATCTACACCACCGGTAAGCACCTTACCAGATGCAGGAGCTGTGGTGTTGTAGGCACGGGCGAGACGGGTGATGGAATCGAGGAAGATGACAACATCGTGTCCGCATTCTACCATTCTCTTAGCCTTCTCGAGCACGATTCCGGCAATCTTGACATGGCGCTCTGCTGGCTCGTCGAAGGTAGAGGCGATAACCTCTGCATTCACGGTGCGTGCCATGTCGGTAACCTCCTCAGGACGCTCGTCGATGAGCAGCATCATGAGGTAAGCCTCAGGATGGTTGGCTGCGATGGCGTTGGCAATATCCTTCATGAGGATGGTCTTACCGGTCTTAGGCTGAGCCACGATGAGCGCACGCTGACCCTTACCGATTGGCGAGAAGAGGTCTACGATGCGGGTGCTGAGATTGGTGGTGCGGCGGTCGCCACAGAGATTGAACTTCTCATCAGGGAAGAGTGGGGTGAGGTGCTCGAAAGGAACACGGTCACGAACCTCTGACGGGTCACGGCCATTGATCTTGATGATGCTGGTGAGCGGGAAGTATTTCTCGCCCTCGTGAGGTGGACGCACCTTGCACTCGATGACATCGCCAGTCTTCAGACCGAACTTCTTGACGAAGCTGGATGCTACATAAACATCGTCCGGTGAAGAAAGGTAATTGTAATCGCTGCTGCGCAGGAATCCGTAGCCCTCTGAAATCACTTCGAGCACACCGTTGGATTTCACGAGATTGCTGAAATCGTAGGCTGGTGCTTCCTGCTTGTTCTTGGCTGCAGGGGCAGCAGCAGGTGTGTGCTGGTGAGAAGTCTGTGGAGTGGTAGGACGGTCGAAGATGTCGACAGTAGGAATGGCTGCCTGGTCTTCGATAGGAATGTCGACTACCGGGATGAAATCGGTTCCATCGCCCGGATCACCCTTCCAGGTTCCGTCTGCATCGAGTTCTACCTTCATACCTTCAGTATAGTGGATAGGAGCTGACTCCTGTTTTTTGTCGGTTGCAGTTTTTTCAGTAGCTTCTTCCTTTGACTCCTCAGCTGGAGCCGGAGCTGCTGCCGGAGCTGGAGCTGCTGCTGTGTTCTGTGCATTCATCTTAGCCTGGAGCATCGCCTGCAAATCGCCGCTGATGTTAGCGCTCTCAGCGTTTCCGGCAGAGAACTGCTCTTCAGGAACGGCAGCTTGCTCAGATGCTGCCTGCTCAGGAGCAGTCTGCTGGTTATCGGCTGTTGTCTCTTCCGGCTGTTCAGCCTCAGTAGCAGCCTGCTGGTTAGCCGTCTCCTGTGCATCTTTCGCCATCTGCGCTTCTAGCTCGGCTTTTACCGCCTGATGCTTTCTGATGGCAGCTGCTCTGGCTTCTGCAATAGCTTCGAGTTCAGCCTTGCTTCTTCTGCCGCGGTGTTTCGGGAAGTTGGCAAGTACCTGAGCCTCGATGTCTTCGCCTGATTGGTTTAGAGTCTGCTTCTGGGCAGATGATTGTAAACTCTGCTCTGCCGGGCTGAACCGGATTTCTTCCTCAACCGCTGGGGCTGGGGCAGTTTCGCTCATAGCCTGAGGAGCAGTCTCGCCGCCGTTAGGACCCAATACCTGGTTCTTCTGCACGTCGAAATTCTCTCCTTCATTGCCGTGTACGGAATAAACACGGTCTTCTTTCTTGGTTGCAATGCGGGTGCGCTTGCGCTTAGGGGCTGCTTCAGGAGCTGGCTGTTCTGCCTGGGCGTCGAGAATGGCGTAGACGATAGTTCCCTTGTTATCGCTCTTCTTTACCTTGGCTCCAAGTTCCTTGGCAATGTCCTTCAACTGAACGACACTCTTTGCTTGTAATTCTTCTTTGCTATACATATATTATATATTGTATATTAATGATTTTCTTTCTGAAATGTCGCGTTTCTGAATGGAAACACGGTATTGATTGATAAATTCGTGTGCAAAGATAATTAAAAAATTTGTTTCTGCCAAATATTTTGCCTATCTTTGCACAAAAAAAATAAAAATGGCTAGTCAAATACCCTATTTAGACGTTCAAAACCTCACCAAAAGCTTTGGTGCACAGGTTCTTTTTGATAATATTTCCTTCTCTATCGCTGAAGGACAGAAAGTGGGACTCGTGGCGAGAAACGGCACGGGAAAGTCTACGCTCATGTCGGTGCTGATGGATAAAGAGGGACACGAGAGCGGAGACATCATCTACCGACGCGACTTGAAGGTGGGCTATCTGGAGCAGTCGCCGCAGTTTGATCCGGAGGAAAGTGTGCTGCAGGCGTGCTTCAATCATGAGGATGATCCGGAGAAGGTGCTGAAGGCGAAACAGATTCTCACACAGCTGCACATTACCAACCTGGAACAGCCGATGGGACAGCTCAGCGGCGGACAGCAGAAGCGAGTGGCGCTGGCGAATGTGCTGATTACGGAACCCGACTTCCTGATGCTGGACGAGCCGACCAACCATCTGGACCTGGAGATGATAGAGTGGCTGGAAGGTTATCTGAACCGCGGCAACAAGACCATCTTCATGGTTACGCACGACCGATTCTTTCTGGACAAGGTGTGCAATACGATTCTGGAACTCGACGACCGCACCATCTACACCTATCGTGGCAATTATGCCTATTATCTGGAGAAGAGGCAGGAGAGAATGGACAATCTGAGAGCCGAAATTCAGCACTCGAAGAATCTCTACCGAAGGGAACTCGACTGGATGCGCCGCCAGCCTCAGGCTCGCGGACACAAGGCGAAATACCGCGAGGATGCTTTCTACGAGCTGGAGAAGGTGGCGAAGCAGCGCATAGAAGACAGGCAGGTAAGGCTGAAGGCTTCTACCGTTTATATAGGTTCGAAGATTTTTGAATGCCAGTATGTGAGCAAGGCTTTCGACGACAGGGGGCAGAAGAAGGTGATTCTCGACAACTTCTACTACAACTTTGCCCGCTTCGAGAAGATGGGCATTGTGGGTAATAACGGAACGGGAAAATCGACCTTCATCAAGATGCTGCTGGGCGAAGTTCAGCCCGACAGCGGCAAGTTTGACATCGGCGAGACGGTTCGCTTCGGCTATTTCTCGCAGGAGGGACTGAAATTCCGTGAAGACCAGAAGGTGATTGACGTGATTACGGAGATTGCCGATTACATAGATCTGGGCGGCAAGCACATGACGGCTTCGCAGTTTCTGCAGTTCTTCCTCTTTACGCCCGAGGAGCAGCACAACTACGTTTACAAGCTGAGCGGCGGCGAGAAGCGCAAGCTTTACCTCTGTACGGTGCTGATGAGGAATCCGAACTTCCTGGTGCTGGACGAGCCGACCAACGACCTCGACATCCAGACGCTGCAGGTACTGGAAGAATATCTTCAGGATTTTGCGGGTTGCGTCATCGTGGTGAGCCACGACCGCTATTTCATGGACAAGGTAGTAGACCATCTGCTGGTTTTCAAGGGCGAAGGCGAAATACAGGATTTCCCTGGCAACTATACGCAGTACAGGGAATGGAGCCGGATGCAGGCGAAGGACGAGGCGGAACAGGCGAAACCGGCAAAGAGCGGAAATGCTACGGCAGAAAGCGACGGAGCAGGCACGGCCAAGCGCGACGCCAATTTTGAGAACAAGCGCAAGATGAGCTATAAGGAGAAGCGCGAATATGAGCAGCTGACCAAGGAAATAGATGCGCTGACCGAGGAACAGAAGAAGCTGGAAGAGGAACTCTGCAGCGGAAATCTATCGGTTGAGGAACTGACGGAGAAAAGCAAGCGCCTGCCTGAAATCAAGGATGAACTTGATGAGAAGGAAATGAGATGGCTAGAACTGGCTGAAATGCTCTAGACTTTGAACTTTGAGCGTTGAACATTGAACTTTATGATTAGTTGATGTGCGGCCGTTAATAATAAACATTTATAAAAGAAAATAGAAAGAATGGAAATTAAGAAATCAGAATTTACAATATCGGCTCCACGAGTGAGCATGTGTCCGAAAGATACGAAGGCTGAATATGCTTTCATCGGCAGAAGTAATGTGGGAAAATCGAGCCTCATCAATATGCTCTGCAACCACAAGGGTTTGGCTAAGACTTCAGCCACACCGGGTAAGACGCTGCTTATCAACCACTTCATTATCAACAACGAATGGTATCTGGTTGACCTTCCTGGCTATGGTTTCGCCAAGCGTTCGAAGACCGTACAGAAGCAGCTGGAACAAATGATAAGCAGTTATATTCTGCAGCGCCAGCAGTTGGCTAATGTCTTTGTGCTCATCGACGTGCGCCACGACCAGCAGAAGATAGACCGCGAGTTTGTAGACTGGCTGGGCGAGAGCGGCGTTCCTTTCTGCATCGTCTTTACCAAGGCCGACAAGTTGGGTCCGGTCAAGGCTCGCATGAATGCGGAGAAATGGATGCATGCGCTGGAAGACCGCTGGGAAGCACTTCCACCTTATTTCATTACCAGTAGTGAGAAGAAGATGGGACGCGACGAGGTGCTCGACTATATTGACGAAATCAACAAATCGCTCGCCGGAGAATAATCTTTCGGGAGAGAATAAACCAACAGAGAATGAAACAGATTAATTGGGGATTTATCGGCTGCGGAGAAGTAACCGAAAAGAAAAGCGGACCGGCTTTCAACGAAGTGGAGGGTTCGCAGGTGGTGGCTGTGATGAGCCGAAGCGAGAACAAGGCACGCAGCTATGCTGAGCGCCATCATGTGCGCAAATGGTACACGGATGCATCGGAATTGATAGAAGATCCCGATGTGAATGCTGTTTACATCGCCACGCCACCTTCTTCTCACGCCACCTTCGCTATCATGGCGATGCGTGCGGGCAAACCCTGCTACATAGAGAAACCGCTGGCAGCGAGTTACAACGACTGCATCCGCATCAACCGCATCAGCGAGCAGACGGGTGTTCCCTGCTTCGTAGCTTACTATCGCCGTTATCTTCCTTATTTCCAGAAGGTAAAGGAGATTATCGAGAGCGGAACCATCGGTAACGTGGTGAATGTTCAGGTGCGCTTCTCGGTTCCTCCGCGCGATCTCGACTTTCAGAGCGGCAAGGAAATGCCTTGGCGACTGCAGCCGGATATTGCGGGCGGCGGCTATTTCTACGACCTGGCTCCTCATCAGATAGATTTGCTCCAGAATCTGTTTGGTGTGATTACCCGTGCGCACGGCTATCCTGCCAACAGAGCGCATCTTTATCAGGCTGAAGATACGCTCTCGGCGTGCTTCTTCTTTGAGAGCGGAATTCCGGGCAGCGGAAGCTGGTGCTTCGTGGGACATGAGAGTGCGAAGGAAGACTGCATCGAGGTGATTGGCGAGAAAGGTTCGCTCTCATTCTCGGTGTTCACTTACCAGCCGATAGAAGTGATTACGAGCGAAGGAAAGAACTTGATTACGGTTCCGAATCCGCCTTATGTGCAGCTGCCGCTCATCAAGAGTGTGATTCAGCATCTGCAGGGAATAGGAAAATGCGACTGCACCAGCGTTTCGGCTACGGCTGTCAACTGGGTGCTGGACCGAGTATTGTGGAAGAACTGATTTTTTACAAAATCATCATCAGGATCAGAGCGTAAGTTATGAAGAGATGTTTCTGTATAGTAGGATTTATCTGTTCCCTTGCCTGCACTTCGGCAAGGGCAGGGGAGCCCGTGGATTCTACCATGCTGGGAACGCTCTTCAACAAGACGATGTTCATGTCTAATTCCCAGGACAGCCTCGTGAAAGAGCGCCATCGCAAAACCTTCTTCCATCAGGTGGGAGATGTGTTCACCCGGTTCTTCAGAGAATTCAACAGTACGGATTCGGCTTATATCGAAGACCAGCATTACAATTATACGGTGATGCTGCAGAACACCAATACCTACGAGGAATATACGCTCAGGAACAGCGAAGGACAGAGCATTTCCTTCTCGCCTGATCCTTCTTACCGCCTGGGGCCTTATCTGGGCTGGCGATGGGTGTTTCTGGGTTATACGTTCGACCTGAAACACATTAATTTCAGGAATAACCACACTAATAAAAAGGAGTTTGACCTGAGCCTCTACAGCAGTCTGCTGGGAATAGACCTGTTCTGGCGACAGACGGGAAATGACTATCATGTTCTGCGGATGAATCTGGGTGAGCACATCGATTGTGACCCTATCCGCAAGGCTCCTTTCGACGGTTTCAAATCGAGCATCAAGGGATTCAATCTTTATTACATCTTCAACCATCGCCGCTTCTCTTATCCTGCCGCCTATTCGCAGAGTACGGTGCAGCGGAGAAGTGCCGGTTCCATGCTTCTGGGAATCGGTTACACGGAGCATGAACTGGAGGTGAACTGGGATAAACTGACCAATCTTGTAGATGAACGGCTGAACAAAAATCTGACAAACGGGGGAACTCCGGAAGCCAAGATAGACAGTTCGCTGATGTTCAGTAAGGTGAAATACAGCGATGTGAACGTAACCTGCGGCTATGCTTACAACTGGGTTTTCGCCAAGAACTGGCTCTTCAACGCTTCGCTCTCGGTAGGTGTGGCTTACAACAGCTCGAAATCGGATAATGAAAGGGAACATCTGGACATTACCAACTTCAGTTTCAAGAATGTGAACCTGGATGGAATAGGCCGCTTCGGTATTGTGTGGAACAACACGCATTGGTACGCGGGCGCCAGCACCATCATCCATTCCTACAACTATAAGAAAAAACAGTTTTCTACCAACAATTCGTTTGGCTCACTCAATATTTATGTGGGTGTGAACTTCGGCAGGAAACGTCATCATTAACATATAAAAAGAGAAGAGATGAAAATATTTACGAAAATGGCAGCCGTCGTGCTGGCTTGCGTGCTGGCTGTTCCGGGAGAAGCCAGGGTGAATGTGGTTTATCTGCGGCAGGACAGTCTGCGGATTGTAGGACTGCTGCAGCAGGCAAGGGCTATGAAGAAGAAACCTGCCAGTTGGATGCTCTGGTTCGGCAAGCAGATGGCGGGCGTTCCTTATGTGGGCGGCACGCTGGACCGGACGAAGGAAGAGGTGCTCATCGTGAACACCCGTGAGCTGGACTGCACCACATACGTAGAGATGGTTACGGCGCTCACCCTGTGCGCCAAGAAGAACGAGACTTCTTTCTCGGCTTTCTGTGAACATCTCCGAAATGTGCGTTATGTGGGCGGAGAGATTTCCTATGTGAAGCGCCAGCATTATTTCACGATTTGGATGGATGCAAACGAGCGCGAGGGAATCGTGAAGAATATTGCGCCCAATCCTCCTTTCTCGGCCGTTCAGACCGTGAACATTAACTGGATGAGTACGCATGTTTCGAGCTATAAGATGCTTAAGGCTCATCCGGAATGGAAATCGGGAATCAGAAAATTGGAACAGAGTGTGAACGGCAAGCGTTACCGTTATGTTCCGAAGGGTAAGATTGCCAACACGGCAGTTTTCCGCAACGCTATTCACGATGGTGACATTATCGCCATCATTACCAACAAGAAGGGGCTCGACACGACCCACATCGGTATTGCTTCCTGGCACAAAGACGGATTGCATCTGCTCAACGCCAGCAGCATTCACAAGAAGGTGATTGATGAACCGATGACGCTTTATACTTACATGCACAAACATCCGGTGCAGATAGGAATCAGGGTTTGCAGAGTTCAGTAAAAAAATATTAGAAAAGAAAAGATAAATGGAAGAGAAAAAGAATTTTGAAGCGATTTTCAAGGAAGATCTTTATCAATATCTGCTGGGTATTGATAAGGTAGATGCTCATTTGCCGGAAGCTCCGGATTTGGAAGAGCTGTGGCAGAAAGTAGGCGAGAGTTATCTGCCTGATGCGATTCGCGAGTTTGCCAAATATCCTACGGTTTCATTGGGTTGGATCATGTATGTAGGAATGGCGCTTGCCAAGTATTGGGATGAGGATTGGGAACTCTACAGCAAGGTAGAGAATCATTATGAATATCTTCGTGACAGAATAGATTTCGACCACATGGACGATTACATCTGCGAAAAGGTTCTGCTGCTGAATGAGGAAGCGCATAAGGCTGTTACGAATGTGGTTGCAGAATGTGCTTCGCGCTCTTACAGCAAGCTGATTCATCTGAATCTGCAGCCTGGAAGCGAGGAAGCCTTCCGTGGTTTCGTTGCCGCCCTTCACCAGATGTTCCTCATGGGAATAGCCGTAGAGCTAAAAATGCTGGGTTACCACATGACTAAAATGTAAAAGAAAGTCCGTAAGCGTTCTGTTAAAATGCCTACGGACTTTCTTATTTATTACTAAAATAATTACTTCATTTTCTTGAGATATTCTCCAGCGCGGGAATCGCCGAGTTCCTGGGCTTTCTTCAGGTTCTTGATGGCCTCTTCCTTATTTCCTTTCTCCTTCTGTAGCAGACCTAAGAGAAGGTAGCCGTCAGCATATTCAGGAGCCAACTCTATGCAATGGGTGGCTGCGCTGATTCCTTCATCATAACGCTTTACACGCAAGTCAAGACTTGCCCATTCTGCAAAATATGTAGGCTCTTTAGGAGCCAGGTAACAGGTGCGGGCAATATCAAGCAGGGCTGGCTGCCACATGCGTAACTTGGTTTCGCATTGGTAACGGGTGTAGAAGAAGGCTGGCGAAACAGGACGGGCAATGGAATCGTACATGTTATAATCCTGAATAGCGCGGCGGAATTCACCCTGTTCTTTCAGAAATTCTGCACGAGCCAGATAGTAATTCGCAACCATTCCGGTCTTGCTTCCAACGCTTACCGCACTATCGAGCAAAACCTCAATCTCCTTGGCTGGAGCCTTGAGATTCTTCTTAGCCTGGGCAGCCTCAAAATAGAGTTCGCCGCTGAGAAGTGAAGTATTGGTCAAATCCATGAAAGTATCGTAAGCTTTCTGATACTCACCCTTTACAAAATTAATCTGCGCTTCCTGATGGCGGTAAATAGGCTGAGCCTTGATTTCGTATGCCTTCTGAGCCTCAGCTATGGCCTTATCAAGCGTCCAGTCCTTATAAACAGAATCGCCCTTGTAAATAATCTTCTGATAAATCAGGTCGGCATAGTTGGAATGAGCCTCATCCTTGGCAGCCGATTTCTTAATGCCTTCTTCCATCAGTTTGGCAGCTGCATCATATTCTGCCTTATCCGTCAGATAAGCGGCTTTCTCCTTGTAACCGAAGGCTGAAGTAGGGAATTTGCTGATAAACTCATCGCTATATTTCGCATACACATCAGCTGTAGTCTGGCCTTTCTTCAGAGTCATCATCGTCATCGCTTCGTTCTCTGTATCAGGAAGAGCTGTACGGATGGTGGTTTCGCGAAGAGCTGCGTCAAGACTCGAAAGACCGGTTACCTTCAGCTGCTTGGCGTAGTTGGCGTCGATGGCCGTAACCTGACCATTGCTGTGCATCAGACCGATGACCTGGCCGTTCTTGTTGGCAAACGGACAACCTACTGCATTTTCGGGAGCATTATTTGAGAAGATGTAATAGTTGTACGTAGTCTTGAACTTCTCCACGCTGCTGATGTCCTCCTGCTGGTAAGCCGGCTTCTTGATAGAATAAGGAACCAGCCAGACCTTGTCGCCAGCAGCCGATTCCTTGGTTGCGATAGGGGCAGCAACGGTAGAGGCGTTGATGCGGAATTTAGCCACATCGTAGAGCTCGTCGGCTCCCATGATGGCCTCAACAGGAATCGATTTGCCGGAAGCGTCAACAACGCTAGCCTTTACAGCTCCGACAAATGGTTTGAAGGTGCTGATAGCCGTTCCCTTGTTGTCGATAAAAACACCTTGGGTAGAGGCGATAATGTCGCCTTTCTGATTGAAAGTAGTCAAGGTGAAAACGCTCTTAGCCAGTTTCTGGACCGAACCCGGCTGGGCATAGAGGGACGATGCTCCGAGCATCAGTCCCATCATGATCATATTTATTTTTTTCATAATCTTATTTGTGTTGCTTGTGTTTATTGAGCAACTCCTTAGCATTTGCCAGGGCAGCAGGCGTAATGTCGCTTCCGCTGAGCATCTGGGCGATTTCTTCTATACGCTGCTGCTCGTTGAGTTCCTTCATGTGAGAAAGAGTTCCCTCTTCGGTTTCTTCTTTCAGAACCTTGTAATGATGGGTTCCCATGGAAGCAATCTGAGGCAGGTGGGTGATGGAAATAACCTGACGGTTCAGGTTGCCCATCTCTGTCATGATTTCCGCCATCTTTTCAGCAATCTTACCGCTTACTCCCGTGTCGATTTCATCGAAGATGATGGTTGGCAGTTTTACGGCGCCGCTAATCATAGCCTTCAGAGAAAGCATGACGCGGGCGATTTCTCCACCGGAAGCAACCTGACTCACCGGCTGGAGAAGCGTGCTCTTGTTGGCGCTGAACAGGAAATTTACCTTGTCAACACCATCAGAACTGAGCGGCTTGGCGGAGAATGAAATTTCGAAGCGGACATTCGGAATTCCCAGAGGAATGAGACGTTTCTTCATTTCTTCTTCTATCTTTCTAGCCGATTTCGTTCGGATGGCAGTCAGTTCACCAGCCAGCTTTTCAGCCTTTGCAAGCAGAAGGGTAACTTGCTTTTCCAGCTCTTCTATGTCTTCATCACCATTATCGATGTGCTGCAACTGTTCGTTGATTCGCTCGCGAGTGGCGATGAGTTCTTCTACATTTTCCACATGGAATTTCTGCTGGAGCGAGTAGAGCTGGTCAAGCCGGGAATTGATGGTTTCAAGCCGGTTCGGGTCGAACTCTATATTGTCAACGCTTCCGCTTATTTCCTGGGCAATATCCTTGAGTTCTATATAGCTGCTCTGCATTCGCTCAGCCACCTCTTTCACATCCGGATAAACCTCCTTGATGTTGTCAATCTGCTGGGCTGCATTTTTCAGTTTGTCGAGAATACTGCCGTCTTCGCCCGAGAGTGCATTATCTGCCTCATAGAGCGCAGTCTTGATGTCTTCAGAATGGCTCAGGGTTTCTGCTTCCTGTTCAAGTTGCTCAAGTTCGCCTTCCTGCAGGTTTGCATCATCCAGTTCCTTAAACTGGAAGCGCATGAATTCCTCGTTCTCCCTGTTCTTTGCGATTTCCGCTTTCAGGTCTTCCAGCTGTTGCTTAGCCTTTTTATAGTTCTTGTATTCGGCAAGATAAGCCTTCTTCTGCTTTTCATCGTGGGCAATAATGTCGACCACGCTGAGTTGGAAGTCTTCCTTCTGCAGTAGGAGATTCTGATGCTGCGAATGAATATCGACGAGCTGTTCGCCCAGTTCTCTCATCTTGCTCAGGGGGACGGGCGTGTCGTTGATGAAGGCACGGCTCTTTCCGGCAGCAGTCAGTTCGCGGCGGATGATGGTGTCTTCTGCATCATAATCAATATCGTTAGCATCGAAGAAATCCTGCATTCCGTATTTTGACAGGTCGAAGTGGGCTTCAATCACGCATCGGTCTCTTCCTGCCTTGATGGCCTTGCTGTCAGCACGGTTGCCCAGGAGCAGTCCGATGGCTCCGAGAATGATGCTCTTTCCGGCACCCGTCTCGCCCGTGATGACTGAGAATCCTGGATAAAGAGGAATGTCCAACTCGTCAATCAACGTGAAATTCTTGATGTATAATTGCTTGAGCATAATTTCTTTTCTTATTGTTTTAAAGGAACTTAATCTACCTATGAAGAATCTTTGCTTTATCATCCGAGAAGTTGTCTCGAATCATTCTGCATATAGCCTTATTCTTTGATTTTGTCCCAATATGAGTTTTGAGAAGGATTGATGGAGAAGAGCAGCTCATAAATGCTTTCTTTCTCTTTCTGAGTGCCATGTTTCTGATAGATGTTAGCAAGCTCGTCCTTCTTATAGTCGGTCCAGATTTGTGGCAGCAGACTGAGCGGTCTGTCCGTACGTGCCTTCTTCAGATCCTGGAGCAGGGTGTTGGTGATTTCAGTTCTGCCTCGTTCCACATTATTCGCCATTTCATCGAGCCCTTTTCTGTAATAGTTGTATTGCAGCATTCTGAAAGGTTCCATGGCTCCGTCGAGATAATCGGAAATGATGGCGAACCGGTTTCTGTTGTCACTAAACGCTTTCCAGCCCGGAAAATCAAGATTCTGGGCGTTGTTGGTGAGGTTCATGCAACGTTGCAGAATGTCTTCACCACCTTTAGGCGCAAAACTGTCAAGATCTAAACCGATGATGAGGTAAGCATAGTAGGCGAGCAGAGCCGTTAGCTGGTTGTCAATCCGCTCTTCGGTAAACTCCAGCTGATCGAACTCGGCAAACTTGAACGTGAAGTTTTCATCCACATTATTATATAAGGTGGACGTATAGGCTGAATTGTAGACGGGACGGTTGGCCTGGATGAGCGCCTTGCAGGTAAAGATATTCTGGTCTTTATCATACTTGCTTACCGTGATATTGAAGTTGCACACGATGCGCTCGTTCTTCCTGAATTGAAGATTCGTCCATTGCCTGTCGTTCACAAACTGCTCAAGAGTTTGCTGCAGATTATCGAATACCCGGTTTTCCGTGCCCTGAATCTGGGCATGGTTGATGGTAATCTTAGCCTGCAACTCCTGAGCGGCTGATGTGATGGGACTACAAGAGATGAGCCAGCTCGTTGATAATGTCGCGAGCCACTTCAGTTTTCGGTTTTTTCTCATATTCTTTCTTACCCTCTTCAGAAATAATCGTTATCTGGTTGTCATCCGTACGGAATGTGGTTCCCGGATTGCGAGTAGAGTTAAGCACGATGAAATCGGCATTTTTCTTTTTGCGTTTTTTCTGTGCATTAGCCTCTTCGTCGTTGGTTTCCAGGGCGAAAGCCACAATTCGCTGATGTTTTTGTTTCATCTTGCCAAGGGCTGCAGCAATATCGTGAGTAGGGACGAGACGGAGTTCCAAATCATCTTTCTCGCGCTTGATTTTCCTGTCAGCAATCTCGCTTGGCTTGAAATCAGCAACAGCAGCACAGAGAATGGCTGCATCGGTAGAGGCAAAAGCTTTAGTGGCTGCCTGATACATTTCCTCGCAACTTTCTACATCGATGCGATGAATGGCTTCGGAACAGCTGAGCGAAACCGGACCTGCAACCAGCGTAACCTCAGCACCACGGCGGCAGCACTCTTCAGCAAGAGCAAAGCCCATTTTGCCGGAAGAATAATTGCCGATGAAACGTACCGGGTCAATCTTTTCGTAAGTTGGTCCGGCTGTAATCATGATCTTCTTGCCTTTCAAATCGAGCTTATCGCTTTCTTTTTCCTTGCAGTTTTCTGATGCAGTTTCGTCGGTCTCTGCATTCTGCCGAGCCTGTTCATCGAAGAATCTGACAAGGCATTCTACGATAATATCAGGTTCTTCCATGCGTCCCTTTCCTTCCAGTCCGCTTGCCAGGAATCCCACTTCAGGTTCTATGATGTGATTTCCGTAGCCCAGAAGTGTTTTCATGTTGGCTTGGGTAGAAGGATGCTTATACATGTCGAGGTCCATGGCTGGAGCGATGAAAACAGGCGCTTTCATTGATAGATAGGTTGTGATGAGCATGTTGTCAGCAATTCCGTGAGCCATCTTTCCCATGGTAGAGGCTGTGCAAGGAGCGATGAGCATGGCGTCGGCCCACAGACCTAAGTCTACGTGCGAATTCCAGGTTCCATCGCGCTGTGAGAAGAATTCGCTTACCACAGGCTTATGCGTAAGAGCCGAAAGGGTGATGGGAGTGATGAACTCCTTTCCTGCAGGCGTAATGACTACTTGCACTTCGGCTCCGCGCTTGATGAGACCTCGTATGATGAGGCAAGACTTGTAGGCTGCAATAGAGCCCGTAATGCCCAATACGATTTTCTTTCCTTTTAACATGAATTTTTCTAACTGTTAAGAAATAAATCCGAGTTTCGCAAGAGGTTTGTTCTTCAACCGCTTGCGAAAGTCCGGTAACAATTATTTTCCAATTCTCTTGTTGAATTCACGAAGGCGGATGCGGGTAAGTACCTGCTTGGTATTGTTGGTGAAATCGCTTCCCAAGACCCATGTAAAATAACCCGGGTCTTTGGTCAGAATCTCAGCCACATCCCATCCTTTGTATTTGCCGAAGTTGAATACTTCGTGCTTCAAAGGATTTCCGTTCTCATCGTTTACAACGTTGCCCTGGGCGTCTTTTACCTCTTCCCAAACGATGCGTCCGGCGAAATCTACATTATCCTTCTGCTTAGAGAAATCGGCTAGTTCATCCATGTTGTTGTTGAGCACGCGCTCAGGTTCATCCTGCACGCCTGGAGCATACTTGTCGAGCTCGCCCATGAGCACGCGGTAAGTAGCCTCTGTATCTTGATCTGCACGATGAGCTTCGAAATCTTCCTCCATCTTTTTGCCGCAATAGAACTTGTAGGCAGCAGCCAGGTTACGGCGTTCCATCTTCATGAAGATGGTCTGCGCATCGATGAGACGGCACTTGTTGAAATCGAAGTCGATTCCAGCACGCAGGAATTCTTCTGCGAGCATCGGTACATCGAAATGGTTGGAATTGTAGCCTGCGAAATCGCAACCTGTAAATTCCTTCTCTAATGTGGCAGCCAGCTGCTTGAAGGTTGGCGCATCTTTTACATCTTCGTTGCTGATGCCTGTAAGGGCAACTACTTCGGCAGGAATCTCCTTGCAAGGATTTACGAAGAGGTTCTTGCGGTCTTCAGTTCCATCAGGCATTACCTTGATGTAAGAAATCTGTATAATACGATCCTTGATCATGTCAAGACCCGTTGTTTCCAGGTCGAACACGATCAGAGGCTTTGTCAAATTGAGTTTCATTTTTGTAGAAATACTTTTCTTTGTTGTTTCAGAGAAAGCCCGTGCTCCTTTAGTCGTTAAGGAGCATAGGCATGATGAGCATCAGAATATCTTCGTTCTCAGGCTGTTCTGCTGGTACGATGATTCCGGCACGGCTTGGGTCTGCCAGCTGGATGATGATGTTGTCGCTTGTGAGATTGCTCAGGATTTCCATCAGACTGCTTCCCTTGAAGCCGATGCTGATAGGAGAGCCGGTGTATTCGCAAGACAACTGTTCCTTTGCAGATGTTGAGAAGTCAATATCCTCAGAAGAAACCTCGAAACGGCCTGACTCGATGTGGAAACGGATGAGCTGGCTGCTCTCGCTTGCAAATGGCAATACGCGGCGCAAAGCACTCTGCAAGCCTCTGCGGTCTACTGTAACCTCGTTAGGGTTGTTTGGAATGACAGAGTTGTAGTTAGGGTAGCGGCCATCAATCAGTCTGCATCTCATAACGCCGTCAGTAAACCGGATTTCTGCGCTTCGGTCATCAAACTTGATGATAGCGTCGTCGCCGTCCTTGTTCAGAATGTTCTTCAGCAGAGAAGCTGGCTTCTTAGGCAAGTTGAATGCTGAAGGAGATTCGCTCTTGATAGTGAAGTTCTTGCTGCGAACCAGCTTGTGACCATCGCTTGCTACGATAGCGAGAGCATCTGCTGTCAGGTCGAAGTAGATACCGTTCATGACAGGGCGCAACTCA
Organism: Segatella copri; assembly: GCA_021623045.1. Classification (GTDB taxonomy): domain Bacteria; phylum Bacteroidota; class Bacteroidia; order Bacteroidales; family Bacteroidaceae; genus Prevotella; species Prevotella copri_T. The sequence continues at coordinate 47,795 of JAJWJX010000006.1, read as the reverse complement.
TCGTTGGCTGTAGCGAAGAGCGAGCGTGAAATGTTGTTGATCAGCATTTCTGTAGGCAAAGAAACGGTGGTGCAAGCATCGTTCATGCTCTGTGTGCGAGGATATTCCTCTGCGCTCTGACCTGTGAAGTTGTAAAGACCGTTCTGGTAAACAATCTTGATGGCAACGGCTTCTCCGGCAGCATCCACATCGAAGTGAAGAGGCTGCTCAGGCAGTTCCTTCAGCGCATCGAGGATTACGCGGTTAGGCACACAAAACTCACCTTCTCCATCGTGGTCGGTAAGAGCGAGTGTACTCTTGATGACATTATCACTATCGCTAGCCGTGATGCTCATTTCACCGTTAGCAACTTGGAAAAGGAAACAATCGAGGATTGGCAACGAATTCTTGCTTCCAATCACTTTTGCGAGCATGTTGAGCTTGCTGCTCAATGCAGAACTTGATACTGTAAATCTCATGAGTATTTTATTTAAATTTTATTTTGTTTTCTGTTTCACCTTAATTTAATTAGGCAATATCACCTAATTGAGCACAAAAATACAAAAAATATCGCTGATAAGCAAAAATAATTGGAGAAAAGTTCTAGTTTTTGAACTATTTTTAGTAATTTCGCAGTCAGAAAGAAAAAAACACCCTTTAAACAAAGGAAAAACTTTAAATATTATCATATGGAATTACAAGGAAAGGTTATTGCCGTTTTGCCTGAAAGAAGCGGCGTCTCTGCAAGAGGAGAGTGGAAAGCTCAGTCGTTCGTAATTGAAACCCACGAGCAGTATCCAAAGAAATTGTGCTTTGATGTTTTCGGAGCAGACCGTCTGGCTCAGTTCAATATTCAGAGTGGTGAGGAACTTCTGGTTTCTTTCGACATTGATGCTCACGAGTATCAGGGCCGTTGGTTCAACAGCATCCGTGCCTGGAACATCCAGCGTGTTGACCCTAACGCCGTAGCTGGTGCTATGGGCGGAATGCAGCCAGGTGCGTTTCCTCCAGTAGGTGCTCCTGTAGCTCCTGCTCAGCCAGCAGCTCCTGCTAATGGTGCAACTGCAGCATTCCCTCCAGTTCAGCCTGCAGCTCCTGCAGCAGAGGGTGGTAGCGCAGATGATCTTCCTTTCTAAAAACAGAAAAGTAAGATAAAAATAAGAGCACTTCGCCTGAGACTTTCTTCTGTCTCGGATGAAGTGCTCTTTTTTTATTCGTAATCTTATATTTCTCTTTATCAACTGTTTTCTATTCTCTGCGTCTCTTCTCAAAGAATTGTTTCGAAGCGGCAAAGAAGAGGAGAACGGAAGCTGCATTTTCTATAGCAACCATCCAGAATGTTCCGTTGTAACCGAAATGTTCTGCCACAACTCCGCCTAGCAGACAGCCGATTCCGAAGCCCAAATCCCAACCTGTAAGAATGCTGCTGTTTGCCGTTCCACGCTGGTTGTGACGAGCCACATTAATAAACATGTTGAGGAAGGCTGGGTAAAGATGACCGTTGCCCAGGCCGATAAGACAAGCCGAAAGATAATAGGCTACCGGGTGCTTGACGGCAACAAAGATGATGAAACCAACAAGCGAAAGCAGCATTCCTTCGGCCGCATTCTGGGTAAGTTTGCCCTGGCTCAATGCTTTTCTTCCCTGCAATCTTGACAGGAACAGACCCATGGAAAGAAGGGCAAAATAAGTGCCCGTTCCGCCCGTAATTCCGAGTTCCTCCTTGCTGTAAATCGCAAGATAATTGCTCAGAACGCCCCAGCAGAAACCGAACATGGCGATATTGATGGCAAGGAGCCAGGCACGCGTCAGGAAGAAGCGGTCGAGAGAAAGCTTCTCCTTGTTCTTAACGATTTCCTTTTCGGGGAGACGGATGGTTCCTGCAATCACAACTGAGGCAATCGCCACGATGAAAGCTATCCAGAAGAGAATCATGTAACTGTCTACCGCATTATGGAGATAGATTCCGATGGATGGAGCAATTGCCATGGCAAAATTGTTGCTCAGTCCGTAGAGTCCGATTCCTTCATTTCTCCTACTTGCCGGAAGAACGTCGATGGCGCAGGTGCTGTTGGCAACCGTTACGGCTCCGAACGGACCTCCGTGCAGGGTTCTGCAGATGGCAAACATCAGGATGGTGCTGGCTGCAATATAGCCGGCAAAGAAGATGGCGAAGGCCGAGAGACAGACCATCAGAACCTTCTTGCGCGAAAAGCTGTCAACTACATATCCGCTGAACGGACGAATGATGAGGGCGGCAACCGTATAGCCGCTCAGCACAATTCCAATCACATCTTTCGTGGCTCCAAAATTTTCGCTCAGATAGAGAGGGAGCAAAGGTGTGAGCAGATAGAAGGCGAAATACAACAGAAAGTTGGTAGTCATCACCTTGATGTAGTTTGCATTCCAAAGTTTCTCTTTCATCATTTTTTAGAGTTTATCCTCACTTTTAGAGTTTGTCCTCATTATTAGAGTTTGTCCGCCAGCCAGGCGTCGATGAGTTTTCGGGCGATGGAAAGTTTCTCTGGGAGAATAGGGAGATTCTCTTTCGTGAACCATTTACCACGAGAGAGTTCTTCTTTCTGTAGATGTATTTCTCCATCTACATATTCTGCCGAAAAGCCAATCATCAGACCGCTCGGATAAGGCCAAGGCTGGGAACCGAAATATTTCAAGTTCTTGATAGTCAGACCGGTTTCTTCCATTACTTCACGATGAACCGCCTCTTCCAGATTCTCGCCAGTCTCTACGAAACCAGCCACGAGACTGTCGAAATTTCCCTTGAAATTGCGAGCGTGTACCAGCAATACCTGATCATCTTTCTTAATCAGAACGATGATGGCTGTGGCAAGCGAAGGCCAGACCTGTTTGCCGCATTCTGTACATTTCTTACTGATGTCGGTTGCCATTTTCATCGGAGCTCCGCAAACGCCGCAGAATTGGGTATTCATGTCCCAATAGTTGAGTTCCTGACACTTTCCTGCTTTCTGGTAAAGGGCAGGAGAGAGTTTGTAGAAACTAGGGCGCAAGCCGCACATTTCGTACTTCGGATTGCCGGTAACGGGCTCAGGAATGGTGAAGGTCTTCACCTCTGTTCCGTCTTCCATCGGGGTAATGTTGAGAATGCGAGTCCAAGGCTTTGTTGGGATCGGACTCTCTTCTGAACAAGGAATCGTATAGGTTCCGTCTTCTTTCTTTTCGAGCAAGAGATCAGTCTTGCAAAATATAAACCAATACTTCATTCTTTATTTTGATCTTATTTGCTTTTTAACTTTGAGCTTTATAATATGCTTTTCCAGAAGCGTTTCGAGGAGCTATTGCTTCTTACCGAACAGCAATTCGAAATCGCGCTGGGCAGCTGGCTTGGTCCATGCTTCCGGCACAAACTTCCAGTTGTTGTTTGGTTTTGCATCAACCGTTCCCATCTTTTCAATTTCTTCCATCAGATAGTAGCGCTGGTCGCGCTTGCTGCGATAGATAATTCGGCTTTCAAGACTGTCTTTCGGGATTCCGGCACCCTTGGTAAGGAGTTCGCCGCCGCCATTTCCACGATAGCTGTTAACGGCTACCTTGTACCATTTCTTCTCATCGAAAGGTTCGCCGTTGCTCATGCGCAGAATCTTCACCTTCTCGCCATCTGGCTTGGTTACGTCAACTTCGTAATCGATTCCCGCAGCACTATCAAAGTTGAACGAGAGATTCTTGAAACCGAGGCGTTGCTGGTCGCCAACGGTCTTCTCATCGAGCAGCAGGAGATGATCGTCCGGGCTCTTCATGGTGTTCACCCAGAGGTCGTAACTCATTTCCAGATGCTTTCTGATTTCTTCGCCCGTCATGCGCATTACGTAGAGCTGGTTCTCATATTTATAGAGATTGAACATGTCGCTCACGTAGATTGGGCCGGCTTTCAGAACCGCGTTGAACTGAAGGGGAGCGTTGAACGAAATGTCGGCTTTTGTAATCTGCAACTGGAGGTTGAGGATGAAATCGTTGAAGGCAGAACTGCCGAAGAACTGGTCGCGGCTGTAGATGGTAGTCTTGAAGTTGCCAATCTGCTTGCCCACATATTTCTTTACTTCCGCAATCTGAGGTTCGAAAGTCTTCATGAAATCCTCGTCGATAGGACAATCTGTCACATCCACAATCTTGCCTGTCACCTTTTTGTTAGTTACCATCAGCTGCTTCTTTCCGTTCACCTTTTTCTTGTTGAGGGTGAGGGTTATTTCTGCATCTGCCACGCTAATGGCGTTGTTGGCAGGATCCAGGCAAACCACCTGTTTTCCATCAGTATTGGTTACGGTTTCGTTGTCGCGCGTATGGTCGTGGCCGAAGAGAATGAGGTCGAAGCCCGGCACTTCTTTTGCCACCTTGATAGAGGCGTCTTCATCATATTCGGCAGTCTGAATGCCTCCGTCTTTTCCGCTGTGGAAGAGGCCGATGATAACATCCGGTTTTTCATTCTCCTGGAGATACTTCACCCATTTGCGGGCGTTTGTTACCATATTTTCAAATTTCAGTCCGCTCCAGAGATTCTCCGTGAGCCAGTTTGGAATGGCAGGAGTAATCATTCCCAAGACTGCCACCTTCACGCCCTCGCGGTTCAGGATGAGATAAGGCTTAACGTATGGCTCGCCTGTAGAAGTGCTGATGATGTTGGAACCCAAGACTGGGCAGTTGAGTTCTTTTATCCATTTGTTGTAAACTGGATGACCCGTTTCAACATCATGATTGCCAAACACTTGCGCATCATACTTCATGTAGTTGACCACATCGGCAGCTACGTTTCTAGCCTCTGTGTTTACATAATTATAATAATAGCAGGTAGGCTGTCCCTGCAGAATATCGCCATTCTCCAAGAGGATGAGGTTATCCTTGTAGTCTTTTCGCAGATTATTGACGTAGGAAGAAACGCGCGCCAGGGTTCCTGCTTTTGGCTTACGGTTGATGAAATCGTAAGGGAAGAAAGAGCCGTGCACATCGCTTGTCTCTATCACTCTCAGTTTTACGGTACGTTGTTGTGCCATAGCTTGTGAATTGAAAGTTAGCGCCAGAAGAAGCGCAGCAAATAATTGTTTCATATTAATTAATGTATTACTTTTGAGTAATGAAAGCCCATCTGTTGAGCTCTGTTTCTTATTTTCTCTGCAAAAGTACAAAAAAGAACTTAAATAGGCATACTTTTTGTAGGATATTTTTTAAAAACTAAAAAATAGGAGGTTTTATAATATGGCATTTGTTGATTATTACAAGATTCTCGGCGTAGACAAGAACATTCCGCAGAAGGATGTGAGAGCTGCGTATCGTAAACGTGCAAAACAGTTTCACCCAGATTTGCACCCTAACGACCCGAAGGCGAAGGCTAAGTTCCAGGCGCTGAACGAGGCGTATGAGGTGATTTCTGACCCAGATAAGCGTGCTAAATACGACCAGTATGGCGAACAATGGAAGAATGCTGATGCATTCGGCGGTTTCGGCGGAGCTGGTGGTGCAGGCGGTTCCGGAAGCTATGGTGGAGCAGGTGGAAATCCATTCGAGGGTTTCGACTTCAGCCAGTTTGGCGGAGGCGGAGGTTTCTCCAGCTTCTTCGAAAATCTCTTCGGAGGTCGTGGCAGAAGCCAGCAGTCTGCTGAAGGATTCGGTTCAGGCAATTTTGGCGGTTTTAATGGTTCTGCCGGTTATGGTAGCGGCTTTAATGGGGCTGGCTACGGAGCTGGTGCTGATTTCGGTACAGGTGGTTGTGGCGGCGGTTGCGGTCAGAATGGCCGTGCCAATAACGGCGAAATGAACATGAATGTGAATATCGACCTTTATACGGCTCTGCTGGGCGGCGAAGGAATCATTAAATTGAGTAATGGTTCTAAAATCAAACTGAAGATTAAGCCGGAAACGCAGAATGGCACGAAGGTTCGTGTTCGCGGAAAAGGATACGACCGAGGTGACGGAACCTTTGGCGACCTGATGATTACTTACAACGTGAAGTTGCCAACCGGGTTGAACGAAAAGCAGAAAGATTTGCTCCGTCAGATGAAGGATGCAAAGTAATTTCTAAAAGAAGGGAACGGGTTCTCGGACATGAGACCTTTCCCGAAAAACATGAAGGTAAAAAGAAACGCCCTGCAAGAAGGGAACATTCAGAAATGAAGTTCCTGATCTTGCAGGGCGTTTTTTATTCTATTTAATCTTGCAGGGCGTTTTTTATTCTATTCTGCTGCATTAATCTTCGACATGTTGAACGCAGAAACCTTGCCGTCTGGCGAAACGGTTGCGTTGATTTTGAAATGGTTGGTTTTCTTAGTACCGTCGGTAAGCTGAACTTCCTCACGTGCTGAGAACTGAACCTGATATTCATAATCTTCGTCACCCACCTCGCGCTTCTTGATCTTATAATCGTTGGTGAGGAACCAGTTCAGGTTGGTCACATCTTCCTTATAAAGCTTATTCATAAAGGTAACAACATCTGCCTTGGTAGCAGAATTCTTACCCAGAAGCGAAGAGAGAATGTCCTCGCATGAAGCCTGCAAACCATCAGCATCGCGGGTATTGATGCTTTGGAAGAAATGGCGGAACAGACTGCTTACCATATCTTTCTCTTCTGGCTGCAGATCTCTGCTCTTGGCTTTCTTCATCGCATTCTCAGCCTCTTCGATATGCGAACCGTCAGCATGAGCGGCGAGATAAGCCTGGTAAGCTTCTACATTATCAGCATTCTTGGCCACATTCCAGTCGATGGAATCTATCTTGTTCAAAACCTCCTGCTTGTGTGGACTGTTTGGGTATTTGTCGAGATAAGCCTGCAGGGCCTCTTTCGAACCGCTTACTACGGCGTTGGTCCAGTCCTGATCGGTCTGTTTCAGAAGTTCGAGGTGAGCCATGATGGAATCACGATGCGCCTCGTCTGCATCTTTGTAAGTATCTAGGTAACTCTGCAGAACCATCGGGTCGCTACTCTGCATCGCATACTCGTAAGCTTCCAGTTCCTTATTCTTATTGGCACTATCATAGAAATAGTAGAAAATGCCACAAACGAGGAAGGCGAAAATCAGAGAGATGATGATGACGCCACGGTTGCTTTTTTTCTTTTCCTGGGTTCCTTCTCCGTTTCCGCCGTTCTGAGAATTAGATTGCTGTGGGCGAACCGGAGGAACGGGTGGAGTAGGAGGTGTTGCTGTTCTGACAGGTGTCTGAGGACGAGCCTGCTGTCTGAGAGCGTCCTGTTTGATAGCCTCCTGACGGCGGATTTCTTCTTGTCTGATTGCATTCTGTCTGGCTGCGTTTTCCGCTTCTTGCTGCTGAGTCATAGAAGCCTGGCTGGCAGGAGTCTGCTGGCTCATTCCTGTCGGAGGCGTCATTCTTGTGAGCGAAGGATTCAGCTCATGGCAGTTAGGACACATTTCCAGGTTGCTGAAATAAATCTCGCCACAATTTGGGCATTTGGTAATTTTGCCTGCTATTTCTACCCCGCAACTAGGGCAGGTAGGTGCTTTATCGCTAATTTGGCGTCCGCATTCCGGACATTTTATAATTGCCATAATTCTATTTTGTGTTTATTAATTTACTTATATAATTCATGCTTCTCTACTTCCAGATCTTATCTACTCTTTACCTTGAAGCTAATCATAAAGTTCCAAGTTCAAGGTTCCAATTACTATCGATGTCTGAATCTGATTTCTCTGAGCTTGTGGCGCCCCATGAAACGGCTTTTGTCAACATAGCCGTTTATTCCGTTGAGTCTGCCCTTACCCGTATATTGCCACATTTCGAAATCTCTACCATCGCGCAATACAGGGAGGCGCTTCGTATACTGGGCAATCATCAGCTTGTAGCTGTCGAGCTTGCCCAGAAGATAGTTGTCATAGAAATTGGCTCCCGTATAGATGAGGGGTTTCTGCTTATATGCTTTTTCTACGAGATGCAGAAACTTAAAGAGCGAATCGCAGAATTCTTCTGTATTCATGCCGCTTTTCGTCTCCACATCAATCATAGGCAAGAGGTCCTGATCTCCCGGACGGCATTGGGCCTTGAAATTTTCCAGCTGCGTCTGCTGTGGGATGCGGGGTCTGTAGAAATGATAAGAACCTACTTTCATTCCGTAGCGATGAGCCAGGTCGATATTCTTCTTGTATTTGCTGTCGATGTTGGTTCCTCCCTCGGTAGCTTTCAGATAAACGTAAGCCATCTTAGAGTTGTCGCCCACGGTTTCCCAGAACACGTTGCCCTGATAATGACTCAAGTCGATGCCGTGAACGTGCCGACAAGTGTCTTCGCATTGCACCTGGGCATGGGCTCCCAAGGCAATAATGGATGCTATAATAGAGATAAATAACTTTTTCATAGATGCAAAGATACGAAAATCAGATGAAAATCGTACTACTAGGAGATTAATTTTATAGATATTTTACTCTTCGTCCTGATGAATCCCAGATTAACCCCTTCAGTCCTTACTGAAATTTACTCTTCAATCTCAGATAATGAACGGAAGAAATTGTTCATGAAATTGCTCATGGTTTCTATCGGAGCGTATTGCAGATAGCGCATGCTGCGGCGCAGATTCTTGCGCATGGTTCCCCCCGTGGTGCGTACAAAGCCGCTGCTGGTCTGCTCAAACTGAATGGCCTGCTGGTCCATGATATTATAGTAGAGCGAACGGAGCGTCAGCTTGTAGGCGCCTCTTTCTATGTGATGAACGAATGGGATTTCGTCCTGTTCGAAATCGAAGAAGGTGATGAGCACGCTTCCTTCCAGCTGGGCGATGCGCTGGATGCGGAGCTTGGCAATCCACTTCTCCAGTTTCACGAAATCTACCTTGTCGCCTCGGGTTCTCAGGTAGTCTCCCAACTGGATGATTCCTCTGAGATTGATTCCGTTAGCCAGCATTCCATTTACGTTTGCCACGATGATGCGCAGCAGATAAATGGTCTCGATAGAGGTATCGATGGCGTGGCGTTCATCTTCCTGAATCTTGCTGAGCCGCCGGTTCAGAAAACTGTTGTTCATCTTCACCTCTCCGGCAGGAACATCATTCACGTTCTTGAGCATCTGAGCTATCTTTTTCTTCTTAAAGGTAGTCATCGGTTCCATTTCTTCCTTGATGCCGAAGTTGTCGGCACGGAGCTTAGTAAAAAGGTTGCGCTGAAGAAAATTCATATGCCTTGTTCTTATTAATAGTCAATAATAAAGTTTTGTTCTTCCTGTCAAGAAATCTCTAACGCAGAAGGAGACCCTCCTCTGATTTGAGAAGTCTTCCTAACTGTATCTCTTAGGATAGCGCAAGAGGATGGCTAGCAGGGCTGCCACACCTATCGCCAGCGGATAGTAGAGATAAGGAAGGATGTCCATCGGACTGAGATTGGCCAGACCGGCTGCCAGGAGCATCTGCACGCCATAAGGAATCAATCCCTGAACCATGCATGAGAAGGTGTCGAGAATGCTGGCTGCCTTGCGGTTGTCTACGCCAAACCGGTCGCCTATCTTTTTCGAAATATTTCCTACTGTCAGAATCGCTACCGTATTATTTGCCGTACAGATGTTTACCATCGAAACGAGGGCAGCGATAGAAAGTTCGGCTCCACGCTTGCTGTTTACGTGGGCTGTAATCTTGTTGATGATGAAATCGATTCCGCCGTTTTCGCGGATGATTTCGAGCATACCACCTGCCATCATGGCGATGATAATGAGTTCGCCCATGCCGATAATGCCGTTGCCCATGGCTGAGAACCAGCCAAAGAGGTCGTAGCTTCCGGAGGCACCCAGAAGATGACTGCCTATGCCGATGGCGCCACAGAGTAGGGTGCCCAGGGTGAGAACAGCCATTACATTCATGCCGGCAATAGCGGTAACGAGGACGGTGAGGTAAGGCAATACTTTCATGTATTCTACCTCGTTGATGTGGGTTGGGGCCTGAAGACCGACTCCCATGACAGAATAGGCGATGAGCACGAGTACGGCGGCCGGAACCACAATCATGGAGTTGACCTTGAACTTATCGCTCATCTTGCAGTTCTGCGTCTGCGTAGCAACAACCGTCGTATCGGAGATGAATGAGAGGTTGTCGCCGAAATAAGCGCCACCTACGATGATGGCGGTCATCATGCCTACGTTAGCATCCATCGAGTGGGCCAGTCCGGCGGCTATCGGAACCAGAGCCACTACGGTTCCCACACTTGTTCCGATAGATACGGAGATAAAGCAGGCAGCCAGGAAGAGTCCTGGCAGAATCATGCTGGCTGGCAGGATGCTGAGCGCCAGGTTGACGGTTGCATCAACGGCTCCCATCGCCTTGGCTGATGCGGCAAACGAGCCTGCCAGCACGTAAATCCAGAGCATGAGCATCAGGTTGTTGGCGCCGGCACCCTTGCTGTATGTGTCCACTCGTTTCCTGACAGGCATTCCGCCGGAAATAGCCACGGCATAAATGCTCGAAATCATGAACGCTACTGTGAGCGAGAGGCTGGTGTCCTGATGGCTGCTGTCTACCGAATATACGGTAAAAGCCACGATGAGGACAATCAGCAAAAATAATGGCGACAACGCCAGCAAACCTTTTTTGTTACTCATACTTCTTTTTTCCTTCTTAATTAAAGAGTTACTCCATTCTTGAAGATGGAGATTTCACGATAGCCATTATACTCGTTGCGAGCCTCCTCGCCACTTGCTACGGCTATAATCTTATCAATAAACTTGCTTACCAAGTCTTTCATTTCTACACCTTCTACCAGAGCGCCGGCGTTGAAGTCAATCCAGTTTGGCTTGTTCTTTGCCAGATTGCTGTTGGTAGAAATCTTCATTGTTGGCACGAAGGTTCCGAATGGGGTTCCGCGACCTGTGGTGAAGAGAACGAGCTGGCAACCTGCTGAAGCCAGAGCTGTGGCTGCAACAAGGTCGTTACCCGGAGCTGAAAGCAGATTCAAACCGGTTGTCTCCAGACGGTCGCCATACTGGAGCACGCCGCTTACCGGAGCACGCCCGCACTTCTGGGTACAACCCAAAGCCTTATCTTCGAGGGTTGAGATACCACCTGCCTTGTTACCTGGAGAAGGGTTCTCGCCAACTGGTTCACCATGGCTCAAGAAGTACTCCTTGAAGTCGTTAATCAGGTGAACGGTCTTGTCGAAGAGTTCCTTATTTTCGCAACGGTTCATCAGAATGGTTTCTGCGCCAAACATTTCCGGCACCTCTGTCAGGATGCTTGTACCGCCCTGAGCTACGAGCCAGTCGCTGAATTCACCTACCAACGGGTTAGCTGTAATTCCGCTGAAGCCGTCAGAACCGCCACACTTCAAACCTACGCGCAGCTTGCTTACCGGAACTTCCTCGCGCTTGTCTTCCTTAGCCTGGGCATAGAGGTTGCGCAGAATCTTCATGCCTTCCTCGAGTTCGTCTCCTTCAACCTTCTGTGTTACAAGAAGTTTGATGCGGTCGTGATCATAGTCGCCGAGCATCTTCATGAAATCATCTGGCTGGTTGTTCTCGCAGCCGAGCGAGAGAACGAGCACGGCACCTGCGTTTGGATGCAGACAGATATCGCGAAGCACCTTGCGGGTATTCTCATGGTCGCCCGAGAGCTGTGAACAACCGAAGTTGTGATGCCATGCGTGGATGGCGTCGATGCCTTCGCAGCCTGTTTCTTTCTTGAGGAGTTCTACCAGTTTCTCAGCCACGCCGTTAACGCAGCCCACGGTAGGAACTACCCATATTTCGTTTCTTACGCCTACTTCGCCATTCTTGCGAACGTAGCCCATGAAGGTGCGGTTTTCCTTAGCGATGTTCAGCTGCTCGTTAACCGGGTTATAGGTATATTCGAGCGTACCGGCAAGATTGGTCTTGAGGTTGTTCTCGTTTACCCATTCGCCCGCCTTGAGGCTGGTCTTTGCATGACCGATAGGGTAGCCATACTTCAGGATGTCTGTACCCTCGGCAGCATCGTTGATGAGCACCTTGTGTCCTGCAGGAGTATCCTGCAATAATGTGATGGTCTTGCCATCTACTTCAATCGTTTCACCCTTCTTCATAGGGCGCAAGCAAACCACTACCGAGTCGGCAGGGTTAATCTTGATAAAACTTGATCGTTCCATACGTAGTCTGTTTTTTATTTATTGTTTATAATTTATAATGTTCCTGTATGAATTGTCTTCCATGCGGAAACCCTGTTCTGCCCGATAGCCTTAGAGCTGGGTTCTGCGATAGAAATCTACGTTTTCCTTCATCAGCAGCTCGATAGGCATATAGTTTACCGGCGTAACTTTCTTCTTCAGCACGATGGCCTGGAAGAGCGTGTCTACGCAGGAGTAACCCTGCATGTAGGCGTGCTGGGCGATGAGGAAGGAGATGCTTCCTTCGCGCAGACAGCGGGCGTTTTTCTCTACCATATCATAGCCCATGATCTGAACGTCGCGGCGGTTGGTCTTCAGCAGGAAGTCGCCCACGATGTGCGCCTTCGAAGTCATGGTGATGCAATGGTGGATGTTCGGATGCACGGCAAAGAACTTCTCCATCATTTTGACGAATTCAGCACGTGTGCCGCTCAACGGCAGGTCGAGCAAGGTAATTTTCACGTTAGGGAAGTGGTCGTGCATGTAATGGCGGAATCCTACCTCTCGGTTGTCCTGCTGCTTGCTGACCACTCTTCCGTCTTTGGTCTGCCTCATGAGCAGGATTTCATCTTCCTTTGCTGCAAGCATCATCAGCATCTTGGCTGCGAAGAAACCGGAACAGAACGAATCCTGGCCGAAGAAAGAGAGCGGACGGAGATCGGGCATGTAGGAGTCGAGCAGGATGAACGGGATGCTTTTGTGATGCAACGCCTCGGTAAACTCGCGGGTCACGTCGAGCGATGAAGGCACCACGATGACTCCTTCCGGACTGGCCTCAAGAATCTTGTTGCCTTCTTCGCGGAACGATTCCTCGCTGGAACGCTCATAGAAACGAATTTCTACATCGATATGGAAGTCACGTCGGGTATCTTCACATTTTTTTGCGCCTTCCTCTATTTCCTCCCAGTAAGCCTCCGATTCATGTTTCGGAATCAGCAGGTAGAAGGTATAGGATTTGTTGTAAGCCAGAGCGCTGGCGTACACATTAGGCTGATAATTCATTTCCTTGAGGGCTTTCTCGACCTTGTCGCGTGCAGGTTTCGACACGTTTGGGCGGTCGTGCAGAACTCGGTCTACGGTTCCAACGGATACGCCAGCTCTCTCGGCAATATCCTTGATTCTGATTTTTTCGGCCATTGTTTTTTAGCATTACGGGTCTGGTTGCCTCGCGTGTACTTATTATATAAGGAGCCTCTCCTTGGGGCTACGATAGATAAAACGTCGCAGGTACTTCCTAGCTGTGCACAGACCACAATTAGTATTAAGCAATTCTGTTGTGTGCGACCACAAGTACGAATTTTGCCGCAAATATACAACAATTTTTTGAATTGTGCGAAGACACAGCAACTTTTTTGCACGAAAAACAAAAAAAAATGCGATTTTATTTCGTTATTCGAGAAATTATGGTTATTTTTGCCCTCGAAATTGAACGACAACTGATAATTGAACTTCATTTCTCTACTGAAAAGTGGAATTTAATTTGTTACTCATAACAAACAAAATAAAAACAAAAAAATTAAAACTATCAAACATGGCAAAAATTGTAACATTAGGTGAGATCATGCTTCGTTTATCACCAGAAGGCAATGATCGTTTCATTCAGAGTGAATCACTTCGCATCATCCCTGGTGGTGGTGAGGCTAACGTAGCTGTAAGCTTGGCTAACTATGGTCATGATGCTTACTTCGTATCTAAGCTCCCTAAGCACGAGATCGGTCAGATTGCTGTCAACGGTCTCCGTCGTTACGGCGTTAATACAGAGTTCATCGCTCGTGGTGGCGACCGCGTAGGTCTCTACTATGCCGAGACTGGTGCTTCTATGCGCCCATCCAAGGTAATCTACGACCGTGCACACAGCGCAATTGCTGAGGCAGACCCATCTGATTTCGATTTCGACAAGATTATGGAGGGTGCCCAGTGGTTCCATTGGAGCGGTATTACTCCAGCTATTAGCGACAAGGCTGCTGAGCTTACCAAGTTGGCTTGTGAGGCTGCTAAGCGTCACGGCGTAACTGTTTCTGTTGACCTCAACTTCCGCAAGAAGCTCTGGACTTCTGAGAAGGCTATCTCTGTTATGCGTCCTCTGATGAAGTATGTTGATGTTTGTATCGGTAATGAGGAAGATGCTCAGCTCTGCCTGGGCTTCAAGCCAGATGCTGACGTAGAGGGCGGTAAGACTGATGCTGAGGGTTACTACGGAATCTTCAAGGGCATGATGAAGGAGTTCGGATTCAAGTATGTTGTTTCTACTCTCCGCGAATCTCTCTCTGCTACACACAACGGCTGGAAGGCTCTTATCTATGATGGTAAGGAGTTCTATCAGAGCAAGCACTATGACATCAACCCTATCATCGACCGCGTTGGTGGTGGCGACTCTTTCTCTGGTGGTCTGATTCATGGTCTTCTTACTAAGGAGACTCAGGGCGAGGCTCTTGAGTTTGCGGTAGCTGCTTCTGCTTTGAAGCATACTATCCCTGGCGACTTCAACCTGGTATCTGCTGACGAGGTAGAGAGCCTGGCTGGCGGTAACGCTAATGGTCGCGTTCAGAGATAATTATAGTTTAAAGTTTATAGTTTATAGTTGATAGTTTATAGACTGTCTTGCTTACGGCGTAGCTCCTATAAACTATAAACTATTCATTGTTAATTCATATAAGGTAATGGCAAAGTTTAGCAAAATGCAGGTTATGGCAGCCATGAAAGAGACTGGTATGGTACCTGTTTTCTTCAATAAGGATGTTGAAATCTGCAAGAACGTCATCAAGGCTTGTTACGAGGGTGGCGTACGTGTTTTCGAGTTTACTAACCGTGGTGACTTCGCTCACGAGATTTTCGGAGAGTTGGTAAAGTGGGCCGACAAGGCTTGCCCTGAGATGATTCTGGGTGCAGGTACAGTTGTTGATGCCGGTACAGCTTCTCTGTATCTCCAGCTCGGCGCTAACTTCATCGTAGGTCCTAACTTCAACCCAGATATTGCTCCAGTTTGCAACCGTCGTCTGGTTCCTTATTCACCAGGTTGCGGTTCTGTAACTGAAATCAATAATGCTCAGGCTGCCGGTTGCGACGTAACCAAGGTATTCCCAGCAGGTAACGTAGGCGGTCCTTCATTCGTCAAGAACGTAATGGCACCTTTGCGTTGGAGCAACATCATGGTAACAGGTGCGGTAGAGCCAACAGAGGAGAATCTTACTCCTTGGATCAAGGCTGGCGTTCTCTGCGTAGGTATGGGCTCTAAGCTCTTCCCTAAGGAGACAGTTGCTGCTGGCGACTGGGCTGCCATCACAGCCAAGTGTCAGGAGGCTCTCGGTTACATCGCGAAGGCTCGCGCTTAATTTAGACTATTTTTCATTAGAGATGCAGTTTTTCGCATCGTTTTGTTTCATGTCGCCATCATCAATTCTGGTGGTGGCGGCATTTTTTCTTTCAGCTTGTTCTCCTGCGAATAAGGCAAGGGTAGATGAGCTGAACGAGCAATCCTATGCTTATCATTATCGCAATCTCGATTCTACTAAAGTGCTGGCTGAGAGGGCTTTGAAGCTTTCAGAAGATTATTCCTCAGGCCGTGCCGAAGCCTATAACAACCTTGCCTTCGTCTGTATAGCCAAGATGGATTACAAGGGTGCCAAGGGATGGCTGAAGAAAGTTGAAGAGGAGAGCGATAATCAGATAGAACTCGCTATTGCCGATGTTCAGAACATGCGACTCTGCCAGAGAGAATCGCACAACAAAGATTTTTATGCTTATCGCGAAAAGGCGATGAGGCGTTTGCGCAGAATTCGCGAAGAGGTGAATTCCATGCCCCCTAGGGAAAGCAAACGCGTGATTTATGCGAAATCTGAATTCTATATTGTGGCCGCCACTTATTTTTATTATGTGGGCTTAGACGAGCCGATGCTTCAGGAGCTTAACCGTCTGGACCCAGATGAGCTGGAACAGGATTCGGCACAATATCTCAACTATCTTTATAATATAGGTTCGGGCGGAGCTATCGTCAAGGAAACCGAAAACGAAATCAATCAGGCGGAATTCGACCGGCTGATCAGCTGCTACATGTTGGCTAGCGACCCTGCCCATCCTTATCCTTACTGGCAGGCTAACGCCCTGCAATCTATTAGCGAGCACCTCAGAAAAGGAGAGGTTAGCGATTTCCTCATCCGCAACAACCTGCCTGCCTTCCAGTATCTCAACATCGAGCAGATGCCAAACAATCTGCTGGCAGGCAACTTTGCCCAGCGTGCCCTCAACCTCTTTTCGAGCTACGGAGATGTTTATCAGACCGCCGGAGCCAACCGTACGCTGGCTGAATGTTTCTGGGATATCCATGATTATTCTTCGGCGCTCG
The DNA here is from genome assembly GCA_021623045.1 of Segatella copri. Taxonomy (GTDB): domain Bacteria; phylum Bacteroidota; class Bacteroidia; order Bacteroidales; family Bacteroidaceae; genus Prevotella; species Prevotella copri_T. The sequence goes on along the minus strand of JAJWJX010000006.1, from coordinate 31,385 downwards.
ACTGCCTGAATCATGCCCTGAACGACAACAAGGCGATAGAGCAGGCACCCGACCTCGTAGCTTCGATACGTGAAAGACTCTGCCTGGTTTATTCGGCTATAGATGATAAGCAGCAGAGCGATTACAACCGCAATATCTATCTGGATTTGCAGGACCGTTCGCGACAGGACCGCCAGCTGGAAGCACGTGCCGCGGCACTCGACGAGAACGCCCAGCAGCTCAACCTGATGATTGCTGCCGTGGTGGCGATGATTGTGCTCGTGGTGGTTCTGCTCTACGTTTTCGACCACATGAAGCGCAAGAAGATGAAGAACCAGTCGATGGATGAACTGCTTGCACCTTTGCGTGAGTGGAGCGAGAATAACACTAAGAAAATCAACGAATTAAAAGATAAGCAGGAGGAGGTTCAGGATGAACTGAACGTAACCCGACTGCATATCGAAGAAAACAAGAAACGCAATCTGGAACAACGGGCTAAGATTTCGCTCGTAAACAGCATTACGCCTTTCATCGACCGCATGATTCACGAGGTAAACCGACTCTCCGAAGGAGGCGAAAGCGATGAGGTGCGGCAGGAACGTTACCAGTATATCGCCGAACTCACAGATAAGATTAACCAATATAACAACGTGCTTACGGAGTGGATTCAGATGCGCCAGGGCTCACTCAGCCTGCGTATCGAAAGTTTCCCGCTCCAGCAGCTTTTCGATATTGTAAGCAAGGGCAAGATGAGCTTCCAGATGCAGGGCGTGATACTCGATGTAGAACCTACAGATGCCGTGGTCAAGGCCGACCGCATCCTTACGCTCTTCATGATCAATACCATAGCCGATAATGCCCGCAAGTTTACACCCGAAGGCGGAAAGGTAACCATTAGCGCCAAGGTTTCTGACCTCGTGGAAATCAGCATCTCAGATACCGGAAAGGGTATGGACGAGGAGCAGCTGGCGCATGTCTTCGACCGCACCTATACAGGCGGCCACGGCTTCGGACTGCTCAACTGCAAGGGCATCATAGAGAAATATAAGAAGGTGAGTTCGCTCTTTGCCGGCTGCCAGATCAAGGCAGAAAGCAAGTTGGGCGAGGGGAGCCGCTTCAGTTTCCGTCTGCCTAAGGGCATCGCCCGCCGAACCCATCAGCTGCTGGGCATCATCATCATGCTCTTCGTGCTGCTGTCGGCTTCGGTCCAGCCTTGTGAGGCTAAGAAGCCCAACGGCATCCGCCAACGCCACAATCATCTCAAGACGAACGTAGATGCCAATCTCCAGCGTGCCGACGATTTTGCCGATAGCGCCTATTACAGCAATATCAACGGCACCTACCAGCGCACCCTGGCTTTTGCCGATTCATCGCGCCTTTATCTCAACGCGTTCTACCTCTCGAAGTATCCCGACGGAAAATATCTCATGGTGGCTCATCCGGAGGTGGGAATGGCGGCAGAACTCTATTGGATTCGCTCGGGGCTGCCTACCAATTATCACGTTATTCTCGACCTGAGAAACGAGTGTGCCGTGGCTGCCCTGGCGTTGCACCAATGGTCGCTCTACCAGAGCAACAACAAGGTTTATACCCAGCTGTTCCGCGAGATAAGTGCCGATAATACGCTCGGTAATTATGTGCACACGATGCAGCAGAGCGAGAACTCGAAGACCGTGGCCGTGGTGCTGCTCATCCTCTTGCTGCTGCAGTTGCCGCTGGCTTATTATCTCATTTATTACCGCCACGTGCTGAGCTACCGGTTTGCCATGATTGAACAGACCAAGGCTAAGCGGACCGACGAGGCTGAACAGGAATCCCTGAAGCTGGAATTGCTGACCGATGAACTGCATCGGGCTGAATATGAGAACGATAAGCTACATATCTCCAATTCCGTGCTCGACAACTGTCTGTCTACTCTCAAGCACGAAACGATGTATTATCCGTCGCGCATCCGCCAGCTCATCGATTCGCAGCCCGATGATGTAGATTCGCTCAAGGAACTGGTAGCTTATTATAAATCGCTCTATTCTCTGCTCAGCGCCCAGGCGATGGAGCAGGTAGAAGGCAACATCAAGGCAGATGATTTTCTGAACCGCTATCTTGTTTCTCTGATGCGCGGCAATTCCAAGGATTACCATACCGGAGTGGCTGAAATTCCGGGTTCTGCCTACGTGAGATATTGGATTGACCAGCAGGATGTGGCCTATGATGCTGCGCTCCATGCCCAGCTCTTCACCCCTCTGACGGGCGATTTGCGCTATCTCCTGTGCCGTCAGATTGTGAGGGAACTGGGCGAGATTACCAATCTGCGCGGCTGCGGCATCAAGGCTTGCCAGGGCGATAAGGGTTGCCTCAGGATAGAGGCCGTGCTGCCGGCACGCATCAAATGGAAAAGTTTAAAATCATAAGAAAATAAAAATATCAGAAAATGGAAAATTTTAAAGTCATCATAGTAGAAGACGTGCCCCTGGAACTGAAGGGCACAGAGGGTATCTTCAAGAATGATATTCCAGAGGCTGAAATCATCGGTACTGCCGAGAGCGAAATAGCCTATTGGAAACTCATCAAGCAGCAGTTGCCTGATCTGGTTCTGCTCGACCTCGGACTGGGCGGTTCTACCACGGTAGGCGTAGAAATCTGCCGCCAGACCAAGGAGCAGTATCCTGACGTGAAGGTGCTCATCTTTACAGGAGAAATTCTGAACGAAAAACTCTGGGTAGATGTGCTCGATGCGGGCTGCGACGGCATCATTCTGAAGAGTGGTGAACTCCTTACGCGTGGCGATGTGGCGAGCTGCATGGGAGGTAAGAAACTGGTGTTCAACCAGCCTATCCTTCAGAAGATAGTAGACCGTTTCAAGCGGAGCGTAAACAGCCAGCTGATGCGTCAGGAGGCTCTGGTGAATTATGAGATTGATGAGTATGACGAGCGTTTCCTGCGCCATCTTGCGCTGGGTTACACCAAGGAGCAGATTACCAACCTGCGCGGAATGCCTTTCGGCGTAAAGAGTCTGGAGAAGCGACAGGCAGAACTGGTTCAGAAACTCTTCCCTGACGGCAATCACGGCATGGGCATCAACGCCACCCGCCTGGTGGTAAAAGCCTGCGAGCTCCGCATCCTCGATATCGACCATCTGCAGGCAGATGAAGAATAACTCGTTTCAATAAGTGCTTTTTAAAGAATGTATAAGAAAGTATTGGCCTATCTGGCATTATCGTTGGGAATAGCCGAAGTAGTGGTGATTCTGGTTTCGTGGCTGCTTACAGCTGCGATGCCCGAGTCGTTCACCCATTCGCTTACCAGCCCCGAGGGCATCCGCTGGTTTACGGGCCATTTTGTAGACCATCTCACCTCAGTATGGCTCGTATGGCTGGTGCTCATCAGCATCACCATCGGGGTGGTAAAGCAGAGTAGGGTGCTCCATTTCGACCATACCCAGTATCGCCAGCGCACGGCCTTGCGCCTGATGCTCATCGAGTTGTGCATCTCTGCAGGTATCATGCTGGCGCTCACACTCTTGCCCCATGCCATTCTGCTGAATGCCGTAGGAACCCTCTTTCCGGGTCCGTTCACGCATAGTCTCATTCCGTACATCTGTTTCTCGGTCATGGTGATGAGCATGAGTTACGGCATCATGAGCGAGAGCATCAAGGGCATCAGTCAGGTTTATGATGCGATGAATCAAGGCATCCGCCTCCTCTCGCCCTGCTTTCTTTTCTACATTCTCGTGATGCAGCTCTATACATCCATCCTCTATGTAATGGAGTAAGATAAAAGCCCCTGATGCTCGTTTCCTTGCATCAGGGGCTCTTTTTTATTCTGGTAAAATCAGGGATTCCTGTTCGGTTTTTCGGGGAGTTCGCTTACTCCAAACCGTCGCCCTCGTTACCGCCGGTGGTTCCGCCGCCTTCAGTATTTCCGCCGCCCGGGGTGTTATCCGAACCGCCGCCACCTGGGTTATTGTCTGGGTCTTCCACATCGCCCTTATCGTCGGAAGTAACGTTTTTCACCACCTTGCCGTTGCGGTCGTAACAGGTAATTTTCCTCCTTTTTTTTACTTCTCTCTTTTTAATTCTAACCGGTATTATGGTAAATAGGTGTTATAAGAATTAGAAAGAGGTGAAATTTGGAGCCTGAAAAATGGAACCTGGTCACCCCTTTCTGAGTAGCTTACATCATGCCCGTAAGACGCTGGATGGCGATTACTGCCTGATTGTATTCATTAATCGCATCGGCATGCTTCATCAGAACATCGATGGTTTCCTCGATGGCATTCACATATTCTACGTACGATATTTCGCCATTTTCATATTCTATCGCACTCAACTTCGAAATTTGCGCAGAATGAGCCTGGTTGTTCTGCTCGTAATATTTCAGACGGTTGGATGCTGCCTGCAGACGCTTCGTACAGAGACGGAAATCGCGCTGTTTCTCTGTCTGCTCCTGGCGCATTTCGATTTCTGCCAATTCGCGGTCTTTCTGGGCTGCCTTTACCTTTGCCTTCGTGGAACCGTAAAATAAAGGAATGCCTACGCCAATCTCAAAACCGAAGAAATTGCCCTCGGCAAATCTCGAACGGTCTATGTTGTATGGATTCCAACTGGAAATGACACATTGGGTACGCAAAGATAAGGATAAACTCGGAGCAAAACCTGATTTGGCTGCCTTGATTTCCTTATCCAGAGCGATGAGCTTATCCTGCTGGTAAATGCCGTCGGCAGACTGCTGATAATTATAGGAATTGAGATTCTGGGCTGCGATGGCCGAGAGATTCTCTTCTGCCGGTTTTACGGGCTCCTGCGTGTTGAGCTGCGACATGAGGTCGATTTGCAGACGCTCTATTTCGCTCTTCACATCAGCCATTTCCAGGCGGTTTTCGTTACATTTGCGGTCGGCTGAAAGATATTCCAGCTGGCGGCTCTCTCCTGCCTTGTAACGCATTTCGGCTATCTGGCTGTAACGTTCTAATACTGAGTCGATTCGCTGCAATATCTGGAGTCTGTGAGTCTGATAAAGCATCTGATAATAAGTGTTGGCGATTTCAGCCTTCAGTTGCTGGTTGACAACGTTCAGGCGACTCTTTTCTGCCTGGGTTTCAGCCTTCAGCTGGTTACGGCGTGAGGCGTAGACGGTAGGAAAATCGAGGCTCTGGGTGAAGGTAAAACCGTTGTCTGATTCGCCTCCTGTGGCTGGGTTTTGCGAGAAGGCAACCTCGGTTTTATCCAGTTCCCAAGCCGTGCCTTGCATCACCTGCGCACGCTCTACCGACTTCTTTCCTGCCTGCATCTGAAGGTTCTGTCTGGCAGCCAAATCGAAACATTCCTGCAGGGTAACTTTCCTACCTGCAATATGAGCATCAAAATGCTGGGCTCCGGCTGTGGCTGGCAGCAGGAGCAGGATGGTGGCAAAGCAAGCCACCACCCTATTTATTGTTATCTTAATTCTGTTCATTATTTTCTTAAGTTGAAATCTTACTTTTTCGTAAACATCTTGTAGATGGCTGGCAGAACCAGGAGCGTGAGGAGCGTGCTGGTAATGAGACCGCCAATCACAACCGTGGCAAGAGGACGCTGGACTTCTGCTCCGTCGCCATGGGATAATGCCATCGGGAGGAAACCCATAGAGGCTACCAGGGCCGTCATCAGAACCGGACGAAGACGAATCATACAACTGTCAATAATTCTTTTCTGAATAACAGCCGTAAGACTTGCGCCATCATCCGCAGCAACCGCAGCCGTTTGCTTCTGCATCTGGTTCATCTGACCTATCAGCACGATGCCGTTGAGAACCGCCACGCCAAAGAGGGCGATGAAACCTACGCCCGCCGAAATGCTGAAAGGCATTCCGCGCAACCAGAGCGCCCAGACGCCACCTATCGCAGCAAGCGGAATGGCGGAGAACACGAAGAGCGATTCGCGCAGATTCTTAACCGTAGCGTAGAGCAGCAGCAGAATGATGATGAGCGCTACCGGAACCACGATCATCAGGCGCTGAGTGGCACTCTGAAGATTCTCAAACTCGCCACCATAATTATAATAGTAGCCCTCTGGCAGTTTCAGCTTCTCGTCGAGGATGGTCTGAATATCCTTAACCGTACTCTGCACGTCCCTACCCTTCACGTTGAAACCTACGTAGATGCGGCGGGCACCATTCTCATGAGAAACCTGAGCCGGAGCCGGTTCGTAAACCACATCTGCCAACTGGGAAAGCGGAATGCTCTCGCCACCAGCCAGCGGAATGAGAAGCGACTGGAGAGATTCAAAATTGCGATTCTTAGGATCAAGACGCAAAACGATGTCAAATTTTTTATCGCCTTCGTAAACAGCTCCAGCCGTAGCGCCCGCAAAGGTAGTTTCAAGAATGCGGTTGATTTCGTCAACGCTCACCCCATAAGCCGCCATACGTTCATGGTTGTATTTCACCTGAATCTGCGGCAGTCCCGAAACCTCTTCTATGAAGATTCCGCTCACGCCCGGCACATTCTTTATCATTCTTGAAACCTTATCAGCCTGCTGGGTAAGCACATCTAGATTGTCGCCAAAAATCTTAATCGCCACATCCTGTTTGATGCCCGTAAGCAACTCGTTGTTACGCATCTGGATAGGCTGCGAAATCTCAGCCTCCAAGCCTGGAATCGTCTTCAGGGTTTCTTCCATCTTCTCCATCAGTTCGGCGGTAGTTTCTGCCGAAGTCCACTCAGCTTTCGGCTTGAGCGCCACCATGATGTCGGCTCTTTCTACCGGCATCGGATCGGTAGGAATCTCGGCACTTCCTATGCGGCTCACCACCTGCTTGATTTCAGGATATTCAGCCTTCAGAAGTTTCTCAGCCTTGGAGCAGCTCTCTACCATCTGCGAAAGCGAAGTGCCCTGCGACATGCTCATTTCTACCGCAAAATCGCCCTCTTCCAGGCTCGGAATGAATTCTCCGCCCAGAAAATGGAAGGCTACGGCGCTCATGCAGAAGAGCGAAACGGCGCCGGTAATCACATCCTTATGACGCGCCAAAACCCATTCCAGAACCGGTCGGTACCAGCTCTGAAGTTTCTCTATCATTCTGTCGCTAAATGTTTTACGTACATGCCCCTTCTTGCTCAGGAAGAGCGCACTCGCCATAGGAACATAGGTGAGCGAGAGGATGAAGGCACCCAGGATGGCGAAGAATACGGTAAGCGCCATCGGACGGAACATCTTGCCCTCGATGCCCACAAGCGTCATCAGCGGAATGTAAACTATCATGATGATGATTTCGCCAAATGCCGCACTCTTGCGGATGCGCGAAGCGGAATCATGAACCTCCTCATCCATCTCTGCCTGAGAAAAACGGATGGGAGTATCGGCTGAATTTCTTGCCTTCCGCTCAATACTCTTCACGCCCAGATGGGCCACAACCGCCTCTACGATAATGACGGCAGAATCGACTATCATACCGAAATCTATGGCCCCGAGCGACATCAGGTTGCCGTCGATTCCGAAGGTCTTCATCATGCCGAAAGCAAAGAGCATGCTGAGCGGAATGACGCTCGCCACAACCAGTCCGGCACGCCAGTTGCCCAGGAAAATAACCAGCACGAAGATGACGATGAGTCCGCCTTCAATCAGGTTTCGGGCGATGGTTCCCTCCACTCGGTCAACCAGGTTGGTTCGGTCGATAAACGGCTCTATAACCACACCTTCGGGCAGGGATTTCTGAATCTGCTCTATGCGCAGCTTCACATTCCTGATAACCTCCTGAAAGTTTTCGCCTTTCAGCATGATGGCTATTCCGGCTACCACTTCGCCCTCGCCATTTCGGGTAACGGCTCCGAAACGGGTGGCATGACCCAGCTGAACCTTCGCCACATCACCTATCTTAATAGGTGTGCCGTTTACGGTCTTCACGGCGATATTTGCCACATCTTCCAGACTCTTCACCACGCCTATGCCGCGGATGAAATACTGGTTGGAGTTTTCCTCTATGTAACTTCCGCCCGTGTTGGCGTTATTCTTTTCGAGCGCATCAAATACCTCGCTCACGGTCAGATTGCTGGCGTTGAGCTTATCCGTATTGATGGCCACTTCGTATTGCTTCACGTAGCCTCCCCAGCCGCTCACTTCCGCTACTCCCGGGGTTCCCGAGAGCTGTTTTCTCACAATCCAGTCCTGGATGGTTCGCAACTGGGTGAGCGAATATTTGTGCTCATATCCCTTCTCGGCGCGCACGGTATAATGGTAAATCTCGCCCAGTCCGGTAGCAATCGGTCCCATCTCGGTTTCCGCATTCTTGGGCAAATCCTTCTCCACCTGGGTCAGCATCTGGCTCACCTGCGAACGTGCCCAGTAGATGTCGGCATCATCATCAAAAACGAGGGTGATGACCGAGAGTCCGCTTCGCGAGATACTTCTGCGCTCCTTGAGTTCGGGGATGTTGGCGAGCGCCATTTCTACCGGAGTAGTTACATATTGCTCCACCTCCTGCGCTCCGAGCGAAGGCGCCTGGGTGATGACCTGCACCTGATTGTCGGTAATATCAGGCGTAGAATCGAAAGGAAGATGGATGAGCGAAACGATGCCCCAGATGACGAGGGCTATCGTGAAAACTCCCACCACCAGTTTGTGGCGGATGGAGTAAGTAATCAGTTTCTGAAACATAATCTGTCTTTCTTTAAAAAGCTCTTTATTGATGAAAAACTCACCTTATATTATATTAATGCTCATCCGCATGTTCGCCCGTGAGCGAAGCCAGATAATATGCGTTTTCTGTCACAATCTTCTTTCCCTCCTGCTTCAGATGTTTGCAGAGTTTTACCTCGGTATAAGCTCCATCTGAAACGCCCGTAATAACCTCATGGCGGGAGAAACTGTACTCGCCCTTCTCTGGCTTGCCGTTCAAAGCGAAGACAAACTGCTTGCCGTCGGTACTGACGATGGCCTTGGAAGGAAGAGCGATGCACGACTGGCTGCCCGTAGCAATCTTGCCGTTTACGTACATTCCGTCGAAGAGTCGGGCTGAGCCGTGAACGCCGCTGGTTTTAAGAGACTGCGCATCTATTTTTACATGAACAGCAACTGATTTCGAATTGTCGTTAAAGTATTGGTTTAAGCCGTAGACATGGCCGACGAGCTTGATGCCCGGCTGATTGGTAAGCGAGAGATAAACCTTATCGCCCGGCTTAACTTTCTGCAAATCTTTCTCAAAAATGTTCAGATCGCACTCTACCGCCTGGTTGTTCTGAATCTTCATGAGCGGAGTCTGCATGTCGGCAAAACTGCCCAAGCTGGCTGTAATCTGCGAAACCGTACCCGCTATCGGAGCGCGCAAAGGGAAGGCTGTGGTAAACTTGCCCCTGGCTACGGCGGCGGTAGAAATGCCCATCTGAGCTAACTGCTTGCCGATGCCGATGAGGTTGGCGTGGGCCACATGATACTCCTTGGCTGCCTGCTGCGCATTCTTCTTAACGCCAGCTCCGGTTTTGTTCAGCAGTTTCTGTCGCTCCAGGTCGGCAAGTGCCAGTTCGCACTCCTTGCTGGCAGAAAAATATTCGCGTTGCAGACTGACCACATCTGTATTTTCGACCAGAGCCACAACCTGTCCGCGCTTCACATTCTGTCCTTCCTTTACATAGATAGCCTTCACCACGCCCCCCATGAGCGAAGCCACTTCGCCCTTGTTCTGGGCACGCAAAACAAGCTGACCGTTGGCTGCAATCGTAGCATCCATCACGCGGTCAACCGCCTCGCCCATCTTCAGATCTACCGCATCAACCTGTTTCTGAGAGAGCGGAATGTTATCGAAATCCACCTCTTCATGTTCATGCTCATGTTCGTGTTCGGCAGCATGAGCCTCTGCTCCGGCGTGGTTTGAGAAAAAGGTGAAACCACACCAGGCTAAGATTGCCGCAACGGCAACCACCAATATTCTTTTCATTTTCTTCTTTTTATTGATTCATAATTTCGGATAGGTAAAAGTACGCCCCCGAAAAATTTCGGGTGCAAAAGTACGCACTTTTCCCTGCAACCTGGTTGCAAAAGCTGCATCCCGGTTGCTCTAACTGCAAAAATCAACAAAAAGAAGGAGGTCCTCGCCTGCTGATGGCCGTTTCATCAACACAAGGAAGGCTGGCTGCAAACTGCTGCCAACGCACGCTAATAATCGACGAAGTAGGGATAAATAAATATTCAGAAGAAAGCATGGAAAGCAGATGGTTACCATCGAAAAGCTGCTTCTGAATGCTCTTCACAATCTTGCCGTTGGTTACGAAATGGTGCATCTGATGCACGCGGCAACCATCGGTTTCATTCTCATGATGCTCAGTATGCTCATCGTTGAGATTACCATCCTGCTGGCAACGTTCTACAACCATACATATACGCCCCATGTGGTGATGATGCATCACCACCGTAGAGAGCAGCACACTCATCGTGGCCACCAGGAGGCTGAATAAGTACAGTTTCTTCTTTGCCATTTTAATCTGTTTCCAATTTTACGATTGCTTTCTTTCTGCCCGCAAAATTACATTAAAAGTACGAAACAGCCAAGTAAAACTAAGAAAATTAGCATTTTTTCTTAAAAAAATTAAAACCTTGTACCCTTAAAGCCCTTTGGAAACGTAATATGAGTAGTTTTTAGTAACTTTGCAACATAAAATTAAAAAATAGAAATGAAAAAAGTATTTTTAATCTTTCAATTACTCCTCGTAGTAATGTTGGCCCAGGCGCAGATGATGAACCCTGTGAAGTTCACCAGTTCGCTGAAAACAGACGGAAGTGCTGTAGCCGAAATCGTGTTTAGCGGAAAAATCCAACCGGGATGGCACGTCTATTCTACCGGTTTGGGTGGCGATGGTCCTATTTCTGCTTCGTTCAACGTAAACAAGCTTGAAGGAGCTGAACTCGTAGGCAAACTTCAGCCACGCGGCAGAGAAATTGCAAAGTTCGACCCTCTCTTCGAGATGAAACTCCGTTATTTTGAGGGTAGCGTTACCTTTGTTCAGAAGGTGAAGTTTACCCAACCAAATTATCATATTGATGTTTATCTGGAATATGGCGCCTGCAACGACCAGAACTGTCTGCCACCAAGCGAGGCTGGTTTTAAGCAGAGTGGCAAATCGCCTGCTGTTGATGCTCCTGCAGCTGGAGCAAAAGATGCTCTGAACGCAAAGGATGCAAAGGCAATAGATCCTGCTCTTGCAGCAAAGATGAAGGCAGATTCGCTGGCAAAGGTTGCAGCCCTGGCTCAGACAGATAGCGCTACCCAGCCAGTAGATTCTGCAGCTTTAGCATCTGCTATGGAAGATTTGAATGTCAAGGACTTATGGAAACCGGTTGTTAAAGAACTTCAGGCGTTTGGCGGAGCTAACGACATCGCCAACCATTCGCTCTTCTACATCTTCTTCATCGGTTTCGTGGGCGGTCTGCTTGCGCTCGTCATGCCTTGCATCTGGCCTATCATCCCGATGACCGTAAGTTTCTTCCTGAAGCGTGCAAAGAACGATAAGAAGAAAGGTATCCGCGATGCGATTACTTATGGTTTGAGCATCGTCGTCATCTATCTGGTTTTGGGTCTTGCCGTAACAGCCATCGCAGGTCCTAGCACGCTGAATGCGCTCAGCACAAGTGCCGTGTTCAACATCATCCTCTTCCTCCTACTTGCCGTTTTCGCCTTCTCGTTCTTCGGTTGGTTCGAAATCAAATTGCCTGACAGTTGGGGAAATGCGGTAGACAACAAGGCTTCAAGCACCACGGGTTTGATTTCTATCTTCCTGATGGCTTTCACCCTGGTATTGGTCAGCTTCTCATGTACAGCTCCTATTATCGGTTTGCTGCTGGTTCAGACCGTTACATCCGGCGACTGGCTCGCTCCTACCGTGGGAATGTTCGGTTTCGCGCTTGCTCTGGCGCTCCCATTCACCCTCTTCGCCCTCTTCCCATCATGGTTGAAGTCGGCTCCTAAGTCGGGTTCCTGGATGGAGACCATCAAGATTGTGCTCGGCTTTATCGAGCTTGCCTTCTCTCTTAAGTTCCTCTCTGTAGCCGATTTGGCTTACGGCTGGCACATCATGGACCGCGAGGTTTTCCTCTCTCTCTGGATTGTCATCTTCGGTCTGTTGGGTCTCTATCTCATCGGCAAGCTGAAGTTTCAGGTTGATGCAATCGGCGGCGACATCAACAAGCCTATGCCTGTAGCCTGCATCATGTTGGGTCTTTGTTCTTTGGCATTCTCGGTTTACATGATTCCGGGACTCTGGGGTGCTCCTTGCAAGGCTGTGAGCGCATTTGCTCCACCTATTAATACACAGGACTTCAACCTCAACACCAAGACCGTAGAGCCTGCTTACAAGGATTATGAGCTGGGAATGGCTGCTGCCAAGGCTGCCGGCAAACCGGTATTGCTTGATTTCACGGGTTATGGATGCGTGAACTGCCGCAAGATGGAGGCTTCTGTATGGACAGATCCATCGGTTGCCGACAAGCTGACAAAGGATTATGTTCTCATCTCACTTTATGTTGATGACAAGACTCCTCTTCCTGCGCCTATGGAGGTAACGTTTAATGGCGAGAAGCGCACCCTGCGTACCGTTGGCGACAAGTGGAGTTATCTGCAGGCAAGCAAGTTTGGAGCCAACGCTCAGCCATTCTATGTGGCTATTGACAACGATGGCAATCCTCTTGCAGCAGCCTTCAGTTTCAAAGAAGATGTTAGTGCTTATCTCGACTTCCTGAACAAGGGTCTGGATAATTACAGAAACAAATAGTATGATTTAATAGTTCAAATAAGGCCAGTATTAGTTCTTTAAGTAGATTTATGAAGGATAATTTCATTAGGTTAGTTAATTCAAGGTAGATTTATTTAGGATTAATACTTCCCCCGACAGGTAATGGTTTCCAAGCCATCCTGTTGGGGGATTTTTTTGTGAAAGCACAAAAAAATAGGGCCTGTTTCACAACAGACCCTAAACATACTTACTAAAACTAAATTAACCACTAAAAAAACTAATATTTTTAAGAGAATGAGATACATCAGCATCTCAACCTAAATCTAACCTATGACACGAAATCATCTCGACTTCTTGATTGCAAAGGTAGGGTTTTTATATGAAACCACCAAACTTTTTCCCAACTTTTTTTCTAAAAACGGGCATTTTCTTAGGGATTTCACATTATTTAATCAATAACTCCCCTACCTTCACATTTTAGAACTTATAACCAATGGTCATCAGCAACTGATGGCGCTTGTTGTCAACCTTGGTTGCATTAACAGAGCAGCCCATATCCGTAAAACTTTCGAATGGATAGAAATCTCCCTTTTGAGAAGAATACTGATAAGCCACATCTATAGCCAAATTCTGGTAATTGAAACCTACACCTAAAGTAAAACGGTTTGTTGCCTTCCAGTTGGTATAATCAGCAGAAGAAGCGATGTAAACGCCATTACTGTCAAATGTCTGATCGCGCAAAGCATTATCCTTGTACATTGGCGATACATAATTATAACCTAATCGGATTGACAACATGTCAACAGGCTTAATCTCTGCACCTAACTTCAAGGTACTTACACCTTGCAGGTTCAATTGAGTATCGTGATTCATAGCCTCATCACTACTACTGCTCTCATAATAGTCTCCCCAATAGGAATCATAATAACCACCATCCTTCACACGGTTGTCCATATGATCGTACCAGGCATATTCATAAGTTGCACCAAGTGCCAGATAATTTCCTATAGTATGACCCAAGCTGGCGCCCACTTTCCATGGCGTATTAAGCCGGAAATCATAATCTATACTCTGTCCCCTACTACCCTTGACATAACAAGGCTGCTGACTTCCATCTTTTTCCTCATAGGTAGCAGGATCATTATTCCCCGAAATAGTAATATCATTATCGCCACTAACTGTGAGATCATAGAAGATAGGGCTATTGAAATAAGCACCAATACGGAAAGGAGAATCCTTGACTGGACGGAAAATAACACCCGCCTTCACATCAAATCCTGTTCCAGTAATCTTCAACTGCTCAAATGAATCCATTATATTGCCATCAACGAAGTCTTCAGAATAAAGAGAATTGCTGTTGTAATGAACATCATGAAGTCCGACTGTCAAACCAAGCCAAACCTGATTATTAAGCGAGCCACTAATGTTGAAATCATAGGTGCCAATATAACCATGCTGATACTGACCAAACAAATACTTATTAGCCTCAGCATAAGCCAAACCACCATCAGTAGGAACAGTAAACAAACCAGGCTGATAGTTTCCGGAATTATCCTTATATCCACCAAGGTTGGCGTCCTGACTGGTCCACCCCGCATACTCCTTGAAATTCTTAGCTGCGGTTATCTTATTAAGAGAAACATCCTTCAATGCTCCGGCAGCATTCAGAATCTGTCCAAAGTCGGCACTCTTATGATAATTGAAAGCCAGATTCAGCCAATTGGTACCTTTGTTTTTCGGACTCCATACGATACCCACCTGGTCAAAGGTAGGATGACTCTTTTTACCATTAAAAGTAATACGAGCATCATTATACTCCGTATAATTCTCTGCATCTGTCTGGGCGATAACTCCTGCAGTAAGAGTTATTTGGCTTTTACGGAAAAGACCAATACCTGCAGGGTTACTGCTGATAGTGGAAATATCGGCGCCCAAAGCTTCCATAGCACCACCCATACCCACATAGCGGGCAGTACCTGTAAGCTGGGGTGCAGCCAACTTAGCGTCCTGATAAGTTTCTTGCGCAGCAGCCGTCATGCTAGCCATGAGCATACTGGCAAAGAATATATGTTTTAAATTATTCATAATCTTCTCAAATACTAATTATTGTTATCAATTTATCTTCTTCCTCCGAAGCTGCCGCCACCAGAGTGACCACCACCGCCTCCGAAGCTACCGCCACCGGAACGGCCGCCACCTCCGAAGCTACCACCTCCGAAATTACCGCTACTGTTACTAAAGCCAGAATTACTACGACTACCCCAAGAAGAGTTATTATTAAAGTTGCCGGTATTCTGACGCTGGCCAAAACTACGGTTAGAACCACTACGACGTGAATAAGTATTACGATTATTACCGCCAACTCCTGTATACTGGTGATTAGAACCATCAATACGACCTGGGTTGTTGTAGCGAATGTTGCCTGCGAAGCCGCCATAACTTACATGTCCGTATATCGGACCGCCCCAATACCAAGGGTTGTAGTAGCCGCCCCAGCCATAATACCAAGGGTCGTACCAGCCACCATACCATCCGCAATAGCCATAATACCATGGATCGTACCAAGGGTCGAACCAAGGATCATACCAGCCGGCATAATAGCCGTAGCGCCATGGATTGTGCCAGCCCCACATGCGGCTGCGCCAATAGTAAGGACCGTAACCATAATAATCGTAGAACCACGGATCATAGAAGCCGTCCCAACGGCTCATCTCGCGCGTGCGGACGAAATCCTCATCCCTGTCAGCATACTTCTGGGCGAAGTAAGCATCATCATAAATGCTGTCAGGCGCCACACCCTTGCCCACATGGAACTGGATGATGTCGTTGCCCAGGGAATCTTTCCCTACATTCTCATAATGGCTGAAGATTCTTCCGCCCCGGTTGTATTCATCTACCGAACGGTTGCTTCCGCTCCAAAACAGACGGTAAATACTATCTCTACGAGCCCGCTGCTCAGCATACTGGCGCTGGAGCAGAGCCCGTTTTTCAGCCTTTTCCTTGGCCTCCTTCTTCGGATTGAAGTAGAGGTCATCGTCCTGTGCCATCGAGGTGAATGGCATCGCAGTTGCGATAAGGACTGCAAGAAGATACTTTCTTTTCATATTTCTGTTCTCCTATTTATTTTTTCTCTTTTCTTTCTTCTATTTTTCTCATCCCGAATCATCATCAATCATCAGGAAGAAGTCTCCCGAAAGAGCCTTTTTCTGATTATATAATAATCTGGATGCAAAAATATTGCTTATCTTTATGCAAAAATACAGAATTTCCCTAAATTATTGTAGGTTTTCCCCTATTTTTTTATAATTTTGCAGAAGATTTAAAAGAAATCTAGCTTTTTTGAACATTCGAAGGCATTTTTAGACAAGAAATTAATACAAATTAAATATGAAATATTTAGTAGCAACATTCACTATTGAAACGACTGCCGACTTGATGCAGGCCTGTCAGGATCTGCTTGCAGATGGAGCAGCCGAAGCCGGATTCGAATCTTTTGAAGAAACGGAAAACGGACTGGAAGCGTATGTGCAGAAAGAACTCTTCGACAAGGAGATGCTGGATGCATATATTGCCGATTTCCCTATTGGGGATACGAAAATAACCTACGAGGTGAAAGATGCAGAAGATAAGGATTGGAACCAGGAATGGGAAGAACAGGGATTCGAACCAATTTATGTGGACAATCAGGTGGTGATTTACGACGCGAAACATCCCGAACTCTATCCCGATACGAGCAACAGACCCGACATGATTGAAATAGGTATTGAGGCGAAACTGGCGTTCGGAACAGGAAACCACGAAACCACACGCATGATTATTTCCCAGTTACTCAACATGCCTATCAGAACCAAGCGCATCCTGGATTGCGGAACGGGTACGGGTATCCTAGCCCTCACCTGCTCAAAACTGGGCGCTAAAGACGTGGTAGGCTACGATATTGACGAGTGGAGCGTGGAAAATGCCAAGCATAATGCCGTGCTCAACGGCGTAACTAACATGGAAGTACTCTTTGGCAACAGTCAGGTAATCAACCACATCAGCGGCGTTTTCGACCTGGTTCTAGCCAACATCAACCGCAACATTCTGCTCAACGACATGCGCGCTTTCCGTAGCGTGATGAACATCGGCGGAACCCTGGTTCTGAGCGGCTTCTACGAAGAAGATATTCCTGTACTCCTGGAGAAAGCTGAAGAACTGGGAATGCATGAAATAAACAGACAGATTGACAACAATTGGGCCTGCCTTGTTTTAGGTTCATAAAGATTCTTTTCTGATTCTAAACATTCAATACGAAAAATCTGAAATCAGAAATATCAGATTAAAACATACGAATAAAGGTTGGATTTTCGCATATTGCCAAAAGTCCAACCTTTATTCCATGAATTTCTTCTCATTATTATTGCTTCCTATGCAGAGCTGCTTGAGCTCATAATAACTGCCGTTGTAAATATTGAAATCTACGTAGCCTTTAATGCCCGGCAACTTGCCCACATCCGTATGCTGCCAGAACTTCCATTTGCCCTTATACTGAACCTTGTCAACATAATAGTGGGCTATCCAGTAAGGATAATCATCGAAGACAGGCGCACTCAGATATTGCTCCTTGAATTTATAATAGGTGTAGATGATAGGTTTAACATGATACTTATCCTCTACAATATGCAGCCAGGTAAGCACATCACGCTGGAAATCCTCCACACTCTTATCTGCCGGCTTATGTTCTATATCCAGTACCGGAGGCAAATCGCCATCCGTAAGATGAACCTGGTCTAGGAAATAATAAGCCTGTTCTCGGGCTGTCGACTTATTGCTCCAGAAATGATAAACACCCCGGATGAAACCGAAATCGCGAGCCTGATTAAAGTTCTCGCGGAAATTCTCATCGAGCCGTGAAGAACCTTCCGTACTCTTGATGATGACGAAGCGCACAGGACAACCCTTGATCATCGCATTCTTGAGCTGTTCCCAGTCTATCTTGCCCTGATAATGCGAAATGTCGATTCCATGAATTTCGAAACCTTCAGGATATTCAGCATCGCCATAAAGCGCACGCCAGCGGAAACCAGTTGGACCTACAAAGAAATGATAGAACAGAAAGACATAGAGCACGATAACCGCCGTTCCGCCTATCCACCACGCCCAACGGGGATAGCGTTGCAAAAAAGAAGACGAACGCCTTCTACCACGGGAGCCGCCACGCCGAGGAGTTTTCTTTCTCGCCATGGCACTCTTTTTCTGTGAAGAAACCGTTCGTCTTGTTGACATATAAAAAAATATTTATTCTATTTTTTACTTAGCCTGCTCCAACTGGAGAGTCTTTGTGGTCTGGTCGCAAACCTCAGAAGGACCCCAGTACTGGATAGGACCTGGATAAACGTAAGCTGTTTCCTTAGCCCACTCATCGCGCTTAGAAGCGAAGAACTTGAATGGAGCACCATCCAGCTCAACGAGAGCCTTGCGGATAACTGGCTTGTTAGCACCATTACGACGCTCGATGTTCATCATCATAGTGATTGGCACACCACCTGCAATCCACTCTGCTGCAGGAGCTGTTGTGTTCTTGATGATTGACATGTAACCGGTCTTGCCGTTAGCGATGAGGCGTGAAGCGTTGAAACCGAGTGAGTAGCAGTAGTCAGCATCGTAGTTAGAAGGAGCTGCGCAACGTCCCTCGTAACCGAAGAAGTGGTGCTGTGCAGAGAACTTACCAACAAACTTGCCTTCCTTCTTCCATGCAGCCAACTTCTCAGCTACCATGCGAGAAAGCAACTTCTCTGTCTCGATGAGAGAAACCTGTACGTTTCCGTGAGGGTCGCGGTCGAGGCAAAGCTGGCGAGCTACGTCAGCTGGCAAAGACTCCAATACTGCGAGGTTGTCCTTAGCGATGGCACCCTTAACGAATGCAATCTGCTCCTCAGCACTTGCAAACTCACGGCTCTCGCCTGTTGCAGGGTCTGTAAGAACCTCGTTCAATTCTGCGATAAGCTTCTTGATAGCTGGGATGAACTCGATCAGGCCCTCTGGGATGAGAACAGTACCGAAGTTGTTACCCTCAGCAGCACGGTTAGCTACTGCAGTTGCAATATAAGTAACCACATCATCGAGTGACATTTCCTTAGCCTCTACCTCCTCAGAAATCAAGCAGATGTTTGGCTGAGTCTGGAGAGCGCACTCAAGAGCGATGTGAGATGCTGAACGACCCATCAGCTTGATGAAGTGCCAGTACTTACGTGCTGAGTTACAGTCGCGCTCGATGTTACCGATGAGCTCAGAATATGTCTTGCAGGCTGTATCGAAACCGAAAGAAGTCTCAATCTGCTCGTTCTTCAAGTCGCCGTCGATAGTCTTAGGGCAACCGATTACCTGTACGCCATACTTCTTGGCAGCATAGTATTCTGCGAGAACGCAAGCGTTGGTATTTGAGTCGTCACCACCGATGATGACAAGTGCCTTGATGCCGAGTTCACGAAGAATCTCAATACCCTTCTCAAACTGGTCTTCCTTCTCAAGCTTGGTACGACCGGAACCGATGATGTCGAAACCACCAGTATTGCGGTATTCGTCCATGAGTTCAGAAGTAATCTCCATGTACTTATGGTCAACGAGACCACCAGGACCGAGGATGAAACCATAGAGCTTGTTAGCTGGGTTGAGAGACTTCACACCGTCGAAGAGACCAGAAATCACGTTGTGACCGCCAGGAGCCTGACCACCAGAGAGGATAACACCTACGTTGAATGCAGGAAGTTCCTTAGCCTCGCCTGCCTCGAATGTAATAACAGGCATTCCATAAGTGTTAGGGAACAACGCCTTGATTTCATCCTGATTACCTACTGACTGTGTTGCTGCACCTTCAACTGCCTTTACTGGGCCCTGGAGAGCCTTAGGCAATTTTGGCTGATAAGCAGCTCTTGCAATCTGCAATGCACTTTTTTCCATAATTCGTTTTTATTTTAATTAGTTGAAACTTCAAAAACATCTGCAAAAATAACTCTTTTCTGCGAGATACGGAAAGAAAAATGCTAAAAATGCGTTAATAGATACATTTTTTCCCAAAAAATGATGTTATTTCAAAGAAAATGATTATCTTTGAGCGATATTTTTAATTATTCATTAATTAGGAGAAAAGAATTATGGCTAATAAAAGAGATTTAAAGCGCACGATCAACTACATTACAAGCGAACTTTTCGCCGAAACAGTAGCTGCATCTTTGTATAATGGTAAGCCTACACAGGAAGATGTGGATGGCATTCTTTCAGCTATCGTCATGATCAACGGCGATTACATCAGCCGCGTGTCTCACCCGGAACCGGGAATCAAGAAGGGTGAATATTATAAAAAGCTCATAAGCGACTTCAACAAGCAAATGAGCGAAATCATCGACCAGATTTCAAACCTGGCATAATCCTTTCATCATCAGAATCAGAAAATACACCTATTTATATATATGGTAAAAGGAATTTGTCAATGGATATTGTATAAGCGCTTGGGCTATAAGAAAATCATCACCCAGGAGCTTCCTGAAAAGTATATTATCTGCATGGCTCCGCACACCAGCAATTGGGACCTGATTCTGGGCCAGCTCTTTGCCCATGCTGAGGGAATCAAATGTAATTTCCTCATGAAAAAGGAATGGTTCTTCTGGCCGCTAGGTCCTATCTTCAGAAAGATGGGAGGTATTCCTGTGTGGAGAAGCAAACATACTAGCATGACGGATAATCTGGCTGCAGAAGCGGATAAGCGGAAGGCTTTCGGACTGTGCATTACGCCCGAAGGTACCCGCTCGCTCAACCCGGAATGGAAAAGGGGATTCTATTTCATAGCCCTCAAGGCGCATCTGCCTATCCATCTCTATGGGCTTGACTATGAGAAGAAGGTCATCCAATGCACCAGGCAGATTATCCCGTCAGGAGATGTTGACAAAGACATGCGTGAAATCAAGTTGTACTTCAAGGATTTCAAAGGAAAGAAACCGGAGAAGTTCACAATCGGAAATATTGATTAAACGTTAGATGATAACGGTTTAGTCAGCTATTAAAGAAGGAGTATTCGTATAGTGAAACACCAAAACATAACATATTGTTTGATA
The DNA here is from genome assembly GCA_021623045.1 of Segatella copri. Classification (GTDB taxonomy): domain Bacteria; phylum Bacteroidota; class Bacteroidia; order Bacteroidales; family Bacteroidaceae; genus Prevotella; species Prevotella copri_T. Next base: position 10,622 of record JAJWJX010000006.1, on the reverse strand, counting down.
AGCAGTTTGCTGTTAGCCGCTGGAGCTTCGCTTCAGGCTAACGGCAAATCGTTTTTTCCTATCTACGACGAGGCTAACAGCGGCGCATGGCAAGGCATAGATTATGATGGCGACCCATGGGTGTTTAATGTTTCCCGCCCTTATTTCGTTACGGCAGGACTACAGAACAGGCACCTTTCGCTATGGGCTTCGCACGGACGGTATTATTATGCCGACAGAGATGTATGGAAATGGCAACGCCCTAACCTGTTTTGCACAAACGAAGATCTCTTTACCCAAACCATCGTCGTGCCCTACCTCATCCCGATGCTCCAGAATGCGGGAGCCATCGTCTTCACACCCCGCGAAAGAGACTGGCAGACGAACGAAATCGTCATCGATAATGATGATGCTGTCAAGTCGGTTTATTATTTCGAAAAGGAGGGGAGCAAGCGATGGAAAAACTGCGATTCGGTCGGTTTTGCCAACCGCTATCGACTGAAAGATGGGGAAAATCCGTTCCGCATGGGAACCGTGAGACAGGCGAAGGCTACCAAGCGCAAGAAGACTAGTCAGGTAAGCTACCAGCCCCGTTTCAAGGAAGCCGGCAAATACGCAGTCTACGTAAGTTACCAGTCGCTCCCCAAGAGCGTGAGCGATGCAAGATACATCGTTTATCACAAGGGCGAAGCCACGGAGTTTTCCGTTAACCAGCGCATGGGCGGAGGCACCTGGGTTTACCTGGGCACCTTCGATTTCGACAAGGGCTGCAACGAGTTCAACCGCGTGGTCTGCACCAACAAGGCTTCACGCCGTGGAGTAGTAACTACAGATGCTGTCCGCTTTGGCGGCGGCATGGGAAACATAGAACGTGGCGGTTACACCAGCGGATTGCCCCGTTGCCTGGAAGGAGCCAGATACTACGCCCAATGGGCTGGTGCTCCTTATAAGGTTTACGGAGGCAGAAAGGGAGAAAATGATTACGCCGACGACATCAACACCCGTTCGCTGATGACCAATTGGCTGGGCGGCGGTTCGGTTTACATGCCTGCCAAAAATGGCAAGCACGTGCCTATAGAACTCTCGCTGGCACTTCATAGTGATGCGGGTTACAATAAGGACGGAAAATCTACTTTTGGAGCCCTTGCTATCTGCACCACAGATTATAACGATGGTATGCTGAACAGCGGAATCTCAAGATTCACATCCAAGGATTTCGCCAGGGCTTTGCGCGATAATCTCGTTACGGATCTCACGGCTCAGTTCGGAGAATTCGGCAAACGCTACCTATGGGACAGAAACTATTCTGAAACCCGTCTGCCGGAAGTTCCGTCGGCTATTCTCGAAATGCTTTCGCATCAGAATTTCCCTGACATGAGAATTGCTCAGGATCCGCTCGGAAAGTTCTATATCGCACGCTCTATCTACAAAACCATCCTGCGCTTCGTAAACAGCAATCATGGAACCCGATACGTGGTCCAGCCGCTGGCTCCGCAGAACTTCAGCGTTACGCAGAACCAAGGTGTTGCCCTACTCTCATGGACTGCCCATCTGGACAAGACGGAACCATCTGCCCGCCCTACTTCTTACATTATTTATAAGGCTGAGGGACAAGGCGGTTTTGACAACGGAACCATCGTGAACACCACCCGCTGCCAGATGCAGCTGGAACCGGGCAAGCTTTACCATTTTAAGGTGGCTGCGGTTAATGCAGGAGGAGAAAGTTTCACTACCGAAACCCTCTCTGTACTCTATAATCCTGCTGCCAGCAAGTCTGTGCTCATCGTAAACAATTTCCATCGCCTTGCCTCTCCGCAGGTCGTGGATGATGAGGAAAAGCAGGGATTCGACCTCAATCAGGATCCGGGCGTAAGCTACGGACTGACGGCGGGATGGAGCGGCAAGCAGCAGGTGTTCGACAGAAGCAGAATGGGCAACGAAACCAGTTTCGGACTCGGTTTCAGCGGCAACGAAATGATTGGCAAGTTTGTGGCAGGCAACGACTTCAACTACGTTCAGGCGCATGCTACAAGTATTGCAGCTTCGGGCAAATATAATATTTCCAGCTGTTCGAGCGAAGTCATCGCCAGCGGCAGGGTTCAGATGAAGAACTATCAGGCAGTTGACCTCATCAACGGACTGGAGCGCCATGACGGCTATACTCACGCCTTCTTCAAGTCGTTCACGCCTGCCCTGCAGAACAGCATCAGGCAGTACGCCAGCCAAGGCGGCAGAATCCTGATAAGCGGTTCTTACACCGGAAGCGACATGCAGACTGAAGAGGAACAGGCGTTCCTGAGTGATATTCTGAAACTCAGCTATGAGCCTACAGGTTCTACGGCCATCACCAGGGACATCAATCCCGAAGATTCAACCGTAACAGAACGAGACAGTATTGTCTACACTTCGTCTAACGTCAAGGGATTAGGTCTGCAGTTCAGCTATTATAACGAGCTGAATGCCCAGCATTATGCGGCAACCCATCCCGAGATATTGAAACCGGTTGGCAATTACGCCTTCACGGCGATGCAATACGATACGGGAACGAGTGCGGCGGTTGCCTACAAGAGCACTACTTACCGCAGCTTCGTCATGGGATTCCCGCTGGAATGCATCATCGACGAAAGAACCCGCACCAGCGTGTTGCTCGGCATTCTCAAATTTCTGACAGATTAAATTCAAAGTAAAACAGATAAAAATTTTTAAGCTTATGTATAAGATTCAAGCCAACCAGTCTGGCACTCGCTCTATCGAAGTGAGCGACCAGCATTTAGAGACCATCGAAAAGTATCAGTTACTCCGCAACCTCGTAGACAGCAACGGCATTATCGACGAGGAAGTGCTCGATAAACTGAAACTTAATGTACGTTCACTCCTCGAGAGCAGCGACATCAAGGATAAGGAGTTGCTCGATCTCTGTCTCGACGTCATCTACAATCAGAACATGAAGGCGCTCGGTCTTCACAACCTCGTTCTGCTCTACGTAGACTGGAAAGACAAGAAGCAGGCTGAGGCTGCAGCTGATGCAGAACCAGACGCAGTAAATGATTAAAAAATATTGAATGGATTATAAGTTAACAGATTTCTTACCTACCACCAAGAAAGAATGCGAGTTGCGCGGATGGGACGAACTCGACGTCATCCTCTTTTCAGGAGATGCTTACGTTGACCACCCATCCTTCGGCCCTGCCATCCTCGGACGAATGCTGGAAGCCAACGGCTATCGGGTAGCCATCGTTCCCCAGCCCGACTGGCACGGCGATTTCCGAGACTTCAAGAAACTCGGTCGCCCTCGCCTCTTCTTTGGTGTTTCTCCGGGCGCCATGGACTCGATGGTGAACCGCTACACGGCCAACCGCCGTATGCGTAGCGAGGACGCTTTCAGTCCCGACTCCCGCCACGACATGCGCCCCGACTATCCATCTATCGTCTATACACAGATACTGAAGAAACTCTTTCCCGACGTACCTGTAGCACTAGGCGGTATTGAGGCTTCGTTGCGTCGCATCAGCCACTACGACTATTGGAAAGACGAGCTCCGCAAGTGCATTCTCTGCGATTCGGGCGCCGACCTCATTCTCTACGGAATGGGCGAACGTTCTATCGTTGAACTGGCCAATGCCTTTGCAGAAGGCAAGACGCTTAGCCAGATCCACGAAATGCCGCAGGTGGTTTTCTACTGCAAGGAAAGTGAGATTCCGGGCGGTTTCAAGGACGATGACATCATCCTCCACAGCCACGAAGAATGTCTCCACAACAAGAAGGGACAGGCTGAGAACGTGCGCCATCTGGAGGAAGAAGCCAACAAGATGCATGCTCAGCGCATGATTCAGGAAGTTGACGGCAAATATGTAGTGGTGAATCCGCCTTTCCCGCTGATGACTACCGAGGAACTGGATGCGGCATTCGACCTGCCTTATACGCGTTTGCCTCATCCTAAATACAAGGGCAAGACCATTCCTGCCTACGAGATGATCAAGTTCTCCGTGAACCTTCATCGTGGCTGTTTCGGCGGCTGTTCTTTCTGCACCATTTCTGCCCATCAGGGTAAATTCGTGGTTTGCCGCAGCAAGGAGAGCATTCTGAAGGAGGTGAAGAAAATCATCCAGATGCCTGATTTCAAGGGCTATCTGAGCGATTTGGGCGGTCCTTCTGCCAACATGTACGGAATGCACGGTAAGAATCAGAAAGCCTGCGAAGTGTGCAAGCGTCCGTCGTGTGTAAACCCTCAGATTTGTCCGAACCTCAATACCGACCACAGCAAGCTTCTGGAGATTTATCATGCTGTAGATGCTTTGCCGGGAATCAAGAAGAGTTTCATTGGTAGTGGTGTGCGTTACGACCTTCTGCTGCATAAGAGCAAGGACGAAAAGGTGAATCAGGCGGCTAGAGAATACACGCGCGAACTGATTACCAAGCACGTGAGCGGCCGACTGAAGGTGGCTCCCGAACATACGAGTCCGGAGGTCTTGAAGTTCATGCGCAAGCCATCGTTCGACCTCTTCTACGAGTTCAAGCGCATCTTCGACAAGATTAATAAGGAAGAAGGTCTGAACCAGCAGATCATTCCTTACTTCATCAGTTCGCATCCGGGCTGTCATGAAGAAGACATGGCCGAACTTGCCGTCATTACGAAGGGACTGGATTTTCATCTGGAGCAGGTGCAGGATTTCACCCCTACTCCTATGACCATTTCTACCGAGACCTGGTACACGGGGTACGATCCTTACACCCTGGAGCCGGTCTTCAGCGCCAAGACTCAGAAAGAGAAGCTTGCCCAGCGCATGTTCTTCTTCTGGTACAAGCCTGAAGAGCGCCGCGCCATCGAGAGTGAACTTCGCCGGATAGGCAGAGCCGACCTCATCGACAAACTCTACGACAGGAAGAGCATGGGTGGCAGTTTCAAGGGTAAGAAGACGCATTATGACGATAAGGCGATAGGCTCTACATACGATAATCCAGGTGTAGGAAAAGGTGCTAAAGGCAAGCGTGGAGCTGGCAGAAATGCTTCTGAACCGAATGCAGGAAAAAGCCGTGGCAGAAATGCGTCTGACCGCTTTGCTCCAAAGGGATATGGCAATGTGGGTTGCTATGATGAGGAGAAATACCTGAATAACGGAAAATCTCTAAAATCAGGTAAGCCTTCGAATGCCAACATCCGTGATGCCGTAGCAGCGGCCAGAGCCGAGCTGAGAAATCAGAAAGACCAGGGTGCCGGCTTCTTCAAGGACAAGAAGAAAAAGAGCTTCAACCCTAATTTCGACAACGACAACCATAACCGCAAGAACCGCTATAATAGCGGGGATAAGAACGAACGCGGCGGTCGTGGAAATCAAGGTCGTGGAAATCAAGGAAGAAATGAAGGTAGAGGCAGAAGAAGATAAATGCTAAAAAGAGGGTGAATCATATATTTATGACTCACCCTCTTACATATTATATACTTAACTTTCCCAAAACAATTTAGTACTGTCTCAAAGCACCGAGTAATTCAGCATTCTCGCTCTTGTTTCCTATCGTAATTCTCAGACAGTTGCCGCACAACTGAACCTTGTTGCGGTTTCTTACGATAATGCCTTGTGCCACCAGATAATTATAGATGGCGTTGGCGTCGGTCATTTTAGCCAGGAAGAAGTTTGCATCAGTAGGATAAACCTTCTCGCAGATAGGCAAATCCAGGAATGCAGCCATTACCTTAGAACGCTCCTGCAGGATGTTCTTCACCCATTCGTCAACCTTCAGCGGATTCTTCATAACTTCCAGCGCATGCTCCTGAGTAAGCAGATTGACGTTATAAGGATATTTCACCTTATTGAATATGTCAACAATCTCCTTGCTCGCAAAAGCCATTCCCAGACGGAGAGCAGCACAGCCCCACGCCTTACTCATGGTGTTGAGCACAATCATGTTAGGAAATCTGTCGAGTACGCTGCGAAATGTGCGCTCCGAAGAGAAATCGGCGTAGGCTTCGTCGATAATGACAATACCCTGGAATTTCTGCAAAACCTCTACGATTGCCTCGCGGTTGATGTGATTGCCCGTAGGATTGTTCGGACTGCAGAACCAGATAACCTTTGTCTGTTCATCGCAGGCTGCCAGGAGTTTTCCGGCAGAAATCTGATAATTTTCATCGAGCAGCACAGAGCGATACTCCACATCGTTGATGTCTGCACAAACTTCATACATTCCGTAAGTAGGTGCAATCGCTACAACATTATCCTTGCCCGGGCGGCAGAATACACGGTAAACCAAATCGATGGCCTCGTCGGAACCGTTGCCCAGGAAGATTTTCTCTTCAGCCACACCCTTAATCTTGCTGATCTGCTTCTTCAGTTCAACCTGCAGCGGATCAGGATAGCGATTGTAAGGGTCATTATATGGATTTTCGTTGGCGTCGAGGAAGACGCGGGCATTTCTGTCTGCAAACTCCGTACGGGCACAACTGTAAGGTGCCAGATTCCAGATGTTCTCTCGGCACAAATCTTTCAATTCTTTCATTTTTCTTTCAAAAACTATTAAGAAGTATCTTTACAACTTCCCGTTTTACCCTATTGTTTCAAACTGTTCACTCTCAGTCTCATCGCATTGGCATGAGCTTCCAATTGCTCATTTTCCGCCATGGTCACTACAGCATCTCCAATGTTACGAATACCTTCTTCTGTAAGATGCTGGAAGGTGATTTTGCGATTATAACTGTCCAGGTTCACTCCGTTGTAAGCCAAAGCATAACCATGGGTTGGCAAGGTATGGTTCGTACCGCTTGCATAGTCGCCTGCACTTTCGCACGCATAGTTTCCGAGGAATACACTACCTGCATTCACAACTTTTTCTGCCAGCTGCTCGTAATCGGCTGTGGCGATAATCAGATGCTCCGGCGCATAAGTATTGCAGAGGTCGATTGCCTCCTCTTCGGTCTTCACGAGGATAAACTTAGAATTGTCTAACGAGGTCTGTGCCATCTCCTTACGTGGCAAACGTTCAAGTTGTACTTCAACTTCATTCTTTACATCATCCAACACCTTTTCAGATGTAGTAATGAAGAAAACCTGAGAATCGAAACCATGTTCAGCCTGCGACAACAGGTCGGCAGCAGCAAACACAGGGTTGGCTGTTTCGTCGGCAATAAGACAAACTTCAGACGGACCGGCAGGCATGTCTATAGCCACATCGTGCAGGGAAACCTGCTGCTTGGCAGCCATGACAAACTGGTTGCCCGGACCGAAAATCTTATAAACCTTAGGCACGCTCTCCGTACCGTAAGCCATGGCTCCGATAGCCTGAACGCCACCCGCCTTAAAGATCTTGCTTACGCCCGCAATCTTTGCCGCCATGAGGATAGCCGGGTTCACCTTGCCCTCTTTATTAGGAGGAGTGCACAGTACGATTTCTTTACATCCCGCAATCTTGGCAGGAGTAGCCAGCATCAGAACGGTGCTAAAGAGAGGAGCAGTACCTCCCGGGATATACAATCCCACCTTCTCTATAGCCACACTCTTCTGCCAGCAGGTTACACCAGGGCAAGTTTCAACCTTTACACCATCAAACTTCTGGCTATGATGGAATGCGGCAATGTTATGATGGGCGAGGTGCAAAGCGTCTTTCAGTTCTTGAGAAACCATTTTCTCTGCCTCTTCGATTTCAGCTTCAGTCACAGCCAAAGAATCGAGATGGGCATGATCAAACTTCTCCTCGTAACGCTTCACGGCTTCGTCGCCATGGTTTTTCACATCGTCGAGTACACCTTGTACGGTCGCATTCAGCTGCGAAACATCCAGGTGTGGGCGTTTTACAATCTCGCTCCATTCCTCCTTTGCAGGATACTTTATTACCTTCATTCCTATTATTAATATTTAATTATTATACATTGAACTTTGAGATTTGAACTTTGAACTGTATGATTACTTTTACTTTGAGATTTGAACTTTGAACTGTATGATATGCGTTTATAACTGTATTGCAACAGCAAGGCTATTCATAAAGTTCAATGTTCAATGTTCAATGTTCAAAGTAATCAAGTTACAATATCATCTTTTCGATTGGTGTTACCAGGATGCCCTGTGCACCGAGTTCCTTCAACTTGCCTATGATTTCCCAGAAACGCTTCTCATCGAGCACGGTGTGGATAGAGCACCATTCCTCATCAGCCAATGGGATAATCGTAGGACTCTTGATGCCTGGCAATACTTCTGTAATCTCCTGAATCTTTTCCTTAGGAGCATTCATCATCACGTACTTCTTGTCCTGTGCAGAACGTACAGCCTCGAAGCGGAACAGCATCTCGTTCAGAATCTCATGCTTCTCCTCGTCCATGTTCCAGTTGCCGATGAGCAGAGCCTCGCTCTTCATCACCACCTCAACCTCAGCAAGATTGTTGCTGACCAGAGTAGAACCTGAACTTACAATATCGAAAATACCGTCAGCCAAACCGATGCCCGGACTGATTTCAACAGAACCCGTAATGACATGGATGTCGGCATTGATATTGTTCTTCTTCATAAACTTGCGCAGGATGTTAGGGTAAGAAGTGGCAATCTTCTTGCCGTTGAACCATTGCAATCCCGGATAATCAATCTTCTTAGGAATGGCGAGGCTCAGGCGGCACTTGCTGAAACCCAGACGGTCAATAATCTGCGCATTCTCTCCACGCTCAACAAACTCGTTCTCGCCCACGATTCCGATATCTGCCACACCAGAGGCTACGCTCTGAGGAATATCATCATCACGAAGGTAGAGAACTTCGAGAGGAAAGTTGCTTGACTGCACCAGAAGGGTGCGTTTAGAGGCGCTTACTTTGATGTCAGCCTCTGCTAAAAGATTCATGGTGTCGTCGAAAAGACGACCCTTACTTTGTACTGCTATTCGTAACATATTTCTATATTTTGTTTGAAAAACATTGCAAAAGTACATATTTTTATTAGAATAAACAAATAATTTCTCACTTATGTGCAAAATATTTCGTACTTTTGCAGCTGAAATGAAGAATAAAGGATATTTATACGCATTATATGCACTATTTTTGCTCGCTGCCTGTGCCGACAAGAAACCGCAGCAGGAGCTTACGCCATGGGGAACTCCCGTAGGCGAAATGGAGTATGCTGACAACTCTGATGGGGCTGATGGCGATGAAAAGAAGCCTGCTTCAACCAACAAAGGGCTTTCGCTCGAAGATATTCAGGCCAATGGTGAGCTCATCATGCTTACCGTTAACGGCCCTACTACCTATTATGATTACCACAGCCACGGGATGGGACTGCAATATCTGCTCTGCGAGAAGTTTGCCCAGCAGATCGGCGTGTCGTTACGCGTAGAAGAATGTAAGGATACGGCTGAAATGGTGCGCAAACTGGAGAAGGGAGAAGGTGATGTGATTGCCGTGCCCCTACCCCGAAAACAGACCAGAGGCAACCTGCTGTTCTGTGGAGTTACGCCCGACAGCACCCGAACCCAATGGGCTGTGCTGAACGGTAACAAGAGTCTTGCCGACACCCTGAACGGCTGGTTTAAGCCTAAGCTGATTGCTCAGGTCAAGCAGGAAGAATCGTGGCTGCTTTCTTCTGCCAGCGTGCGCCGCCACGTTTATTCACCATTCCTGAACCGTTCTAAGGGTGTTATTTCCCGCTACGACCACCTCTTCCAGCGCTATAGCGGAACGGCTCGCATGGATTGGCGTCTGATGGCTGCCCAATGTTATCAGGAGAGCTGTTTCGACCCGAATGCGAAGTCATGGGCTGGAGCTTGCGGACTGATGCAGATTATGCCAGGCACGGCTGCCCATCTGGGTTTGCCGATGAGCATGATTCATGAACCTGAGGCGAATGTGGCTGCGGCAGCCAGATATATGGCGGAACTGCAGGGGCATTTCTCTGACGTGGGTGACCCGTTCCAGCGCATGCTTTTTGCCCTGGCTTCTTATAATGGTGGCTATTTCCACATCAGAGATGCGATGTCGCTGGCTCGCAAACATGGTCAGAATCCGCACAACTGGGGCGTGATTCGCGATTATATTCTACGCCTTTCTCAACCGGCTTATTACACAGACCCGGTAGTGAAATATGGTTATATGCGAGGCACGGAGACGGTTAATTATGTAGATAGAATCAGAGCCCGCTGGGGCGAATATAGCGGTGGTTCAGGCTTCCATGAGAGTTTTCGTGGCAGCGGTATGGGCAGCGGTTCCTTCCATGGAGCCCCTGTTAAATCCAAGCGCCACTACCAGAATAAGTACCATATATAATATAAATAGGTACTGAAAACGATGAGGAAAGGTATATTTGGGGCTCAATTTACTCTGATTTCTTGCAAAATTTGGAGATAAGAGCCCCAAATATACCAAATAACGTGGATGTGAGTTTGCGTTCTTTTATAGGGCTTTTTTGTTGTTTTGTAAAGAAAAAAAACAAGATACTAAAATGTCGTTATATCATCTCCTACAACGATTAAAGGGAGTGTTTATATATATGATGTATAATATCCTTACTACAGAAAATAGTAACGGAAATGATGCGAAAATCCGCAGTTTTTTTTGCGTTTTAGAAGATAAAATGCAAATATGGGGGTTAGGAAGATGTTTTACCCCCTCTTCTAAGGGTAAAAAATGCCCCTCCTCGGACTCTAAATCATGCTCTAAAGGTAGGTATTTTTGACAA
>JAJWJX010000047.1:0-31509 GCA_021623045.1 Segatella copri | reverse complement strand
TTCGCGATGACGCCGAGTTCAACCTCGTAGCCAGCCGCAGTGCTCAGGCAGCCGTCATCAAGGCGATTAAGGAGGGTAAGACCAGCGTTGACCTCAACGCGCCAACCACTCCGGATAATACACCCGGCGGTTCTACCCCAGGCGGTTCAAACACCGGTCAGACCGGCAGCGACGGCCAAGGCTCTGAATCAGGCGGCGGCACTACCGGCAAGGACGATACTGGCGACGGCCTTGAATAGTCCAAGGATAGACTGGCTAGGGTGCTAGCCCCTAGCCCAGCCTATCCGCCCCACAAAAAAGTCAACATTCAACACTCAACATTCAACATTCAAAAAAAATGAAAGCGAACACTTGGAAAACAATTCTTCAGATAGCCATCAGCATACTGACCGCTATCGCTACTACGCTCGGAGTAACGAGCTGCATGGGATAAAAACCCAAAGAATGTGTCATAAGTCTAAATAATGGTAGCCGAAGACGGGCTGAAAGCCCAAAAGCTCCTAGCCCAGGGCAGCGCCCTGGTTTTTTAAATAGATACAACAAAGTCGCCCTGTAAGGGCAAAAGCCTTCAATTTCAAAGCTTTTGCCCTTACAGGGCGACTTGTTTGCGTCCGTATTTACCCAGGGTGCTACCCTGGGCTAGGAGCTTCTGCCCTTTCAGGGCGAGAGGGGGCATCCAGTCATGAAGGGTCAAAGTCATTAAGGGTCATTAAGGATTTCGGGTATTCAGATGTTTACAACTATCCATTTACCACTTTTTCTACCGCCTTCACGTTTCAAGATTCCCATGGCTTGCAGAGCAGCAATATCTCTTTCAATAGTACGTGTCGTTACAGTTTTCTTTCCCGACATTCTCTGCGCCAATTCCGGAATCGTTATTTCCGGATGAAGTTTAACAACTGAAATGATATTCTGCTGACGTTCAGAAAGTTCTAATGCTTTTTCTTTCCCGACATTTTCTAAATCTTTCCCGCCATTTATCACGACATCATCATCCATAGATCTTTCATACTGTTCTATCTCAGCCTTAAGATTTTTGATATGTTCTTGAAGCATGAAAGACCGGAAAGGAAACATCGACTCTTCTTCACGCGAAGCATTAAGAGCTTCTATATAAGCCGCCTTATCATCAGTCATTACCTTTGTCGGAACAAGATTAAATTCAAACTGAAGGTAGTTCATGATGAGACGCGACATTCTGCCATTTCCATCCACCCAAGGATGGATGCTGACAAGGATGTTATGAGCATCGAAGCTCAACAAATATGCATCCATTTCACTCGGGTTTTCAAGAAGCAATTCACGCCTGCGGTTTATCTCATTGCAGAAATCAGTCAACCTTGCAGGGACCTTCAGAAAGTTCATATAGGAACGTCCACCAGCTCCCGCTGTGACACCTAATAGACGGAGGTCACCTTTAGAAGAATCGAATTCCCCCTGAAGCGTGCTATAAACGCTGCCGGTATTCTTCATCACCAATGCAGACAATTGCTTAAGCATTTCTACAGAAAAAGGTTTGTGCTCCTTAGCCCATCGAATGGATTGCTCATAGGCATGCTTCAAATCAAGATTCATCAACTGCTCTACCAAGGGTTTACCTTTAGCAGAAATACCTTCATCAAAGAGCAATTGATTCTCTATTTCCGTCACAGTAGAACCTTCTATGGCAGTAGAGTGCGTAATGATGGAATACAGATAGAACTTATCGTAATCTATCTGCTGCGAAATACCAAGACTTCTATATTTGTCTAGTACAGCCTGTAATTCTAACACATACTTTTCCATTTTGCAACTTCTATTTTTTAAGGCACAAAGATAGGTAAATTATATTAGAATCACGAATGATTATGAAGAATTTTGCAAATTATCCCTCATTTTTTCTATGATTATATTGTAGCATTGCCCCCTTTCACTCATTTTCGTAAAAAGGTCATGAAGGGTCAAAGTCATTTCGGGTCATTTTCATTTTTCATTTCCGTTATCCGGTCATTAAGGTCACGGTCATTAAGGTCATTAAGGATTTCGGGGTTCAAAAATATCCCTCAACATCCCTCTATCTTATAAAATAAGGTTAAATCGAGTTCGCCCTGCCAACAAAATCCATCCATATAATCAACTTTCTGAATATTTTTTGTATTTTTGCAGATATATTGCAAGAATGTAGGGGTTTGAGCATGGCTTATCCTCCTAGATTATAGGCGCATAATTATTAAAAGATTAGAGAATGAAGAAAGTATTTATCATGAGCATTTTAACCATGCTATCAAGCCTGTCTTCTTGTCAGGCGCAAAATAAGGGCTATAAGAGTCTGTCGGCAGATGACTATGAGAAAGCCATCGCTGACACCGCAGTAATCCGTCTCGACGTACGGACCGCAGAGGAGTTTGCCAATGGGCATATTCGTGGGGCAATCAACATTGACGTACTGAAATCAGACTTCGAGCAGAAGGCCGCTGCCACTCTTCCCAAAAGCAAGACTATCGCCGTGAACTGCCGAAGCGGCAAGCGAAGCAAAAATGCCGCAGCTATATTGACAAAGAACGGCTATCAGGTAATAGAACTCGATTCCGGATTTATTGGCTGGCAGGCAGCAGGAAAAGAAACCGTAAAGTAACAGAACTTTCGCATGTGGTTCAAGATCGGGCTGAAGGCCCAAAAGCTCCTAGCCCAGGGCAGCGCCCTGGGTAATTACGGAAACAAACTTGTCGCCCTGTAAGGGCAAAAGCTTTAAAATACTGGCAATATACAAAGCTTTTGCCCTTACAGGGCGCCTTGCTGATTGCTATTATACCCAGGGCGCTGCCCTGGGCTAGGAGTTTCTGCCCTTTCAGGGCGTGTGGAGTTCACTTGCGAAACTTGAATAAAGCAAAAAAAATCCCAGTCAGGATAAAGCCTCGACTGGGATTCTTATTTTAAATCTCTCTCATTATTTTTCTCATCTACAAAAGATGATTACTTCAAACCACGGTTGATAAGGGTTGTGTTGAGAAGCATCACGTACTTACGATACTGATTGTTGTTCAAGATAACGTGCATGTACTTGAGATCCTTCAAAACTGCCTTGTCAATCATTGCAGCACGATCCTCACCAGTTGCTGTTGCAGCATTCATCATATCTGCGGTGAAGTTCTTGTGTACATCAGCTACAGCCTCAACCTGGTCGATGTTCAAGCTCAAAGCATCTGCCAAGCTAGACATCTTAATGTTCATGTTGTAAGCAGCTGTTGCATTTGTCTCCTCTTCTGCTGCGAAAGTAGCTGTTGCCATAGCGAACATTGCTACTGCTAATACCATAATCTTCTTCATAATCTTTTTACCTTTCTTTAATTTGTGAGTCCTGCACATCCGAAGACGCCGGCTCTGTTAAACATTATCCTATAGTCTTTTTCTTTAAGACGCTGCAAAGATACGAACTTTTCTCTGTGTGCGCAAACATTTCTTGGGATATTTTCGGTTTTCCGCCTATTTCTTGACTTAAATCAACAACAATACGTCGAAATAGGCATCAGAACGTTAGAGATATTACATTTTCTCTATCATTTTGTAATATCATCGAAAAAAAAGCCCTTTTTCTTCGTTTATACCAATTATTATTTGTACCTTTGCAAAAGATTCAACCTATAAAACAAGCAAAATGGTACAGGAAAATCATATAGACAAGGCACTCGCCTTTATGGAAAGTCTCGAGAAACTGGGCAACCAGCTCAAGGCGGCTGAGGAACACCAGAAACAGCTCATCGCCCGAATGCTGGATCTCAAGAAAGAGAATCTGACCGACGGCGAGGAATATGCTGAACTCTCGCAGAAGAGCAAAAGTCTGCAGGACATCATCGACAAATGGCGCCCTATCTATCTGGAGCGCATGGAGATGGTAAAGAGCGTAAGCATTCAGAAAAGAAAAAGAAAAAATAAAAAATAAATATAGAAATGGAAACAAACAACAAAAACAAGTTTATTGTAGTTTCATACGCACTGTATGATGTAACTAAGGGTGACAACGGCGAGGAGATGCTCATCGAGCGCACAACCGACGAGCGTCCGTTCATCTTCATCAGCGGTATGGGTGTTACCCTGCCAGCTTTCGAAGAGAAGGTGGTAAACCTGGCTAAAGGTGAAGAGTTCGACTTCCAGCTGGACCCAGAGCAGGCTTACGGACAGCACTATGATGAGCGCGTACTGGAGCTCGACAAGCAGATTTTTACCGTCAACGGCCAGTTTGATGCACAGCACGTACAGGTAGGCGCTATCATCCCATTGCAGAACGAGGATGGCAACCACTTCAACGCAGTAGTGAAGAACATCAGCGATACAAAGGTAACCTGCGACCTGAACCACCCATTGGCTGGCTTGAAGCTCAACTTCTGCGGTCAGATTCTCGAGAGCCGCGAGGCTACTGCTGAGGAGATTGCCAAGATGGCTCAGATGATCAGCGGCGAAGGTGGCGGCTGCTCAGGTGGCTGTGACAACTGCGGCGGCGACTGCAAGGATGGCAACTGCGAGGGTGGTTGCGAAGGCGGCTGCAACAAGTAATAAACACCTTTATAATATATAAGGTAATGAGGAATACATTTGGCAATCTTTTCACTCTCACTACGTTTGGAGAGAGTCATGGAATAGCTGTAGGAGGCGTTATTGACGGATTTCCTGCAGGCATAGAAATCGACATGGACTTTATCCAGAGCGAGCTGAACCGCCGACGCCCAGGACAGAGCCACATCACTACGGCCAGAAAGGAAGCTGACAAGGTAGAGTTTCTGAGTGGTGTGTTCGAAGGCAAATCAACAGGAACCCCTATCGGCTTTGAGGTGCGTAACCAGAACCAGCATTCTCAGGACTATGAGAACATGCGCTGTCTCTTCCGCCCTTCTCACGCAGATTTCACCTATCACGAGAAGTATGGCGTACGCGACCATCGTGGCGGCGGCCGTTCTTCAGCCCGCATCACCATTGCCCGATGTGTAGGCGGAGCCTTGGCTAAACTTGCCTTGCGACAGTTGGGCATCAGCATCACGGCTTATACATCACAGGTGGGCAGCATCGCGCTGGAGAAAGATTATCATCTGTATGACCTTAACACCATAGAAGATAATCCGGTGCGCTGTCCAGACCAGCAGAAGGCGAAGGAGATGGAAGATCTCATCGCCCAGGTTAAGGCTGACGGCGATACGATTGGCGGAATCATCACTTGCGTCATCAAGGGTTGCCCGGTAGGATTGGGCGAACCTGAGTTTGACAAGCTTCATGCCCAACTGGGTGCTGCCATGCTTGGCATTAACGCCGTGAAGGGTTTTGAATATGGCGAGGGATTTGCCGGAGTTACTGCCCGCGGAAGTGAGCAGAATGATGTCTTTATCCCGAAGGCTGATGCTGCAGAGACGCCAGAAGATGCTGCTGAGAATCAGGATGTTGCTGCCCGTATTACAACAAAGAGCAATCATAGCGGAGGAATACAGGGCGGTTTGAGCAATGGTCAGGACATCTATTTCCGTGTTGCATTTAAGCCGGTTGCTACTCTGCTGATGGAGCAGAATACGGTAGATTTGGAAGGAAATGCCACCACGCTGACTGCCCGCGGCCGTCATGATCCTTGCGTTTTGCCAAGAGCCGTGCCAGTAGTTGAAGCCATGGCTGCCATGGTTATCCTGGATAATTATCTCTTGAATAAAACAATAAAACTTTAATTAGTGATTATTTAGTAGTGATTAGTGATTAACAAACTAATCACTACTAAATAATAACTAATCACTAAAAACTAATCACTATCTAAAGCTTACTGTCCTTTAATAGTTTTGGGCAATATTCATTAAAAAAGCATTTATCGCAGAGCGGTTTCGTACTCTTGCAAATATATCTGCCATGCAGCAGAATCCAATGATGCGCATTCGGAATATCCTCAGCCGGAATGTGTTTCATCAGATAATCTTCTACTTTTCGGGGCGTATCTGCCGTTTTCGGCACCAACCCCATACGATGACTCACACGGTAAACATGCGTATCCACCGCCATCGTAGCATGACCGAACCATACGGCACGAATCACATTCGCCGTCTTGCGCCCCACTCCTGCCAACTTCTCCAAATCATCCGCAGCCTCAGGCACCTCACCTCCGAACATCTCAACCAGCTGGCGAGACATTTCAGCCAGATGCTTCGCCTTGGCATTCGGATAACTCACCGAACTGATCAGTTCATAAATATCTTCCTCGCTCGCCTGTGCCATGTGCTGCGCATCAGGATAACGGGCAAAGAGAGCAGGCGTAACCATGTTGATGCGTTTGTCGGTGCATTGCGCAGAAAGCAAGGTAGCCACCAGAAGCTGAAATGCGCTACCGAACTGCAACTCGGTAGTTACATTCGGCAGCGCACTTCTGAAATGATTCAATATAAAATCGTATCTTTCCTTACGAAGCATTTCTCTTACTTTTTAGCAGGAGCAGCATCCTCTTTCTTCAACTTACCCTTGTAAGCCTTGTTCAAGCCGGAAATCACCTCTTTTGTAATATCGTAAGCCTTGTCAGCATAGAGCAGGTTATCGCCGCTCTTAGAGAAGATGATGCTGTACTTCTTGTCCATGTTGTAGCGGGCAAGATAGTTGGCAATGCTGTCGTGGAGCGCCTTGTTGTACTTCTCCTGCTCAGCAGCAAACTCGTTGCTCAAGCGCTGCTGCAAGCCCTGCAGGTCGTTGTTCTGCTTCTGCAGTCCAGCCTGAATAGCCTCAGCCTGCTCGCGGGTGTAAGCATTCTGCTGAATCTTCTGCTGGAAGTTGGCAGCTGCAGCCTGGAGCTGCTGGCCCTTCTGCGCAATAGTAGCCTGAATGTTCTGACCCTTCTTCTCCAAGATAGAAGAATACTCCTTAGCAAAGGTATACTGAGTCATGATAGAGTCTACCTCTACATAAGCAATCTTCAATTCAGCAGGAGCCTTGCTCTCTGACTTAGCCTCTACCTGAGGCTGAGATTTGTTGCATGATGCCAATGACAGGGCAGCAACTGCTGCAATTGCCACTGAACCCAAAATGTTCTTTCTCATTTTTTCTATCATATTATATTATTACTATTTTCTAATACGCCTTGTTGGCTTCCCTTGCCTCTCGGTCCTGATCCACCACACAATGAATGCCCTGCTTGCGCAAGCCCGGATTGTCGTGCACATGCTGGGAAGAGAACTTGCCGTTCTTCTTAAAAATCAACTTTACGCAAAATAATGCCATACAAATAGCAATTATTAACACGCTTAATAACATTAATTTTATCATTTTTATTACCTTTGCAGTGCCTTAGTGCACTTTTGGGTGCAAAGGTACTATTTTTTTGGGAATAACCAAAACAAAATAGCAGAAATAAATGTTTTATCAAAACAAAATAATAGAAAATAAATGAATAAAAGTGAATTGAAGCCTGCTCTCGTGTTCGAGCAGTTCGCAAAAATCAACGAAATACCTCGTCCTTCCAAGCACGAGGAGAACATGATTGAGTTTTTGAAATCTTTCGGTGAGGCTCATCAGCTCGAAACGCTGGTAGATGAAACAGGTAATGTGCTCATCCGAAAAGCAGCCACTCCAGGCTACGAGCACGCTGAAACCATCATCCTGCAGAGCCACATGGACATGGTTTGCGATAAGCTGGTAGATGTTGATTTCGATTTCCACAAAGATGCTATTCAGACTTACGTTGATGGAGAATGGCTCAAGGCTAAGGGAACCACACTGGGTGCTGACGACGGCATAGGCTGCGCCATCGAGCTGGCTATCCTGGCAAGCAACGATATTGAGCATGGTCCTATAGAGTGCGTATTTACACGTGATGAGGAAACCGGACTGACCGGTGCTCACGGTATGAAGGCAGGCTTTATGACCGGAAAGATGCTCATCAACCTCGATTCTGAGGATGAGGGCGAAATCTTCGTATCCTGCGCCGGTGGTCAGACAACCCATGCTACCTTCCACTTCTCTCGCGAAGAGGCTCCTGCAGGATATTTCTTCATGGAAGCTTCGCTGAAGGGTCTCAACGGCGGTCACTCGGGCGATGACATCAACAAGAAGCGCGCCAATGCCATCAAGATTCTTGCCCGCTTCCTCTTCCTCGAAAATGAGAAACTGGATGGAAGTCTGCGCCTCGTAAGCTTCAACAGCGGCAAAATGCACAATGCGATTCCTCGCGACGGAAAGATTGTCTTCGCTGTTAAGAATGCAGACAAGGAGCAGGTTCGTGCCGACTGGAACATCTTTGCATCTGAAGTAGAGGATGAATTCCACGTAACCGAACAGGCTATGCAGTTCAACATGAGCAGCACCGATGCTGCACCTGTCATCGAGAAAGCTGTAGCTGACAAGTTCGTAATGGCTCTCCAGGCAGTAGACAACGGTCCGCTTACCACCTGTCAGGATGAGGCGATTGCCTGGATGGTAGAAACCTCAAGCAATGTGGCAAGCGTAATGACCGATGAAAACAGCATCAACATCGTAGCTTCCCAGCGAAGCAACGTGATGAGCAATCTGGAGAACATGACCAACACCGTAAAGGCAGCCTTCCTTCTGGCTGGCGCCGAGGTAACTGTAGGCGACAAGTATCCGGCTTGGAAGATGCGCGCCAACAGCGAGCTTACCGACCTGGCTGTGAAGGCTTATGAAAAGCTCTTCGGCAAGAAGCCATTGGTAAAGGGTATTCATGCCGGTTTGGAGTGCGGTCTCTTCTCTGAGCGCTATCCTGAACTCGACATGGTAAGCTTCGGTCCTACCCTTCGCAATGTTCACACCCCAGACGAGGCTCTCCTCATTCCTACAGTAGAGATGGTTTGGGATCACTTGCTGGAGATTCTCCGCAGCGTGGCTAAATAAGCAAGTGGGCTGAATAAAAGCAGCACGCTAAATATAAAGAAGATGCCTATGATGAAGAAAATGAAAATGATGTTTGTCATGGCTTTAGGGCTTGTGCTGATGTTCACCTCGTGTGGCGATCAGCACAAGGCTCAATCTCTGGTCAAGGATTTTCTTGATGAAAACCTCGTTGATCAGGACTGCAGCTATGAGCGGTTCTCCCACCTCACTCCTACCGCCATGATCAGTTTCGACCAGATGAAGGTAATGCGACAAAATGTCAGCAAGCTGCCTTACGTCAAGAAGAATATTGATTATAATGATGCAGCTTATCCCGACACCTTATTATATTTAAGGGCTACGTACAAGCTGACTGACCATCAGGGTAAGAAGCAGGAAGTAACCCAAACCTTTTATCTTGATAAAGGTTTGACAAGAGTAATCGGGTTTAAGGAAAACTAAAAAGACAGTTAGAAATTGCCTTTCAGCAAGGCAGTAAGAATAAACAGAAAGAGTTGACTAGCATTTTAACTAGCCAACTCTTTTTTCATATAATCTCTTATTTCTTTTCTAGCCAGAGTCAGACGATTCTCAGCCGCTTTATATCCGAGGTTCAGACTTTGGGCAATCTCGCTCACCTGCATTCCTTCGAAGAGATTCAGGCGGTAAACCTTGCTTCTCTTCTCCGTAAGCCGGGCAATACCACGCTCCAAAATCTCGTTGATCTGCTGGGCAGAGAAGACCGATTCGCCATCAATATCATATCTTCCCATCCAGTCGCTAGCACCAAGGAAGTGTTCATACTCCTCTATCTTATGCTTGCGACGGTAATAATCGATAATCAGATTCTTGGCAATGGTGTATACAAAACAAGGTAAAGTAACAGGCGTAATCATCTTATCGCCTCGAAGTAATCGCACAAAAGTATTCTGCACGATGTCTTCAGCCTCGTCTGCCGGAAGCGAACGGGACATGACATACAACTTCAGCTCGTTGTAGTGTTCAGAGTAATAATCAGCAATAATGCTGTAATTTGAATTTGTTTGTTCCATGATGGCGATTTTTTTAATCATGTTTTTCGTTTATCGATATTGCAAAGGTAATAAAAAAAAGGAAAGCCACCAAAGGAAAGCGAAAAAAAATGTGCTAAATGTTCGTTTTGAAACATTTAGCACATATGATAGATACAATTTGTAACATGAAATGTTACGCATCGCAAAGTTTTATTTCTTAATTCAAACCTTTTTACAGGTTGGATTACTTAATCATGTCAACGCTTCTCTTGAGGAATGCGTCGAGCGAAGCACCCTTCAACATACCGTTCTGAAGCAAGGCGAGGTCGATGAGCTGGTGAACAATGTTGTTGTTCTTAGCATAGCCCGAGATGATTTCGTTGCGCTTAGCCTTCTCATCGCTGATGGCCTTCTCTGTGTTGTGAACATCATCCTTCTCCTGCTGGGTAATCTCTTCAGGCTTCTTCTTGTTCTGCTCCTGATGGAGTACGGCAAGGCGAGCTTCCTGACCCTTGATTTCTGCAAGGATTGGCTTCAATGTTTCAGCAGTGTTGGCCTCAGCATCTTCCAATACCTTCTTTACCAGAGCATGGTCTGAGTTCAGTACGATGTTGTAGCTGTCTGGCATCTGACCATAGAAGTTCATGCCTGCCTGGAACTGGCTCATCGCCTTCATACGGCGCATGTACTCGTTCTGAGTGATGAGCACTGGCTGGTTCTGTTCGCCCAAAGCCTGAATCTCAACAAAGAATTCTGTCTTGTCGAGTTGAGGCATCTGAGAGCGGAATACTTCTGTCAAGTTGTCAGACTGCTCTTTGCTCAAATCGGTCTTCTTAGCATCTTCCTTCACGATGAGGCGGTCGATAATGTCGGCGTCAACACGTGTAAAGCGACTCTTCTCCAGCTTCTGCTCCAGCATGTTTACCATCGGCGTATCGAGCTGACCTTCCATCAGGAGTACAGAATAACCCTTCTGCTTGGCAGCTTCGATGTAAGAATACTGCTCTTCCTTATTGTTGGCATAGAGATAAACCAGGTTGCCGTCCTTATCGGTCTGGTTGTCCTTAATCAGCGTCTTGTACTCCTCGAAAGTAAAGTACTTGCCCTCAACATCTTTCAGAAGTGCGAAGTCCTTTGCGCGCTCGTAGAAATCTTCCTGAGAGAGCATTCCGTAGTTGATGAAGATCTTGAGATCATCCCATTTCTCTTCAAACTCCTTGCGGTTCTCCTTGAAGATAGAGTTCAAACGATCGGCTACCTTCTTGGTGATGTAGGTAGAAATCTTCTTCACGTTGCTGTCGCTCTGCAGGTAGCTGCGGCTTACGTTCAGCGGAATGTCCGGTGAATCGATTACACCATGAAGCAATGTGAGGAATTCTGGTACAATGCCTTCTACCTGGTCGGTTACGAACACCTGGTTGCAATAGAGCTGAATCTTGTTGCGCTGCATGTCGATGCTGCTCTTGATGCGTGGGAAGTAGAGAATACCCGTGAGATTGAATGGGAAGTCTACATTCAGATGAATCCAGAACAACGGGTCGTCCTGCATTGGGTAAAGGGTGTGATAGAACTTCTTGTAGTCCTCATCCTTCAAGGTGCTAGGAGTCTTGGTCCAGAGAGGCTCCACATTATTAATAATGTTATCCTCATCAGTCTCCACATTCTTACCGTCCTTCCACTCGGTCTTCTTGCCGAAAGCAACAGGCACTGCCATAAACTTGCAGTACTTGTTCAGAAGTTCCTCAATCTTGCTCTTCTGCAGGAATTCCTTGCAATCATCAGCAATATGGAGGATGATGTCTGAACCACGCTCAGCCTTGTCAGCATCTTCGATTTCGAAAGCAGGTGAACCATCGCAGCTCCACTTTACAGCCTTGCTTCCCTCTTTGTAGCTCTTAGTGATGATTTCTACCTTGCTGGCTACCATGAAAGAAGAATAGAAGCCGAGACCGAAGTGGCCGATGATGGCGTTGGCATTCTCCTTATACTTGTCGAGGAAGTCAGTTACGCCTGAGAATGCAATCTGGTTGATATATTTATCGATTTCCTCCTCAGTCATACCTATACCATGGTCGCTGATAGTCAAGGTTCCAGCCTTCTCATCGAGAGAGACACGAACGGTTGTGTCGCCTATCTCGCCCTTGAAATCGCCCTGAGCTGCAAGAGTCTTCAACTTCTGTGTAGCATCTACGGCGTTTGAAACCATCTCACGGAGGAAGATGTCGTGATCTGAATATAAGAATTTCTTGATGACAGGGAAAATGTTCTCTGTCGTTACACCAATATTACCTTTCTGTGCCATAATATAAAATGTTTTTATTCGTATTTACTTTATTATTGTTTGGCAAGGGGGCTAACAAATAGCGTGCCAAAATAAAAGCCCTCTTACCAAACTGAATAAAATAGCTGAAAAACATTTTATGATTCAGCGAAGCATTTTATGACTAAATGTCTCTTGGAAATCCCTTTGCCAAACCGCCTTCGCTTGTTTCCTTGTAAAGCGAAGGTAGGTCATGACCCGTCTGTCGCATCACTTCAACTACACGGTCGAAAGATACGGTATGATGGCCATCTGAGAAGGAAGCGTAGAGGTCTGCATCCAAAGCTCGGGCAGCAGCAAAGGCATTTCGCTCGATGCAAGGAATCTGAACCAGTCCGCAAACCGGGTCGCAGGTCATTCCGAGATGATGCTCCAATCCCATTTCGGCAGCATATTCTACCTGAGCCGGACTGCCTCCGAAAAGCTGACAGGCTGCAGCCGAAGCCATGGCGCAGGCAACACCTACCTCGCCCTGGCAACCTACATCAGCACCGCTGATAGAAGCATTCTGCTTTACGATGTTGCCTACCAATCCGGCTGTAGCCAAGGCTCTCAAGATGCGCTGTTCACTCATATCATGAGAAGTAAACATGTGGTAGAGTACAGCTGGCAATACACCACAGGCGCCACAGGTAGGAGCTGTAACGATGGTGCCACCCGAAGCATTCTCCTCGCTCACAGCCAGCGCATAAGCATAAACCAAGCCGCGGCTCTGCAGGGAAGCACGGTAACCCTTCGCCTTTATATAATAGGTGGCAGCCTTACGCTGTAACTTCAGCGGACCAGGCAAAACACCTTCATGGTCCAAACCATTTTTGATGCTCTGCTTCATCGTTTGCCAAACCATGTCTAGATAATCCCAGATATCATCCGATTCGCATTTCTCAACATACTCCCAGAATGAGCGTCCGTTATCATAGCACCATTGCTTGATGTCGGCGAGCTTGTTCAGATCATAAACATCCTTGGCGCCCAGTTCTTCGTTGCCGGCAGTACCATCTGATATGGCTCCACCACCAATACTGTAAACGGTCCATTCATCAATAACATCGCCGTTCAGATCCTTGCCCACAAATTTCATTCCGTTGGGATGATAAGGCAGGAAAGTCTGTGGCTGCCAGATAATATTCACAGTTTTATGAGGTCTGAGCACTTCTTCTATTGCCACATCAGTCATGTGTCCCTTACCTGTAGCAGCCAGACTTCCATAGAGGGTTACTTCATAATAAGAAGCGTTAGGGCAACGCTCCAGAAAAAGTTTGGCAGCACGCTGAGGCCCCATCGTATGACTGCTCGATGGTCCCTTACCTACTCTATATAATTCCTTTAATGACTTCATTTTTCTCGTATTTAATATTTTTACTTATCGATTTTTCCCTTTTAATGGGCTCAGTTACTTATTTCTTCAGTTTACCATCCGAAAGTTACTTCATCTGTTTGGCTTTCAGGATGATGACATCCGTGAGAGGTCTGTCGTTGTTCGCCTTATCGGTAGCCACATTCTGAATCTTATCAACCACATCCATGCCTTCAAGCACCTCTCCGAATACAGTGTAGCCGTTGTCAAGGTGAGGAACACCACCATGCTTGATGTAGCCCTTCTGCAACTGTTCTGAAGGAATGGCGTAATACTTGCCGTCCCGTTTCAGTTTTTCTACATAATATTCCATCTGCCGTGGAGAAAAATTTCTGCCCCAGGTGATGTAGAAATCAGTAGACGCCGAAGCTTTGGCCGGATTTTCATCATCTCCTTCGCGAGCAGCACAGAGCTGTCCGCGCTTATGATAATATTTAGGATAGATGATTTCTGCCGGAACCGTATAGTTTACATCAAACTTCTGCGGCTTTTCCATGTTCACCTTTCTGCATGAATAATCGCCACCCTGAATCATGAAATTCTTGATGACACGCTGAAAGATGCAACCGTCATAATAGCCCGAATTGACAAGTTTCAGGAAATTATCCCGATGCTTGGGAGTATCGTTGTAGAGAGCCACGAGAATGTTGCCCATCGTAGTTTCCAGCAACACCTGAGGGCAGGTTGAATCGTGCGGTGTTTCCCAGTCTAGCAGAGAATCGGGCTTAGACGCCACAACTTTTCCGGCTGGTTCTGATGTGTTCTGATTGCCTTCACTCTGAGCGAATGTCGTAACAGGCACCGTAAGAAGAGCGAGTGTCAATAATCTGATGATCTTCTTCATATTTTTGTATAATTTTACATCTATTTATGTTATCGGATGCAAAGATAATGATTTTATTCTAAAAAATTGATTTTTTATGCGGGAAAAGTTACTTTGTTTCATACATTCTTCATATCTTTGCAGCAGAAGACAGAAAATGCAATCAATTATGAAGAAAAAAATATATATTATCATCGCTTTTTGCACTTTCCTCACTACAGAAGCAAGTGCACAGCAACAGGTAAGCTTCGGACCATTGCACAGTCCGGACAGTCCGCGCGAAGAATGGTTGCTGCCTGGCGATACGGTTTACCAGGCAGGAAAACCTATGATTTATCAGGGAAAACCGGTGAAGAATGCATATATGACTCCTGCCCGACTATCAGATAAGAAAGAAACTCTCGGCAAAAACGGATTGCTGGGTGATGCTTCGCTAGACAGCACCTATTATAATAATCCCATCTCCAACCTTAACAACAGCTTGAGTTATCCGTTGGGCTATGGCTGGGGGCTGCACAAGGGATTGAATCTCTCGGTAGATCTTTCTGCCTTTGCCACATTCGGCAAGAATGTGCCTCACAGAGGCGGTTTCACTCAGACCATCGATGCAACCTACCTAACGCCACTCACCAAAGACAACAAACTCTGGCTGGCTCTGGGCACTTATATCAACAACGTAAACTATGGTGGAGACAGTTATCATGACGGTGGAGTTTACGGCATTCTGGGCTACCAGTTTAATGAGCATTGGGAGGCTTACGTTTACGGTCAGCTTAGTGTAGCCAACAATTACAATTCTCACTACGGCCGTTATGGCGGTTATGGCTATGGTCCCTACGGCTATTCGCCTTGGGGCTACGGAATGTATCCTTGGGGAATGGGCAGAGGAATCATGCCGGGTGGCTACGGAATGGGAGTACCTGGTGCTAACGTTTTAGGAGCCGGTGTAAGATACACCAACTCCAAAAAGACTTTCTCTATCGGCTTAAACGTAGAAGGAGTATGGTATGATAATAAGACGCCGTCCTATTTCAAGCAATACGACTATCCTGTGCCAAAGGCGCCTGAAAAGGATTAAGAAAAAGGATGGTTTTAAGTTAAGAAAAAGATAAAAGGTAGCTTTGGCTTAAAAAAAGATAAAGCATAAAAAGAAAGAGGTTCACTTTTCAATATAACGATATTGAAGTGAACCTCTAAGTTTATTCTGAAAAGAATCAGTTTACATAGAATTATCTCTCTCCATGAGATTATACCTATGAGTTTAGATTCTATTCAGCGAGAATCTGGACTATTCTTTCTGCTGAGCGGCCATCCCATCTGTCAGGAATGCCCGCTTTCTTCCATTCACCCTTCAGAAGTTTCTGCATAGATTGCGTCAGTAACTCCGGATCTTCAGCAACCAGTTCGTTTGTACCCACCTTTACGGTTTCAATATGCTCAGTATAGCTGTTGAGCGTAATGCAAGGGACCCCATTGAAAGTAGCTTCTTCAGCCACATTACCCGAATCGGTAATCACACCTTTGGCGTGGGCTGTAAGATAAGCAAACGACAGATAATCGAGCGGCTGAACCACCTGGATTCCACTCTGATGATTACTCTCTTCCTGATAAGCCTTGAATGCGAGCACGAAGCCCAAGGCTTTACCTCGAAGCGGAGCAATCACCTTCACTCCAGCCTGGCGCGCCTCTTCATCTATGACAGAAATGAGTGATTTCATCTCATCAATGTTATTGACGATGGCCTTGCGGTTCAAGGTCAAAACCATATATTCACCTTCTTTCAGATGAAACTCGTCCATGACTTCCGGACGCTGCATTTTAGACTGAAGGAAGCGGATGTTGTCGATAAGCACATTTCCTACCATGTAAACCTTAGACAATTCTGCACCTTCCTTGTTGGCGATGCTGTTGTTTGAAATGCCAGCGGTAAAGAGAATATCTGACAAGCCATCAATCACCAGACGGTTGATTTCCTTTGGCATGGTAATGTCAAAACTGCGGGTTCCTGCTGCAATATGAGCAAGCTGCACACCCTGCTTCTTGGTAACAATAGCCACGGCCATGGTTGAAGCCAGATCATCAACCACAATGACAACATCTGTAGCATTCTGCTGCAGATAGCGCTCAAACTGACCCATCACCTGTCCGGTAAGTTCGTTCATGTTTGGACAGTCTACGCCGAGATAAGCATCCGGTTTCTGAATGCCTAAGTCGTCGAAGAGAGAAGATTCCAATGTAGGATCATCCTCTTTTCCTGTGTAAACCAACTGATAGCTGATTTCGTTACCAGCTTCCTGAGCATTACGAATAGCTCTAATTACGGGCGCCACCTTGATAAAGTTAGGTCTTGCGCCTGCAACGATACAGATTTTCTTCATTTTTATCCTGTTTAATATTTTTTACTTACTGAACTTGCAGTTTACTGATATTCAGAGTGCTTTATTTCTTGAGCCAATCTTGAGCCAATCTTGAGCCAAAGGGCATTATCCATTGACTCAGAGGTCTTTATCCCTTGAAAAGGTCTTTGATTCCTCCGATAGAGCCCAAGAGATTGGTTGCCTCGTATGGCAGATAAACCACCTTATTATCCTTACCCTGAGCCACTTCCTGCATCATGCTGATGTATTTCTGGGCCAGGAGATAGTTGGCTGGATTCGTACTCTGTCCTACAGCTTCCGTAATCTTCTGAATGGCAATAGCCTCGGCCTCAGCCTTACGGATGCGGGCAGTAGCCTCACCTTCTGCATTCAAGATAGCCTGCTGTTTGGCAGCCTCAGCCTTGTTCACGATGGCAGCCTTCTCACCTTCTGAGAGCAGGCGTTGCTTTTCCTTCTCACCTTCAGAAGTCAGGATGGTAGCACGCTTGTTGCGTTCAGCCTGCATCTGCTTTTCCATCGCCTGGAGCACACTCTCAGGAGGTGTAATATCCTGCAACTCTACTCGGTTAACCTTGATTCCCCACTTATTGGTTGCATCATCCAGAACCGCACGCAGTTTGGTGTTAATCGTATCGCGGGAGGTAAGCGTCTGGTCGAGCTCCATCTCACCTATTATATTACGCAAGGTAGTTTGGGTCAGTTTCTCTATGGCGTTTGGCAGATTGTTGATTTCATATACACTCTTGAATGGGTCCACAATCTGGAAATAGAGCAACGCATTTATCTGCATCTGGATATTATCCTTAGTGATTACGTTCTGACGGTCGAAATCGTAGACCTGTTCACGAAGGTCGATGCTGTTTGTATAAACGTATCTTCCGTTTCTCATAGACACAATATCCTTGGCATGGTCAATGAAAGGAATGATGACATTAATACCCGGCTTGAGCGTGGCAAAATATCGTCCGAGACGCTCTATGATTTTCGTCTCACTCTGAGGGATGATGACGATGGTTTTCTTAACCACTACGAGTGCAAGTGCTACTAGAGCCACCAGCACATAAATTCCTATGTTCATGATGTTTATACGATTAAGTGAATAATGTTGAATCTAAAGTTTTCCTATCTAAACTTTTTCTACCTTGAGGATGATAGATTCGTGGCCTAAGATTCGAACCTTATCGCCTACAGCAAGCGGTTCGGCAAGATGCGGAGCTTCTGCTTTCCAATCATCTCCATCCAGTTTCACTCTGCCGAAACCTCCGGCAGGAATCATCTCGGTTACTTCCCCTATCTGTCCTGCCAGCGCATCGGCATTACTGCGTCGGTCTTCTCCACCCTTGTGCAGCGCTTTCAGCAGATGCGGACGAACCAGCCAGATGCTAAGCATGGAGCAGATTGCCCAAACCACTACCTGCACCCAGAAAGGTGCTTCTACCAATGCCACAGGAATGCTGATGAGCGCACCTATGGCAAAACACGTTACATAGAAGTCGCCCGAAGACAACTCTAAGATGAGGCAGATGAACATCACCGATGTCCATACAAGCCAAAGGTTATGAGATAAATACTCCATACTTAACAATTTTAATTTGATTCTTCTAATCCTTATCTTCTGCGGGTTGTAGTCTTCTTTTTGCTACTGGTCTTCTTGGTTGTAGAAGTCTTGCTCGTAGAACCTACCTTATAAGTTGTCTGAGGTTTATAATACTTCAGCGCAGTAGGCATTTCCTTCTGCAAGGCAGCAATACGCTTGGCGTCTGAAGGGTGATCACTGAAAATATCACTCTGATTGCTGCTTGAGCCCTGTGACATTCTCTTCCAGAAAGGAATGGCCTGCTGAGGATCGTAACCAGCCATGGCAGCGAAGATAAGCCCCATGTAATCTGCCTCGGTTTCATTATCACGGGAATACTTCAGATTGCGGAATGAGAAATACTGTCCGGCAACTGCACTTGCCACATTACCTACTCCATTACCTACGGTCTGGTTCAATACTGTTCCCAAAATGCTTGTACCTGTTTGCTGGTTCTGCTGCTTGGTGAGCTGCTCGGCACTATGCTTAGCCACAGCATGAGCTATTTCGTGACCTAATACAATTGCCAAACCGGTTTCATTCTGAGTGTAAGGCAAAAGTCCTTCATAAACCACGATTTTACCGCCAGGCATACAGAATGCATTGGCAGACTTATCTTGTACCAGGTTGAATTCCCATGAATAATTCTTCACGTCGGCTTCAAATCCGTTCTGCTTTAAATAGAGTTCAACAGCATTGGCGAGTCTCTTTCCCACTCGCTGAACCATCGCCGTATTGGCTGCATTGGTCGACTTCTTGGCAGAAGCCATGTACTTTGTGTATTCCTGATTAGACAGACTGAGAACCTGCTCATCGGATACAGAGATGCGATGAGTGCGACCGGTCAGAGGCACCGTCTGAGTAGTGCCGCAAGATGACAGCGCAAGGACTGCCACAACCGTCAGAACTAAAAACTTAAACTTTTTCATCTTAACTTATTAACTTACGTATATTATATATTTATTCATTAAGTTTATGTGCTGTTTGAAACATTTTTCTCTGCAAATATACTATTTCTTGACGAAACCACCAAAGAAAAATGAGAAAAACGTAAAATATAACCTAAAAATAACACAAGATAACTGACAAAAAGGGGTGTATGAAAAAAAGATGGCAAAAAATAAAGGTGTGGCACAATCTTTGCAGTTTCGCAAAACCGTCAGCCTGCCGGATAACAGCTGTCAGAGAAAGCAGCATTATCAGCAGGCAGGATTTAAGAAGTATAACATTAAAATATTTTAATATGAACACAAAGAAGGAAGTGCCTGTATTGCTTTTGACAGGCTACCTGGGTAGTGGAAAGACAACCCTTCTCAACAAGATTTTAGCTAACGAAAAAGGTATTAAGTTTGCCGTCATCGTCAACGATATTGGTGAAGTCAATATTGATGCAGCCCTGATAGAAAAAGGTGGCGTGGTAGGTCAGAAAGACGATTCGCTCGTTTCTCTCCAGAATGGTTGCATCTGCTGCACATTGAAGATGGACCTGGTAGAACAGCTCAAGGAAATCGTAGACATGAAGCGTTTCGATTACATTGTCATCGAGGCTTCCGGAATCTGCGAGCCTGCTCCTATTGCACAGACCATCTGCTCTATCCCATCTCTCGGTCCTCAGTACATCGAGAATGGTATTCTGCGTCTTGACAGCATCGTTACCGTAGTAGATGCTTTGCGCATGAAGGATGAATTCTCTAACGGCAGCGACCTGATGAAGAAGGATATTGATGAGGAAGATCTGGCTTCGCTCGTCATCCAGCAGATTGAGTTCTGCAACATCATTCTCCTGAACAAAACTGCTGAGGTTGAACCTAAGGAACTTGAGCACCTGAAGCAGATTATCCGTGCCATCCAGCCTAAGGCAGAAATCTTTGAATGCAACTATGGTGACGTTGACTTGAATCTGATCGTCAACACCAAGAAGTTTGATTGGGAAACCGTAGCCACTTCAGCTGGCTGGATTCAGGAGATTGAATCAGAAAGAAACGGAGAGCATGAAGAAGATGATGAAGAAGAACATGAACATCATCATCATCATCACGACCATGACGAGGATGAAGAGCATGAGCATCATCATCATGACCACGATGAACATGACCACGACCACGATGAACATGAGCATCATCACCACCATCATCATCACGACCATGACCATGATCATGAAGGCGGAGAAGTTGAGGAGTACGGAATCGGCACATTCGTTTACTACCGCCGCAAACCTTTCGACCTGGGACTCTTCGATGATTTCGTAGCAAGGAAATGGCCTAGAGACGTGGTTCGCGCTAAGGGAATCTGCTATTTCGATGATGAGCGCGACATGTGCTACGTGTTCGAACAGGCTGGCAAGCAGAAGACTGTAAAGCAGGCTGGCCAATGGTTGGCTACCATGCCGAAAGACGAACTCGCGCAGGTCTTGATGAACAACCCACAGCTGCAGAAGGAATGGGATCAGGAATTGGGCGACCGCATGATAAAAATCGTATTCATCGGTCAGCATATCAAGGAACAGAAAGATGCTATCATTGCTGAGCTCGACAAGTGCTTGGCGTAGAATCTTATTCACCTGGCTTCCTTGCAAAAAGCAATGGAAAAACAGCTCAAAATGAGCAGAAAACAAGAAAAACGGAGGAAAACTAACAAAAAAGTGAAGTTTTTCCTCCGTTTTTTAGTTTAATTCGTTTTTTTTTGTTAATTTTGCACCCAAATAATAAAAGCGTAATTAATATGAAGACAAACTTCAGACAGGCGTATATTAAGGACTTTGCTGCTTGCTGGAAAGTCATCGACCAGGCTCGCCAAAGTATGATAGAATCGGGACGTCACCAATGGACTGAGGAATATCCATCAGAAAAAGACATCAGAAAAGACATAGAAAATGGCAACGCCTTCGTTCTAACTGTAAACGAAGAGGTGGTTGTCTATGGAGCAGTCATATTGAATGGTGAACCCAAATATAAGAAATTAGTAGGCAACTGGATTACCGATGGCGATTATTATGTAATACATCGCTTTGCCACGTTGCCTAGTTTCCAGCGTGAAGGTTTAGCACGTATTTTCATCAGTAAGGTGAACAGCATGTGCGAGGTAGAAAAAATACCTAGCATCAAGGTTGACACCAACTTTGACAATACGCCGATGATTAACCTTCTGTCTTCGATGGGTTTCTGCATCTGCGGACGAGTAAACTATGGAGGAAACAGAGGTCAGCGTTTCGCCTTTGAAAAACTCTCCATAGCCATGGAACCTGCAGAATAATTTCTGGCCATCGAAAAACACAACATTTGATTAACATCCTCAAACATTCATTATGGAAGAGAAACTATTGCAGATGAAGAGCTTGGTTGAAAGACTCAACCAAGCTTCGGATAGTTATTATAACGGAAAAGGCGAACTCATGACCGACTATGAGTGGGACGCCCTTTTCGACCAGCTCAAGAGATTGGAAGAGGAAACAGGCGAAATTCTGCCTGACTCCCCAACTAATCGCGTGTCAGAAGATTCTATCGTAGGAAAGAAAGAGGAGCATGAATTTGCCGCCCTCTCCCTGGCAAAGACCAAACAGGTAAGTGATCTTGTAAAATGGGCAGAAGACCGCCCTATCTGGATTTCATGGAAACTGGACGGACTGACCCTCGTAGTAACCTATGACGGCGGAAAACTCACCAAGATCGTTACCCGCGGTAACGGACACATCGGCACAAACATTACCCACTTGGCTCCAGCCATTTCAGGCATTCCTGCTACCATTTCAGAGAAAGGACATCTTGTAGTAAGAGGAGAAGCCGTCATTTCGTATGCTGATTTCGAACAGTTCATCATCGAAAGCGAAGGCGATTACGCCAATCCACGAAACCTCGCTTCAGGCTCACTCACGCTGAAGGATATTGATGAGGTGAAGCAGCGCCACATCCAATGGATTCCGTTCACCCTGGTTTATACTGAGCGGGAACTTACCTCATGGGGCGAACGCATGCAGATGCTGAAAGACTTGGGAATGAATCCTGTAGAACGAGAGCGTATTGACCACCCTACGGCTGAAAACATCCAGCAGGAAATAGATAAGTTTACGGAGAAGGTAACAAGCAAGAAGAATCCTTTCCCGGTAGACGGATTGGTAATTTGCTACGATGATACGGTTTATGCTGCTACCGGTTCGGTTACAGGCCATCACGCTACGAGAGCAGGATTTGCCTTTAAATGGCAAGACGAACATGCTGAAACCGAACTCGACCACATAGAATGGTCGTGCGCAGCCAGCACCATTACGCCTGTAGCTGTTTTCAAACCGGTAGAACTGGAAGGAACCACCGTGCAGCGCGCCTCACTCTGCAATGTTAGCGAATGCGAGCGTCTGGGCATTGGCGACAAAGGAACCAGACTGCAGGTAATCAAGGCCAACAAGATTATCCCGAAGGTAATCAATATTACAGAGGTTGTGGGGAGTTTTGTCATTCCCGCCGAATGTCCGGTTTGCCATGCGCCAGCCGTAGTGCGCGAGAGCGAGAGCGGCACCAAGACTCTCCATTGCACCAATGCAGCCTGCCCAGCCAAACAGCTTAAGAAATTTGCACGCTTCGTCAGCAAAGAAGGAATCAATATTGACGGAATCTCAGAACAGACTGTCTGGAAATTCATCAATCATGGTTTTATCAGAGAATATGCTGATTTCTACAAACTGAAGAATTATGCGTTCGAGATTTCCTGTTTCGAAGGATTTGGCAAGAAGAGCGTAAGCAATCTTCTGGAGAGTGTAGAGAAAAGCCGCCATACTGATGGCCGTCATCTGCTCTACGCCTTGAATATTCCGCTCTGCGGCGGCGATGTGGCTAAAAAACTGCTCAGCCGTTACAAGGTGAAGGAACTGATAGAAACGGCGCGCCTGAGCATGTTCGACGATGAGTTTGCAAGCATCGATGGCATTGGACCAGAAAAGAGTGCCAAGTTTATCGCCTGGTTCAAGGACGATATTCATTTCCAGCATGTGCAGCATCTGATGTCCGAGCTGATTATCGAGGAGCAGGAGCCTGTAGAAACGGGAAATAAATGCCAGGGACTGACTTTCGTCGTAACCGGAGATGTGCATCATTACAAGAACCGCAACGAGCTGAAAGCTTACATTGAAAGCCAGGGCGGCAAGGTTACGGGAAGTGTGAGCAAGAGTACTAACTTCCTGATTAACAACGATGCAGCTTCGCAGAGCTCGAAGAACAAAAAAGCCCATGAACTCAATATTCCAATCATTACTGAGGATGAGTTCATAGAAAAGTTTCAGGAGTAAACAAGTGAATTAAGCGAAATAAAAAGCGAAAGCCAGATTCCGGATTCCGGACTTGGCTTTCGCTTTTCTAGTTTTAAGAACCTGCAAATTCTCTGTTATTATTCTCCCATGAACTGACCCATGAAGAGAATGGCGCCACTGTTACGTTCGGTAATGAAATAAACGAATGGACGGTTGGCATGAAATTCTACACGCTTCATCTCGTTAGGACCCAGTGAGGTCAGCATCACAGCAGCTGTTACGGCAGCAGCCTTTGTTCCACGCTCGCTTATCTCAATCTTTGCCTTCTGCAACATCTTCGATACGTAGAAGCTGCCATTGGCAAAACGGCTGAAATCTGCCGTGCCTGGCTGGAAGATGCTCGGAGCGCCCAGTTTACTGATAATCTGGTTGAGCGACAGATCCATCTCGGTAGTGAACTTAGGGAATTTCAAATCCACCTGACAACGGTCCATGTCATTACTCAACTTCTGGAGTTTATCAGCATTCATCTCCTTCATCACCTCGCTGATGCTCTTGCCAGCCTTAGGAAGAAGAACGGTCATCTGATAACTTCCGTTTCCGTAAGGCAACTCTACAGCCTGCAACATATCGTTTTCTGTATAAGCAAACTTCTTGTTCAGGTGCATCATGTTCACCTTCTTAATATCGCGTGTGTAACCGCTGAAGTTCTCGAGGCGGGTGTTCTTCGCATCAAACTTCTCCTGCCAGATTCCATTAAAATAAATAGCATTAAGGAGGTAAGAAACGGCTGCTGGGTCTACCTGGTCGATGATGCTAGGAATCATTCCTTTAGTCTGCTTCTTGCACCAGTCATTAATGCGGGCGGCAGATTTAGAATTGGTAAAGTCCATGCTCTCCACGCCCGCCTGATAAGAATCGGCTACGGCACGAGCGAAATCGCTGTTCAATGTGAAATTCTTATTGATGGCGATAAAGTTGGCAATGTTTACGGTTGTCTGCTTGTCGAGCTTGCCAGCCGAAAGCATCAGCGCCTTATAACAGTCGTTGAGTTCCTTCACGCTCACGCCCTCGCAACCGATTACCTTCAGAATCTCCTGCTGGGTCTTGCCATCAGCACCATTCGCAAGCATTCCCATCAGATAGGCGATGCTCATTGGCGAAACCACCTCAGAATCCATGCCGCTGATCTGCTGATAAAGTCTGAAAGCGAAATCATTATTCTTCTTCACAATGTTCTGCTGAGCCTCTGAGAGGACAAGATAACCCTCATCCATTTCCTCATCTGCTGACGGACGGGCAGCCTCTGCCTCCGTTATCTTCTCAGCCTTCGTTGCGTTCTCATTCTGTGCATTCTTGCTAGAGCTGCAAGAAGTCATTGTCATTGCAGCAGAAGCTAAAATAGCTGCACTAAATACTTTCTTATTCATATTTCTCTAATTTATTGGTTCATTTTAATGCCTCAATTCTCTAAAATCCGAAGGGATGAATCCTTTGCGACGAGGCGAATCCCCGAATCGGAATCAGAATCCTGAGTTCTGATGATAAAATGAAAAATCGGCAAATCCTTGCATGGGGAAAGCCGATTTTAATATTGCTTAACAAAAAAATCTATGTTCTAAACAAAGAAGCATCAATGCAGCGGTGCCTCTTCCGAAGGTCTGCCAGGCTTTATTCTGAGATGATATCTGTTTCCATCATATTCCACGCGCATGATGTTCGTCCTGTTGGTCTTCATCTCATCGCTCGAATTAGCCACAAGATGTTCGTATAGATCTATTGCCACATGACCCATCGTTCTGCGCAGATTGATTTCGATGCAAGGAACCACGCCCAGACCGGTTCTGTTTACGTCCTCACCTTCCTGATTCAGCACAGCCTCGCAGAATTCATCCTTCTCCCCTTTGGTGCAGATCATCATGTCAACACCAAACGGACCGCTGTAAATATCCTTCAGCGCAGGCTCCATAACCTCGATGATGCGCTGTCTGATTCCGGCAAGCTGAGCCTCGCTTATGAGCGGTTTCATCATTTCCACCTTATCATCTTCAGAGCAGAGCACATTGCCCGAATAGGCATTCTTGATTGTGTCGAAGAGCGATAGACCGCGATAGAGCACCTTGCCGTCCTTCATTTCAAACTCCATGGCGAAATCTCTCACCTTATTATATAGGGGCTCTACGGTTACGCCGCCCTGATGATAAATCATGTTTGCCACCCATCTTTCGAAGGTAGGATAATCTCCGGAAGTCCTGAAATCCTCAGCACTTACATATTTCACTCCCCTTCCACTACTGCTCCAGGGAGCCTTGACAACAGCTTTGCCGTGCTGTAGAATGAGTTCTTTGACACGGGCCGTCTCTGTAACATATTCCACGCCACGCTGCAGATGGAGGGCAGCCCATTGCCTGCTGCTCACCTCGCGTACCTTATTTAATATAGCATCAACGGGCAGCATGATTTCCGGCAATCCCAAACGCTCCAACTCACTTTTCAGCGAAAGATTCCATCCCCAGGGATGAACACTGTCAAGAAATTCAGTCTTCAGCAGATGCTTCAGCTGAGGCTTGGTGATGAATTCTACCTTGCTGTTCAGTTCAGCCCCAAAATGGCGCGCCCTGTTCTTCGCAAAATCAATATCATCCACAAGCACGAGGTCGCCCTCTTCCGCCCAAAGAGCCGGAATGAAAGCAAGATCACTTCTAAGTTGTCTTCCCGCATGAGGTGCGGTAAACTGTTTCAGATTTGCAGCCAAAGCCAAATCATGTTCTGGATTGAAAATATGTAATTTCATGGTGCAAAGATATAAAGAAATGTGCAAAAAAAGGCAGAAAAGCCCCATTTTTACTTAGACAAGTGCTAAATAATGAAAAAAAAGTTACTTTTTGCTATCTAGAGTTTGCAAATTAGAAATATTTAATTACCTTTGCATCGTAAAAACAATTTAGAAACGATATTGAACTCATGGAAGAAGCATTCTTCAGAACACATACATACCTCGTAGAGCATACGAACGCACCAGTAAGACGCACCTTGATGGACGAAATAGACTGGAGCGACCGTATGATTGGCATTAAGGGAACACGCGGTGTAGGCAAGTCTACATTCCTTCTCCAATATGCCAAAGAGCACTTTGGCCCTACCGACCGCAAGTGTCTGTATGTGAATATGAACAATTTCTATTTCCAAAGCAGAGGAATCGCAGATTTTGCAGGCGACTTTGTCCGTCATGGCGGCAGAACCCTTCTCATCGACCAGGTCTTCAAACAGTCAGATTGGAGCAAGGAGCTGCGCAAATGCTACGACCTCTACCCAGAGCTGAAAATCGTGTTCACAGGTTCCAGCGTGATGCGACTGAAGGAAGAGAATCCAGAACTCAATGGAATCGTGAAAAGTTACAACCTGCGAGGTTTCTCTTTCAGAGAGTTTATCAATCTGCAGACTGGCAACAGTTTCCAGCCATATACACTCGATGAAATCCTGCGCAACCACGAGCACATCATCAAGCAGATTCTGCCAAAGGTGAGCCCGATGAAATACTTCCAGGACTACTTGCACCATGGATTCTATCCATTCTTCCTGGAGAACCGCAACTTCACAGAGAATCTACTAAAGACAATGAATATGATGACCGAGGTAGACATCCTCCTCATCAAGCAAATCGAACTGAAATATCTCACCAAGATCAAGCGACTCTTCTATCAGCTCGCTGTAGAAGGTGCCAAAGCTCCAAACGTGAGCCAGCTCGCTGAAGAAATCAATACCAGCCGAGCTACGGTGATGAACTACATCAAGTATCTTGCTGATGCACGACTCATCAACATGATTTACCCTACCGGGCAGGAGTTCCCAAAGAAACCATCCAAGGTGATGATGCACAACTCCAACCTGATGTACGCCATCTATCCTATCCAGATAGACAAGCAGGAGGTGATGGAGACATTCTTCGTCAACTCGCTCTGGAAAGATCACAAGGTGAACCAGACCGGCAAGGACCACTACTTCATAGTAGATGGTGAGAAGAAGTTCAGAATCTGCGATGCGCAATCTCCTAATAAGGTGCGCAACAATCCCGACATCATCTACGCCCGATACAATACCGAGGTAGGTAAGGACAACAGAATACCGTTGTGGCTTCTGGGGTTCCTATATTAATATAGGTGTAGGAATTGGCAAAACATTCGACAAAAACAAAACAGAACTGAAAATTGAACTCTTCAACAGATTCAACTATCAAAGTTCAAAGGAATAAAAATACAAAACATTTTTAATATTTTATCTAAAAGTAAAATGGCTAAAGAGAAAAAATTTATCACTTGTGATGGTAACACAGCTGCCGCACACGTAAGCTACATGTTTAC
Source organism: Segatella copri (assembly GCA_021623045.1). Taxonomy (GTDB): domain Bacteria; phylum Bacteroidota; class Bacteroidia; order Bacteroidales; family Bacteroidaceae; genus Prevotella; species Prevotella copri_T. The sequence continues at coordinate 3,631 of JAJWJX010000047.1, read as the reverse complement.
TGAGGTTGCTGCTATCTACCCTATTACTCCATCATCACCAATGGCGGAGCATGTAGATGAATGGGCTGCCAAAGGTCGTAAGAACCTTTTCGGTCAGCGAGTTTCTATCCAGGAAATGGAATCAGAGGCTGGTGCTGCCGGTGCAGTTCACGGTTCTCTCCAGGCTGGTGCCTTGACTTCAACTTACACTGCTTCTCAGGGTTTGTTGCTGATGATTCCTAACATGTACAAGATTGCTGGTGAGTTGCTCCCTTGCGTGTTCAACGTATCAGCTCGTACATTGGCTTCTCACTCACTTTGTATCTTCGGTGACCACCAGGACGTAATGGCTTGCCGCCAGACTGGCTTCGCTATGTTCTGCTCAGGTTCTGTTCAGGAGGTTATGGACCTCTCTGCAGTTCCTCACTTGGCAACATTGGAGACAAAGGTTCCTTTCATTAACTTCTTCGACGGTTTCCGTACTTCTCACGAGTACCACAAGATCGAGGAGATGGATATGGAAGACATCCGTCCATTGGTTAAGGAAGAGTTCATCGAGGACTTCCGTAACCGTGCATTGACTCCTGAGCGTCCTGTTACTCGCGGTACCGCTGAGAACCCAGAGACATTCTTCACTCACCGTGAGGCTTGCAACCCTTACTACGATGCAATCCCTGAGGTAGTAGAGAAGTACTGCCAGGAGATGACTAAGATCACTGGTCGTGAGTATCACCTCTTCAACTACTATGGTGCTGAGGATGCTGAGAACATCATCATCCTGATGGGTTCTGCTACAGAGCCAGCTCGCGAGGCTATCGACTACTTGAACAAGCAGGGCAAGAAGGTTGGTATGGTTGCAGTTCACCTGTATCGTCCATTCTCTGTTGACTTCCTGAAGAAGGCTATCCCAGCTACAGTTAAGCGTATCGCTGTTCTCGACCGTACTAAGGAGCCAGGTGCAGAGGGTGAGCCATTGTACCTCGACGTTAAGTCAGCTCTCTACGATGACGAGCGCAAGCCATTGATCGTTGGCGGTCGCTACGGTCTCGGTTCTTCTGATACAACTCCAGCTAAGATTGTTGCTGTATTCAAGAACCTCGAGTTGCCACAGCCAAAGAACCACTTCACTGTAGGTATCGTTGATGACGTTACATTCACTTCTCTCCCAGAAGAGGAGGAAATTCCAATGGGTGGCGACGACTTGTTCGAGGCTAAGTTCTATGGTTTGGGTGCTGACGGTACTGTTGGTGCTAACAAGAACTCAGTTCAGATCATCGGTAACAATACTAACAAGTATTGCCAGGCATACTTCTCTTACGACTCTAAGAAGTCTGGTGGTTTCACCTGCTCTCACTTGCGTTTCGGCGACAGCCCTATCCACAGTGCTTACCAGGTAAATACTCCTAACTTCGTAGCTTGCCACGTACAGGCTTACCTCCACATGTACGATGTTACACGTGGTTTGCGTAAGAACGGTTTCTTCCTGTTGAACACTATCTTCGACGGCGAGGAGTTGGTTAACTTCATCCCTAACAAGGTAAAGCGTTACTTCGCTCAGAACAACATCACTGTTTACTATATCAACGCAACTAAGATTGCTCAGGAGATTGGTCTCGGTAACCGTACCAACACCATCCTCCAGTCTGCATTCTTCCGTATCACAGAGGTTATTCCTTTGGATCTCGCTGTAGAGCAGATGAAGGCATTCATCGTTAAGTCTTACTCTAAGAAGGGTCAGGACGTTGTTGACAAGAACTTCGGCGCTGTAGATCGTGGTGGTGAGTACAAGCAGTTGACAGTAGATCCAGCTTGGGCTAACCTCGCTGACGATGAGGCTAAGGAGGATAACGCTCCAGCATTCGTTAAGGAGCTCGTTCGTCCTATCAACGGCCAGGCAGGTGACCTCTTGAAGGTTTCTGACTTCGTTAAGCACAACACAGTTGACGGTACATGGCAGAACGGTACTGCAGCATTCGAGAAGCGTGGTGTTGAGGCATTCGTACCAGTATGGAACGTAGAGAACTGTATCCAGTGTAACAAGTGTTCATTCGTTTGTCCTCACGCAGCTATCCGTCCATTCGTATTGACCGATGAGGAGCTCGCAGGCATCGAGGGTCTCCAGACTCAGGATGTTAAGGCACCTAAGGCTTTGGCTGGAATGCACTTCCGCATCGAGACTTCAGTACTCGACTGTCTTGGTTGTGGTAACTGTGCAGACGTCTGCCCAGGTAAGAAGGGTGAGAAGGCGTTGACAATGGTTCCATTCAACGTAGACGCAGAGGATATGGTCAAGGAAGCAGCTAACTGGGAGTACCTCGTACACAAGGTAGCTTCTAAGCAGGATCTCGTAGACATCAAGCAGAGCCCTAAGAACTCTCAGTTCGCTCAGCCATTGTTCGAGTTCTCTGGTGCTTGCTCTGGTTGTGGTGAGACTCCATACGTTAAGTTGATTTCTCAGCTCTTCGGTGATCGTCAGATGATTGCTAACGCTACTGGTTGTTCTTCTATCTACTCAGCTTCTATCCCATCTACTCCATATACAAAGAACGCTAAGGGTCAGGGTCCTGCATTCGACAACTCATTGTTCGAGGACTTCTGCGAGTTCGGTCTCGGTATGGTAATGGGTAACAAGAAGATGAAGGAGCGCATCGCTCACTTGCTCGAGGAGGCTAAGGCTAGCGAGAAGGTTTCTGCTGAGTTCGTAGCTGCTGCTGACAAGTGGATGGCTAACATGAACGATTCTGAGGGTTCTAAGGAGGCTGCTGCAGAGTTGAAGCCTCTCATCGCTGCCTGCGCTGAGAAGGGTTGCCCTATCTGCAAGGAGCTCAAGACTTTGGATCACTACCTCGTTAAGCGTTCACAGTGGATCATCGGTGGTGATGGTGCTTCTTATGATATCGGTTACGGTGGTCTCGACCACGTATTGGCTTCTGGTGAGGATGTTAACATCCTGGTACTTGATACTGAGGTTTACTCTAACACTGGTGGTCAGTCTTCTAAGTCTACTCCACTCGGTGCTATCGCACAGTTCGCTGCTCAGGGTAAGCGTATCCGCAAGAAGGATCTCGGTTTGATGCAGACTACATACGGTTACATCTACGTAGCTCAGGTAGCTATGGGTGCTGACAATGCTCAGACATTGAAGGCTATCCGCGAGGCTGAGGCTTATCCAGGTCCATCACTCATCATCGCTTACGCACCATGTATCAACCACGGTTTGAAGCGTAAGGGCGGTATGGGTCGTTCACAGCACGAGGAAGAGTTGGCTGTTGAGTGCGGTTACTGGCACTTGTGGCGTTACAACCCACTGTTGGCTGATGAGGGTAAGAACCCATTCACACTCGACTCTAAGGCTCCTAACTGGGAGAACTTCCGCGACTTCCTGCTCGGTGAGGTTCGTTACCTCTCTGTACAGAAGGCATTCCCTAAGGAAGCTGATGAGCTCTTCTCTCAGGCAGAGAAGATGGCTAAACTCCGTTACCAGACTTACGTTCGTAAGAGCCAGGAGGACTGGAGCGAGCAGATCTAATCTAGCGAGATTTCAATAGGTTAAATATATCATCTCCGAAGACCTTGGTTGCGTTCTGCAATCAAGGTCTTTTTTGTTGTATGCTCGGCATGAGCTTATTCTAATGGGTGCAAGTCCCTAACA
>JAJWJX010000092.1:0-6669 GCA_021623045.1 Segatella copri | reverse complement strand
AGGGCGCCTTGCTGACTGCTATTATACCCAGGGCGATGCCCTGGGCTAGGAGCTTTTGGGCCTTCAGCCCGTACTTGAACCACCTACGAAATGTCAATTCTTGACTTTGAAGATTTAAATTGTCCAATATGAAACAAATAAGATTTTATCAAATCATAACAGCAATCAGCTGCCTCTTTCTGATAAGTTGCGGCATTGAACAGAACCTGAAGAAAGCAGACAAGCATCTTTCTTTAGGCGAATACTACGATGCGGCAACCCAATATAAAAAGGTGTACACCAAGACACCTACCAAAGAGCGGGCTGCCCGGGGCAAGGTGGCTCTGAAGATGGCACGCTGTTATGATAAAATCAACAGTACGCCGAAGGCATTGGCTGCCTACAACAATGCCATCCGGTACAAGCAGGCAGACCTCAACGACCGCCTGGCTTATGCCCGACTTCTCCTGAAGAACGGAAGTTACAAACAGGCTGCCAAGGAATTCGAATTCCTGCTCGATTCCATGCCCGACAACATACTGGTAAAGAACGGACTCGAATCGGCACGAAAAGCCCCAGTCTGGAAGAAGGAAGGAAGCCGGTACAAGGTAAAGCGGATGGATGTTTTCAATTCCCGAAGAGACGACTATTCGCCGATGTTCCTCAGCGATGACTACAGCCAGCTCTATTTCACCTCAACCCGCAACGAAGCCCAAGGCAGCGACCTGAACGGAGTGACGGGAACGAAATCTGCCGACATCTTCTTCTCTGAAAAGAACGACAAAGGCAAATGGAGCAAGCCGGAAGCCATCGGAACCGGTCTCAATACCGACTACGAAGAGGGCGCATGCTGCTTTACCCCAGACGGCAAGCAGATGTACCTCACCCAGTGTGCCACCGATCCCACTTCGCCCCGCTTAGCCCAGATAGTAACCTCCAACCGCTCAGATGCAGCCTGGAGCAAGCCTACAAATCTGGAAATCAGCAAAGATACACTCAGTTGTTTTGCCCATCCAGCCATCTCTCCTGATGGCGAATGGCTCTATTTCGTATCAGACATGCCGGGCGGAAAGGGCGGTCTCGACATCTGGCGAGTGCGCATCACTCCTGCCGGACTGGGCGGTGTAGAGAACCTGGGAGAACCAATCAACACCCCAGGCGACGAGATGTTCCCTACCTTCCGTCCTAACGGCGACTTTTACTTCAGCAGCAACGGTCATGTGGGAATGGGCGGACTCGACATCTATATCGCCAAAGTGAATTCCATCACCCGGAAATATGAACTCACCCACCCCGGCTATCCGCTGAATACAGAAGCCGATGACTTCGGAATGACTTTCGAGGGTCTCCACAACCAGGGTTTCTTCTGCTCTAACAGAAAAGACGGAAGAGGCTACGATCATATCTACTCCTTCGAGAATCCGGAGATTGTTACCACAATGAAGGGATGGGTTTACGAGAAAGACGGTTATGAACTGCCTGCCGCAGAGGTGAGAATCGTAGGCAACGACGGAACGAACAGGAAACTATCCGTCAAGGGCGACGGTTCGTTTGTCCTCCCTATCAATCCACATGTCGACTACCTGGTGATGGCATCCTGCAAAGGCTACCTCAACCACAAGGAAGAACTTCGGGTTGATTCGGCTAAAGAGAGTAAGGAATACGTGCTCCAGTTCCCGCTGGCTTCCATCACAGCCCCTGTACTCATCGACAACATCTTCTACGATTTCGACAAGGCAACCCTTACCGAAGCCAGTACAACAGCCCTCGACCAGCTGGTAACGCTGCTGAAAGAGAACCCGCACGTTACCATCGAACTCAGCGCCCATTGCGACTACAAGGGAAACAGCGAATATAACAAGCATCTGTCTCAGCGCCGCGCCCAATCGGTAGTAGACTACCTGATAAAACACGGCATAGAGAAAGAGCGCCTCACCCCTGTGGGCTACGGCAAGGAGAAGCCGAAGAATGTGCGCAAGAAACTTACCGAGAAGTATCCTTGGCTCAAGGAAGGCGATGTGCTCAGCGAAGAGTTTATCCTGAAGCAGAGCAAGGAGCATCAGGAAATCTGCAACCAGCTGAACCGCCGAACCGAGTTCAAAGTGCTCCGCACTACCTATAAATTGTTTTAGAAACCGATATCATAAGCATAGGTGCTCTACTGAAAAAGTAGCAGCACCTATTTGTTTTTCTATATTCAGCAATATTAAATCTTCGTTCAAAGACATTGAATGTCCGTTCAAAGTCATTGAATGTCCGTTCAAAGACACTGAACGGACATTCAAAAGCTTTAAACGGAGATTTCAAGAGCATAAAGATGATATTTATAGTAATAAAAAACTCTTTCTATTAGCACTAAAAACTATTCTGCTAATAGAAAGAGTTGATCATTCATACAATTGATATCAGGGAAGAAGCCTACTGACGTGCATCAGCCAGTTCATTATATCCCCAAACCATGATGAGGACAACGATGCCAGCCAGTACCATCAGGAGATTCTGAGAGTGGGCGATGGAATCTGCCACATGCGTAAGGGCACGCGAACCGGAGAGGAGGAAATCTATCTTCATAGAGAAAAGCCACCCCTGAATCTGCTCCCATCCCTGACAGACTACTGCTATGATGATGCCTGCTGCCACACAGGCTGCCGTCCATAAATGTTCCAGGCGCTGGCGCTTAACCAGCGACATCGCAGTATCAGTTTCGGGTAAAGCCGGCAATGCCTGCATCACCCTGTCGGAGAATCCGTCATCAGGAATCTCTGACATCTGGCAATCGGAAAAGAACATCTGCAAGAGTTCTTCATCCTGAGGGTTCAATGGTTCCCCTTTCATGCTCTCCAACTTCTTATCATTTATCTTATCGGTCATAACCATTCTGTTTTAAGTAACTTGCAAGTTTCTGTTTTCCTCGAGAGAGATGCGACTTGATGGTGCCTTGCGCCATTCCCGTCACCTCTGCAATCTTATCTATAGAGAGTCCATCCATCAGCTGCAGCGTGATGCATGTACGTTCATTTTCGCCTAATATCTGTAGTGCCTTGAGCAAATCCATCTTCAATCCGGCATGGGTGCCTTGTGCATTCTTACTGGAAACGGCAGGCGTATCGATGTCCTGCGTCTCCTTATGGCTGCGGATATAATCATACCATACATTATAGGCGATGCGGTAGAGCCAGGTGGAGAAAGAGGCAGTACCCCTGAAACCGGACAGATGGGTATATGCCTTGACAAAAGTATCCTGAGCCAAGTCGTCACTCAGCTGCGCATCCCCCAGCGTCTGCCGCAGGAAGAACCCACGAATGGGTGACTGATACTTCCTGACCAGCAGGTCGAACGACTTGCGGTCATGAAGCATCACCACCTTCGTGACGAGAGAGATATCGGATAACTTTTCCACCTTATATATATTAACTAATAATTGTTGTTCTTTTCCTTGTGACTTCCCCTCCTATTGAGAAGCCATGATATATTGAATGTCGGCTGCTAGACCGGAGTACCATTATAGCCCGTGCCCTGGTCGCCGTGACGGTTCTTCCACCAGTCCTTGATGGCAGGAAGCGAGCCGATAACGGTCTGACCGATGCCATAGAAGAAGACCAGGGCTCCGATGCCAGCCAGGAAATCAGCATCCCACCAGGCAAACATGGCGCACAAGCCGGCTCCCAGGAAGGCATTTCTCAATCCACGCTTTACCAGATACTCATCGCTCTGCTTATCTATCGGCCGGTCGCTTTCCGGAACATTGATACCCTTCTCCATCGCCATCTCCGCCAGTTTCATCCGGTCGTTGTGGCGGCGAATCAGATATCTGATAACCAGAAATACGATGATCAGCGGAGCAAAGACAAACAGCAGACCGAAGATGATACAGAAAATGATCATAACAGCCAGCGCTCCGCCACCAAATACCGAACCGATGAAGTCAAACGGATCATCATAGTTGCCTAAACTGTATCTAGAATGAACAGATCTATTATCATTCTCATCATAATCATCATAGTTAGCCGAATCTGTACTGGTGGTATCAGAATAAGCCTCCAATGCCTCGTCGTCTTTATCCTTCGAAGCAGATGGCTGTGCGGCAGATGCAGGAGCAGCCTTTGAATCTACCTGTTGGGTAGTTGGGTGATAACGATGTTTTGGAGCAGAAGACGCCAAAGACACTTGGGTGGCTCCGATGCTCATAACGAGCGCTAATGCCAATATTGCTTTCTTCATATCATTATTTTTTTATTGTTTTACCTTGTTATTTCATAAATTTCTGCTTCTTAGACGCATCTCTTCGCGATTTAGTTGCAAAGAAACAAAAAATTTCTTATTTTTGCAAACAAATTAAAGAAAAAGAGACAGAATGAAGACATTACCTGAAGAATTCAGAACATATACGCAGGCGCTGATGGGCGAAAAGCTGTATCAGCGTCTGGAGCATGCTATCCTCGAAGAGGAGGCACCAACCAGTATCCGCATCAATCCTTTTAAATGCAAGGATGCTGATGGCGAACCGATTCCCTGGTGTCCGGAAACCGGCCGTTATCTCTCTACCCGTCCCGGATTCACCTTCGATCCGCTATTGCATGCCGGCCTGTATTATGTACAGGAAGCCTCATCCATGTTTGTAGATATGGCTATCCGACAGTACGTAAAAGAACCGGTGATGATGCTGGATCTCTGTGCAGCACCAGGCGGAAAGTCGACTGCCGTAAGGGCTGCCTTGCCGGAAGGGAGTCTGCTCTTCAGCAACGAACCGATGCGCACCCGCTCACAGATTCTTGCCGAAAACGTACAGAAGTTCGGTCATCCGGATATGATTGTTACCAACAACTATCCCCGCGATTACAAGAAATCGAAGTTGCAGTTTGATGTGATTCTTACCGATGTTCCCTGCTCCGGCGAAGGAATGTTCCGCAAAGATGAAGGGGCTATCAGCGAATGGAGTACCCAGAATGTGAACAACTGCTGGCAGCTGCAGCGCGAAATCGTATCGGATATCTGGAACTGTCTGAAGCCAGGCGGTATCCTGATTTACTCTACCTGCACCTTCAATGCGCACGAAGATGAGGAGAACGTAGCCTGGATTTGCGAAGAACTGGGTGCTGAAGTGATGGCACTGGAGGGTGTAGAAGATGCATGGAACATCACCCGCAACCTCACGGGCACCGACTTCCCTGTTTACCGGTTCATTCCTGGCGTTTCGCGAGGCGAAGGTCTGTTTATGGCGATTCTGAAGAAAGAGGGCGAATGGGAAGCCGGCTCACCAGCCAAGGAGAACAGGAAGGATAAGAAGAAAAAAGACAAGAAGGTGGCTAAAGGAAAGGGACCGGAGATTCCGGACGGCTGGCTGAAGGCTGATACGGAATGGATGCCAGCAGAGAGCAACGAGACGGTTTACGCCATTCCGGGCAGATGGAAAGACATCTACGACCAGGCTGAAAAGAACCTGAAGGTGCTGCATGCCGGTGTGAAACTGGGAACAGACAAGGGAAAGGGTCTCATCCCCGACCAGGCTCTCGCGCTCTCTACGATGCTCAACAAAGATCACTTCCCACAGGTGGAGTTATCCTACGAAGATGCCATCCGCTACCTTCGCAAGGAGGCTGTGAATCTGCCTGCCGATACGCCTAAGGGTTATGTTCTGGTAACCTACAGACAGGTTCCGATAGGATGGGAAAAGAACATCGGCAACCGTGCCAACAACCTCTATCCGCAGGAGTGGAAGATCAAAAGTAGCCACGGGACGGGAGAGCTGTTTATAGTTAATAGTTTATAGTTAACAGTTTACAGCAAGAATGAATAATTCAACATTCAATAGTTAATAGTTTATAGCAAGAATGAATAATTTAACACTTAACATTCAACATTTAACATTCTAAATAAAAAATGTTCAGCATCATCGCCTGTATATCAAAAGTGCATAGAGCTATCGGGTACAAGAACCGGTTGCTCTACGCCATCCCATCGGACATGACCCGATTCCGTATGCTCACAACAGGACATACGATCATCATGGGCAGGAAGACATTTGAGTCGCTGCCGAACGGAGCCTTGCCCAACCGCCGCAATATTGTTATCTCGAAGACAAAAGAGCAGATAACAGGGTGCGAAGTATACACCTCTCTGGAAGAAGCGCTGGCAGCAAGGAAAGAATCTGTTGGAAGCAAAGAAGCGGTTGGAAACAAAGAAGAGGTTGGAAGCAAAGAAGCTTCAGATGAATGTTTCATCATCGGAGGAGCCAGCATATATGAACAGGCTTTGCCTTTTGCAGACAAGCTTTATCTCACAATCGTAGAAAAGGAACCTGAACATGCCGATACCTTCTTTCCGGAAATCAATCCGGCAGAATGGGAAGTGACAGAAAAAGAAATGAGGAATGAAAACGGCTTACCGTTCACATTCCTCACCCTTTATAGAAGATAGCATCAAAAAAGCAGCAAGCCCTCTGGAGCCTGCTGCTTTTTTTATATCTTACAGAACTTTCGCATGTGGTTCAAGTACGGGCTGAAGGCCCAAAAGCTCCTAGCCCAGGGCATCGCCCTGGGTATAATGGCAATCAGCAAGACGCCCTGTAAGGGCAAAAGCTTTGTATATTGCCAGATATTTTAAAGCTTTTGCCCTTACAGGGCGACAGGTTTGCGTCCGTAATTACCCAGGGCGATGCCCTGGGCTAGGAGCTTCTGCCCTTTCAGGGCG
>JAJWJX010000091.1:0-6771 GCA_021623045.1 Segatella copri | reverse complement strand
GAAGACGAAAGTAGGAGAAAAACTACTTCGTTTTCCTCCTACTCGATTTTATAAGAAGTTTCTGTTTATTCCTTTATTACCTTATCCACTACGGTCTTTCCATTCTGAAACAGCATCTTGCGGATGTTGATGCCTTTTTGAGGAGCAGAAAGGAGGGTGCCGTTGAGGCTGTAATACTTTACTTTGACCAGTTCACTTGGATTGGAACCGGTGATTTGTGAGATGCCTGTAGGATTCTTCCATGCAGGATAGAATTCATCTACCTTGTTCTCTGCATCGGCATTGCCCTGCTTCATGATGTCCTCAACCAGAGAATTGGCGTAAACCTCGAGGTTGGTGTAGTAACCCTTGCTGTCAAGTGAGTAGGTGAGGGCGTCAGCGGCATCGTTTGGATCTAAGCCGTTGGCAGTCTCCCATGCATCTGGAATGCCGTCCTTATCGGTGTCGAAGTCGGCAGGGCGAGAAGCGGTGCCGAAGTTTGCCTCGGTGTAGCCGTTTACATCTGCCACCTTGTCAATGATGCCAGGCGATTTTGTGATACTTCCCTTGTACTTGGCTGTACCTGTCTTTGCTTCTTCCATGTAGCGGGCATCAATCTCATCGCGGTAGAGTGAGGCTCCGCTGTATGCCAGTACCTTGCTGAATGATTCGGCAGCAGAGTGAGTGGTAACCTCTCCTGTTGGAGCAGGAGTGTCCATCTTGATCTTGACACAGGAAACTCCGTTGATGGTCTTATGTTCTACCGCATCACCATAAAGATTCTTCTTGTCGGCTGAATAAATCTCATCATTTAAAGTATAAGTACCCTTGTCATAGGTTACGCCCTTCCAGTCTTTGTTCTTTGTAACAGATCCCTTGGTGGTTTCGGTGGTGTTTCCGTTGATGAAGTAACGGCTGGTCATTTCGTAGAACTCTGGATGGTTCTTGTCAGAATTACTGCTGGTTGATACGGTTACCAGGGTGATACGTTCCTGACTGCCACGTTCCTTGCCTGTGCTTACATCTACCTTGAGACCATTCAGAGTAGTTTCTTTAAGTCCCTGACTTGGACCTGCCTTATAGTAATTGTTCACGATGTTGATCTGTCCGCCGCCCGGACCTCCGTAGCAGGTACCCTGCGCATTATACATCACGCAGTTGCGGAAGTCTACGTTTTCTGCCTGCACGGTGTTCTTCCACTGGTAGGTAGAATAATCCTTGTTGCTGGTGTAGCCTGTCCATCCGTATCTTGCGCCATTAAAACGTGGACCGCGGTTCATGAGATGACCTACGAAGTTGTGGTGGAAGCTGGCGAGCTTACCGCCCCAGATGCCTCCGTAACCATGTGCTCCCTTAGAGTGGCCCGGATTGGTAAGACTCTCGGCAACGGTACACCACTGCATGGTGAAATTGTTGTTGTCGTAGAATGAAGCCACCTCATCGATGCTCCAGCTGAAGGAACAGTGGTCGAAGATGATGCCAGTCTTGTTGCGTTGCCAGGAAGCATCCGCACCGTCATTGATGTCCTTCTCCTCTCCGCGGCGTATGCGGAGGAAACGGATGATGTTGTTGTTGCCCGGTTGAACGGTGTAATATCTGAGGGTGATGCCCGGAGATGGGGCTGTCTGTCCGAGGATGGTGATGTTGTCACCTATCTTGAGATCAGACTTCAGGGCGATGACGCCAGCCACATCGAAGACGATGATTCTCTTACCAGACTTGACAGCCTCTCTGAAAGAACCCGTTCCGCTGTCGTTGAGGTTAGTTACGTGTACTACTTTTCCGCCTCTTCCGCCGGTTACGTATCTTCCGTGACCTTCTGCGCCCGGAAAGGCTGGAGCTTGTGCCAAAGCAGCAGCACTCATAAGCGCTGCTGCCATACTTGTTAATATCTTCTTGTTATTCATTTTAAAAATGATGTATTCAAATCTTAGCAGTTTACTTATTCAGTCCCTGCATTTCCATTTCCAGACTAGCCCAGATGAAAGGACCTACGCCCTTGGCATCATTGTCGCGGATAGGCTCGCTCATGTAATAGTCGAAGCTTCCATCGCGCTTGAAGTTTGGCTTCTTGACGTATGGACCAGGGCCAGGACCGAGTCCGCTGACAGCACAGCAGCGGGTAAGGCTGATGGTCTTGTCAGGATTTACCTGGATGAAGTTGTTCAGAATTCCCTCATAAGCCTTGATACCTGCTTCCTGATATTCCTTGCCGAGGTATCCCTTGCGGTAACCCTTGAGGAGAACATAGGCAAACATGCTTGAAGCGGTGCTCTCGAGGTAGTTGCGAGGATCCTTTACGTCCATCACGTCGTACCAAACACCCGTCTTCTTATCCTGATATTTCACCACGCTCTTCATTGCCTTATTTAATAAGGTGATGATTTCGCCGCGGCGAGCATAATCTTCAGGCATGGCATCAAGGCATTCGGTCATCGCCATGACGTACCATCCGAGGGCTCTTGCCCAGGTATGCTGGCTCTTTCCGTCTTCCTTGTTTGCCCAGAACTGGCTGTGGGTTTCGTCCCATGCATGCTTCCAGAGCTGGGTCTTCTCATCGTAGGTACGCAGGTCGGTCTTCACAATCTGGTCTACCGCATCGTCGAGAATCTTCTTCGCCTTCTTAGGCTTGAGGTTCTGAACGGCGTAGTTGCAGTAGAAAGGCAGACCCATGAAGATGCCGTCGAGCCATACCTGGTTAGCGTAGATAGCCTTGTGCCAGTAAACACCTTCCTTGGTGCGAGGCTGGTTCTGCAGCTGCTTGAAGAGCGTCTTCAGTGCCAGTTCGCTGCTCTTGCTAGGGAAGAGGTTGTGCATGCGGAGGATGAACTTCGCGGTGCGCACATTGTCGAGGTTGAAATCCTCATATTTGTAGCCTGTGATGTTTCCTTTTTCGTCAATCATCTTGGCTGGATATTCTTTCAGGTAGTTGATGATAGCCTCGTTGTTGGCTTCGGCATCAGCTCCCTTGAAGGTGCTCTTTCCGTCTTTGTAGTGGAGGTAGGTGTCGAGCATGCCTTCCATCTCAATGCCCATCACGTAGCTCCAGCGAGGTTTCTTCGGGCTGAAGTCGAGGTTGTATGGGTGGGGAGTGCGCTGCATCTCGCTGTGGGTGAGCCACTCTGAATAGGTCTGGTAAGGAAGGTCTTCCTTGTTGAGAACCAGGGAACCGTTGATGATGAGGTTGTCGAACTTCACATCGCGGGTCTTGCCGGTCATCTTGACAGGCTGCTTGATGACACCATCGAACTTACAGTTCTTTACATGGATATCGTATACGTTTTCTATTTTGTTTCCACCGATGATGAGCACACCGTAGTTGCTCTTCTGGCAGGTAACATCTTCCATGCTCACGTTGCGCACAGTAGGTTCAAATCCGCGGTAGCAAGCCTCTTTTGGCTCATAGTCGAGGTTGATCTTGAGCACGGCTTCCTTGCACTGGCCTACGGTAACCTTGCGCATGTGGATGTTCTGGATGAGTCCGCCGCGGCAGTTGTTGGTCTTGATGCGGAGGATGCGCTCCAGATGAGGAGAGTCCATCTCGCAGTTTTCGGCGTATACATTCTCGCATCCGCCTGAAATCTCGGAACCGATGACTACGCCACCATGTCCGTCTTCCATCTTACAGTTACGGATGATGATGTTTCTGGAAGGCTGGTTCCAGAGACGTCCGTCGTTGTTTCTTCCGCTCTTGATGGCGATGCAGTCGTCGCCGGTGTGGAAGATACAGTTCTGGATGAGTACATTCTCGCATGCCTCAGGGTCGCATCCGTCTCCGTTAGGACCTTCGTTCCATACGGTTACGCCGTCTACTGTGATGTTTCTGCAGAGCAGCGGGTGCATTACCCAGAAAGGTGAGTTGATCATCTTGACATCCTTGATGAGGATGCGCTCAGAGCGTACGAAGTTGACGAGCTGAGGGCGGAGACCCTGTCCCATACCGAACTTGCGCTCATCGAAAGGCACACCGTCTTCAGCCATCTTCAGCAGTCTGGCACGTGATCCCATCTTCTGGTGTTCCTTGGTTACGCCCTCCTTATATCCGAATCTGGCATTACCGTTCATTGGCCACCATGTATCGTTGTTACCACCTCCATCGATGGTACCTTTACCAGTGATGGCGATGTCGGTAACCTTGTAGGCATAGATGCATGGAGAATAGTTCCAGCATGCGATGCCCTCCCATGATGTGCGTACCAGCGGATAGAGTTTCGGTTCGAAAGCAAACTGCAGTACGGCTCCCTCTTCGAGATTCAGTTCTACGAAACTCTTCATCTCGATGGCTCCTGTGCGCCAGGTACCCTTCGGGATGACTACGGTACCGCCACCTTTCTTAGAAACGAGGGCGATGAGCTTGTTGATAGCCTTCTGGTTCTGTGCAGCCGAAGCGTTCTGCTTGGCTCCATAGGCAGAAATAGCATACTTCTTAGCTGCCTGCTTGATGCCTGGCAACTGTATGCTCTGTTCAATGCGCTGATATTCAGCATCGTTCCATCCGTCGGCCCAAGCGCAGGCAGGGATGAGGAGCAGAGCAACGAGTAAGGTCTTAAAGAATTTCTTCATTGTCTTTGTTCTAGTTTTATGATGATTTGTATTTATTTATTCGTTTGTATTGATCTGTTTGTTCGTTTGTATTGATCTGTTTGTTCGTTTGTCGTTTCTGACGTTTAACACATCGGTGCAAAGATACGAATTTTATTTGTAATAGAGGTACTGCTAATGTTAAAATTAAATGTTTTTGGAAAAAAGTTTGGTGTTTTGAAAATAAAATGTTACCTTTGCAACGATAATTAACATTATTAACGCAATAAATACTGGGTAGCCTATTGAATAGACATTTACTTAATAAATAAAACAAGATTAAGAAAATGAGTAAACTCAATGAAATGACAGACGAAGAGTTGGCCTTGGCTTATGTCGGGGGCGACAACAGAGCCTTTGACCTCTTGCTTTCACGCAACGAGGTGAAACTGTTCTCTTACATCCTTTTCGTGGTTCACGATGAGGATCTGGCGAATGATATCTTCCAGGAGACATTCGTGAAGGCAATCAGTCGTTTACATGCTGGCCAGTATTCCAGTTCGGGCAAATTTATTTCGTGGTTAATGCGCATAGCGCATAATGTCATCATCGACGGTTATCGCAGTCAGTGTGTGTTCCGCATGGTTGAACAGGGGAACGACAATGATCTTTCCTGTCTGCGCGGCGAAGAATTTCAGGCAGACTGTGCTGAGCAGGAGATAGTACGCAAACAGGTGCTTCGTGATGTGAAGAAACTGGTAGACTTTCTGCCGGCTCCACAACGCGAGGTGGTTTATATGCGTTATTATCAGGAAATGTCTTTCAAGGAAATTGCTGAGTGTACCAATGTGAGCATCAATACGAGTCTGGGAAGAATGCGTTATGCGCTCCTTAACCTCCGCAAGATGGCTAAGGAGCACAATATCTATCTGAATCTTGATTAGTGGAGTTCTTTCAGAGCATGGATGGTAGCATAAGGATCTGTGCTCTTGAATACATAACTTCCGCTTACCAGCACGTTTACTCCGGCTTTCACCAGTCTTGGGGCGGTTTCTGCCTGCACGCCACCATCTACCTCGATGAGTGCCTGGCTGCCGCTCTCCTTGATGAGCTGGCGCAGACGGCCTACTTTCCTGATGGTGTTCTCGATGAACTTCTGTCCGCCGAAGCCTGGGTTTACGCTCATCAGCAGTACCATGTCTACATCGCAGATGATGTCTTCCAGCACACATACCGGGGTAGAAGGGTTGAGGGTAACTCCTGCCTTCATGCCTGCTGCGTGAATCTGCTGGATGGTGCGGTGCAGATGGGTGCAGGCCTCGTAGTGCACGTTCATCATCATGGCACCGAGCTTGGCAGTCTGTTCTATGTAGTTTTCCGGATGCTGAATCATGAAGTGGACGTCGAGGGGCTTGGTGCATACCTTGCTCACGGCTTCAATCACAGGGAATCCGAACGAGATGTTGGGCACAAAGACGCCATCCATCACATCGAGGTGGAGCCAGTCGGCTTCACTCTTGTTAATCATCTCTATATCACTCTTCAGGTCAATGAAGTTGGCTGAGAGCAATGAAGGGGATACCATTGTTTTCATCTTTCTTCTTCTGTTAGTTAGGATAGCACACCTTAAGCTTACCATTTTGCACCATGGTATGATAGGAATAGGCTATCTGCTTGATGAAGTAGATGGTCTGAGCCGAAGGTCTCATTTTCTTTGGTGTAAATACTTGCTTCATAGGCGTGAATCTTTAAATTTGAATAATACTTCTTGTTATTTGTTGATTTCAGAACGGGCATGTCTTGAGGTGAGTTTCCCTCTTTTCTTAACCTGTTCTCTAAATTAATAACGGCGTCTCTGGCAATTTATTACATTCCGTCGAAATATTTTTTCTTTTTCTTTCTCTCTATATATAATAAGGTATAGGGGAGAGAAGGTGAGGAAAAAGTGGGAAAAAAGGTAGCTTGGATGATAAAATAGTGTTAAATCTTAAAATTTCTCGACAAAAAGTTTGCAGTTTAAAAGAAAAACTGTACTTTTGCAGTAGAAAATGAAGAACGAAGGAGAATCTTTTCGTTAAAAAGAAAGAAACGCCTCGTTTTTGGTAGTAACAAACAATTAAAAGAAAAAGCAATATGAATACATTCGTATCTACATCATGGTGGTGGCGTAACTCAAGATTCCAAAAGTCGTGAGTCGAGACGCCGTATGTGGATGTGAACAACATAATATACTAGGGGCCTGCCGTAACTTACGACAGGTCCCTTTTCTTT
>JAJWJX010000046.1:0-32034 GCA_021623045.1 Segatella copri | reverse complement strand
GGGGGGGCAAAGTTCTGTAGATTTGCCCTGTTCCCATTGATGTTGTTGATGTTGTTGCTTGTGCCTACACGTATGGTGGCGGAGACCACAACAGAAGACCCACGCTATGCTTTGTTTAATGGCTTGGATGGTATAACCGATGTTACCATTACTGATGACGGCAGTTATCCTTGGCAGATGTTGGACTTGAAAGCCGATGGAATGAAGAATCTTGGCTTCACTATTCCTGATGGTAGCAAGGGACTGATGTCAAGTAATTATCATGTGGACGGAGGTTCTTCAGAGACTGTAATCAAGTTCAAAGTATCTAAACCTATATTGCTGACATCTCAGGTTCTCGTTTCGTCAAAAAAATCTTGGGATATATTTTCTATTTATGTAGATAACAAATTGAATCTGCAAATTAGCGATAAAAAACAAACAGAATACAAAGTTTTATTATCTGTAGGCGAACATTCTTTGACGTTACATTATAAAAAATACTCAGATATCAGTCATTATGCTGATCGCGCATTCTTATACAATCTGAAAACATCAACCACAATTGATGACTATGTCGCAGATTATGAATCGTCTAACAAAACAATGACATTCAAAAGTATCAAATCTGACAATCTGGGAGCCCTAAATTTAAACCGTATCGCTATGGTGAATAACGATCAGACGGTGAGCAATATGTGCTCTCTTTTAAATATAGAGAAGAGTGCTATTAAGAACATTGTTTTCGATAAGAGTATCAATACATACACTCCTACATCGTTGAATAGTTTCTTTGGAGACCTCGATGAGTTGCAAACTATTACAGACCTTAAATATTTGAATACAGCGAATGTGACGGATATGTCATACATGTTCTATAGTTGTCAAGAACTCTCTTCGCTCGACCTCACTAACTTCAACACTGCAAATGTGACGGATATGGGCAATATGTTCGAGGGCTGCTCCGCTCTCACCTCTCTCGACCTCACTAACTTCAACACAGCGAATGTGGAGAATATGAGCTCTATGTTCTACGACTGCTCTGCTCTCAAATCTCTCGACCTCACTAACTTCAACACAGCGAATGTGACGTATATGTCAAACATGTTCTATAACTGTCAAAACCTTTCCAAACTTGATGTTTCCAATTTCAACACGGAAAAGTTATTGACAATGTACAGCATGTTCCAAAAATGCAAAAATCTCACCTCGCTCGATCTCTCTAATTTCAATACAAAGTCTGTGACGGAAATGGCACAGATGTTCTCTGACTGTTCAACCCTTCAAAACATCTATGTCAGCGAAAATTTTGTTACGGACCGGGTATATGTAGATTATCATATGTTCTATGGCTGCACAAACCTCAAAGATTATAGCGATAGCAAGGTCGACCACACCTATGCCAACTACGAGTCAGGCTACTTCACACTTATAGAAAATTATGCCGTATTTGATCAAACCACAGGAACCCTTACTTTTGGCAGAGGCACCAATAAACCTGCAGGTGCTTATGATTTGAATGAAGGTGAGGGACAACCAGCGTGGAAAAATCAATCAAACAATATTAAAAAGGTTGTCTTTGATACCTCGTTTGCTATGGCAAGACCAACGAGTTGCTATTGGTGGTTTGCAGGGTGTAAGAATCTGACCGAAATAGAAGGTGTAGAGAACTTGAATACTCGGAATGTGACAAGTATGAGAAATATGTTCGATGCCTGCTCTAATCTTGAATCGCTCGATCTCTCTAATTTCGATACTCAGAACGTGATATATATGAACTATATGTTCTATGGTTGCTCTAAACTTATCTCGCTCAAT
Source organism: Segatella copri (assembly GCA_021623045.1). Lineage (GTDB taxonomy): Bacteria > Bacteroidota > Bacteroidia > Bacteroidales > Bacteroidaceae > Prevotella > Prevotella copri_T. The sequence goes on along the minus strand of JAJWJX010000046.1, from coordinate 30,237 downwards.
CTCTCTAAGTTCAATAATCAGAAGGTAACAGGTATGATCTCTATGTTTGAGGGTTGCTCTGGTCTTACCTCGCTCAACCTCTCTAAGTTCAATACACAGAGCGTGACTGATATGAGCAATATGTTCAAAGGCTGCTCAGGTCTTACCTCGCTCGACCTCTCCAACTTCAATACTCAGAATGTGGAATATATGGGCTCTATGTTCAAAGGCTGTACTGGTCTTACCTCGCTCAACCTCTCTATGTTCAATACACAGAACGTGACGAATATGGGCTGGATGTTCATGGGCTGCTCTGGTCTTGAATCGCTCAACCTCTCTAACTTCGATACTCAGAACGTGAAACATATGAGCGATATGTTCTCTGGCTGCTCAGCACTTACCTCGCTCGACCTCTCTATGTTCAATACTCAGAATGTGGAGTATATGAGCTGTATGTTCATGGGCTGCTCAGGTCTTACCTCGCTCGACCTCTCTAAGTTTGATACTCAGAAACTGCAAGGTATGAGCGGTATGTTCTCTGGATGTTCAGGTCTTACTTCACTCGACCTCTCTAAGTTCGATACCCAGAATGTTTTTGATATGATGTCTGTGTTTGAGAACTGCTCAGGTCTTATCTCGCTCGACCTCTCTAACTTCAATACTCAGAATGTGGAATTTATGCTCTCTATGTTCAAAGGCTGCTCAGGTCTTACCTCGCTCGACCTCTCTAATTTCGATACTAAGAAAGTGGAGCGTATGAGCGATATGTTCTCTGGTTGCTCTAGTCTTACAACAATCTATGCCAGCGATAAGTTTGTAATAACAGAACATAGTTATGGAAGTAACATGTTCTCTGGTTGCACAAAACTCAAAGGTGCAATAACAGAATATGACGAAAATAAGACCGACCACAAATACGCTAATTACAAGACTGGCTATTTCAGCAAGCTGGTAGGTAAGAATGGCGATGAGAAGATAGGAGCAGCGGGAGAAACTCTTGCTACGAATAATCTCGTTCTTGCAGACGGCAAGGACTTCGTGGCTTACGAGCCGTTCGCAGCCAAGGATGCATTTTACAGCAGAACTATTCCTTCAGGTTCTAAATGGGGAACACTCTGCGTGCCTTTCGCCATCGACCAGAGCAAGATAACAGAATGTAAGTTCTATCGTCTCACAGGTATTGATACAGATAAGGAATGCATCACCTTGGAGAGTTATGAAGAAGGCATAATCCCTGCCGGCACTCCAGTGCTCTTCAAGATGAATGAGGGTAAGACATCGCTTAATCTTTCTGCAAGCAATGCAGAAATTGCAACTGCCCCAACAGTAGTAGGAACAAACAAAGATGTCAACCTCGTAGGTTCATTCACCAAGATTGGCGGCAATGGCAATCAGGGTCTTGACAAAAACGACTACATCATTGGTAAGGATAAGTTCTGGCTTGTCTCTAAGTTGAATGATGGCAATGGCGTGGGCATCAAACCGATGCGTGCATACATCCATCCTGCCAATGAATATCTGGCAAGAGCAGCCATGCTGAGCATCGGAAAGGGTGATGGCACTACTGCCATTGACAACCTCAACGCTATCAGCAACGATGCCAATGCAGAATACTATGATGCGAATGGTCGTCGTACCAATGGTCTGCAGAAGGGTCTGAACATCGTGAAGCGTGGCAGCAAGACTTATAAAATCATGGTTAAGTAAAGAATTTTAAAATCAAAAGGATATGAAAAAGAAAGAATATAAAAAGCCAGAGATACAGGTGGTAAATATCACCTCTTGCACCCTCCTCGCAGCATCTACTCTATATCAAGGAAGAGCTGATAGCGGTAGTAGTCCAGCAAAAGATGCTGATGACTGGTATTATGGTGAGTAACAGTCATTATAACGCCTAACGGCAAAATACAAGGGTCTATATGCCACGAAGAACAGGTGGCGTATAGACCCTTTCGGCCTTCTCTTATTTCAGATATTCTCCGAAATCTGTCAATCTCATGTCGCCCTTCTTCAGGAAGGTATCGTGCATGGCGAGGGCGGCACGCATGCTCTGTGGCTCGTGGCCCTTCTCGGCAAACTTCAGATACTCACGGAGCATCGGACGGTAATCTGGATGCGCACAGTTTTCGATAATCTCCTTGGCACGGCGCAACGGGCCCTTGCCACGAAGATCGGCTACACCTTGTTCGGTGACAATCACATCCACATCGTGCTCGGTACTGTCTACATGGCTGCACATCGGAACGATGGCAGAGATGCAACCGTTCTTGGTGGTACTCTGTGTGGTGAAGATAGAGATGTAACCATTGCGCTCGTAATCGCAGGAACCGCCGATACCATTCATCAGCTTGCTGCCGCAGATATGGCTGGAGTTCTCGTTGCCATAGATATCGCACTCAATGGCGGTGTTCATGGCGATGACACCCAGTCGGCGGATTACCTCCGGAGAGTTCGAAATCTCGCTCTGGCGGATGGTGAGATGCTTCTTGAAGTATTCAATATCATCATACACCTCTTTCAATGTATCGTTGGTTACGGTGAGCGAAGAGCAGGATGCATCCTTGATTCTTCCCTCACGCATGTATTTTACTACGGCATCCTGAACCACCTCTGTATAAACGCTGAATACAGGCACGTTAGGATTCTGTCCCAATGCCTCAAGAACAGCATTGGATGTTACGCCCACTCCGCTCTGCAAAGGCAGGAACTGAGGAGGAATATGTCCCTTCTTCAGGTCGCTGACCAGGAAATCAGCCACGTTGTGTCCCATCTGTTCGGTTACAGGGTCGAGCGGCTTGAAGGCACGCGCCTCTTCCGGAATGTTGCATTCTACCACACCGATTATCTTGCGAGCATCAATCTCCACATATTCCTTACCGATTCTATCACCTACGTTCATGATAGGAATTGGGGTGCGGAACGGGCATTCTGCTATCTCGTATACATCGTGCAGATAGCGCGAGGCAGGACTGTGGAAGGTATTTTTCTCGATGAGCACCTTCTTGGCAAGACGGGCGATGGTAGGCACGATGCCGCCGGCAGAGGTAAGGAAAGCCTTGCAGGTGGTTTCGCCTTCTTCCAAATCTGAAACCTCGATGATGGCAAGGTCTATCTCGCCATAGAAACCGCGGCGCAGGCGCTCAGCCATGTGACCGAGGTGCATATCCTCGTAGTCAATCTCGCCCAGGTTGGTATGAGTTCTAAAGTCCTTGTTGGTAGAAAATGGCGCACGGAACTTGATGGCATGGGCTGCCGCCATGTCACCTTCGATACTCTGCGAGGTAGAAGCACCCGTCAGAATGCCCACCTGGAAAGGTCTGCCTGCCTCATGCTCAGCCACGGCTCTCTTAGAGAGTTCGCGGAAGGTTGCCTTAGGCACGCCGTTTGGGGTGAAACCACTCAATCCGATTGTATCTTGATCGTTAATCATCGCTGCCGCTTCGGCAGCACTCAATCTTGTATATGCCATTTTCTTCTAACTTAATACTCATTAGCGGAACTTATAGCCGCCTTCTTGATAATTGATAACTGTTTGCGGCTGCAAAGTTACACATTATTTTCGATATACGCTAATAATTTGATAATTTTATGCAAATACAAGGCAAAAAACTTACGAATAGTGAATAGATATGCAGAAACTGCTTACTTTATGCAAAAAGATAGCCGAAAGTTTGGTACTCTCAACTATTCGCCGTATCTTTGTCATCAGAAAGATTCACTCTTCACTTTACAATATGAAAACAGAGAAACAACAACGCATAGCTGCCGCTGCCTTCGCCAAGCGATGGGAGGGCAGGGGATATGAGAAGGGCGAGAGCCAGACGTTCTGGATAGAACTCCTCACCGAGATTTTCGGGGTGGAGAGTCCTTCGGTGTTCATCACTTTCGAGCAACAGGCACAGCTCGACCATACTTCCTTTATCGACGGTATGATTCCCTCTACCCATGTGATGATAGAGCAGAAATCGCTGGGCAAGGATTTGAGACAGGCCATCAAGCAGAGCGACGGCTCTTTATTGACCCCCTTCCAGCAGGCACAGCGATATAGTGCCGCACTGCCTTACTCGCAGCGCCCTCGATGGATAGTGACCTGCAACTTCGCCGAATTCGATGTCTATGACATGGAGAACCCGAAGGGCGAGCCTTCACGCATCTTACTGAAGGACTTGGAGAAGGAATACTATCGCCTGCAGTTTCTTGTAGAACAGCAGGGCATCCATCTGCAACGGGAGATGGAGGTGTCGATGAAGGCGGGCGAGATAGTGGGCAAGCTCTACGATGCCTTTGTCGTGCAATATGATGCCGACGACCCTCAGTCGCTCCGATACCTGAATATATTATGTGTGCGCCTGGTGTTCTGTCTCTATGCTGAGGATGCGGGCATCTTCGGCAGACGGGATATGTTTCATGATTATCTCGCCCAGTTCGACGCTGGCTTCATGCGAATGGGCTTGGTGCAGCTTTTCGAGGTACTCAACACGCCTGCCGACAAGCGAAGCAAGTATCTCAACGCAACACTTGCCGCCTTTCCTTATACCAATGGAGGTCTCTTTGCTGAGGATATAGACATACCACAGTTTACAGACGAACTACGTGAGACGCTCCTACAGCACGCCTCCCTTGACTTCGACTGGAGCGAGATTTCACCCACCATCTTCGGTGGTGTGTTCGAAAGCACCCTCAACCCCGAGACTCGTCGTTCGGGCGGTATGCATTATACCTCGATAGAGAATATCCACAAGGTTATCGACCCTCTCTTTTATAACGGTCTTCTAACGGAATTCGACTCGTGTAAGGAGGAGACCAACATCAAGAAGCGTTTGCTGCGTCTGCACGAGTTGCAGGATCAGATGGCTCAACTTCGCTTCTTCGACCCGGCGTGCGGTTCGGGTAACTTCCTCACGGAGACTTACCTTTCGCTCAGAAGACTGGAGAACGAGATTATCAAGCAGATATACAGCGTGGAGCAGCTCAACGCCTTCGAGAACCCCATCAAGGTGAGCATCCACCAGTTCTACGGCATCGAAATCAACGATTTCGCCGTCACCGTAGCCACCACCGCCCTCTGGATAAGCGAGGCGCAGATGATGGCGGAGACAGAGAAGATCATCCACCACGACATCGACTTCCTGCCGCTGAAGAGCTACGCCAACATCCATGAGGGTAATTCATTGCGAATTGCCTGGGAGGAGGTATGTCCGAAAGATGAGTTGGATTATATCATAGGTAATCCACCATTTGTAGGAGCAAGAATGATGGAGCAAGGAAGTGAGCAAAAGAAAGATGTGCAAAACATATTTGGCAACATCAAAGATGTGCAAGACCTTGACTATGTATGCTGTTGGTACAAGAAAGCGGCAGAGATTATGAAGGGTACAAAAATTGAGACGGCTCTTGTGTCAACGAACTCAATCTCGCAGGGAGTACAAGTGCCAATTCTCTGGAATGTGTTGTATAAAGACTTCAATGTGCATATAAACTTTGCGTACCCTACATTTAAGTGGACGAGTGAGTCAAGCAACAAAGCTGCCGTGCATTGTGTTATTGTTGGTTTTGCATGGCGCACCCGCGAAGAGAAATGTCTGTATTATACTTATGATAATGGTGTGCAGAAACATGTTGTGAGCAGCATAAGTCCATACCTGACAGAAGGCAATGAGATGACAATAGAGTCGCACAAGACCCCGTTGTGTGATGTTCCAAAGATGTGCTTCGGAAATCAGCCGAGAGATGGAGGGCATTTTGTTATAAGTCCTGAAGAACGCGAGGAAATCGTATCCAAGAATGATGGAGCCGAAAAATTCTTGCGTCCATATATGGGTGCGGAGGAATTTATAAAAGGAAAAAAGCGTTGGTGTCTATGGCTTAATCATGCTACTCCTGCAGAAATAAAACATTCGCCAACTCTGTATGCCAAAGTGAAAGCCGTGCAGGAGATGCGACTTGCTTCAAGGGCTAAGACAACAAACGGCTATGCCAAGGTTCCACACTTGTTTGCGCAGATGACGCAACCAGAAGGTGCTGACTACATAATTGTACCAGCTGTTTCATCCGAGCGTCGAAAGTATATCCCTATGGGATTTATGCCTGCAAATGTAGTATCAAGTAATGCTGTTCAGATAATTCCCAACGCTACTCTCTACCACTTTGGCATCTTGGAGTCGAACGTCCACATGGCATGGATGCGAGCAGTATGCGGTCGCTTGAAGAGCGACTATCGCTACAGCAAGGACGTGGTGTACAACAACTTTCCTTGGCCAACGCCCACAGCCGAGCAAAAGGCAAAGATAGAGCAGAGTGCCCAGGCGATACTCGATGCCCGCGCCCTATACCCCGACTCCTCGCTTGCCGACCTCTACGACCCTACGCTCATGCCGAAGGAACTCCTTCAGGCGCATCGCCAGAACGACCGAACCGTGATGGCAGCCTACGGCTTCTCCACCAAGATGACGGAGAGCGAGTGCGTAGCTGAGTTGTTCAAAAGGTATAGTAAATTGGCAGAATAGGAATATTCCGACAATTAAAAGCAAAAAGAGAGGCATGGTTCCATTATGCGAAAACCATGCCTCTCTCATATACCAAGATTTTATCTCGTTCCACACTCTCCTGAGCATACGGACGCAAAGAGCCATCAACTACCAAATCAACTTCACGACCTAGCAGTTGCTTCAAATCCTCATACATTCCTCCATGGGTAAGCAAAGTAAACGGACCATGCTCAAAATCGGGGACAAAGAGAATATCTATATCGCTCTGAGCCCTTTCTTCACCACGAGCAAAAGACCCAAAGATCCATGCCTTCAACACAGGCTTCCTAGACATATAGTCATGGATTATACGTATAATTTGATATCTATCCATATTTACCTCCTCTTTTTAAATAGTAATCACGCTGCAAATATACACCTTTTATTTTTTATCTCCAAACATTCTTGCCTAAAAGTGTAAGCCTACCTAAAAAATATCATCTTAAATGGCTCTACTTTCGAATAAAAGTTGTACTCTTGCAATACCTTTTTGGCTTTAAGTATGTTAAAATTACCACTTAGAGCCACTTTCTTGCCCATTCGTTTGGCTTTAAGTGGTATTTTTTGTATATTTGCAGCCAAAACAAGCAGGTTGTTTAACCCATTCATTATATAATATATGACAAAGATAATAGGAAGGAAACGTGAGCTACAACAGCTCGAAGAGGCATACAAAGCAGAGGAATCGCTGTTTGTTGTCGTATATGGTCGCCGTCGCGTAGGCAAGACTTTTCTTGTAAGAGAGGCCTTTAACGACAAGTTGGCATTTTATGCCACAGGTGTCAACCAGGAAAACAAGGATGTACAGCTCATGTATTTCTACCATGCGCTTTGCAAATATTCTGATGCACCCCTTGCTCTGCCAAAGTCCTGGCTAGAGGCATTCGATGCGCTCATCAAGATACTGGAAGCATCCAAGGAGCAGAAGAAAGTGGTGTTCCTTGATGAATTATCATGGATGAATGGGATGGACGGCTCGTTTCTTACCGCCTTGGAATGGTTTTGGAACAGTTGGGCTTCGGCAAGAACGGATATTTTACTAGTTTGCTGTAGCTCAGCCACTTCGTGGATTATCAACAAGGTTTTCAACAATCATGGTGGATTATATGGTCGAGTGAATCGACGCATTCATTTGCATCCTTTTACCCTCCGAGAGTGCGAGGAGTTTTATGAGAGTCGCAAGATTGCCATGAATCATTACGACCAAGTAATGAGCTACATGGTGTTTGGAGGAGTGCCTTATTATCTCAGCATGCTGGTATCAACCAAGAGTTTGGCGCAGAACATCGATGAGTTGTTGTTTCATCCCGATGGCCAACTCCATCGAGAATACGAGAACCTGTATCAAGCCATGTTCCGCAATGCAGACAACCACTTACTGATAGTAAAAGCCATGGCTGCAAAGAACAAGGGATTGACTCGCAATGAGATACTGGAAGCCACAGGCTTGCCAAATGCGGGGAGTGCGACTAGAGTATTGGATGAACTGGAACAAAGCGACTTCATTCGCCGCTATACCTCGTTCGGACAGAAGAAGCGCGACGAGATGTATCAACTTACTGATGCATACACTTTATTCTATTTTCATTTCCTGCAGGATGGCAAGAACAACGACAAGCAGTTTTGGCAGCATCATCTGGGCACACCAAAGATAAACTCATGGGCAGGTTATGCCTTTGAGCAGGTTTGCCTGGCTCATGTGGAGCAAATCAAGATGGCGATGGGAATCAGTGGCATGGCAGTATCTACTTCGGGATGGTTCAGTAAGGGCAAGGAGCAAAAAGCTCAGATAGACCTGCTGCTCGATAGAGCTGACCATATCGTAAACCTCTGCGAAATCAAGTTCTCTACCCGGCCTTATACGATAGATAAGCAATATGCTGAAACGCTACAAAATCGCCAATGGATCTTTGAACAGGAGACAAAGACTCGCAAGAGTTGCCAGCAAGTGATGATTACCACTTATGGTTTGGCAAAAAATCAGTATAGCAGCATCATACAGAGAGAATTGACCATGGAAGATCTGTTCCATTGATATTTTCGAGGAATTTAATAACATTTTGCGAATGATTTGTCGGATATATCAGAAAAATGAGTTAACTTTGCACTCAAAATATAAATAATATAAAAGAAAGGTTCATACAAGATGGAACAGAAATTACTGATTTACAACACTCTCACTCGTACGAAAGAGAGATTCACTCCGCTCCACGCTCCTAACGTGGGCATGTATGTTTGTGGCCCTACCGTGTATGGCGATCCGCATCTCGGTCATGCACGACCAGCCATCACATTCGATATACTCTTCCGCTATCTCAAGCACCTGGGCTATAAGGTTCGCTACGTTAGAAACATTACCGACGTGGGCCACCTGGAGCACGATGCAGATGAAGGCGATGACAAGATTGAGAAGAAGGCTCGCCTGGAGCAGTTGGAGCCAATGGAAATTGCGCAGTACTACACCAACCGCTACCACGATGCCATGGAGGCGCTGAACGTACTCCCTCCTAGCATTGAGCCTCATGCCACAGGCCATATCATCGAACAGGAGAAACTGGTTCAGGAAATCCTCGACAATGGCTATGCCTACGAGAGCAACGGCTCTATCTACTTCGATATCGAGAAATATAACAAGGATCATAAGTACGGTATTCTCTCTGGCCGTAACCTGGAGAACGTAATCAACGAGAGCCGCGAGCTGGCTGGTATCGGCGAGAAGAAAAACCAGGCTGACTTCGCCCTCTGGAAGAAGGCTTCACCTGAGCATATCATGCGCTGGCCTAGTCCTTGGAGCGATGGTTTCCCAGGATGGCACTGCGAGTGTACTGCCATGGGACGCAAGTACTTGGGCAGCCACTTCGATATTCATGGTGGTGGTATGGATTTGATTTTCCCTCATCACGAGTGCGAGATTGCACAGGCTGTGGCTTCTCAGGGCGACCAGATGGTTCACTACTGGATGCACAACAATATGATTACCATCAACGGTCAGAAGATGGGTAAGAGTCTTGGCAACTTCATCACTTTGGAGCAGTTCTTCACAGGTAATCACGACAGTCTGGAGCAGGCTTATTCGCCAATGACCATCCGTTTCTTCATCCTCTCTGCCCACTACCGCAGCACCGTAGATTTCTCTAACGATGCATTGAAGGCTAGCCAGAAGGGATTGGAGCGCCTGATGAACGGTTTGAACGACCTGGAGCGTGTGCCTGTGGCTAAGCAGAGCGATGAGCAGGTGAAGAAGTTCGTAAGCGAGCTTCGCCAGCGCTGCTACGATGCGATGAACGATGACTTCCAGACTCAGCTCGTTATCAGCTATCTCTTTGAGGCTTGCCACGTAATCAATACAGCTCTCGACCACAAGGCAAACATCTCTGCTGAAGACTTGAAGGAGCTTTCAGACACCATGCATCTCTTCACCTTCGACCTGCTCGGTCTGAAGAGTGAGAAGGGAGCCAACAATGATGCCCGCGAAGAGGCTTATGGCAAGGTAGTGGATATGGTTCTCAACCTGCGTGCCAAGGCTAAGGCTGATAAGGATTGGGCTACCAGCGACCAGATTCGTGATGCCCTGGCTGAAGCCGGCTTCGAGGTAAAGGACACCAAAGATGGTGTTACCTGGAAATTGAACAAATAAATTTTTAGGCACGGAATACACGGATTACACGGATTTTCTACCATAGTATAAATATGGCTTATTGGCGTTAGCGCCATAAATCTGTGTAATCCGTGTAATCCGTGCCTAATTTATAAATCCTGGATCCCCGTGCCTAAATTACAACATTTCGTGCCTTAATTACCTTTCTTCTTTGCAGCAAGTGAATCTTTCTGTCTGTTCAACACGGAATCGCGCAACATCTTGTCTTTCTTATTCTTATATTCCTTATACTCTTTTTCGTAATAATGGGCAAAGTTGGCGAAAGGCTCTGTCGTTACCTCGTCGCTCGATGCCGTATAGGTATTTCCGTAAGGATCGGATGCTTTGATGATGATTCTGGCATTCGGATTCCTTGGAGTATAATAATATAGGTGGTTCATGATGAGATAACCGTTGCCCTTGCTCACGAACCGGTAGGATACACTCTCGCTGTATTTATGATGATAGCCGGCGGCAAAGGCATCCTGACCCTTTCCGCTGAGGCGGCCCATCAGATACTCCTTACCATCCTCTACTGCTACAACACGCCAATGACTGGTAGCATTGAAGACATTGGCTACCAGGATATTCCTGTTGTTTGCCAACTGCCAGTCCCTGGCGTATTTCTCGCCGTTGAAATCGGTCTGCGCACGGAACAGGGTCATCTGCTTGCTCTTATCCCAAAAAGTTCCTTTGTAATAGCAGTTGCTGATGCTGGTACCCACAAAACTGTATACATAATATCCATTTGGAGTTCCGCAGATATTGATATTCGACTGCCATATATTGCCACAGGCGGCAGCATGACAATGCTCCATTACATCTTCGCCCTGATAATTGATCTCGTGGTTGCAGGCAAAATGAGTATGGCCGCAGAAGAGTTCGTAACCGCCCTTAAACTGTTTCAGCAAAGAAAGCAGTAGCGAGAGACGGGAAGAAGAATAGTGTCCCTCCTCATGGGCATTGGTCAGCGGCTTCGCCTTGCTGAAAGGCGCATTACCGAAGGTGAACGGAATATGATAACAGAGTACCACCTTCATATCCTTTGGCGTGAGGGCGAGATCCTGCTTCAGCCACTTCACCTGGCGCTCACGTAATTCTCCAGGAGAATAATAGGACATGCCGCGATGGAAGAAGCAGTTGTTGATGCAGACATAATGCACATCGCCACGGTTGAAGGAAAAATCGGTAGGACCGAAATTCTCCTCCCATTTCCTGCGGTAGAGTGCCTTGCCATCCTGGTCGTGATTGCCGATAACGGAGAAGAGGCGCATCTCTGAAGAGCCCAATGCCTGGCGTATCTGTCGCTCCAGTTTGGCGTTGTAACCGCCATAATACTGCACATCATCGCCCATGCTGAGTCCGTAGACCGGTGTTCCGGCAGGCAGCGAACTGATGGTCTGTCTGATATCCGCCATCGTCTGTGTGGTGAATCTTTCTACATCACTCTTCTTGATGGGATTATCATCCGGAGAAGTATAGTAATGGCTGTAGGCATTGGTAACCTGCGGGTCGCCGATGACAATCATCTTATAGTGAATCTCCTTGCCGCCCGGCAGGCGGGTGAGGGTGAAGTTATAGTTTTTCTTCCCCTTGGATACCTTTTGGTAGAAGAAAGCCGTGCGATCGGTCTTAGAATGGGTAGGAACCTCGCAATCGGCTGGAACAGAATAGTATATGAATCTTGCCAGGCTGTCTCGCTTCATCTTATATCTGCCCTGTGCATCGGTTTTCACACAGTTGAATCCATCGCTCACGATAACGCCAGCCACTCCCTTTCCCTTCTTATCTCTTAAAGTTCCGGAGATATTGAAATCCATCTTCTTCACAGGTTTCTTCTTCAGCGTATCTGCAGGCTGTGGCTTGAGCCGGAGAACCGGTGGAGTTTTCACCAGGTTCTGTATCTGTTTCTTGGGGTAGAGCAGGTGCAAGGTGATGCCTATTGCTACGAGCGCGCAGCAAGCAACCGATAGAACCCCTATGTATAATTGTTTCTTTTTCATGAGTACAAAAGTACGGCTTTATTATGGTAATGCAGCATATATTCATTTAAAAATATCTAAAGGTTTAGCTAACCCTATTATTTTTATGTGTTGAGATAATATTGAGAGGCATTTTAATGTATTTTTGTACCAAAAATTTGGGCAAATAGAAAATTTTGTTTAATTTTGCAGATGATAAGGGGCTTGTGTCACTCTCTATAAAGTGCAAAGTCCAAATATTAACTAAAATAAGGAGTAAGAAACAGAAAACAAAGGAAAAGAAATGCATATTGAATCGAGTCATATGGGACTCGAACCATAAATGAATAACTAAGGGTATTATGCTCTTATTTTAATTAACTCTGTGCATTTCCGTTTCGACTTTTGAGATACTTAAAATATTGAGCTTTAAGCTCTTGTTCTCAACTACTGAATGCCGCCAATATTCACACAACGAGGACAAGCAGACGAAAGGTTCATGCCAGTTTTGGCGTGAGCCGTTCTGTGCTTGTTGTTGTGGAGGTAGCTTGGCGGCGACCTAGTAGTTAACAAGCCACGAACGGTTGCACGCCAATTTTTTATTCGTATGAAACATTTAATTCTAACTTTATTATCAACGATATGCTTCGTAATTAGTACACAAGCACAAATTGAGGTCGATGGTATTTACTATGAAACCTGTTCAGATGGGGTAAAAGTAGTTTCTGGAGACTATTCTGGCGATATAACAATCCCTTTAGAGATAAAATATTATGATGGCTTGGACGATAAGACATATACATATAAAGTGGCAGCTATTGAAGATAATGCCTTTTCAAGGAATACAGACATTACAAGTATAAAAATAGATGCTCTTATAAAAAAGTTAGATGTTAATGATTGCAAATCACTCAAAACGCTCGAACTTCCAAACACCGTCGAAGAACTGATATGCGACCATTGTCCATCTCTCACTAGTATCCCATTTCCTGCAAATATGAAAGAATTGCCTTCCTTGGATGGTTGTGGGAGTATAACCTCTCTTACAATTCCAACGACCATAACTTCTTTAGGTAATGGATTTTATGGAATGGATAATTTGGAGTCTGTTACAATAGAAGATAGTGAGAAAGATTTAGAATACTTAAATGTTGGAGAGTCATGTCTCAGATCTGAAAGTCTCAAAACGCTGTACTTGGGCCGTCGTTTGAGCAAACCTATTTCTTCCAACGCTTTGGAAACATTGGAGTTAGGAAAATTCATAACTTCTCTAAGTGGAGTGTTTGAAAACTGTCCTGCGTTAGTAAGCTTTAAAGCCAATGGTGAAATAACAAAAATCAGCAATCGCACGTTCTATAATTGCTCTGCTTTGACTACGGTAAACTTACCAAAAAGCATCAAGGTTATTGGTGAGTCTGCATTTGAAAATTGTTCTTCGTTGGCTTCTATAGATTTTCTAGAAAATGTTGATTCCATTGGAAGGGAAGCCTTTTCGGGGTGTTCTTCCCTTGATGGAATTGTATTAGCTTCTGGCCTAACTTCTATAGGTGAAAATACTTTTTGGGGGTGTACAAGTTTACGTTCTATTTCCATTCCTAATACAGTAACCTCATTGGGTAAAGGAGCCTTCTGGAACTGTAAAGGACTCACATCCATAAAATTAAGCGATAATATCAAGGTTATCCCTGCTTCAGCCTTTGCAAACTGTGCCCAATTGCAAAATATAGAATTGCCAGATAGAATAGAGCGCATAGAGAAACATGCTTTCGAGTGTAACAAGGCTTTGACAAGCGTCGTTTTGCCAGGAACTCTTAAATATATTGGTCCTGCAGCATTCCTTGATGATAGTAAATTAAAGACTGTTCATTTTGAGGGACAGTTGTATGATTGGGTAAAAATTACATTCGACGATTTTGATGGAACAAAAGAGGATGGTGGAAGCTATTATCCAGAAGATACAAATCCTCTTTCTTATGCCAAGGAGTTTTATCTCCGTAATAATATGCCATTGCAAGACATAAGTATTACGGAAGAAATGGATTCTATATCGCCAAGGGCTTTTGCTTATTATAGAGGTACAATCAATAGCATTGTCATTACTACGGGAGTTGAGCACTTACGCATTGGAGAGGATGCCTTCTATGGTGTAAAGCAAGTGCCAAGTATAACTATCGCAAGTAGCCTTAAAAGTATCAGAGGAAAACTTCCAAGTGCTTTAAATGTTTATTATAGCGGGAGCATGAGAGATTATTGTAATCTGAAATTATACTCAAAATCTCTTGGCAGCAAGCTTACTATAAATGGTCAGGCTATCACAACTCTTCTGGAACTACCAGAAGGTATCAAGGTTATTCCTAGTTTCCATTTTGGTGGTCTCGGCTTTACAGCTGTGTCTATCCCTAATTCTGTAACAGCAATAGAAGATTATGCTTTTAGTAGTTGCTATAATTTGGAAGAAGTCGAGCTGCCTCAACAAACCAACTCTATTGGCAAGTCTGCTTTTGAAGATTGTAGTAAACTGAAAAGTATCACCAAAAAGTCTACAAGAGCACAAAGTGGGGAATCAATCTCTATAGGGGACGATGCTTTTTATTGGTGCAGAGAACTTGAAAATATCAACATTGGTAGCATAAGCCGTGTTGGCTCAAGAGCTTTTGAAGGCACCAAGTGGTTGGATTGCCAGCCAAATGGTATACTTGTTTTGGGTAGCACACTCTATAAATACAAGGGGGATGATATGCCTGAGAATACTACCCTTAAGGTAGTTGAAGGTATTACATATATTGCAGATGATGCATTTTATGAGCAGCGAAACATTGTTGGCTTATCTCTGCCTTCATCCTTAGAATATATTGGAAATAGTGCTTTTTCCGGTAATTCGATTTCAGAATTATCTTTGCCATCATCCTTGAAATACATAGGAAAATATGCTTTTTCAAGCAATAGTATCACCAAAGTTAATATTCCAGCTTCTGTAGAAGAAATTGGGGACAAAGCTTTTAGCTACAACGCTCTTTCTGAACTTGTTTTAGAAGATTCTGCTTTACCATTAAAAGTGCCAGAAAATGGATATTTATTATTTGGTAATTCTAGAAGTGAACTAAAGAATTTGTATCTCGGTCGAACATTGGAAACTTCTTTGTGTGTTGCCTTCAAAGATGCACCTTTAGAGAAAATCACTATCGGCAAAGATGTAACTAGCATCCCTTGTCTGTTTAACGATTGCTATCGGTTGACACAAATAACTTGTTTGGGAACTGAACCTCCAATTCTCAAAGAAAATTACAGATATGATGACTATACCTATCCTACTTTTGATGATGAGGTTTTTGAGAGATGTACTCTTTATGTACCAGAAGGAAGTGTCGACGCTTATAAAAAAGCTAATGTTTGGAAAAACTTCCAAAATATTGTTGGTACAACCACTAGTATTTTGCAAGTACAGGACGGTGATTGTATTATAACCAAACATTACGATTTAATGGGTAGAGTAATCTCTCCAACAGCTAAAGGTATTCATATAGTTCATATCTTTGATGGAAAAGAAACGAAAGTCGTAAAGACTATTATTAAATAAACTCTATATTGAGTAAATAGCAGATGCTCTCTATGCCTTTTTCGCATAGAGGGCATCTATTTATCTTATAAAAATAGGTTTTGCTAAGTCTAATCTCCCTTAAAAAACTCTAAATATTACCTTAGGGTAACTTACCTTAGGGTAATATTTCGTAACTTTGTACCAAATTACTAGGAATATGGCAAAATATCTATCACCATTTCAATTTGGTATATTAGCCACCAATGAGAATTTTATCGACAGACAGGAAGACAGGGCTTTGCTGAAGCAATTACTGTCCTCCCATATCAACGTGATGCTGATTTCACCACGCCGATGGGGTAAATCATCGCTGGTGAAAAGGGCGATGAGCGAATTGGCTGGTGAGGATAATAACGTAAGAATCTGTTATATCGATGCCTTCTGCATCGGCTCTGAATCTGAATTTTATCGCACTTTTGCCAGTCAGGTTATAGCTTGTGCTTCCTCTAAAATGGAACGGTGGATAGAGGATGCAAAGAAATTCTTGACAGGCGTGATACCGCAGGTTGTAGTAAGCGACCAGGTGACCGACTTCATGGCTTTCGACCTGAAGTACGTGCCGCAAGAGCGTGATAAGATGGCGATTCTCCAATTGCCCGAGTTGCTGGCAAAGGAAAAGGGCATCCGAATTATCGTCTGCATCGACGAGTTCCAGCAGTTGGCTAACCTTCCAGAGTATAAGGATATGGAGGGAAAAATGCGCTCCGTATGGCAGCAACAGCAGCTTACCTCTTACTGCCTCTACGGCAGCAAGCGAAACATGATGCTCAATATCTTCAACAATTCCAATAGTCCTTTTTATCGCTTCGGACAGGTGATTTTCATGCAGAAGATAGCTAAGGAGCATTGGATTCCATTCATTCTGTCATCTTTCGAGAAGACAGGAAAGTCAATCTCTGCAGAGATGGCAGAGCGGATCTGTGATGCCGTGGCGTGCCATTCCTGGTATCTCCAGCAGTTGTGCTATTTTATCTGGAGTTTCACGGTTTCGGAAGTGACGGAAGATATATATCATCTGGGATTGAAACAGGTACTCAACATCAATACCCCGATGTTTCAGAATGATACGGAGAATCTCAGTTCCACCCAGATAGAGATGCTTAAGGCTATAGCCAATGGCGAACAGCATTTCTCTTCGCAAGCCGTGAAACAAATCTATAATCTTGGTAATCCGAATACGATTGTCAAGAACAGGAAAACGCTCCAGAACAAAGATATTATCGAAAAGCAAAACGATACATTCGGCTTTGTTGACCCGATATACCGGCTGTGGTTTAAGGAGGAGTATTGTAGATAGAAACTATGTAAATTTAAAGAAATAATATAAGGAGAAGAAAGATAATGGCAAACGATAATAAAGGTCTTACACCGATGATGAGACAGTTTTTCGAGATGAAGTCGAAACATCCCGAAGCGCTGCTGCTCTTCCGTTGCGGTGACTTCTACGAAACTTACTGCGAAGATGCGGTGGAGGCATCCCGTATACTCGGTATTACGCTGACCCGACGCAACAATGGCGGTTCTACGGGCACGACCGAGATGGCAGGATTCCCTCATCATGCACTGGATACCTATCTGCCTAAACTTATCAGGGCAGGAAAGCGCGTAGCGGTATGCGACCAGCTGGAAGACCCAAAGAAGAAACGACTCGAAATAAAAGGTAAGAAGGGACTGAGCCAGATGGACAAGATGGTGAAGCGAGGTATTACCGAACTCGTTACGCCGGGTGTGGCGATGGGAGATAACGTACTGAACTACAAGGAGAACAACTTCCTGGCAGCCGTACACTTCGGCAAGACCGCCTGCGGTGTGAGCTTTCTGGATATCTCGACCGGAGAGTTTCTTACCGGCGAGGGAACCTACGACTATGTAGAAAAACTGATGGGCAACTTCATGCCGAAAGAGGTGCTCTACGACCGCGCCCGAAAGAACGACTTCGAGAAATATTTCGGCAGCAAATACTGTACCTTCGAACTGGATGACTGGGTTTTCACCGAACAGACAGCCCTGCAGAAACTCCTGGGACATTTCAAGACAAAATCTCTGAAAGGTTTCGGTGTAGAGCATCTCAAGAACGGCGTGATAGCCAGTGGTGCCATCATGCAGTATCTCGAGATTACCCAGCATACACAGATTAATCATATCACCGCCCTTTCACGTATCGAAGAAGATAAGTTCGTGCGTATGGATAGGTTTACCATCCGCAGTCTGGAGCTGGTTGCCCCTATGCAGGAAGACGGTTCTTCGCTCCTGAATGTTATCGACCGTACGGTAACGGCGATGGGTGGACGTATGCTCCGTCGCTGGCTGGTCTTCCCGTTGAAGGATGTGAAACCTATCAACGAGCGCCTCGATATCGTGGAATATTTCTTCAAGGAACCGGAATTCCGACAGCTTCTCGATGACCAGCTGCATCGCATCAGCGACCTGGAGCGTATCATTTCCAAAGTAGCCGTGGGCAGAGTTTCGCCTCGCGAAGTGGTTCAGCTGAAGAATGCACTCGAAGCCATCAAGCCTATCAAGGTGGCATGTCAGCATGCTACGAACGAGGCTCTGAAGCGGGTAGGCGAGCAGCTGAACGTATGCGAGACCCTGAAAGACCGCATAGCCAGGGAAATACAGCCCGATCCGCCACAGCTGGTCAATAAGGGTGACGTGATAGCCGACGGATTCAATGCCGAACTTGACGACCTTCGTGCCATCAGCCGCCACGGCAAGGATTATCTGCTCAAGATACAGGAAAGGGAGATAGAAAAGACAGGAATTTCGAGTCTGAAGGTAGGTTACAATAATGTCTTCGGATACTATCTGGAGGTGAGAAATACCTTTAAGGACAAGGTGCCTGAGGAGTGGATACGCAAGCAGACGCTGGCTCAGGCAGAGCGATATATCACCCAGGAACTGAAGGAATATGAGGAAAAGATTCTCGGTGCTGATGAGAAGATTCTGGTATTGGAAGCACAGCTCTTCAACGAACTGATAGCTGCCATGCAGGAGTATATTCCGCAGATACAGATCAATGCCAACCTCATCGCCCGTATGGACTGTCTTTTGTCATTCGCCAAGACATCTGACGAGAACCGCTACGTGCGCCCTATCATCGATGATTCTGAGGTGCTCGACATCAAGCAGGGCAGGCATCCGGTGATTGAAACCCAACTGCCGCTGGGCGAACGCTATGTACCTAACGATGTGCTGCTCGATACCGAGAAACAGCAGATCATGATGATTACAGGTCCTAACATGGCTGGTAAATCGGCTCTGCTGCGCCAGACTGCCCTTATCGTGCTGCTGGCACAGGTAGGCTGTTTCGTGCCTGCAGAGAGCGCCAGAGTGGGACTGGTGGATAAAATCTTCACCCGTGTAGGTGCAAGCGACAACATATCGCTCGGCGAATCAACCTTCATGGTAGAGATGACCGAGGCGGCGAATATCCTGAACAACGTTTCTCCGCGCTCGCTGGTGCTCTTTGATGAGCTGGGAAGAGGTACTTCTACCTACGATGGTATTTCCATCGCCTGGGCTATCGTGGAATATCTGCACGAACATAAGAAGGCGCAGGCACGTACGCTCTTTGCTACCCACTATCATGAGCTCAACGAGATGGAGAAGAACTTCCCTCGCATCAAGAACTTCAATGTGAGTGTGAGAGAGGTGGACGGAAAGGTAATCTTCCTGCGTAAACTGGAACCGGGAGGCAGTGAGCACTCTTTCGGTATCCATGTGGCTGAGATTGCCGGTATGCCTCGCAGCATCGTGAACCGAGCCAATGTGATTCTCAAGCAGTTGGAGGATGACAATGCCGGGGTAGGCGGTGCCGGTAAACCGAACGTTCAGCATATCGATGAGCCAAAGGACGGAGTGCAGCTCAGTTTCTTCCAGCTCGATGATCCTGTACTGACGCAGATACGTGATGAAATACTCGGACTGGATGTGAACAACCTTACTCCGGTAGAGGCATTGAACAAACTCAATGACATCAAGAAGATTCTGTTGGGGAGATAAAATATAAATCCCTCCCCGTGGCAGCAGATGCTGTTGCACGAGGAGGGATTTTTGATAAAAATAAGCGGTCAAATATTATTTTGCCTCTAAGTTCTTTTCTTTCGCTCTCTTTGTGCTGGAAGCGATGCTCCATACACCGGCAATGATGAGCGGAATGCTCAATATCTGTCCCATATCCATAGGCAGACCAGCCTCGAATGCCACCTGGATCTCCTTCGTATATTCGATGAAGAAACGGAAGGTGAAGATGAGGGTAAGGCATAGACCGAAATAGAAACCGGTGCCTACGCTCTTAGGTCCTCTCTTCTTATAGATGAAGAGGATGATGAGGAAGAAGCAGAAGTATGCCAAAGCCTCGTAGAGCTGACCCGGATGGCGTGGATACTGGTCTTCGCGAACGAAGATAAACGCCCAAGGCACATCGGTTACCTTGCCGATAATCTCTGAATTCATCAGATTGCCCAAACGGATAAAGGTGGCTGTAATGCCTGAGCAGATACCCATATTATCGAGCACTACCCAGCCGCTCACCTTCATGTTGCGGCAATAGAGCCAGATGCCGACGAACATGCCGAATACGCCTCCGTGGCTCGCCAGTCCCTCATAACCCGTAAACTTCCAACTGCCGTCTGGCATGTGATGAACAGGTATCAGCATCTCGATGAAGTGATCCCACTGGGTGAGGAAATATTCCGGCTGATAGAAGATGCAATGTCCCAAACGGCCACCTATCAGTACACCTAAGAAAATGTAGAGAAACAGTGGGGAGAACTTCTCATCTGAGAGCCCCTGCTGCTTGTAAAGCTTGCTCATGAGCAGATAGCCCAGCAGCAGACCAATCATCCAGCAGGTGGAGTAGTAGCGGATGGTCATAGGACCCAGATGAGCCAGAATAGGATCTGGGTCCCATATGATATAGTTAAGCAGATTTGCTATCATAACCGTAGAAGAATAGGATTATACATTGAACCGGAAGTGCATGATGTCACCATCCTGTACGACGTACTCCTTGCCCTCGATGCCGAGCTTACCAGCCTCACGTACAGCTGCCTCAGAGCCATACTTGATATAGTCATCATACTTGATAACCTCTGCACGGATGAATCCCTTCTCGAAGTCGGTGTGGATGACGCCGGCACACTGAGGAGCCTTCCAGCCCTTGTGATAGGTCCATGCCTTTACCTCCATCTCACCTGCGGTGATGAATGTTTCGAGGTTCAGCAGGGCGTATGCCTTCTTGATGAGTCGGTTTACGCCGCTCTCTTCCAGTCCGAGTTCTTCGAGGAACATCAGTTTGTCCTCGTAGGTTTCGAGCGATGCGATGTCTTCCTCTGTCTTGGCAGCGATGACCATGCACTCAGCACCTTCTTCCTTGGCGATTTCCTCTACCTTCTTGCTATACTCGTTGCCGGTCTTGGCAGAAGCCTCGTCAACATTGGCTACGTAGAGCACAGGCTTGGTAGTGAGGAGGAAGAGGTCGTGAGCCACCTTCTGCTCTTCCTTGGTTTCGAAAGTAACGCCACGAGCATTCTTTCCCTGCTCCAGAACAGCCTTGTAAGCCTCCAGAACGGTAACCATCGTCTTAGCATCCTTGTTGCCTGCTGCAGCAGTCTTCTTCTGCTTGGTGAGCTGAGATTCGATAGTTTCCAGGTCCTTGAGCTGCAACTCTGTATCGATGACGCTCTTATCCTCCAAAGGATCAACCTTAGCGCCACCCTCGCGCACGATGTTGTCATCGTCGAAGCAGCGGATTACGTGGATGATAGCATCGCACTCACGGATATTTCCCAAGAATTTATTACCAAGACCTTCGCCCTTGCTGGCACCCTTTACAAGACCTGCGATATCTACGATTTCGCAAGTAGCTGGGACGATGCGTCCTGGGTGAACAATCTCTGCCAACTTGTTGAGTCGCTCATCTGGTACGGTGATGACGCCCAAGTTTGGTTCGATAGTACAGAAAGGGAAGTTAGCTGCCTGTGCCTTCGCACTAGACAGACAGTTGAACAGTGTAGACTTACCCACGTTTGGGAGGCCTACAATACCACATTTTAATGCCATTTTATCTTTAAACGTTTAAATTTCCGGTGCAAAGTTACACATTATAAATGAAAGATACGAAGAAATCGTGGAAAATTAACTAAAAAAGGCATCCACAGTCCCGTGGATGCCTTTATGATAGCATTTTTTAGAGATTCTTTTCGAATTGCTTTAATATATCGCATCGGGTGGTGTATTGATCTACGATTTCCGGATGCTGGCGGCTGAACTTGCTCCATTCCATCATCGCCTGATATTGAGCGGATTGTGGCTGTATAAGCTTCTGCTCTTTCCAGTTGGCATCATAGGTAATCTTAAACCATGGGTCAATACCAATGGATGAGAGGGCATAGAGCGAATGATAGCGAAGCGTGAGATTGCTGCTTTGCTTGCTTATCTTGAGATAGTCTTGAGCGATAGCTGCGAAATCGGCTTCGCCTGTGCGGGCACTATCGGCTACACTCTTGCCATAATGGGTAAGATACCAGCAGTCGCCATAGCAGGATGCCTGATAGTAACGAGTGGCAAGTTCGTAGGCAAGTTTCTCTCTGGATTCACCTTCACGAGCTACATTGTATTGGCTGATAAGCTGGTTCATTTCCTGGCAGAATTTCCACTTCGGGTTCTCCTTTAGGTGGGCATAACTGCCCTGAATGCTCCACATGTCGGAATCATTCACCTTCTGGTGGTTGAACCAGTAAGGTACGGAGTAGCTTCGCTTTTCGGCGTAGAAACTGATGGCCTGGTTGTTGATGAACTTCAGGGATACATCCTTCTGCCAGCGGGCAGCTTCACCAAAATTGCCTTCGGCAAGATACTTGGTGCCTATCATATCCTTGAAGAAATCGGCACTGCGATAGAGCGACTGGCATACGTATTGCTCGAAGGTATCCTGATGAGAAGATGTGATGAAGCGATAGTAATCTGCCAGCTGCTGCGCAGAGAGTGAGTCGAGACGAATGGCGTATTCTGATGAATAAAGATAACGGCTGATGTATTCTTCATCCTGTTGATCCTTGTAGAAGGTTCGCATGTAGGCATCCATCATGCCATACATCGCAGTGGCCATGCTTTCGTAATTCCTGCCAGCTTCCTGCCGGTCTTCCTTTTTTGCCTTGTCTGCCATTGTCTTGAAACGATTGTACAGGGCGCGGTAAGCCACACGTTCCTTCACCTCTACATAGTGAATGTCGGGATTGGTGAAATCATCCTTTTTCGGGTATTCTCCCTTCGCTTTTTGGCTTTCTCCCTTTGCCATCTCGTTGAGCCATTTGAATTCACCGACCAGATATTGTGGGTAATCGCTATCCACCTGTGTGTTTCGGGTAGAAACCAGGAGGCGGATGGCTCTTGCATTATTCTTCATTCGCTGTGTTCCATCCAGGGCGATAGCTTCATTAATCTCCTTCCATGCTTCCTGCTGATATCCATAGAAATAATGGAGCATGGCGGTGGCAGAGCGCCATAGGCAAGGACTCTGCGTCTTGCCTTCGGCGATGACCTTATTGGCAAAGGTGATGAAGTTGAGGGCTTCTTTCTGATAGATAACCTTGGCGCCTATTTGCTCAATCCACTCTTTATCTATCTGTTCTTTGGAGCGGCTGTCTATCGTCTGCTGACAGTTGTTTACGAAATCCTGCACCAGATAGGTGAGCATTGCCGAGTTCGGATTCTTGAGATAAATGCTCTGGATGCCTGCAAGATTGCGATAGTTTCGGGCTAGCACTCTGATGCTTGCCATATCTCCCTGCTCGGCATAGATTTCGAGTGCCTGGTGATGTTTCCCTGTTTTCCACAAGGCCCGGGCATAAATGTTGCGCATCGCCTCTCGCCATGGTGATTTCGGAAGTCGGGAGGCAATGGCATTCCAATAGGTGATGTTCTGCTGGTGGAATCCCTTCATCATGTTGGTACGCATGCGGAGCAAGGCGTATTGGCTCTTGAGTTGGGTGCCTTTATAAATTTTGGAGGTATTGTTGAGCCGGGTCAGCGATTGCTGAATCTGTAGCCGTTCTTGCTTCGAGGCGTAGTTCCAGGCATTGGGATTCAACTTCTCGCAGGCATCCAGGTAGGCATTCAGATTTCTTAAGTAAGAAAGCATTCCTGCATCCTTCTTGCTTTGGGCTACTTTCTGAATATCCTCCTTGTTCCATCTGTAGAAAGATAAGTTGATGGAGGATGTATTGCCGGCATACTTCTGCCAGTAGCTGGCGATGTCGTAGAGATACGCCGGCGAAGTCTGGTCGCGATTGAATACGCTGAACATATAATAGTTGTGATCAGAGTATTCGGCAACGCAGGCGTTGGCGTGGGTGTTAAATGCTGCTGCCATCACTCCTATGACTAAAAATCTTTTCATAATCTTCTGATTTAAATCGTTTGATATTATCTGTATTGAGGTCGAAGAGAATAACCTCGTTGTTGATGTCGTCATTCTGGTGATTGATGCTTCTGACGGCTTCCATGATGTCGCTCATTTCGGGCTTTCTTACCACGATGCTATCGCCTGGCAAAACAGGGAAGTCATCATCTGCATGCATGATGCCTACGAACTTTCCTTCTCTGAAGAGGATGCGCCAACTGAAGAGCGGATAGGCGGCAGAGAGCGGCAACGGATAACTGCCCAGATGCTGGATGTAAGGAACTACATCCTTCATGTCGAGTATCGGCTTTTGGCAGCTTAGCTGTTTTACATCGCCTGTATTATACATCATCAGGATGCCTCTATCCACAGGGGGTGGAGTCATCGAGAGCTGGTGTAACCGTATGGTGGCAGACAACTTTATCTTCTTGGCTTTGGCTTTCTCCTTTAAATAATGGAGGAATTCAAAATAGGCTTCTTGCGTTGATGCTGTCCAGTCGCAGTCTATCTGAATCTCTTTTACGTTCTCGATGTCATTGGCTTCGTTCATCTGAAGGATGCGGTTCAGAATCTTATCTGCGAGTTGCCGGGGTGTTTCATCTGAAGATTTCCTGTCCGACTTGTCGCTGCTGATAGGATTCGTCTTGGTTTTTGCTTTAAAACAGTCGTTCACGATATAGACAACGGGGATAATCTCCATTCCTTTCGGCATCAGAAATTCTTTCTCCTTTTCTTCAGTTGTCATATTCTCATCGGTTGTATCAAATTGCAGGGTAGCATTGGGCATGATTTCTCCATCCGCATCCCTTACCACATCAAAGAATCTAACGTAGAGTCGTTTGATATGGTGTTTCTGGATGAAGTTCATCTTGCTGCTGTCCATCTGCCATGTTGTACTCCAATAGTAGGCGGAGCGCTGGTTTTCTGTTGTTGTATCTTGTGAACAGGAAATCAGACAGATGCAGGTGAATAATGCTGGCAGCAAGAGTATTGATGTAAGATTATTCCATATTCTTCTCATCATCTATAGCGTTTTGTCGGCAAAGATAGATATTTCCTGGCGAATGTGGTAAGAAACGAGATGTAAATAAAGTTAAAAAGGTCTCACGTCATATTCCCTACATTGGGAAGACAACATGAGACCTTTTGTTGGTATGATGGTATTTATCCTTCGATTACTCCTTTCCACAACCCGTGAAGGTTGCAGTATTCTCGAGCCGTAACATCCTTGGCTTCTGCGTTGGTCAGGAAGATAGCTTCAGGCTTTTCGCCTGGCTTCAACTCGTGACGAAGCACATCGGTAGGGGTGAGCAATTCTATCCATTGGATGTAATGCTCTGGAAGCATCGGATGCTCCACACTTCCTACTGTTACGCGATAGCCGCCCTCAATAGGTTCTATCACAGGCACGTGCTTCTCTTTGGCGCCATCACTGGTGTTTTCCTTCATCAGCTTCATCGGCTCGCCACAGCAACTGAGCACGGCTCCTGGGTTTACAACTTCTACTACATTGCCACAAATCTGGCAGCGGTAGATTTCTCTAACTTTTGTCATAATGGTTCCTCCTATTATTTTATGAATGTGTTGCCTGAATATCAGGCATTTCATTCAGATGATTCCTTTGTGAGGATTTCCTTCGGGTGATTCCTCCAAAAGAGCCTTATTCCTCTACAGGGCTGAAATCTTCCTTGCCTACTCCGCAAAGAGGGCAAACCCAATCATCTGGGATGTCTTCGAATGCTGTACCTGGAGCGATGCCGCCCTCTGGATCACCTACTTCTGGATCATAAATCCAACCACACACGTCGCAAACATATTTCTTCATAATGTTCCTTTCTTTCTTAATTTGATTGATTACTGTTATCTATTCACTTTTAATCAGTCAGGTGCGTTTGCATATCTTTCTGATTTACAATGCAAATATACACTTTATTTCTGTAAGAACCAAATAAATTTGAAAATATTATAATTTTATTATCCTTTTTAATCTAAATAAACAAAGATTTCTAGATGTACTTGTGAATAAAGGAGTTATTTGTCTTTTTAGTAGTGTTTTGATAGAAGATTTGACTGTTTCATGTGAAACATCTCGAAAAAGAAAAGCTCGCAAGATGATTGTTTGGTATCTTGCGAGCTTCTTTGTATTTAAGTTGCCTTGCGGTTTCTGCGGCCGCTTTCTGTTTTTTCTAATGTGCTTCTAGCCAGTTGTTTCCCCATCCGGCATCAGCAACCAGAGGCACACTGAGTTGGTAGGCGTTCTGCATCTCTTCTACCACAATCTTCTCTACCTTTTCCTTCTCTTCCGGATATACGGAGAAATTGAGTTCGTCATGCACCTGGATAATCATCTTGCTCCTGATGCCTTCTGCTCTGAATCGGTAGAAGATGCGGATCATAGCCACTTTGATGATGTCTGCCTCAGAGCCCTGGATAGGGGCATTGATGGCATTGCGCTCGGCAAATCCTCTTACAGTACCATTCTTGCTGTTGATGTCTGGCAGGTAGCGACGGCGGTGGAAGAGGGTTTCGGCATAGCCTTTCTCTCTTGCCATTTCCTTTGCCTTCTCCATGTAAGCCTGAACGCCAGGGAAGGTGCGGAAGTAGTCTTCTATGATCTGCTTTGCCTCCCGGTTTTCGATGTTCATGCGTTGGGCAAGACCGAAGGTCGTGATGCCGTAGATGATGCCGAAGTTGGCAGTTTTTGCCTTCTTGCGCTGTGCATCTGTTACTTCTTTGATGTCTTCGTGCCAAATCTTGGCAGCTGTAGCTGCATGAATATCAGAGCCTTCACGGAATGCTTCTACCATGTTTGGATCCTGGCTCAGGTGTGCCATGATGCGAAGTTCTATCTGTGAATAGTCGGCAGAGAAGAACAGGCAGCCTGGTTCTGGGATGAAGCATCTGCGTATCTCCTTGCCATCGTCATCGCGTACAGGAATATTCTGCAGGTTTGGATCACTTGAAGAAAGACGTCCTGTGGCTGTGATGGCCTGGTTGAAAGAGGCGTGAATGTGTCCGGTGCGAGGATTGATAAGTTTTGGAAGGGCATCTATGTAGGTACCCAAAAGTTTCTTTAAACCTCTGTAGTTCAGTATCTCATCGATGATTGGACTCTTGCTGCGCAGCTGCTGAAGAACTTCTTCGCTTGTTACGTACTGACCCGTCTTTGTCTTCTTAGGCTTCTCTACAATCTTCATCTTTCCGAAGAGAATTTCTCCAACCTGGCGTGGGGAAGCGATGTTGAAGGATTCGCCTGCCAACTCGTAGATATGATGTTCTATCTCGTTGAGTCGGTTGGTGAGTTTCTCGGATGTTTCCTTCAGGGTATCGGTATCGATGCACACTCCTGTCATCTCCATGTGGGCAAGAACCGGAACCAGTGGCATTTCTACATTCCAGAACAGATCTTCACAATCTATCTCTTTGAGTTTCGGTTCGAGCACATTTTTCAATCTCAATGTGATGTCGGCATCCTCGGCAGCATATTCGTAAATGTCTGATGGGGCAAGATCGCGCATCGACTTCTGGTTCTTTCCCTTCGGGCCAATCAGTTCTTCTATGTGGATGGTCTGATAATTGAGGAACACTTCTGCCAGGTAATCCATGTTGTGGTAGAGTTCTGGCTGGATGAGATAGTGGGCGAGCATCGTATCGAACATCTTGCCCTGAATCTCTATGCCGTAGTTCATCAACACCTCGTAATCGTATTTGATGTTCTGCCCCACTTTCAGGATTTCCGGGTTCTCGTAGAGAGGTTTGAAGATGTTTATGATTTTTAAGGCTTCTTCACGATTTGCCGGAATTGCTACGTAGAAAGCCTCTTTTTCCTTCACGGCAAAGCTCAAACCCACCAATTCTGCATCAATGGCAGCGGTAGATGTGGTCTCTGTGTCTAGACTGAGAATATTGAATGTCAATAAATAGTCACAAAGTTTCTTTGCATCTTCTTCTGTATCAATGAGTTTGTATGAGTGAGAGACCGTTTTAATGGTCTCAAAACTCGCGTTTTTTGACTCTTCCTTACCATCGGCAGGCTGTGCGCCAAATAAATCGAGCTCTCCTGTAGGCTTTGTTTGCACCTTTTTGGGTTTGTTAAGAACTCGGTTGGCAAACGACTTAAACTCCAACTCTGTGAAGATTTCATCCAATTTTGAATTGTCTGGTTCTACCCGTTTCAAATCTTCCATCTTGATCTCTACCGGAACATCGGTTCGGATAGTTGCCAGGAACTTTGACATCCTTATATCTTCTACAGCACCCTCCACTTTTTCGCGGAGCTTGCCTTTTACTTGGGAAGAGTTTTCGATGAGGCCTTCAACGCTACCGAACTCGTTGATGAGTTTGATGGCAGTTTTTTCTCCCACGCCCGGACAACCAGGGAAGTTATCAGCCGAGTCGCCCATCAGGGCAAGTAGGTCGATAACCTGGAGTGGGGAAGTGATGCTGTATTTCTCTTCAATTTCCTGTACGCCCAACTTTTCGTATCCACCGCCATGACGAGGACGGAACATGAAAACATTGTTACGAACCAGTTGTGCGTAATCCTTATCGGGTGTGAGCATGTAGGTTTCCATCCCCTTTTCACCTGCCTTCAAGGCAACTGTTCCAATGATATCATCCGCCTCGAAACCATCTACCTGAAGGATAGGGATATGATATGCCTCCAGGATATTTTTGATGATAGGCACAGAGAGTTTGATGTCTTCCGGTGTCTCTTCTCGTTGAGCTTTATATGCAGGGAAAGCCTCATGACGGAAGGTCTTGCCATGGTCGAAAGCCACCGCAATATGGGTAGGTTTCTCCTTGGTAAGTATCTCGTTGAGGGTATTGCAGAACCCCATTACACACGAAGTATTGAGTCCCTTCGAATTGATTCGAGGGGCTTTCATAAAGGCGTAATACGACCTATAAATGAGCGCATACGCGTCTAAAAGGAACAATTTATCCATAATATTCATTTTTGTGGTGTAAAATTACTAAAAAAATGCGATATTTCAAGAAGAATTGATTAATTTTGTAACAAATTTCAGAAATTAAGTAGATTTACTCACATATAATGGACTATTTATCACTTATCAAGCTGCCTATAGAGGCAGAATTAGCAGATTTTATAGATTTGTTCAACAAGTCTCTCATGCATAGCGATGGCCTCCTTTCCCAGGTGCTCGACCACATCCGTCAGCGCGCTGGAAAACGTATGCGCCCTATACTCATCTTGTTGATGGCACGTAATTTTGGAAAGGTTTCCAGTGTTACCCAGCATTCTGCGGTAGGACTTGAACTTCTTCATACCGCTTCTTTGGTACATGATGATGTGGTTGATGAGAGTGGGGAGCGCCGCGGCCAGGCTAGCGTGAATGCTACTTATAATAATAAGGTGGCTGTGCTTGTGGGCGATTTCATTCTTTCTACCGCCTTGCTTCATGTGTCTTATTCTCATTCAGAGGAAATCGTGCGTTATCTTGCTGAGTTGGGACGTATCCTGTCTAATGGTGAGATTCTTCAGCTCAACAGTATCAGTAATGAAGAGATATCGGAAGATATTTATTATCAGGTGATTAAGCAGAAAACGGCTGCTCTCTTTGAAGCTTGTGCCGGTATCGGAGCGATGTCTGCCAATGCTTCAGAACTGCAGATTGAAGAGGCGAAGCGTTTCGGACAGAACTTGGGTATCATCTTCCAGATCCGTGATGATATCTTTGATTATTATGATTCCAAGGAGATAGGTAAACCTACTGGTAATGATATGGTTGAAGGAAAACTTACTTTGCCTGTAATATATGCTTTGAAGTCTACTGGTGATGAGGAGATGATGAAGCTTGCCAGAAAGGTAAAGGCTCATACTGTGACGGCTGATGAAATAGCTCAGTTAGTGGCATTTACAAAGGAAAACGGAGGTATTGAATATGCGGATAAGCGCATGTGGGATTTCCATGCCGAAGCCATGAATTTCCTCGATACTTATGTGGAGGATAAGGATATTTACAATGCCTTGAAGGCTTACCTGGATTTTGTGATTGAAAGAAAAGCTTAATATAAAAAGGGTTGGTTCTCAGCGAGAATCAACCCTTTGTTTTTGTATGCTCGGCATGAGCTTATTCTAATGGGTGCAAGTCCCTAACGAGCCC